>CAZCQL010000034.1:33022-48884 GCA_964500835.1 uncultured Bacteroides sp.
AAAGCAACTGAAGAAAGAGAAACTGCCCGGCAGAGGTGTCGAATCTATGTTCAGGTTAACGGCAAGGAATCAAATTAATCTGAGTTCCATTGCAGACAATAAGGCAAATATCCTCATTTCTATTAACACTATTGTATTGACTGTGCTCGTATCCATCGGGATAGGCAAAATATCCGATTATCCGGTCATCACTTTCCCGGCTATTATTTTTACATCAACCTGCCTGGCCACCATCATTTTTGCCATTTTATCAACCCGCCCAAAGATTTCATCTGGAAAATTCAGTAAAGAGGATATTCAAAACAAACGAATAAATCTTCTCTTTTTCGGTAACTTTTATAAGATGGATATGGATGAATATGAGTGGGCCGTAAAGGAAATGATGGATGATCAAAACTATCTGTATTCAAGCATGATCAGGGATCAATACAGCCTTGGGAAGGTGATTGGGCAAAAGTACAGGTTATTAAGAATCGCGTACACGGTATTTATGATCGGACTAGTAATTTCGTCCTTGTTATTTACCTCATTTATTCTGTTTGCTCCCGGTTAAAGGAAAATATATCTCTATGGCAGATTATCAAAGAAAATTCTCCGTTGGCAGCAGGTTAAAGAGTTTTATACATGCTTTTTCCGGGCTTCGCAGCCTTTTATTCCATGAGCACAACGCCAGGATACATCTAGCAGCTACTATCATCGCTGTGGCATTGGGGATCTTTCTGCATATTTCTCTGGTAGAGTGGTCCGTTCTTGTTGGCATTATTGCACTCGTTTTTGTGGTTGAGATACTGAACTCAGCTATCGAGCGGCTTGCGGATCATGTATCTCCCCGGATAAATCCGGTCATTAAAATGGTTAAAGACTATGGTGCCGCTGCTGTCCTCATTGCGGGTATTGCTGCAGTTGTAATCGGAATCATCCTATTTTTACCGAAGTTGCTCAACTTCTTATGATTTAATGAAGTTTTGACATAATACTTGAGAGAACCCGGTCGAACATAGGAACACCATTGAATCCTGCTCGCGCGTTAGCTTCCGTTAGATTTGCAATTTGAAAAAAGCGATATCATCTACCTTTTTTCAGACGGGTATACTGATCATATCGGAGGACCAATGAGAAAAACATTCCGATCGAAAAATATAAGCAGCTTCTCCCGGATATACACCAGAATTTATTAAAGCGGCAAAAGCAATTCTGAAGAAATGTCCCTTAGTCCACCACAATGTTTGACCAGCATCCCGGCGTAGTAATAATATAATTCGTTGTTACATGCTGCGACGGTACTCACCTCCAACCTTGAAAAGAGTATTGGTGATCTGGCCCAGTGAACATACCTTGGTAGCCTCTATCAATTGCTCGAAGACATTCCTGTTTTCAATGGCTGCATTTCTCAGATTATCAAGATGCTGGTCCGATTCCGGACCATATGTAGCCCTTAGCCGTTCGAGTACCAGAAGTTGAAAATTTTACTCCCTGTTAGTTGCCCTTACTACTTCACCGGGGATCATGGTTGGGGAGCCTTCCGGGGAAAGAAATGTGTTCACACCCACCAATGGCAGTTCTTCCGAGTTTTTCAATCCCTCATAATACAACGACTCTTCCTGTATCCGCGTCCGTTGGTACATCGCTTCCATTGCGCCAAGAACGCCACCCCTGTCGCTGAGCCTGTCAAACTCATTCAAAACGGCTTCTTCTACGAGGTCGGTCAGCTTTTCTATTATAAATGAACCCTGCATTGGATTCTGATTTTTAGTAAGTCCGAACTCATAATTGATGATCAACTGTAGGGCAAGGGCACGACGTACAGATTCCTGGGTTGGAGTTGTAATGGCCTCATCATACGCATACGTGTGAAGAGAATTGCAATTGTCATAGACAGCATGCAGGGCCTGCAGGGTGGTTCGGATATCGTTGAACTCGATCTCTCGAGCATGAAGGGACCGGCCAGAAGTCTGAATATGGTATTTCAGGATCCAAGCCATTTGAGAAGAAGAAAGAAAGGTTGGGAGCAAAATCATCGATGTCCATGCCACGTGAAAGGTAATATTCCACAAAAGTGAATCCGTTGGCAAGTGTAAAAGCCAGTTGTGTGATAGGATTCGCCCCTTTGTCATTTTGTCGCTCAAAATGAAGCGTGTCTGGTTGCATGCATTTATGTTTAAAATAAAATGGTTCAAATGCAATGACCTGTGTATTCTCATCCAGGATTAGATATTGTGGTAACAATTAAAACCATCATCACCTGCTATTCCCAAATACTCTAAAACAACACGAAGGATCTCCTTAAATTCCGGTTCATATTCCTTCCAATCAGATTTCTTAATTATTAAGGTTAGCTTCCAAAAACATGGTGCTTCTGGAAGGCATTTATTGGGGTATAGGGTGATCGGAATAATTTCCCGGCTTTGGTATTCGAGTCCAAATCTTTTGACTTTCTATCCCCATAATTTCTGTATATAGGCATCAAGAGCGTCGCCCGATTATTTCTTACATGTCCGTCAAATGGCCTGGAGGCCTGACATTTTACAGGTTACATACTGGAAACTTCATTCAATATTATCCACTTGATTCAATGGCATTTTAAAATGTGATAGAATTGTTATGATAATGTGACAATTACACAACTATTGAAATGTACATTTGACTTGAAACCTCCGTAATTCTTTCCAATCAAAGAGAATCTGAACACTATTCTTTAACAAAAACTATGATGATGAAAAAAATTTACACACTATCATTGCTGATGTTCTTTTCCGGAATATCGGGATTTGTAACCGCGCAGGCCGATCCGGACACAGCACAGGACGCCACCATCGACCGTTTCAGTATGGAGGCTGGCAATCTCTTTGTCAGGGATGAGTCAAACGGAATGCCCGGGCCAAACGAACCCATCGATTTCGACGCTGAACCATTCATTACCAAAGGTCTCGGTCCCAATGGCGAATTAATCTCTTATTACAACTTCGATGTCATGCCTACCGAACCGGCTCCCATCTACGTTTTGTTCCGTGAAGGTGAAGCAACCCCGGTGGATGGTCAAATGAACATTATCGATGTGATCCCCGGCGATAGCGGTTACAATGACTTCTGGGAAGTCCGGAAAGTAACCGTACCGGTGGATTATGTGGCCAATACCGTGACTGGCTACGCACAGATCATGGATGCCGGCTACACGATCGAAGAAACCACCATCCTGGTTAATTGTCCGGTGGTACCTTATGGTTCAACAGCAAATTTAAGGCTCGGGGGAGAAAGTACGGAACTGACTGTGGGCTGGTATAAAGGAATGACTGTCTACTATTTTACCTTCAGCGAAAAAAACCTGATGGTAGACGGGTCGGATATGGTTCCTACCTCGCCTATATATGTGACTTTCAACATTAACCCGGGTATGGAGGGCGGTGGCCCGCCATCAGGTTTTGTGTCCGATACGGCTATGGGCAGAACGCATAACGTAGTCGCCACATTGCCAGACGATGCCAGTTATTCACCACTCTGGGAGGTCAATGTGTATGACAATGCCGATTTTGAAAACGTGGGTGATCTCGCTTCCGCTACGGCGGCCAATATCCTGGCGTTAGGAGTGGCCGATGTGAACTGCCCGGTAGTGGCTCAATCCGCCACCATCGACCGTTTCAGTATGGAGGCTGGCAATCTCTTTGTCAGGGATGAGTCAAACGGAATGCCCGGGCCAAACGAACCCATCGATTTCGACGCTGAACCATTCATTACCAAAGGTCTCGGTCCCAATGGCGAATTAATCTCTTATTACAACTTCGATGTCATGCCTACCGAACCGGCTCCCATCTACGTTTTGTTCCGTGAAGGTGAAGCAACCCCGGTGGATGGTCAAATGAACATTATCGATGTGATCCCCGGCGATAGCGGTTACAATGACTTCTGGGAAGTCCGGAAAGTAACCGTACCGGTGGATTATGTGGCCAATACCGTGACTGGCTACGCACAGATCATGGATGCCGGCTACACGATCGAAGAAACCACCATCCTGGTTAATTGTCCGGTGGTACCTTATGGTTCAACAGCAAATTTAAGGCTCGGGGGAGAAAGTACGGAACTGACTGTGGGCTGGTATAAAGGAATGACTGTCTACTATTTTACCTTCAGCGAAAAAAACCTGATGGTAGACGGGTCGGATATGGTTCCTACCTCGCCTATATATGTGACTTTCAACATTAACCCGGGTATGGAGGGCGGTGGCCCGCCATCAGGTTTTGTGTCCGATACGGCTATGGGCAGAACGCATAACGTAGTCGCCACATTGCCAGACGATGCCAGTTATTCACCACTCTGGGAGGTCAATGTGTATGACAATGCCGATTTTGAAAACGTGGGTGATCTCGCTTCCGCTACGGCGGCCAATATCCTGGCGTTAGGAGTGGCCGATGTGAACTGCCCGGTAGTGGTGATTGAAGAGGCAACTTCTACGGAGGATGAAATCAGTGCTCCAATATCGATCAGTTTGGAGCAGAATTTCCCGAATCCATTTAAGTATTCCACTGAAATCAAGTTTACAACAGCTCAGCAAGAGAAGATTGCAATAAGAGTCTTCAACATACTCGGAGAACAAGTAGCAGAACTGTTGAACCATACACTACAGCCCGGAGATTATTCTGTTCACTGGAATCCTCGAAATGAGGCAGGAGGAATCTATTTCTATACTATTCATGCAGGAAATTTCTATGCGACTAAAAGAATGACACTCCTGAAATAGAAATTTAAGGGTCAATAGGTTTAGTAGATTTTCATAATTACCAAAGCCTCCGAAGTCTTAGTGACTTCGGAGGCTTTTTCTTATATTGGGACTGATCATGGCAAACACACAACCCATAGCAAGCCCTACACGGAAGATTCAGCGGATCTCAAGCGGCTTCAGCTTAACCGACCTGATTATCTTTAGACGGACCTTATGGCAACACGTCCTGTTCTGGGGAGTCGTTCTTTATATTCTCCTGAATATTTTCAAGACTTCCAGTTCTTATGAAAATATTGACCTGATTTATACGGCAATCTTCCTTGTTCCGCTTATCACCATTGTCTATCTGAACCTATATCATTTCATCCCCAGGTACCTGAAAAGTGAGCAATACTTGCTGTATGTTCTCTTTTTTCTCGTATTGTTGGGAACCGGTGCCCTCTTCTTATTTTTTCTGTTCGATCGGTGGATTGATTTTTTATTGCCCAATTACTATTTCATTTCCTTTTACAGTTTTCCTCAGCTTATGCTTTATACAGGGAGCCTTTTGCTGCTGACAACCCTCTTAAAGCTATCCAGGAGTTGGTTCCTGCTTATGCGGGTTGAGCGAATGACCACCAGTCACCAATTGAAATCACTTCAGTCACAAATCAACCCGCATTTCCTGCTCAACAGTTTACAAACGATATATGCCTTATCGCTTGAAAAGTCAGAAAGGACCCCCAGGGTGATCCTGCAACTGTCAGAAATTCTCAAATACACCCTGTATGAAACCGAACAATCGAGCGTGAATCTTGAAAAGGAAATTAGAATGATCACAGACTATGTGGAGATCCACAGACACAGAATTGACCCCATCCGGACCGAGATAATACTGGATGTGCAAGGTGATATGAAAGATAAGAGGATTGCCCCCATGTTGCTGATTCCCTTCATTGAAAATGCGTTTAAACACGGACTACAGAGCGGCCTTTCAGGTGCATTTGTACATATTTCCATCAAGATGGGACAAAAAGAATTGGAGTTTAAGATCAAAAATAGTCTGGGAAAATCCGTTTCCCTCGATCTGGAAAAAAGAAAAGGAATTGGCATTGAAAATACCAAACAGAGGCTGGAGCTAATGTATCCAGGCAAACACAAGATATTCATTGCCAAAGAAGACGGTGTTTTTAGCGTAAATCTTCAAATTGAACTTACCGTCTGACCATGGCCACCTGCATAATCATAGATGATGAACCTCTTTCACGTGATGTGCTAAAAAAGTACATCGCCGATGTAAAGGATCTCGAAATAGTTGCTGAATGCCGGGATGCAATTGAAGCTATCCATCAACTCAATAAATCACCGGTCGACATGATTTTCCTTGATATAAACATGCCTGGTTTGTCGGGGATCTCCTTTGCCCGGTCTCTTACCCTGTCCCCTCTGATTATCTTTACTACGGCCTACCCCGAATATGCCGTGGAGGGTTTCGATCTGAATGCACTCGATTACCTGGTGAAACCTTATTCCTTCGAGAGATTTATGAAAGCCATAAACAAGGCCCTCAAAAAGCTTCAGGACAATGAAAATACGGATGGCTCTGAGCGCAAAATCCTGCTTAAAGCCGATAAAAAATTATATGCAGTCGAGTTTTCTTCCATCAGGATTATTGAAGGACAGGGCGATTATATACGAATTACCCTGGACGATAAAAAACTGGTCGTGCATGATACGATAAAAAATATTCTGGGATCTCTGCCCGATAACCAATTTATGCGAATTCATAAATCTTACGTGATAAATCTGCGTAAAATTGCATTTATGGAAGGCAATCAGGTTCGAATTGGAGAACAAACCATTCCAGTTAGTGCAAACCACAGAGAAGAATTAATAAGCCGGTACTCAGCCAGCTGGTAAGCATATTTGTCTATTTCTGATGAAAAAGCTTTTGAAGGTTCTGGTAGAACTGTCCCACGTGCAATCCGTCGGCTACTGCATGATTTACATGTACAGAAACAGGAATCATTTTTTTCTGTCCAGTTGAATGATACCTCCCGATGGTGACCTTGGGAATGGAATCCCGTCTGCTGTATCTTCTGGGATGACTCACATTCGTAAATTGTATCCACGGAACAGAGGAGAAGTGGATAATGTTTTCTCCTATCTCACTCTTAATGAGACGGTCAGAGGTCCTTACCTCAATCATTTCCTCGGTAGCCCGTTCCAGAAATAAATCAAGATCCTCAAAATAGAGTATATGGGAAAATCCAAATGTCCCGTTGTCCCTGTCGATAGTGGCAGAGCCATTAATTACATCGTAAAGATACAACTCGTCTCCTTCTATCCGGTACTTGAAGGCTTCGGTTTGATTCACCGCCTTTAACGTGAGGTAGAGGTAATACAGGAAGAACGAGATATTCCTCGATTTAGCATATTCATAGGCACCCGTACAATCCACATCTGCACTGATCCCGTAGTATGGTTCCTCGTAATCCTTAAAAAACAGGTAAATCTCTCTCCTGTTCCAGTTCCTGATATCGACTTTTGTCCTCATGGCCTTGACTTTTAGAGGTTCTAAGCTACGAAAATTAATGCAAAAGCTCCTGCCTTCTCCTGTGGTCATGCACTGCTTTGACGACAAACACGAAAAGGAGTTAAACAGGAGCCGTAAAACAAAAAGAAGAAAGAGGTGATTAAACGCTGATCAGTAATGCCGGAATTTTTTTACTGCGATTGAATTCTAAGATTGCGTGTGTTTGATATCAAAGACAAGAAATCCGCACACGGGTTGTATATTCCCAAAAATAAATTCTAATTTCAACCATTAACTAATCCAACCACTACTTATTCTAACCATACCCGAACGTCATGAAATCAAGGCTCTCATTCTTTTCTGTTTTGCTTAGTATTCTCCTGCTTACCGGCTGTATCAAAAGGGAAGCAGAATTACCCAATATCCTTTGGATCACCAGTGAGGATAACAGCCCGTTGCTTGGCTGCTATGGAGATTCCTTTGCCACAACTCCTAACCTGGACAAGCTGGCATCAGAGGGATTCCTTTATACCAATGCCTATGCCAACGCTCCTGTCTGTGCACCTACCCGGAATACCATCATTACCGGCGTGCATGCCTGCTCAGGCGGAAATGAACAAATGCGCAGTACGTACGCTAAGTCAGATTCGGTAAGGTACTACACTGAATTTTTGAAAAGTAAAGGATATTATTGTACCAATAACAGCAAAACAGATTACAATACCAGCAGCGTAAATCTGAAGGAGATGTGGGATGAGTGCGGGAAAAATGCTCATTTTTCAAAACGGGGGGACGGACAACCTTTCTTTGCTGTCTTTAATTTCACCGTAAGCCACGAAAGTTCCATCCATCGTTCCATTCCAAGTCGTCAGCTCAGGCATAGCCCGGACGAAGTAGTGCTCCCGCCTTACCACCCCGATACACCGGAGATGAGACACGACTGGGCACAATATTATGACAAAGTAGAGGATATGGATGCCGAGGTAGGCAGGGTTCTTAAAGAGCTTGAATCATCCGGACTGGCCGAAAATACTATTGTTTTTTACTACAGTGACCACGGAGGTGTCCTGGGTAGAAGCAAAAGATACCTTTATGAGACGGGGACCCATGTACCCTTTATCATCCGCATCCCTGAGAAATTTAAGAAACTGTATCCCGCAAAAACACCGGGGACCAGAGTGGACCGACTGGTGAGTTTTGTGGACCTTGCACCCACCCTGTTAAGCCTCATTGATCTTGAGGCTCCCGACTACATGCAGGGACGGGCTTTCCTGGGAAGCCATCAGAAAGATGAACCTGCGTACATCTATATGTTCCGCGACCGGATGGATGGACGGTATGATATGTCCCGGTCCATCGTGGACAGAACCTATCGATATACCCGCAATTATAACTCTTCCAGGCCCTATATGCAACACCTTGAATACTTGTGGAGAGCACCTTCCATGCGCTCATGGGAAAAAGCTTTTAAATCTGGACAGTGCAATGAGGTCCAGGCCCGGTGGTGGAAACCAAAGCCTGTGGAAGAATTGTACGATACCGAAAATGATCCCTGGGAGATACATAATCTCGCCAACGATCCTGCCATGTCGACCAGATTATCTGCCATGCGGCAGGCAAGTTTCGATTTGGCAACTTCCATGAAGGATGCGGGATTTATTCCTGAAGCTGACCGGAACGTTCGTGCAGGAGATACTCCTATTTACGATTACCTGCGAAGTGGGGATGTCCCTTTCGGGAAGATCTTGAACTCCGCCGTGATAGCCTCCGATGCCAAAGAGGAAAACGTTGAAACCCTGGTAGAATGGCTGGAGGATGATGACTCTGCGGTCAGGTTCTGGGCCATTCAGGGTTTATTGCTGCTGGGGGAATCAGCACGCCCCTATGTAACAGAAATACAAAGGGCTGCATTTGATCCCTCCTGGAACGTGAGTACAACCGGCGCGGAGATCCTCTACCTCCTGGGAGAAAAAGAAAACGCCATCAAGGCCTATAACAGGGTATTGAATAGCGATCGGCCTATGGCCCGCACCTTCGCACTCACCAGCATTGACCATATAAATGCTACCCCAGGGGAGTTTCTGGAAGTGTGTCTGAACGTCCTTGGGAACTATGAATCCATTGATCGTCAGTACGATGCCCGAGTAATAAAGTGGTTGCTGGAGAAATGGGACATCGATCCTTCAAAATTTGGGCTGGTGCCATTTTAGCCTTAGACACTAGAGAAGAAGGGAGGAAAGTTTGGGTTTGTCAAGCAAATCCACCATTTTCCCATCCGTCCTTATAATCCCTTCATGGTTCATTTCACTCATGGCCCGGCCAACGGATGGGCGAGCAACTCCAAATAGTTCAGACAGCTGAACCTGGGAATGAGGCATGGTGATGCGGTCTGTTCCTGTTTTTCGGGCAAGATCCAGCAGGTATTGGGCTATCTTACCCTTGATGGATGTGAACGACAGAAACTTGATCTTGTTGGAGAGGAATTGCCCCCTGCTGGAGACAATATCCACAAAATTCCTTAGGACACGCTCACTGGTTTGCATCATTTTCAGGAATTCATCTACCGGGATAGAAAGAATCCTTACCTCATTGTTTGCAGCAATATTTACCGGGTACCTGTTTTGATTGCCAAAAAGGAAGGCTGGTGCCAGTGGACGCGGTGGAACAATATCCTCAATCTTAATTGTCTTGCCGGCAAAATCAACCATTTCTCCTTTCACACTGCCTGCCACAATGATATGAAGAAAAAAAACCTTCTCCCCGGCTTGTGCCACAAATTCACCCTGGGAATAGCTCCTTACCCTGCTGGAGGATTTGTTGAGTAGATCTGTGAGCTCTCCCTCTCTTAACCCCATAAATACAGGGCAGGTACTCAACACGGAGACAACTTCTTCCGAATAATTCTTCATTACTTTAATAACCGTTGAAAGCTACAAAAAGTTTTCCCTCTTTTGCCATGGAGACAACCCTTGGACGATTATCTTTGTCCAGCCAGTGTCGGGGACCAACTATAGAAAGCAAAACTGATGAATTCATTTACAAGATATGCAACCTTAATCCTGTGTTCACTTGCTCCTTTCCACTTGATGGGGGGCCCTATTCATCACTGGGAAACCATTCTGGGATCGGGGGATTCCTGCCGGTACCTGGTTCCAGGCTTTACAGTGGATCCGTTATGGATCAATCCTGGATTTGACGATGGCACATGGAACTATGGTCCGGGTGGAGTAGGTTACGGGGATGAGGATGATCCTACCACCATTAACCCGGCCCTTTCTGTGTATTGCAGGTACCACTTTGAAGTAACGGATCCGGGTGCCCTGGCAGGGCTCATTCTGGATGTGGATTTTGATGATGGTTTTGTAGCCTACCTGAACGGTGTGGAAATAAGCAGGTACAACATGGGTGAAACAGGTAGTGCAACTTCCTGGGCCTCAACCTCCGACGGGCTTCACGAGGCCGGCCTTTACCGGGGTGTTTCCCCCTACAGAATATCCATTGATGAGGGCATCCTCGGGCAGCTTGTGGCAGGAGATAACGTGCTGGCCATTGAAGTCCATAATGAATCCATAGGATCCTCCGATCTCTCCTCAAACGTTTTTTTACACGCAGGCATTGTGTCGGGAAATAGCTATTTTCAGGATACACCTGCATGGTTTTACCCTCCCTTCCAAGAAGATAGCACCCTCCTCCCCCTCATGATTATCGATACGGATGGTCAACAGATCCCTAACGAGCCAAGAATTACAGCACGTATGGGATTGATCGATAATTCTCCCGGCGGGTATAATTCAATGAAGGATGCATTCAACGAGTACGATGGACAGATTTCCATAGAAACCAGGGGAGAATCGTCCTTGTGGCTTTATCCAAAAAGCTCTTATAGCATTGAGACTCAAACTGATAGTGGTACTAATAATAATATTTCACTATTGGACCTGCCCGTTGAAAATGACTTTGTTTTGTACGGACCCTATGGTGACAAGAGTTTAATCAGAAATGTAATTACCTACCGCATGTTCGAGAAATTTGGTCATTATTCACCCCGAACCAGATTTATCGAACTCGTGGTGAACGGCGATTACCAGGGATTGTATGTGCTTACAGAAAAGATAAAGCGGGATAAGAACCGGGTCGCCATTGCAAAAATAACCCCTTCCGATACGACGGCAATTGATATTTCCGGAGGCTATTTGCTTCGAGTTGACAAAACCTCGGCCATGGACCCAATAGAATACTGGGAATCGGTGGTTCAGCCACCAATTGCCGGATTTAACCGGGTGGTTTATCAGTATTTCGATCCCGATTATTATGAACTTACTCCCGATCAGAGAGCCTATGTGAAGAACCATATGTTCCTGTTTGAACAGGCTCTGGTATCTCAGGATTTTAAAGATCCTGTGCTGGGCTACCGCGCTTTCCTGGATATTCCTTCATTCATAGACCTGATGATCCTTAATGAATTTTCCAAAGACGTGGATGGATTCCGTCTCAGCCACTATTTTTATAAGCAGAAAGATACCAACGGCGGGAAACTGGTTACAGGTCCGCCCTGGGACTACAATCTTACTTATGGGAACAACGATTTCACCGAGGATATTCACCTTCCCCAAAACTGGACCCATACCCTCACGGTTGCTGTATACTGGTGGGCTCGCATCATGCAGGATGCCTGGTTTAGAAACCAGTTATATTGCCGGTGGGACGAACTGTACAGTTCAGTCCTGAACCCTGCAAACGTCTCATTGATGTTAGATAGTACATTTCAGAAAATTGAAGAGGCCGTTCCCAGAAATTTCCGTCGATGGCCGGTTTTAGGGGAATATATCTGGCCTAACAGTTTTGTGGGAATGGATTACCCTGAGGAGGAGGAGTACCTGAGAACATGGATCATCGACCGTCTTGCATGGATGGATGAGAAATGGGGTGGAATTTGTTCCCCTGTCTCCACTGAATCGGGTCAACTAATAAAAAAGCCCAATACACTTAATGTGTATCCCAATCCTTCTGATCTTTCCGGCACATATATTACCCTTAACAGACCTGTTGTTTCGACTGTGTTTATTACACTGTACGACATGAATGGGAGGATTGTATTTCAAAAAAGTGTTCCCTATTCGGGAAAAGAATTTGCCTATACCCTCCCCGACCTGTCCTATCTTTCAGATGGGTTTTACACCATGGAGGTTTCAGATGGCCTTCAAATGAGGGAGATGTGCAAACTGATGAAGCTATAAACTCACAGTCTATATGAGTACCCAAAGAGGAGAATATGGGATTGTATCGGATTCGTCATGTGGAATTCATCTTCCAGGATATACCGGAAGTTTAGTTTTGAACGGAAATTCAGGTTAAACTCGCCGCCGGCCGAGTACCGTATTTTGTAGAAGAGACTGTTCGATTGATTATTGAGAAGGGTCCAGCTTTCCACAGAGCCAAACCATCCCAGCCGTGTCCCAAAGATATGACGGGCCACCTTTACTCTGTACCTGTTTCCAAATTTATTCCCACCTTTAAAGGCCGGGTCGAATAAATCTTCAAATCCATACTGGAACCTGATGCGAAACGACAAATCAAAACCGGAGAAGATATTACCACCTGTGGCCTCAGCATGTATCCTGTATTTTGTATTGAGCTGCAACTCCCGGTTACTGGCCAGGATGGCCCTCAGGCCTGCTCCGACATTCAAATAATCATTGATGCCGAACTCCCCTGCCAGGGTAATCAGGGAACGGTCGTATTGCAGACTGTTGTTCCTGAAACGCTGTTCAATTTCACCCGACAGGTCCAGCCCGTTCCTTAATCCTTTATCAATATTGAATTCCCACCATGACTGAAAATCCTTCTGTTGACCCAGGAGTTCACCCTGGATAAACCAGGCAAGAACGCAGAATGCCAGTAAATACCTGGCACCTTTAATCGTCATCATTATCGCCTAGCTGCTGTGCTTCGTCTCCCGTATGTCTCCAATCGTTCCGTTCATAAAAGAAAATAAAAATCCTGGCAGCATCCCTCAGGTAATCAATCCTTCCGATCTCCACCCTGTGGATGATGAGCCCGGTACGTGCCTCCAGATCCTGTATCAGCTCCTTCCTTCGCTGCGGTTTAATCAACTCGACATTCTCGTAAGCGATCTCCCTTTTCATTTCGTGTTTCAACAGGAACACTCTCTCAAGTAAGTGGGTTAACACGATAATTACCAGATTGGCAAGCAGAAGTTCCGCATAACTCACCTTCCTGTTGGCCAGTGAATTGACCACAGTGATACCGATAATCAGGAACAGGTAGGTCATTTCACGGATGGGGATTTGCCTGGTTCGGTAACGGATAATGCCGAATATGGCAAATAACCCGAGTGCAAACCCCATATCCACATTGACGTTTTCAAGAAGGAACAGGATGAGAAAGATCACCTGGCTGATCAAAAGGTAGCTAAAGAGGTAGTCCTTTCGCGGAGTGGCCCTGTAATAGAGGAACCTGGCCAGGTAAAGGACCACGCCAAAGTTGAAAATGATTCGAAGAACCAGGTCCCAGAAATCTTCCCAGTTCATCAATTCGATGTTTAAGAATTCAGGCATGATATGTTCAGGCATAGGATGATGATTTAATGGATTGCATATAACTGTCGTTTATCTGATGTACCAGCCGGACCTTCGCTTTGAAAAGGTTTTGCTTTAAATCACTATTTAGCAGGGCCATTCCAATGGCATATTTGCTAAAGCGACGTGGTGAAATTTTTGTTTTTCGCAGTGCTGCATTGAAAGGGGATCCAGATAGATGTGTTTCATACTTGATCTCAGCGATGGAAATACCCGGTAGCTCCAGTCTGTTATCGTGCAGCAGGTTAGCGAATGTTAAACCAAAATCGAGGGTTATCCGTTCCGACTGATTCCTGCTAACCAGCGTAATCCTGTGAAAAGAGTTTTCCATGGCCGGTATCATTCCGTTTTTTCCATAGGGTGAGCATGAAGAAAGGAATTCTTCTTCTCTGGTCAAAATGGAGGCATCCATCCCAGGGGTCCTCACGCGGTTCTTGATGGTAATTCCCTTTGCATTTTTCATCTTTACCTCCAGGAAATGAACACCGGAAGTCCCATATTTTCGAAACCTCACCTTGTGCCTGTTAGCCATTTTCCTGTGATGCATATGGTACATCTCCAGTTCCGAAGTATCATAGTAGGCTGTTACATAAGGATGGGATCGGCGATCCTCAATTTCCAAAACCCGGTAATCCTCTTTTACCAAAGGAAGTATGGCGGGCAGGTGATGGAAACTGAATACGAATTTACTGTCCTTCCGGCGCATGAGACTGGCACGCTGCACCTCTTTCAGGGAGATGCTTTCAAAGCCATTCAGGATTTCATCTATTTTATTGGCGGAACTCATATCTTATTGGCGGAACTCATACCTGTAGACCTTCTTCTTGTAAAGATTGCCTTTGTTATTGTAGTATTGCTTTTCGATCCGCAGATCGTCCTGGTAGATATTTTTCTCTGTGGTGGTAATGCGGCCCTTTTCATCCAGAAAAACTTCCTCCACCAGGTTTCCTTCGTCACTATACACATACTTCTCCCATTTTTTCACATCTCCTCTTTTATTCAGCTCCTTTAGTTCAATCATGTCGCCGCTTTCATTGTACTTCTCAATGGACTCCACCACGGGGTCAGTCATGCCTTCGTCAATAAAGTATTCATCTACCGTAGTGGAAATGATCTTTTTTTCCCTTATAGTCTTTTTGCTCTGTCCGAACGCAACTCCGGAAATTAACACAAGCATGACTGTCGCTGAAATGAGTCTTTCTTTCATCCTTTCAATTTCTGATTATAATTTTTCAATGGTAATCTCCCCCAGGTCCACCACCTGATCAAATTCAGTGATAGATACCTCAAATTTAAGGACCACATTCTCTGTTTGTCCCGTCACATCATCCGAATACAAAAAAACCAGGTAGTTTCCCGGAATCAGATGGCTGAATTCAAAATAGCCGTTGAATTTAGTCCTTATCCGGTCCTCGTAAAAGTCATTCTCTCCATATGTCAGGTACACTTCTTGTTCCTGCGCATACGCAATGTCCTGGATCACAAGATTCGGCCAACTCGACTCATTGACATAATTAATGACCTTGACAACCCCTTTAATTACTGCCGCGCCGTCATCATAATCCAGCAGGGTTAACATCGTCAGTCTCCCCAGGTCTGCCTCCTCACCGCGGTCCAGATCGACAAGGTAGATTTTCTCCCTGTCCTCATCCAGGATAGTTGTAGAGTCTTTTGAAAGATAATAGATATAATATCGGCCCGGATATAGAAAATCAAACCTGAATTTTCCTGTCAAGCTTGTAAAAGTTCTGTCACCCAGTACATTATCTTCTCCGAAAAGGGCAAATACCTCCTCATCAACAGCAGGTTTCTCATAGATAAGGCTGGAGAAATCCTCAGAATAATATTGCTCAAAAAGTGTCCCGCTGATAGAACCTGTCCCACCCGCTCCTTCGTTTTTCACACAGGAAGTTCCAGATATCAACAGAGTGAATAAAAAAGTAATTGCCATTCCTGAGAATGGTTTTGTACTGAAGAGAACCGGTACCATGAGTTGCATTTTTATCCGCAAAATCAAAAATAGCAAAAATCCAC
>CAZCQL010000035.1:0-47350 GCA_964500835.1 uncultured Bacteroides sp.
TATATTCAGGAAATGCTTTCTCCTGCACAAAAATATGGCTTACATTTATCAATTAAAAACATTATTAGACCAAAAATAACTCCATCCCATGCGTGCATCTATATTGTTGCTAGTCTCCATCATTTATTCCGGTTGCTCGTCGGGCCCAGTCTATCCGGAGCATCCCAACGTAATCTTTATTATAACCGATGACCAGCATTACGACACCTTCGGTTTCTTAAAAGGCAAGGCACTTACACCAAATATTGACCGGTTTGCGGAAGAAGGCCTCTACTTCTCTAAAGCATATGTGGCTTCCAGTGTCTGTACCCCCAGCCGGTTTACCTGCATGACAGGAAGGTATGCCAGCAACTGCAGGTCCGAGCGTTTCCTCAGGGACTATTCTGAGGAAGGAGTGCCTAAAATTGCATGGAACCTGGGATTGGAAAGGGATGAGCCTCTTCTGGCCAGTGCATTGAATCAATCCGGTTACCGGACCGGGTTCATTGGAAAGTGGCACGTGGGAAGCATTTCAGATGACTTTAAGCTTGTCCCGGAAGGAAGTGATCCGTCGGATCCTTGGGTGGATTCCATTTTGAAGGCCAATCAGAGGGGATATTGTGAAAGGATCAAAGAGCGGTTCGGGTATGACTTTGCCCAGGCTGTATACAATGGCAATCCCGATGATGACAAATCCCTGGTTAATTCGGGAACCAATGTGCACAACATGGAGTGGCTTACGAAGGCGGCCTTTGATTTTCTTGAGTCCAGCGGAGATAAACCCTTTTACCTCTATTTTTCAACCACCCTGTTGCACTCCCCATCTCCACTTGCATCCTTACGGGAAGATCCGCGCAAGAGCGGCGAAGGGATCCTGGACGAACCTGTGGAAGGAGTGCTTCCCACACGGGAATCGGTTATTCAGCGTACTCTGGCGGCAGGATTGCCAGAGGATATGGTGGGGGCCACCTGGCTGGATGATGTAATAGGTGCCCTTGTAGGCAAACTCGGAGAGCTCGGGATGGCAGAAAATACGTTGGTCATCTATTTCAACGACAATGGAATGGAGACCCATGCCAAGGGAAGCTGTTATGAGGATGGGATCAATGTCCCCGTCATTTTCAGATGGCCTGCGAGAATCACACCTGGTGTGTGCGATGACTTTGTGTCCAACATCGACTTTGTACCTACCATTTTAGAGGTGTGCGGAGTGGATAAACCGGAAGAAATGGATTTGGATGGGATGAGTATGGTTCCCCTCCTGCATGGTGAAACACCGGATGATTGGAGAACATCAGTCTATTCTGAAATAGGATATACACGATCGGTTACCACCAGGGATTGGAAATACATTGCTTTCAAGGTTCCACCGAGTGTAAACAGGACCAGGGAAGAGCGGGTGGAAGAATACGCTCCCTATTACGATGAGCAAATAAAAAAAAATCCCTCGTTGAAGGAGCGCTATCCCTTCAATCCCGGGGCCCCCTATTATCAGATTGGTATTCAGGCAGGGGGGTATGTATGGGAGTGGTATCGAATGGATCCCGATGCACCCTGGCTGGCCAATTATTTTGATCCTGATCAACTCTATCACCTGAGCGATGATCCACACGAATCGGTTAATCTGGCCTCTGATCCAAATTACGCAGAAAAGCTGGATGAGATGAAATCACTCCTGAAGGAGCATCTGAAAGCTGTTCCTGGAAGTTTTTCCGATCTGATCGAATAAGCAATTCCTTAATTATCGTTTAATCATTTTCAGGGGCGGCCCATTGGCGGGCCGGATAAAATAGACTCCGTTTTCCAGATCGGAAATTTGGATGGCTGCCGCTCCCCTTATTTCACCCCGTTGAACGACGGTCCCTAAGATGTTGCTTATGCGATAGGAGGTGACCTTATTCTGCCCGGATATATGGATCATATCCGTTGCAGGGTTGGGATAAAGATTCAAAGTTTCCACAGGTGGATATTGAAGGACGGTCGTACCCAGATTAACCCTTAGTGTTGAATCTGTGTGCAGGATTAGCGAATCTTCCATCATTCCAATATCAGAGTGATTAATGAGATAGGTATAGCCGGTGTTCACATTCAGATCGGAAAAGAATGCGATACCAATGGTGGATGTAATCTTGCTTTTTCCACCTATGGTGATCTCCGCATTATGCAGGTATTCTCCTTCATTTTTCACCACAAACTTAAGATCGGCAAGGCTTCTCCATATTTCCAACCGCAGTACCGTGTCGGAAAAGATAGTAACCTGAACATTTTCGGTGGTATATTTGTCAGCGGAAGCCTCGATCTCAAATTCACCTGCATACACGGGAATACGGGATGCGCCATTGTGGTTGGTCATTCCGTTCATGCTTCCTACATGCACCACAGCGTCCGGTACGGGATCACCTGTATATCCATCTGCCAATATGACCGTCACATATCTGGTTTCAGGGACGAGGCTGATTTTCATCAGGGTGTCGGTGGAGACCTCCATGGCTGCCAGATTCCATTGGTCAAATCCTTCGTGCTCGACCTTGAGGGAAATCATCCCCGGAGGAACACCCGGAAATAGAATGGATCCATCGGATCCACTCCGACCAGCTGCATCATTGAGTGTAACAGTTGCGCCCTCAACAGGCAGGTTATCTCTTACATCCACCACCGTAATAGTCACATCCACAGGATTCTGAAGTTCAATAGTCAGGGCATCGGTTTGGGATGGGTCAACTGAAACAGAATCGGGATGAAGGATCTCTGCAACCAATTGGTATCCCTCTCCTGCCGAAGGAATCGAATCTAGATGAAGATTAACTCTTTTGATCCCGTACCCGGCCAACGCGGGGTACTCATTTTCACCGATGAGCAATCTATCGGCATTATACAACCTTAAGCGTATAAGTCGGTCTCCATTTGCCTGATACCCAAGGCGGATCTGTACCGGATTCAGGGCAGGCAGTACGTGGGGACCCTCGTCGAAGAAAACCGATTCATCAAATATGGGTATTTCGATTTGTTGCACTGTGTCGCCGGGATCATTCCATACGAGGCTAAAATCATCGCAATAGCCTTCATCTCCCGCATTGGGGGCATAAAAGTAAAATTTCAGTCCCGTTCCGGTCGATCCGGTAGAGAATTCAATTGTCTTTTTTGTATACAAGGTTTCAGTTATCTGGACATTTGCCAGTGCTTTCTCATCACTATCTTTTATTCCGAAGATTACAGGGCCGCTTCCGTCCACGATTTTGCCATAGCACGATAGGGTATAGGAGGCATGAGACCTCAGATTTATCACATATTCGGGTGCCCCCGGACCAGCGATATGGGCTGCGTACTTCCCGGAATAGGCGTGTTCCGAAACCACCTCCCTGGGATTTCCGCCCCAACCTGTCCAGTAAGTAAAATTCCCTGTTTCAAAGCCAGGGTTTTCGATCAGGCCAGGCTCACTTTCCTCAAAATCAACTGGTATCATTTTCCAGGACCTTACATAATCAATATAGGTGGTGTTGCGGGTGCTATCAGCCAGATCCGCATCCAATGGAGGAGTGACCCAATCGTAGGTCTCAGTGACCATATTTATGTGCATGGGCATTTCAAAAGGGGTTTCATCAATAGCCGTGCTGAAAACAATCGAATTTCCTTTAATTCCATCCAGGTAGAAATCGGCTCCATGGGAATTCTTCCAATGAGCCGCGTATACATGGAAGGTATCGGAGACCTCCCCCTTATTTAGTTCCATATGTGTTCCTACAGAGTAATTTTTCTTTATTCCGTTGCAATCGGTATAATTAAAATGCGAGTTTGAATGCATGGAATTGTTAAATGAGGAAGTAGCTCCACCCACAGCCTCCTGGATATCCAGCTCCTGGCTGTATTTGTCACCGGAGCAGGGACCCGGACCTGCACCACTTCTACTGGCCATCCAAAAGGTAGAGGACATTCGGATCTTTGAAGCTTTCTGACTGCATTCATAATATCCGAAGTGGGCTGTGATCCCCCTGGATACGACTGCAGCGCTTGCGATGGTCCACGTATCTCCCGGCAGGCTCTCTTCTATCTTCTTATTTTTTAACTGCAACATGCCATCACTTACCAAAACCTGTGATCGTGTAAACCTGGCCGGTGGTCTTCCCTGCCAATAGGGGTGGTAGTCATACCATTTGGTAAGGTCCAGGCTTGTACCGTTAAACTCGTCCGAATATTGTTTATTGAGTGTCCAGCGGTATCCTTCCTGTGGTTTTGGAGGCTGGGCGTTCAGGCATGACATAAGGCTGGCCAGGACGAAGGCAATATAACTCCGGTGTGTGCTCATTTTCTATTACATATTTGGGTAATGGGGTTCCCAGGATTCCCGGACCTTACAGGTAGTAGTGTTTCCTCATAGACACCTTCTTGGATGTAGATAACATCCTCCGGGAATGCCTGGGAAGAAGCTTTTGCAATGGATAGATTAGCTACAAAATTTTCTTCGCCAGAGATGCTCCCCAAGTTTATCACTTGAAGCGATAAACCTGCCACGACTCGAATATTCAACTTAATGCGCCTGTCTATCATACTCTGCAGAGCTGGAAATGGTTGCATGGTACCACCATTTTTATTGAAGAATAAAGGAAACAAAGGTTGCGATTCGGGTAACATCATGCAAGCCATATGTTACGTCAGTAACAAAATAACCCTCATTTGAACCAATATTGCCTGGCTGAAAATAGCAGGGTCACGGCAAAAGGCGGCAAATTTGCACTTTATCCAGGATTGACGTAGACTTGCAGTATATGAATTCAGAATTCAAGTGTTTGAAAGAAAGCCATCCCAAAAACCAACCCCAGAGATGAATACCAGATCTAATTGTCACCGCAGGGTATATTCCGGAATGGTCATCATAGTTCTTTTGCTCCTTACCGGTTTTCTTTTCGAGGCAGTTGCACAATATTATCCGCACCACAATTCCACTAATTATACAGAAAACTTCAGGGGACAGTACCACTTCAGTCCTAAATCTGAATGGATGAATGACATTAACGGCCTGGTATACCAGGGCGGGAAATATCACATGATCTACCAGTGGGGGAAAGCCATTCGGCACGGAGGTTATGCGACCAGTTTAGATTTGTTGCACTGGACAGATGAAGGGGTTGCGCTTATTCCACAGAAGTCCTTCCTTCCTGGGGAAGCAGTGAGAAATGTGTCTGGCGATCAGGTCTATTCAGGCAGTGCGGTGGTCGTATCGGGCCGGATGGCGGAAGACATCACCAGGTCAAAGAAAGAAGCTATTGTGGCCATATATACCGGCACTGCTTCGGGGACTTGCCTTGCTTGGAGCAACGATGGGGGTTCCACGTGGCATGATTATGAAAACAATCCTGTGGCCAATCCTGCCAGAGAGGCCGATCCCCGTGATCCATGTGTCATCTGGCATGAAGGAAGTTCCAAATGGGTGATGGCCCTCTATGAAAATGGGACCACTTTTTATGGGTCAGGGGATCTGATCAATTGGGAATATTTAAGCAATGTCGATTTTGGTTTTGAATGCCCTGACCTTTTCAGGCTCCCGGTAGATGGAAACAGACAACATCAAAAATGGGTGCTCCAGGATGCAAACGGATCCTATCTGGTGGGCGAATTTGATGGGACATCGTTTAAAAAAGATCCTGAACAGGATACGTTTGTGATGGATGCGGGACCCGATTTTTATGCGGCGCAGACATTCCCCATGGGCAATCTTCCCAATGGAGATGACCGCGTCATACAAATTGCCTGGATGGATCACTGGAATGGGGGAGTTGGTGAATCCGTTTGGGAAAGAAATGCCACTTTCCCGGTTGCATTAGGTTTGAGAACTTACCAGGGCCAGGCAAGAATAACCCGCACGCCCATTCGCGAAATTAACACCCTTTATAAATATACCAGGAACTGGAAAAGCAGGACATGTACTCCGGATTCCAATCTACTCTCAGAAATCAAATCAAAAAAGTTTGATTTGACAGCTGAGTTCGACCTCTCGAAGACCGACGCCCTGAAATTTGGTTTCAGGGTGGCCAATAAGACCATTGAATATGACCTTAAAGATGAAACACTGCTGTCGAAACCATTGAAACCAGATAAGTCAAACAGGGTAAGGATCAGGTTGCTGGTTGACTGGGGGCAGCTGGAGGTGTTCTCCAATGAAGGTGTATTTTCCTATTCAGAACAGTTTGCGTTTACACCGGATGACAGTTCCATTGAACTCTTTACGGATGGAGACGTTCAACTGGTCCACATGGAGTTTCATGAAATTGGCCGAACCTGGTTCCCATAAGAAAAAAACGAAAAAAATGAGAAATTTGAAGGCAATCACAGGTGTTATCGGAGGAATTCTGTTAGCATGGTCCTGCAGTTCCAATTCCCCGGTGAAACCGAATATTATTTTCATCATGTCCGACGACCATGCGGCAGAAGCCATTGGGGCATATGGAAGTCGCCTTGCCGTTTTGAATCCCACACCCAATCTGGACCAGCTGGCAGAGGAGGGAATATTGTTTGAGAATGCCTTTTGCACCAACTCCATCTGTACCCCCAGCAGGGCCACCATTATGACCGGGCAGTATTCCCAAACCAATGGGGTGCTTGACCTGGATGGCCGGCTGGCCCCGGAGGACCAGTACCTTCCTATAGAGATGAAGAAGCTGGGATACTCTACAGCCATCATAGGGAAATATCACCTAAAAGAAGAACCTTCCATGTTTGACTATTACAAGGTCCTGCCCGGACAGGGGAAATACTTTAATCCCAGCTTTCATGAGAAAGGCAAGGGTGACTGGCCTGATAATCTGGTGAAGACCACCGGTCATTCCAGTGATGTGATTACGGACCTTTCCATTGAATACCTTGAGCACAGGGATCGCACAAAACCCTTCTTCCTGATGCACCACTACAAGGCACCTCATGATAAGTTTGAGTTCGCACCCAGGTATGCACCCTATCTCGAAGAAGTGGAGATCCCCGAGCCCGCAAGCCTATACTACCAGCCCAATTTTGGATCAGAAGCGACCCGGGGATCAGGGGACAGCCTGATCCACTATATTGGCACGTCGGTTTCATCGCGGCACCAGTACAGCAACTATGTCCGGCTTTATGTGAAAGATTCCACCTTGGGTAGCCGGGAGGCCGCCCATCGGGCATACCAGGAGTACCTCAAACGATACCTGCGCTGTGTGAAAGGCGTGGATGATAACCTGGGCAGGTTGTTTGATTATTTGAAAGAGGAGGGCCTGTGGGAAAATACCGTGATTATTTACACGGGTGACCAGGGAATGATGCTGGGTGAACATGACTACATTGATAAACGGTGGATGTACGAGCCCTCCATGCGAATGCCTTTCATAGTTCATTATCCTGCCATGATAAATGAGAGCCGGCGAACCGGTCTTTTAATCAATAATACAGATTTTGCACCTACCATGATAACCCTGGCAGGCGGCGAGGAACCGGATTATATGCAGGGAAGTAGCTTTATTAACACCCTGATGGGAAAAGAAGAGAACAATTGGAGAACGGCCACCTATTATCGCTACTGGATGCACATTATCCATCACTACGTTCCTGCTCATTTTGGGATCCGTACAAGGGATTATAAACTGATCTTCTATTATGGCGCCCACTACCTGCCTGAAGAGGAATTCAGCAATTTTTACTGGAGCAAGACTTACGATGGAATTGGCCGGCACACACCTCCTGCATGGGAGTTTTATGACCTGACCAAGGATCCGCAGGAGATGGAGAACAAGTACAAGGATCCGGCTTACCGGGAAATCATTACCGAATTGAAAGCCCAGTTGCAAAAGCAGCGGGAAGATTTGAATGAGACCGATAAGGATTATCCGGTCCTCAAGGAAATAATTGAAAAGAACTGGAATCAATAAATTTTTGATCCGACAATGGAAACCGGTGGAAGAGTTGTCCGACGAATGTACCCAGGGATCACTTGATAAGCCGGAGAAGGGATCTCACCACATAGGAAGATAGTCTATCTTAACCCAATATTGCGAAAGGGTATTTTTTCCAGACCAGGTATTTTCCTCAGGACCGGGGCATCCTTTCGAATGGTAAAATCGCCGTGGGCATAATCCGCGAATCCTGGATCAGATTTCCAGAGATCCAAACGGAGCAGCAAAGGAGCCGGCAGACTGATCATTTCCATCCGGGGAGACATAAATCCTCTGACTGGCAATCGAGGAGCGATCATTGCCCGCGGGAGCAATGAGCAACTCAAGCAAATACGTGTTGCTGACAAGCTGGCCATCATCGACCTGACAGGGCACATACAGCATCCCGGTGTAACCTGACTTGGGAACGATTTCATTTCCTTTGATGATATAATTGGTTCCCGACGACAGATTCATTTGATAGCCGGAGTAATCCCCCTGGTCCAGATCACCAATAATCAGGCTATCGGGATGCATCATCAGTGTTTGTCCCTGTTTGATACGGAGATCCTGTTGCCCGACGATTACGGGAGAATGGGCATACTGACTAATCTGTGCGTAGGAGGCAGCAAAGACCAGGGTAAGGAGAAGAAGGCCTGCCAGCCTATGGATATGGGTTGTTGCGTTCATTCGCTTAAGTTATTCTAAAGGCCTCCTTCCGCCTGTAACGTGCCCATCGACATGATCACAAATGATGTAAAGAGAACGAACAGTCCCAGAAGCAGAAGCAGGATAACGGACCTTTTTAAATTTTTCCATTCCTTCATGAGAATCCCTACGATGTAGCTGAAGAAAATCAGCATGGACATATGAATGACCCAGCTGGCTGCCATAAAATTACCCATCCGAACATGCCCCAGGCCATAAAAAAAGAACTGTGTATACCAGAGTGAACCACCCAGGGCAGACCATAGAAAATTCTTGGCAAAGACTTTTTTAGACGATGCGTAGCGTGGATTGAGCTCCTTAATGGTCTTGTTTCTGATACCCGCAATAATAAACCAGATCATATTGGTGAAATAGCACCCGATCGATGGTAAAATGATTCGTGCATTTCCTTCATAATGCCCTGCTCCGTGAGACGCTGCAATATCAGATACGGGCTGGGCCAGTTCCATCCCCACCCCGAAAATTCCTGATAAAACCCCGGCAAAGATTGTAAGTGCTACTCCCTTGCCCATATTAAAAGATTGTCCTGAAGGATCATTGCTTTTTAAAAATCTTTCCTTTCTAAATCCGGCAGCACCGCAAAGAAAGATTCCGGTAAGTGATAAGAATATTCCAATAAGCAAAGTTCCTCCACCCGTTGAACTGAACAATTCAATGACCTGTCCCTTTAGGATTAGTGGGATGAGAAATCCCACGATGGACGATATTCCGATAGCAAGGGTATAGGTCATCGAGAAACCAATGTGCCGTATGGCAAATCCAAAGGACATTCCTCCAAAACCATAAATTGCACCCAGCAGAATTGGTATAAATATGGCAGAAAGCGGTGCTTCTTTAAAAACTGAAACCAGATCGGGAACCGTTAAAAATGCAACTAGTATGGGAGCTATTACCCAGGCAAAATTAGCCTGCACGATCCAAAAGCTTCCCCAGGACCATTTTGTTTTTTCAAAGGGGAGGTAATTGGAGGATGCAGATATTCCTCCTATGGCGTGGATCCCTGTTCCCAGGATTGGATTAGGTGTGATCATTGTCAAATTTTAAATAGCCTAAATATATTGATAGTTCCCCTATAGTTCTGTACCTGTATACCTACTTCTGATGGTTCATATCGATCCTCCTCTAGGTGAGATGTTCCAAAAAAGTCAGATGTTCCAGAAGTGAACGTTCTGTTCTCGTTCCCGTTCAATCTATTTTTGCTATCTTAGCTTCATTCAATCTGAGTCGATATGCCTGAAAATAAAGCTTCCGGAAAGGTTGAACTTCAAGACAGTGAAGTTGAGGATATACTGGGAAGAGTTCCGGGCTGGATCACCCGCAATGGCATTATCCTGTTTCTTTTTCTGCTGGCCCTCTTGATTTTTGGAAGCTGGATTTACAAATACCCCGATATCAAACGGGCACGGATTGTAATTACGTCTGTCAATCCCGCAGCCAACCTCGAGGCCCGGACCAATGGTAAAATCGTAGGTCTGTTTGTAAATGACAATGAAACAGTCACATCAGGGGATATTCTTGCCATGTTGGAAAATCCTGCTTCATTTGAGGATGTGATTCAGCTTAAGTCGGACCTGGCTTCTCTTGATACCATTTCCATAGAGGATATTTCTGAGGACTTTCCTGAGCCGGGGAATGTGCAATTGGGGACCATCCAGACAGGCTATTCCATCTTTTTGAAAGCATACAAGGATTATACGGAGTTCATGCGACTTGATTACCATCAGCGGAGGATCCAATTGTTGCGTTCAGAACTTTTAAAGCAACAGGAGCTGGCAAGAAGTCTTTCCGAGCGGGCCAGGATTTCGAAGGAGGAATTTAACCTGGCACAGCGCCAGTCGAATCGCGATGCAGACCTCTTCATCGAGGGTGTGGTCTCCCAGGCCGACATGGAGAAATCCCATTCGGCGATGTTATCTGAGCGAAACAAATGGCAGGAGATTGTCAGCCTGATAGCCGAGAATAACATTAGTGTGGGAAGGATTGAAGAACAGATCGTTGACCTGGAATTGAAACAAAGGGAGGAGCGTTCTAAGAATATCAGCACCCTGGAAAAATCTTTAACCAACCTGAATGCATCCATTGCCTCATGGGAGCAGAATTACCTGCTGGTGGCACCGGTGAGCGGGGCGGTGACATTTACCAAGTTCTGGAGTGAGAACCAAAACGTAAAGGCTGGTGAAAAAGTACTTACCATTATACCTGCCGAATCTGGTTCCATGTTTGGAAAAATCAGCCTTCCGACAGCAGGGGCGGGAAAAGTCAAGCCGGGAGACCAGGTGAATATTCAGTTTGATAACTATCCATACCTCGAATACGGGATGGTAAAGGGGTTGGTTAACAATATTTCCAAGGTTCCTGATGATGATTTTTACACGGTGGAGGTAGTGCTCCCCACCGGGTTGAGGACCTATTATAACACAGATATACCGTTTAGTCAAAACATGAAGGGTCAGGCAGAAATCCTCACCAACAAGAGGCGCTTGCTGCAACGGGTATTGGATCCCATAAAATCAGCGATCACCAAACAGGTTGAAATGTGATAGCAAGGAATTTTCTGATCTCATTTTATGTACTCCTGGCCGGTCTCACAATCGGCTATTTTGCTTCCCGGGGGGCTTCCAATATGGGCTATCACAACCTTTATCTTGATTCGAAAGATGGGTTATATCCTATAGATCCCAAAAAATATGATAAAGATGATTCCAGGTTGCTGGAAAGCTACAGTCGATTCCTTACAGCTTTCTATCACTGGATCGACCGCGGCGACCGCGTTTCTCAGGCCTCCTATCAGGTAGCTATGGGACAGTTTCAATCCATGTGGAAATTTCATATGCAGAAACCCGATAAGGTTGTCAACAGCATTCCGATGAATGTGAGCGATATTGAAGCCCAGCTCTCGATTTCGGAAAATACTCCCGGCGCCATAAGGTGGGCCAGGGTCATCCTGGTCATCATTTTTTTCCTACTGGTGCTTGGAATCCCCGGAGTTGTCAGGCAACAGGGAAACAGAAGATTTGCCGGCTCTCTCTATTTCGATACAGTATTCAGACCCCATAGGATCAATAGCCTTAGTGAATACCATGGTACCCGGAGACTTTGTATCTTTTTAGTAACACTCTATTTGCTTGGTTTTGTGGTATTTTCATCGTTCAATTCGTTGCTGTTTCCCTTGGTGGCAGGAGGATTGGGCCTCATGTATGTGGTATTACTTGCTTTGCTCATTCACCCCGGAAGGGATTTTATAAAGGTCCTGGTCACCTTGCTGGCGCCGCGCATGATGCTTACCGGAATGGTCATGTGCATCGTTGCCATCAGAGGGCCCGTTTTTTTCTGGTTCAGGATCTGGAGTTCCGAACTGTTTGCAGGGCTGTTCATTTCTCTGTTCACGATGTTCCTCTTTAGAAAAATTCATGTATCCGTAGTAGTTGTTGGAAAATGGAGCGGTAAGAAAGGAGGAGCTTCTCTCACCAGTGTCTTCCTGGCACTTGGAATACAATTACTGGCAGCCGGACTGCTCCTGGGACTATTCGGGCTTGAGGATAGTTTGGAAGCACTGAACAGGGATCTTTTGATTTTTCCGGGAGAAATTTCCAGGTCAATTAGCATGACCGCGCGTCTGGGGCTTCCAGCAGGCCTTGCCCGATGGATGATAAGTTTTGCAACGGGATTGATTATATGGATGCTCATCCGTTTTTACCGAATGTCTGGCGATGCCTCGCCACGGGATGATTTTTGATTAGTCTGGATTTAAATATGCCTATTTTAAACGTATTCAGGCGCAAATAGCCATTTCTTTTATAACTTGCGGCGTTATTTAATTAACAACATCCAATTCTACTCAAATGTCTCGAATTCGCAGCGGAATTTATATCGGGATCCCCCTTCTGCTAATGGCTGCGGTGATTACCCTGGTATTCATCCCTTTCACTTCTGATAAAACTCAGAGCCAGAATCTTCAGATAGCCAGTGTAGATGTTGGAGATGTGATTCGCACTTTTCCCGGAGAGGGGGTGGTGGAACCTCAAAGTGAAGTGATCATCCTGAGTCCCGAAGCAAGCATTATTAAGACAATCATGAAGGAGGTAGGAAACCATGTGAATGCCGCAGAACCAATCATAATACTGGATCCTACCCCCATACAGTCAGAGATTGATCAGATCAAGGATCAACTGGAAGTAAAACAAAATTCACTGAGAAAAAATAAATTAAATGCCAGAAGCACCAAGGTGGATCTGGATTACAATGTACAAGTGAAGAACCTGAGAATTGCTTCACTCAAATCGGATCTTGCCGATCAGGAACAATTGCTTGATGTAGGAGGTATATCACCTGCAAAATTCGAAAAAACCAGGCAGGAGTTAGAGCTGGCGGAGCAGGACCTTTTGATGTTAAAGGAGAAAAACAACATTAAACTGGAACAGCTTGAAGCCGATGAAGAAGGATTGCGTCTCCAGATAGAAATGCAGGAGAAAGTGTTGAGCGCCAAGGAGGAGGCGCTCAGTAAGATGATCATTCGTGCTCCTTCGGCAGGTATTATCTTAGCTATCCACGGGAAAGTGGGTGAGAAGGTAAATTCTGATCGGCTGATGATAGAGATGTCAGATCTGACAAATTTCAAGATCAGGGGAAATGTCGATGATGATTATTCAGAAAACGTGAAAACCGGAACGAGAGTCTATGTGGGCATTGACAACGAGCGACTCACAGGGGTGGTGGGAACGGTAAGTCCTGTCATCCGTGACAGAAAGATTGAGTTTGATGTCAACCTGCATGAAAGCAACCACTTTAAATTGAGGCCTAACCTGACGGTGAACCTGAATATTGTACGGGCGGAACGGGACAGTGTACTGCGTATTCCCAACGGACCTGCCATCGCGCGAGGTCGTGAACACGTGGTATTTGTCGTGAATAAGGGGCAGGCAGTGAAACGCAAAATCCGAACAGGGCTCAAAACAGAGGAATTTGTGGAGGTGGTTGAAGGCCTGGAGGAGGGTGACAGGGTTGTGCTATCGGATGTTGCTTCCATCGAAGACATAGATGGATTGAATTAAGCTGAGAAATGATCAAATTAGCTAAAGGAATTCTACTGGTATTTGTGGCACATATTCCCATTGGCCTTTGGGGACAGGACATCAGTTCGGTTAATCTCAGTCTAAAGAACGTGGTCGATCTTGCCATCACTCAATCTTCCTCTGTAAAATATGCCCAGAATCGGGATGTAAACTATTTCTGGCGATGGAGGAACCATCAGACCAGGTTCAGGCCGCAGCTTACTTTGTCGGGTGATCTCCCGGATTTGGAAAATCAGACAAAACCCATAGTGCAACCAGACGGGAGCATCATATTCAGCAAAGTGAGCCAGCTTGAAACCAATGCGCAAATATCACTCAGTCAGCCCATTCCGCAGCTGGGTGCCTATATATATGCAGCTTCGGGTATCGTACGGCTTCAGGACTTTAATAATGAGACTGTGGGTTTCTCGGGTTATCCTGTGAGTGTGGGGATAACCCAGCCGCTTTTTGCGTACAACTGGATGAAATGGAGCCGGTTAACCGAACCTCTGGTATACGAGGAAGCACAAAAATATTTTGTTGAAAACATTGAAGAGATCTCCTCCAGGGCAGCTTCTCTTTTTTTTCGGTACCTCCGGATTCAGACCGATTATTCCCTGGCAGAAACCAATTTGAAGAACAGCACCGACAATCTGAAGATTGCAGAAGTCCGCCAGGAACTGGGCACTATTTCGGAAAACGATTTTTCCAGGATCCAGCTCTCCGTATTCAATGCCCAGAAAGCGTTGAATAATGCAAGGATTAACCTGAAAAATGCTGATTACGAATTAAAGAAATATATTGGGCTTGACCAGACAAAGCACATTCAGCTGACAATCCCCCTGGACATGATGCTTTGGGAGGTTGATCCCGAAAAAGCGTTGAGCGAATCCCTTGATAACCGGAAAGAGACTCCTCAATTCGAACGCAGGTTAATTCAAGCCGATCAATCGTTGACACAGGCAAAAAGGAATGCCGGTGTGAAGGCTACATTGAAGATGAGTTATGGAATCACCAACAGTGCAGATGATTTTGGAGGAGTCTATATCACTCCTGACCAGCAGCAAAATGTCAAGTTATCCTTAAGTCTACCGATACTTGACTGGGGAAGGTCAGAATCACGGGTGAAACTGGCTGAATCCCAGAGAGAACTGGTTCTCTATGATGTGGAGCAGGACCGTGTGGATTTTGAGAGGAGGGTGGTTGTCCAGGTCGAACAGTTTAACCTGATCAGGTCACAGATCGAAACGGCAGAGGCTGCCGACAAAGTAGCAGAATCAGGATACCTCATAGCCCTGAAAAAATTCCAGAACGGAGAGATCAGCATTACCGATCTGAATATTTCACTGGCCGAGCGTGAGGCAGCCAAGCGGGATTACATCCGTTCTATTGAGAATTATTGGGAATCTTATTATATGCTGAGAGAAGTAACGCTGTATGATTTTGAATTTAATGAAAAAATTGACTACGCAAACCCAATGCTGAGTACTCAGCAGTAACCAGTGAATAACGAAAAGTAAAAAGTAGCCAGGGTAAACATGGAGGTTAAGGATATGAAAAAATGGAATGTTTTTTGTGTAATTGTACTGATTTCACTCAGTTCAGCCGATGCACAGGAGTGGATCGATCTGTTTAATGGTAAAAACTTTAAGGGATGGACACAGCTGGATGGGACAGCTGAATACCGTGTGGAAAATGGGGAGGTGATCGGGGTGTCAAAAGTTGGGACCCCCAATTCTTTTATGGCTACGAAAAAGGTGTATGGTGATTTTATCCTGGAGTATGAGATGAAAATGGACCGGGGCCTCAATTCCGGGGTGCAGTTTCGAAGTGATGCCACCAAACCCAATGGAACAGAACGCGTCAACGGGTATCAGGTGGAATGTGATGACCATGACGACAGGCCCTGGGCGGGTGGGATCTATGAGGAGGCGGATCGCGGCTGGCTTTATCCCATGTCCTATAACCAGTCAGTTGCAGACGTCAACAAACGTGGAGAATGGAACAAGATCCGTGTCGAGGCAGTTGGGAGTACCATCCGGACCTACATCAACGGGGTCAATTTTGCGAACCTGGTGGATGATGCCCGCACGGAAGGATTGATCGCGTTGCAGGTACACGGCATTGGCAGCAGGGAAGAAGATGCTGGCAAGGAGATTCGCTGGAGACATATCAGGATACTTACCAATGAGCCTGGAAAATTCTTGAAATCCGATGTGGATCTGTCACCTGAGGTGAGTTTCCTTACCAATGAACTGACGCCTGGTCAGAAAAATGATGGGTGGAAGTTGCTCTGGGATGGAAAGACCATGGAGGGTTGGAAAGGCGCTAAACTGGAGCATTTCCCAAAGAAGGGGTGGACCATGGCAGAGGGGACACTGACGGTAGGAGAAAGTGGTGGCAAGGAATCAGCCCATGGAGGGGATATAGTTACCCTGAAAAAATATGGCAATTTCATTCTGGAATTGGATTTTAAAGTTGCCAAAGGCGCCAATAGCGGAATTAAATATTTTGTAAATCCGGATCACACCACAGGAGCAAGGGCCAGCATAGGATGCGAATACCAGATTCTGGATGACAAGAACCATCCTGATGCCAAAAAAGGTATTGCAGGAAATCGAACAGTGGGCTCACTATACGACCTGATTCCCGCGGATGCTTCCATCTATGGACAGGACAACACCAAGAAAAGATTTAACGGGATCGATAAGTGGAACCGGGCCAGGATCGAAGTAAGAGGCTCACGGGTATCACACTTTCTGAATGGTGTGAAGATCGTTGAATATGAACGGGGGACTCAACTTTGGAAAGCCATTGTTGCGTATAGCAAATACGCTGAATACCCTGCCTTTGGAGAGGCCCAAACGGGTCACATTTTGCTGCAGGAACATGGAAATGAGGTAAGTTTCAAAAACATCAGGATCCTTGAACTGGACTGAACTGTTCATCAGCAGGTGCAGTGACTGTTTCCTAAAAAAAATTCTATATTTGTGTCCCTTTACAAAATTTGGAGCTAGCAGCAGATGGTGGAACAGATTATCATGAGGAGCGAAGTACAATCACCAAATGGTTTTGATATTGAACAAATTGAACCTGCATCAGGCAAATCATTTCCGGAACAACTTCGCAGCTGCGTGGACCAACTCTCAAAATTTATCTATCCGGAAGGTGAACCCAGGTTGTTTATCACCCAACAGACATTTTTTGTGGCTGCTAAATCAAGGGCGGAATTTGATCACAGAACCGATCAGATAAACAAGCAGCTGGCTTCCAAATGTGGAGCCCTGCTGCCTGCGACCAGCATTGTTGCACAGAATCCTGTCTGTGGCAGTGATGTGGTTTTGGAACTTATTTGCACAAAGACTACCGCCGGCAAAAAGGTCCGTTATAAGAACCTTGAAGGACACGGCTATACAGTGGTGGAAAGGGATAATTATAAAACAGTTCATGCTGCCGGGTTGACTGGCGCACCGGGGGAATCGATTCTGGAATCTTCCCAAAGGGCCTTTGAAACGGCCATCAAAATACTCCACAAAGAAGGACTGGCCATCAATCATATCATCAGGCAATGGAACTACATTGAAAACATTTCCGATGTGGAGGGCGTACTAAAAGAGCACCAGAATTACCAGGAATTTAACGATGTGCGATCAGACTATTATAGCAAAGGTGACTTTAAAAACGGGTTCCCGGCCGCTACAGGCATCGGAATGACCACAGGGGGTGTTGTGATTGGATTTATTGCACTTTCACCTTCCAGTTTAATCTCCATTAAACCGGTTCGGAACCCGGGTCAAACAGATGCACACCGCTATTCTGAGGGTGTATTGAAAGGGACACCAGCAGGCAATGCACCCTGGAAATGCACCCCCAAATTCGAAAGGGCGAAGCTGGTAACTATCGGGTCAAAAAATTATATATACGTATCGGGCACCGCTTCGATCCTGGGAGAGGAGACTATACACGCAGGCAATGTGGAAAAACAGACCATCACCACCATCGAGAATATTTTCAGGCTCTTCTCCACAGAAAATCAGGAAACCCTCGGACTGAATTTTGATGTGTCAAAAATCCGTTTCTCTCACCTCAGAGTCTATGTGAAACATCAGGAGGATGTTCCCCTTGTGGAGAAAATTTGCCAGGAGAGGTTACACAGCAATTCTTCCCTCTTTCTTGAATCGGATGTGTGCCGCGAGGAGCTTCTGGTGGAGATAGAAGGCGTGTTCCACATTTGATTTTTTTGCAGATCCTGCAACATTTCACCAAAACAAACCGATTTTGGACCATAATGGGTTTCAGTTTTTGAGGTACCACACAACTGGAATCATCTAACTTTATCTTTCAAACTAAAATCCTTGGTATGAAACGATCCAGAATTAGTTCCTTGTTTGTGTTGTGTGGCATGTGGATATTTTGTTTACAGCCCCAATATGGCCAGGAGGCTTATCAAAATGGAGAACAGCAGTCATTTAATAAAGCGTGGTTATTCCAGAAAGGAGAACAATCCGGTGCGGATCAGACTGGATTTGATGATAGCGGCTGGAGGCCGGTAGATCTGCCGCATGACTGGGCCATTGAAGGTCCTTTTGATATAAAGTATAATGCCAGGGCCGGGGGATTGCCATTTTACGGAACCGGTTGGTACCGGAAGCATTTTAAAATCCCGGAAGAGCAGAGGGGAAAGCGGGTGAAAATACTCTTTGACGGAGCCATGTCCAATGCCCAGGTATGGGTAAATGGAACCTACCTGGGCGAAAGGCCCTATGGCTACAGTGGGTTTCATTTTGACATAACCGATCAGGTAAAACCGGATGATGATAATGTAATTGCTGTCAGGCTTTCCCCTGAGGATCTCTCATCGAGGTGGTATCCCGGAGCTGGAATATACAGGAACACCTGGATTGAGTTCAACGAACAGATTCATTTTGCCTCCTGGGGTAGCTACATTACTACACCAGAGGTGTCTGATACTGAGGCATTGGTGGCAGCGGAGTATACCATTGAAAATCATCAATCGGGGACCATCTCAGGAGAGTTGCAAACCCAGGTAGTGGATCCTTCCGGAAATGTGTTGGTAACCCAAAAAAAGGAGATACAATTGAAACCCGGAGGCAGCAAGTCTTTCACCCAGTATATACATGTGCTAAATCCTGAGTTGTGGGATCTTGATTCTCCGGGGCTGTACCAGGCCATATCACGAATTAATGTGGAGGGTGAGGTGGCTGATCTCTATGAAACACCCTTCGGGATCAGGAGTATTGAATTCACTGCCTCTGAAGGGTTTAAACTCAATGGCAAATATATGAAATTACAGGGAGTTTGTATGCACCACGACCTTGGGCCGCTTGGAACCGCAGTGAATCGGAGGGCCACCGAAAGGCAGCTTGAGATCATGAAATCCATGGGTGTGAATGCCATCCGCACGAGCCACAATCCGCCGTCGCCCGAATTGCTGGAGTATTGCGACAGGCTGGGTTTGCTGGTTATGGATGAATCTTTTGATTGCTGGCAGATGCCCAAGATCCCCAACGGGTACAACAAGTATTTCGACGAGTGGTGTGAAACAGACCTTCGGGACATGATCATAAGGGACAGAAACCATCCTTCCATTATCATGTGGAGCATCGGAAATGAGATCCTCGAACAGGGGAATAAAGAGAAAGGCTGGATCTTAGCCAATATGTTGTCGGAGATTTGCCACGACCAGGATCCATCCCGCCCTACGACTGCCGGATTCAATAATTATCCGCGTGCTGTGGAGAACAAACTGGCCATGCATGTTGATCTGGTGGGATTGAACTATAAACCAACCAGGTACAATGAATTGAAAATGGAATTTCCAGAGATGATTGTCTATGGGTCGGAAACTTCTTCATGCGTTAGCAGCAGGGGAATCTATCACCTTCCCATTGAAAAATACAAAACACATGAATCGAAGCAGGTGACCAGTTATGACCTTATCGGACCGGCATGGGCTTATCCCCCGGATATAGAATTTATGGAGCAGGACAAATACCCCAATGTGCTGGGCGAATTTATCTGGACAGGGTTTGATTACCTGGGAGAACCCACCCCCTACGGAGGAAGAGACAATTCCACCAATGGCTACTGGAATGCCGACTGGCCATCCAGGAGTTCCTATTTTGGAGCAGTGGACCTCTGTGGCATTCCAAAGGACAGGTATTTTCTTTATCAGAGTCAATGGACAAGCACACCCATGGTTCACCTGTTGCCTCATTGGAACTGGAAAGGAATGGAAGGGGATGTCATACCGGTGTATGGATATACCAATGCGGATGAAGCCGAATTGTTCCTCAACGGAAAATCCATGGGAAGAAAGGTGAAAGGAGTTGACAAACCCTTTCAAAAAGTCGATTTTGCGGTGTGGGACAACTCTGATTTTTATACACCCTACCGGCTCAGGTGGGATGTGCCTTACGCGCCTGGTGAATTAAAAATAGTAGCCTTTAAAGATGGCAAGGCTGTTTCGGAGGATGTGGCCCGTACTGCAGGTAAACCAGCTGCCATCAGGTTGATACCTGATCGAACAACCATAAAAGCGGATGGCCGGGATTTGAGCTTTGTGACCGTGGAGGTGACAGACAGGAAGGGGAACCTGTGTCCGCTGGCCAGCAACCTCATTAAGTTTGAGGTGACAGGAGCCGGTCACCTAAAGGCTGTAGGAAATGGTAATGCTGCCACCACGGCTTCTTTCCAGGCAAGTGAACGCAACGCATTCAGTGGAAAATGCATGGTGATTGTCCAGTCCCGCGAACTGAAGCAGGGGACCATCCAGGTGATGGCTTCATCAAAAGGGTTGAGAACAAATACAATCCACATAACCACAGAATAGACAATACACTGCACTTGATTCCTGTACCATGAACTATTTATTGTGCTTGCTTTCCTCTCTGATTATTTTGTGCTCTTGCTCCTCCGGGAATCACCCGGTTCGGATTTATGTGGAGCACCCATCCCCGCAAACTGATTTTGCTATCAGCCAGTCAGCTAGGTTGTTTGACGGGGAGGAGCTTAGCAGGACTTCGAATCAAAACGATGGGGATATCATTGTCTTCCCGGATACCACAGGTGTGCGATTAGCCGAGTTTGCACCGGAACAGGCAGGGACACTCGAACCGGAAGGATATATCATCACAAGGTCTGAAACACTTCCTGGAGCTCTCATCCTGCTAAGCAAGGATTCCCGGGGGGCCATGTATGGAATTCTGGACATCACCGAAAAACTGGCATTCGGTTATACGACGGAACAAATCGAGGAGAAAATAGTGAACCCGTTTCTGAAAAACCGTTTTATTAAATACAATCTTCCCTGGAGCTCATACCGCCAGGGAGAAGCACTTCACCTCCATTACCAAACTTGCAGGGATACTCTCTACTGGGAATCCTTTCTGGATATGATGGCTGTCAATCGCTTCAACACGCTCTCGCTTTGGAATTTGCATCCTTTTACGTACATGATTAAACCTGAAAGGTACCCTGAGGCTTCTCCTTTTGATGACCGGGAATTGGAGGAATGGAAGACTTTCTGGAAAACCGTGTTTCGTTTGGCCGGGGAAAGAGGAATTGATACCTACATAGTGAACTGGAATATTTTCACATCGAAACCTTTTGCCGAATCCCATGAGTTGGACAAATACCTGCTGAAAGGGGATTTCTTTGGTGATGCAGAGAACTCCGATCTCGTGGAAGATTACACACGTGAATGTGTGACACAGGTTATCAATGAATACCCAGGGTTAACAGGTATCGGAATCACGCTTGGAGAGCGGATGGGAGGAATGACTTCTGCAGAACGCAGGGACTGGATCGACAGGACCATCATTGAAGGGATGCGGCAGGCAGACAGGAAGATTAAACTTTTGTACAGGGCACCCTTATCGGCAGGCAAATCCTCTCGCGGAACCACCAGTAAAAGCACAGAAGCCCTCACACGTTCATACCTGGATACAATCACAGCCTCAAGCGAGACGGTGATCAGCTTCAAATACAATTGGTCTCATGGGCATTCTTCCGATAAATTATTTATTGTCCATGGAGGAAAGCTGACTGACACTTACTGGAATCCTGTCCCTGAAAATTACAGCATTCTCTGGACGATCCGAAATGAAGATTTCTTTACGACACGCTGGGGTCAGCCAGACTTTGTCAGGGGATTTTTGGAAAACAACATCGCTAAATATACAACCGGATGTATCGTTGGTTCGGAGTGCTACATCCCTGCCTTTGATTACTTTAGCAAGGATTTGCAAGCAAAACCTTTTACCTATGCTTTTGAGCGTCAATGGCTCTGGTATGATGTTTGGGGGCGACTGTTGTATGACTGCCAGGCTCCCGATAAACTGTTTGTGGATCAGTTAAACAACAGGTTTGGAATAGATTTTGGAGATCGATTGCTTGAATCCTGGAAAGATGCGAGCGACTACTATCACCTGTTCAATTCATTTTATAAAGGAACCTGGGATGCCACAACCTATGCAGAGGCATTTACAACACTCAAAAGGGTAGAAGGACAACCAGATGTCAGCACGATCATCACAATGGATCTGTTGGGCAGCCGGCCTGTGCTTGATACGACAGAATATATGAATATCGCTGACTATGTGCGATCCGGGGGCAAGGAATCCGAAGGGATAATCAGTCCGCCGGAACTTGCGCGGTTACTCAACAATAAGGCGGAGGGCATACTTGTAAACCTGGATTTTATCAGGATAAATCATTCCGTCGGCCTGGCCCTGGATATGGAACTCACCGACCTGGAACTCCTGGCTACACTGGAGCATTTTTTCGCACAAAGAATTGAAGCTACGGAAATTCTTGCAGAGCACCTGCTGGGCAAAGAGGAACTGAACAAAGAAGAGATCGATACACATCTTGCCCAATCCATTGCCTATTGGAAAGAGATCATTCTGTTGAAGGAAAAGTACAACCGGGAGACCATTCCCTATATGTTCAATGAAAATCTGAACTATCATGCCTATTTGGAAGTCCTGGAAGAAGAAGCGAAAAGTTACAGGGAAATTAAAGAATTCAAGTTACATGATTTAAAGTAAGTCTCAACTGTTTAGCACAATACGGCCTGACAACCCGAAAAAGCCCGGTAAAGGCAAGACTAATTGTTTTTCACTATGGCTATCATGTTGTTAATCGTTGTATCAATATACGACCTGTTCCCCTCCAGATCAAACTTGATCACCCAGTTGCCAGCTGCATGGTCACCATGCAGGATAAAACCGCCGTCTTGCACATTCTCGATTCCTTCTAAAGTCGCCAGGTATTCATCGGAGGCACTGCCAACGCTTTTCGTCCACAATTCAGAGCCAAACCGGTCTAATTTCAAAAGAACATATTCAAATTCAGGCAGATTATCTTCCTGGGAGTAACCTCCCAGTAAAATACCTCCGTCACTTAGAAGGACCATTGAAGATAGAATGTCTTTTCCTGATTGCCCATAGAGTTGTTGTTTCAGAAGTTCTCCTCTTTGGTCGATCCAGAGTACCATATAATCGGAATCCCTGTGCTGGACCAGGTATTTATTAGAGTTGGAATACCCCGCAAGAACAATAACTCCATCGGCCAATTGCTTGATGGCAACCAGGTTGTCTTTTTCATATCCTCCATAGGTCCTGTCCCACTCCACATGACCATTGCCATCAATTTTTACAATCCAGAAGTCGTATTTGCCCAGCGTATACTGAGACTTGTCGCCTGAGATGCCGGAATTGGATCTTCCACCAATGATATAACCTCCATCCGTCGCAGGTTCAAGGGTAGTCAATTCATCAACCCTGTCTCCCCCGTAAGTCCTGTCCCATTTTATGTTTCCGGATTTGTCGGTCCTGACAATCCGGAAATCGGTTGTCCCATTTATTTCGGAGTTGCCTCCGAGTAGAGAACCTCCGTCCGGCGTCCGGCATGTAGCGATGGTAAAATCTAATGCAGCTCCCACATCTGTATGGGTAGTTTTAGAAGAGGATTGTGCGCTTGAAGTAAGAATCATTGCCAGTAAAAGGCCAACTGTTGCGAAACCATTTTTTGTTTTCATTGCTCTGTGATTTAGTAGATAATAGTTTTGTAGCCACTTCAATCTTGATGCCAAAAACTATAAATAGCTAAAAACAAACATAATACAACGATGGAAAAATGAATGGGATTCGAATTCGTCTCACATTGACACAATTTGAATAGTCAGTTTGAGACGGTGAGACAGGGAAATGTCAGAACGTGTAGATGATATAAAGGTAAACGACGTAAGTTGCGTTAGCAGGGTTTGGAAGTTTGGAATTGAAGATGCAGTTGGTTAGAACTCGAGATTGACGCATGTACCTTTGCCAACTTCTGACTGGACGTCAATCCTGCCCTTGTGAATTTTCATTATTTGCATGGAAAGGCTCAGGCCAATTCCCGATCCTTCTTTTTTTGTGGAATAGAAAGGTACAAAAATCTGGTCGAGATTTTCCTGAGAGATGCCGTGGCCATTATCACAAACACTCATGATAATTCCTCCCTCGTTCGTTTTTGATGCATTGAGGTCTATTGTTGGTACAACTGCTCTGTGGAGCGCATCTATTGCATTTCTTATGAGATTAATCATCACCTGCTCGATGAGATCCGCATCTATTTCGACCATCAGGGCAGGAGGGTCGACAGAGACATTTAAACGTATGTTGTTTTTCTCGATCTCTGATCTGAAAATCTCGTGTAGTCTTTTAAAAAGCTCCTTCACATTGGTATCTCCGAAAGATGGCTCAGGGATCCTGGACAGGCTTTTTGTACTTTGAACAAAATTGGAAAGCCCCTGGCTTCTGGTCTGGGCTGTGTAGAGGCTTGCCATCAGATCGCAGGTTTCCTCTGTGCTCAATCCAGGTATTTCTTTTGGTTTCCCCCTATTGTCAAGCAAAATCTCTCTCGCCATGGAAACCATGTTCGTAATGGGAATGGTAGAATTCATGATTTCGTGGGTTAGCACCCTGACCAGTTTTTGCCATGAATCCAGCTCCTGTTCCTCCAGTTCGGATTTAATATCCTGCAGACTTACAATTTTATAAATCTCGCTGTCCAGTGTAAATTCAGTTGCCCGGATGGATAATTTCATTATCCGCCCGTGACGAATAAACCTGATCATCTCCCGTTCTCCGGACCGGATATTGCGGATGAATTGGGTGAGTTCGTCATTCACCTTTTCAAGGGCTCCCAATTCCCTGATCTCGGCAACCTGCAGCAGATCCTGTGCAGTTTTGTTAATCAATTGAATATCCTTATCGTCCTTGAGGCAAATCAGGGCTGAATCCACGTGTTCGATGATGCGTTTCAAGTAATGATAATTGGTTTCCTTTTCTATTCGCAGGTTCCTGAATTTTTCAAATAGAACAGAATATGCTTCCTGAAACTCCTTGTTTTGCTCATCGAGGATACTTATGGAAGTAAATTCACCTTGCTTTATAAAGAACAGAAATTCACGAAAGGCCTTTTGTGATCGTTCAAAAACTCGAATTAGCTCGAAAACCAGGAGTAGATCCAGAGCTCCCAACCAGCATCCAATCAACCAGTAGGGAGTTCTGAAACCCATATGTATCCCAATGGCTCCTACAACCAGGATTAGGAAAATCCTGATGACAATAGCAAGCCTTGGTGCCACTCGTTTGGAGGCCATCTTATAAATTGTATTTTTTCATTTTCCTGTAAAGCGTACTTCGTGATAACCCAACTTCCTCTGCAACTTTGTCCATGTTGGCATAGCCCTTACTTAATGCCTTAGTGATGGCTGATTTTTCAATATCTTCGATTTTCCCTGATGTCACCGGGGCGCTGGATGTTGCAGAAGGAGTTCCCAGGTTGAAGTCTTCACTTTCCAGTTGATTTGCATTTCCCATAATTACCGCTCGTTCCAGTGAATGTCTTAACTCTCTGATATTGCCAGGCCAGGGATGCTCCATTAGATGGTCAAGCGTCTCTTCCCTTATCTGTAAATTTTGCTTATTGTATTTTTTCCGGAATTGCTTAAGGTAGTGAAATGCCAGCAATGAAATATCTTCTTTCCTTTCCCGCAAAGGTGGTAAGGTAATTTCAACAGTATTAATCCGGTAGAGTAAATCCTGTCGAAATTCTCCGGCTTCAACCATTTGATAAAGGGACAGGTTCGTTGCGCAGATGATTCGTACATCAATGGGGATGGGGACCGCACTTCCAAGGCGCGTTATTTCGCTGTTCTGAAGGACGGACAACAACTTAGACTGCATGGAAATATTCAGGTTCCCTATCTCATCCAGAAACAGGGTACCTCCTGATGCGATTTCAAATCGGCCCGGACGAGCCTCCTTGGCATCTGTAAAGGCGCCTTTGGTAAAACCAAATAATTCGGATTCGAATAATGACTCTGAGATGGAACCAAGATCTACTTTGACAAACTGGGCATTGCGGCGAACAGATTTTCGATGAATTTCGCGTGCAGCCAGCTCTTTCCCGGTTCCGTTCTCTCCAAGCAACAGCACGATGGCATCGGTGGGTGCAACTTTTTCGATAGTGGTTAACACCGGTTTCATGGATCTTGACCGTGCAATAAATTCCTCATACCCTTTTCCCAGGTCCTTGTTGAGAATCTTTTTTTCCTGTTGAAGCCGGACCACTTTCTCCCGCGATCGCTTTAATGCCAGGCAGTTTCGCACGCTCGCCAAAAGCTTTTCATTGGTCCACGGTTTCACTATGAAATCAATGGCTCCCAACCTCATGGCTTCTACCGCCAGGTTGATTTCTCCATAAGCGGTATTCATCAGAACATAAACCGGTGGAGCTAACTCTTTGATCTTCTTCAACCATAAAAGCCCTTCTTTACCTGAGGTGACACCTGGAGAAAAGTTCATATCCAACAGTACCACATCAACTATTCCTTCCTGAAGGTACGGGAGGATGTCCTCAGGCTGGTATAAAGTGATCACCTCTTTGAAATGTCTCTTTAATGCCAGGTGGGCTGTTTTTAACACATCGAGGTCGTCATCTACAATTACGATTTTTCCTTTGAGTTCGTCCATGATTTATAAAAGTATGGCATGTGTCATTCTGAAACAAAAAATTGTGTCAAAATGCGACATTAATTTGTTCCTTTCTACATGCTTCAATCGGTATCTTATTGAAATTTAAATAAATGCATCACTTGGCATATCTATTGACCTTCTGGCATACATTTAATGTGTATATTCGATCAACGCATACCGAATGATCCGGAATTATATCAGAGCAGCACACAGGAATGTGGTGCGAAACAAGCTTCAGAGCTTCATTCAGATCCTTAGTCTGGCTATTGGCCTGGCAGTATTTACGATGGTTACTTTTTACATTTATGATAAGCTTACCGTAGACAGGTCAAATCCATTTTTCGAACAGGTGTACAGAGTGGAAAGCAACCGTGGAGGGACAGGGAAAGATGTGGTCAGTTTTCTTCTTGGAGACCTCATCCTGGAGCAGGTTCCGGAAATTACACACATGACAAGAACCCATCGTGAACCAAGAGTTCCCATTTCTTACATTGGTCAGGATGGGAATCTGTCCGGTCAGACGGTGATCCAAAGCATGTGTGCTGTTGATACAGGATTTCAGCAGGTATTTCCTCAGGATTACCTGGTGGGGGATCCTGAAAAATCCCTGGTTGAAACGAATACCATTGTGCTTACTGAAAGTATATCAAAAACACTCTTTCATTCTGTAAACCCTCTGGGAAAAACAGTTTACCTCTGGAATAGCGTTCCAACAATAGTTACCGGAGTAATCAGAGATCCGGTAAATACGCACTTGAGATTTGAAGCCCTAATTTCCCAAGAATGGAAACGTTTTGTGATGGAATTAAGAAGTGGAGAGAGAGCAGCGGAAGATCTCTTGGCTTACGCGACACCTACCTATGTGAAACTCCCGGAAAACTCAGATCTTACTCTGGCAGAGAAAAAAATAGGAAGAGCCTGGAACGATCTTTTAGAAACGATGTCAACTACTGACCTGAGAACAGGAAGGGAGGTATCCCTCCGGCCCCTCAGGGAGATACTGTATGCTGACTATGATCCATTCAGGGACTATATGTCAATTGTGGATCGAAGGACCCTTATGACTCTGTTTTTTCTGGGCATAGGAATTCTACTGCTTGGGATTATAAATTATATAAATTTAAATACAGCGAGGGTTTCACTGCGGGCCAGGGAGATAGCCCTCAGGAAAATTACAGGCTCGTCCAGAGGCAGATTAATCCTCTATTTTCTGATTGAATCTGTGATTAATACATTTTTTGCCTTTCTGGTAGCTGCCACCCTCGTTCAGCTTTTTTTCAGAGAATTTAATCTTCTGTTACAGGCAGACATAAATCTTTATTTTCTTCGGTCTCCCGTAGCCTGGATCGCAACGCTGCTGTTTGTTTTTTCTATTGGTATTCTGGCCGGAATCTACCCGGCCCTTCAGATGTCTGGTCAGTCTCCCCTTGATATTTTTTCAGGAAAAATCAGTAGCAGGGGTGGAGGCCTCTTTTCACGCCGATTTTTATTGGTTTTCCAGTTTTCATCAGCTGCAGCATTGCTTATATCCATATTTTCCATGCAAAACCAGATCATGTATATGCAAAACCAAAATCTTGGATTTGACACCGAACAGGTAATATTTATGGGAACGGCAGGTTATAATGATGAGAAAAAACTGGATTTACTACACAGGTTAAAACGCATTCCGGATGTGGAGTTTGCCTGTATTTCCCAGGAGGTGCCCGGGTCACTTCAATCGGATGATATTTCACCAGTTGATGATCCCGAATCCCTCTTTTATGGTCTGGACGTGATGCCTATCCGGGCTGATCTGGAGTATTTCGAAGTATATGATCTGAAGTTCACCCACGGTGGAGACATTATGCAGCATTCTTCGCAAAGGAATTTTACTCCGGATACTTCCACGGAATCTTCAGTAGATTACATTATTATTAATGAGACTTGCAGGGAGGCCCTCAAACTGGATGATCCTGTGGGTGTTCCGGTGGGCAATGGCGGGATCATAAGTGGGGTGGTTGAAGATTTTCATTTCCAGTCGCTTATATTCCCCATAAAACCTTTGGCGATTTACGTAACCACGACAGGTTATGGATGGTTTTTAAGCATGAAAATCAACAGTCGCGATATGACAAAGACAATGGAAGAGGTTCGAAAAACATTTGCTGAAATGTGGCCTGAGCAGAAAAATTCACAGCTGCCAGGAAGTCTATCCACTCAGCCACCAAGATATACTTATGTGGAAGACTTTTTTGATAAACAATACTTGGAAGTGGAGCGCATTCAGACCGCTTCATCCTATCTTTCCATCATGGCCGTTATTATTGCCTGTCTTGGTCTTTTCGGTTTATCCACTTTCATGGCCCAGACAAGAACAAAAGAAATCGGAATCAGAAGGGCTTTTGGTGCCTCTGAAAACCTGGTTTTTATGCTGCTTGCCAGAGATTTCCTTAAGTGGGTATCTTTTTCCATTTTGATCGGGCTCCCTTTGGGCTGGTATATGATGAAACATTGGCAAAGGCAATTTGCCTACAAAGCACCAACCGGAATTTGGATCTACGTGCTGACAATCTTTATCGTGCTTGTTATTTCACTGGCTACTATAGCTTGGCAATCACTCAAAGCTTCCCGGGCAAATCCGGTCGATTCACTTAGGGCAGAATAGGTGCATGGAGAGATTTTATTAGTGTTTATAGATCTTATGGATCAGATACCGGTCATTGTAATGTATCTGTAAAAAGTAGACTCCGGCTCCTGGCTCAGAAACATCAAGATCGAACTGGTTTTCACCGGTCGATCCTTTCTCCTGATATTTTTTCACATTCCTTCCCCGCAGGTCCACCAGATTTATTTCGATCAATCCACTGGATAGAAGGATCAATTTTATATGCAGTGCATGGGTCACAGGATTGGGCCAGAGTTCAATTTCCTTATTTCTTTCGGGTGATTCGGCACCAAGCGTCCCCAGATGAACGTGAATGGTGGAGTCGTGGGTAAGAAATAGAATTCCTTCGTTCATACCAATACCTCCTGAACTTATCCGGTAGGTATAGAGGGTATCCACTTTTAATGCTATAAAGGTGGCCAGTCCCAATGAATTGCTTATAATCACAGTGTCCCCCAATTCCACCACTGCATCAGGCACGCGGTAAGATCCTGAATCGCCCCATACCACGAATTTGGCATCGGCTCTTACTCTCTTTATATTTACTCCCAGCAACGTGTCTGAAACAAGCATGACAGAATCGGACAGAGGAAGGAAATAATCATCCGTAATATGATAATGGCGCAATCCGTGAAACAAATCATAACGGATGTCCCCTTCAGGGTTGGAATAGCCAATGTGGCCCTCTGCATCGATCCTGGCGTTGTAAACAGGTAATTTAAGCTCCTCTTCCTCCAGGTGGAATGTGAGTTGATATCTGTTGGGCACCAGCTTTATGTCGAGGCGGGTGTTCTTAAAATGTTGAAATGCCGGATTCGAGTAATTGGTATAATCCTGCGCTGATATTTGCAGAGGGTAGGTGCCTTCCCTGACGGTATCCATAACCACAACACCTAAATCATTTGTGTAAGCGGTATCACTTCCAAAGATGACCATAGCTCGTGTAACGGGCATTTTATTAATCTTGTCCACCACCTTAAATACCGCATCGAATTTGGCGGGCCGGTGAGACCGCTGTACATCTCTGGTAAAATTAAATACCTGAAGCGCCACACTGCTGATATGCCCTCCGCTATCGGAAAACTCTATCGTCACAGAATTTTGGTCTTTTAGCAGGTGATAAGGTACCGGTACCTCGATTACACCAAAGAATCGATTCCTTGAGGATTGTGCATCCCCTCTGAAATCGTCTGGAACAACCAGCATAGAATCATTGAACCTGATCTGGGGTTGAAGAGTCTGTCCATGATCTCTTCCCAATCCCACTCTAAGGAGAGCCTCTCCGTAGGTTCCGGTAGATACATGATTAATTTTAAATATATTGCTGGTACCTGCCAAAATGGGCTTGAGATAGCTATCCGCATAATATTTCACTTCAGTTGAAGTTTCAGGAGTATCCAGCGTATCACCCTCTCCAAAGGAGTATTTCAGAACCATAGTGGCTTCAGCTCCAATCTCTACCCTTGGAGGTGCATCCGAATAGACAACCGTATCCAAGGAAGGTATTGTTCCATTGAAGAAAAGGTGCTTCAGGGTCACTGACCTGATTTGCCTTGAATCCTGTCCGTTCAAATTCAAACCGATGATTTTTGAATCGAATTCCAGGTTATTGAGAACCACATACGCTTCATTGCCATCCACATAGCTATCCACCTGGATATCGGGATCTGTTGAATAAGTATCGATGCGAGTACCTCTGACTTCTGCCCATAACTGATACACCTTGATAAACTCGGTAAATACCCATTGGGTTCCTTCTACTCCCTCCATCTCCGAAGCTTTCCGCATCAAACGGTGATGGTACGGATACTCAGAATTGAACCAGGTGGCTTTTGCCACCACAAAAGGAACAGCTTTGGCAATCAGGTTGGGGCGCGCCATAAAGGAGAGCCACATGGGACTGATGGATTTCATCAAAAGCCAGTCCCGGTATGGAGTCCAGTAAGTATCCTTCATGTGATTGGTTTGTGCCCCAAATTCAGATATCACAAATGGTTTAATGGTATCCAGGGCAAGATGACTGTAGTGCTCAATTATATCAAAAGTGGCTTCCAGGTTGCTCCCTTTACGGAACTGCTTCTGCCCGTTGTTGTTGTAGACGTCGTAGAAGTGAAGAGAGAAAAAATCCATGCTTGAACCCACACTGTCAATAAACAGTTTCCAGCGGTCATTCCACCGAGTAAAGTTTTCATTCTCAAAGGCAGGAATTGCCGTTGTATAACCCCCAATCTTAATCTTGTCGTTGATAGTCCTGATCCTGTTGGCCAGCTCTTTGTGATAGTCGAATACCTCTGGAATTGTTGCTATCTGATTGTTATCAACCATCTGCCACAATGGTTCATTGATGACCTCCAGGTAGGTGGGAGGTGGCATACCATCTCTGCCATGGTACAGATTGAGCCAGTTTCCAATGAGTTCTGCAGTGGCTGACACGCTTGCCAGCGTGTAGGAGGTGCCTCCGCAACAGGGGTCTGGATTGGTGGGGGAGTATGCCGGCCAGAAGGGGTGGACGGGAGGACACACCACCAGACTGCTCTTCTCCTCCAGGTGATGGATACCCGTAAGTCCGGCGTACCAGGCCCTGGACTGATTGCCTTTGCTCACCATGTGCGCATAGTTGGGATATCCTGGTCTGGTCTGGTCTTCTGCCACCTGGTTCAGATCCCAGTTGATCCTCCCCATGTTGCGTCCAAAACTTATATCCAGCTTATCCATCATATATCGAAACATCTCAGGTTCGTCAGAAAGATCCATGTCAGTGTGTGAGGCATGAATGGTAATGAACTTCTTTCTATCCAGCGAATGAACTCCTCCCACCTCATGGAGAAGGTCAAGGTTGATATCCACCATAACCTCGGGGGAATCCTGGGCAAGTACATCAGGAAATTGTTGGATAGCAATGAGAAGCGCTGCCGCAATTTGGAAAACCTTCATTTACTGGTTCTTTCTCAGTTGCTCATTTTCCTTTCTGATATGTGCACGTTGTTTTTCACTGAGTCCCTGCCGGAAATAGACTTTCACATTGTGGTAGACTGAATGACTTTTCATGGCCGGATCGTCCAGCTCTTTGCTCAGGTCACAATCGAAGCGGGCAAGGATCGAATGGTTCCGGCTCCAGTCGCCGGAATAGTTGTTAAAGTGTGAGATTCCCCAGGTAATCCCTTTTCCGTCTTTTGTATTGGTAAAAGCATCAGGGATAAATGGCCCCGCAGCATGGGGCATCAACTCAACTATGGACTTGATGGAGAAGTTGATACCGTCGGGGGCATATTGAATGGTGAAATGCTCATTGCCGTCCCTGGTTACCAATGCCGCAATTCCATCTTCGAACGGAAATAGAGTAGTCTCGTGACCTGATGTGATCACCGGATTAAATGCGCTCTTAGAAAAAGGTCCCAGAGGATTATCTGCGGTTGCAAGGCCCTGCATCCGAACAAGGCGGGGATCACCGTCAAAATCAGATTTATAATAGAGATAGATTTTTCCCTTGTACACCAGGGGATAGGGATCATGAATGGAGTACTGGTCCCATTCACCCTCGGCTCCATTGGGAACGACAATCTTGTTATAAGGCGTCCATGGACCGTCCGGAGAGTCAGCGTAGGAAACTGCCACCGGACAATCATCGCCGCGTTTCCCGCTGGCTTCCATAAATCCCTGGTAGTATAGGTAATATTTCCCTTCCCAGATCAGGATGTCGGTGGTGGTAACTGAGCGCCAACCTACATTTGGTTTGTTCGGGCGGGGCACAGCAACTCCCTGTTCCTTCCAGACAAAGCCATCCTCGCTGGTGGCATACCAGATATCAGACAGGTCCCAATCAGTGGAAGGGGTGGTGTCGTTTGAGTTTTCCGCACCTTTGGGCGGGGTGGGTGTTTCCCTGTGGGTATACCAGACGTAATATTTTCCGTTGGCAAAGATCACTTTTGAAGGGTCCCGCCGTGAGATGGTGCCATTATGGCCATTGTAATTAAATCCCTCAAGCCGCGTATACTTAAACTGCGTAAATAGCTCGTTGAGTTCGGGTCGTGCAGCTGGATAGGCAGTGTAATTTCTTTCCATGGCCAGGCTCAGTTTTCCGTGCGGTTTCTCGACCGGCAGTATAAAGGGAAATCCACCCTGGTCGGCAGTACATGCGTTTAGCAGGAGCATGATGATGCTCCACGACGACAGATGTATTAGTTTGATCTTCACGGCAATGAATTTTTATTAGTTGAGTTTTGTTTCCTTTAACACTTTCATTTTCTGTTCTTCTTCAAGCTCCATCCGGGGCATAAAATAGGTCTCTTCACCGTATTTCCCCACCTGGTCCCTGATATTCTTATAATAAGGATCGTGGTCAACCCTGTGAAGATCACAGTCAAATCGAATAAGGAATGAATTGCTGGTCCGCATCCGCCGGTAGGTGTGTACGATCTCCACCTCGCTGATGTGTGAGATGCCCCATTTAATGCCCATCCCATGGCCACTGTCCTCAAATATGTCCGGACAATATGGGCCAGGGGCGTATGGAGGAACCACCAAACTGGCAACCGGCCGGAATGAAATGCCATCCGGTGCATATTGAACCGTATTTTTCTCAGGTCCGTCTACAGTAGCGAGCGCAACCAGTCCCTCTCCCCAGGGGAAGACACAGGTTTCATGACCCGAATTGATGATGGGGTTCATCTTTTGTTTGACAAAGGGCCCTTCAGGTGAGTCCGAAATGGCCACACCCTGTGCACGCACCAGCCATGTAACTTTGCCGTTGCGGGGAACTTCTCCCTTGTAAAAAAGCCAGATCTTACCTTTATACACAAGGGGGTAAGGGTCATGAATGGCGCCTCCATCCCATTCAGTGCTATCTCCGAGCGGTAGAACGGGTTCAGAGGTTTTGGTCCAGGGTCCGTCCGGGGAGTTTGCCCAAGCCATGCTCACATCGCAATGATCACCTTCTTTACTGCTGAACGGGCCCGTGAAGGTCTGGTAATAGAGGTAGTATTTCCCTTTGTATACCAGGATATCGGTAGTGGAAAGGGAGCGGTCCCCATACTCACCCTTTGGCGCAGGTTTTACGGCTGGTCCTTGCTCAACCCAGTCGAAGCCATCTTTGCTTGTAGCATACCATATCTCAGCCAGGTCCCAGTCGAGGGCAGGGATCTCATCGGTCCCGTTGTCGATGCCGGCAGGTGGCAAATCTGTCGCACGCCGGGTATACCATACATAATAGCTCCCGTTGTGGAGAATTACCTTACTGGCATCCCTTCGTGATACCTTAGGATCCTTGCCGATTCCGGTGATGCGGGAATACTTGAAATTGGTAAAAAATGGATTCTTACGGTCGTCCCAGGTGGGCCAGATATTCATGGCCCGTTCCATGGCCGGACTAAGCTTTTTCCCTGTTGGACTTTCCGATACAATTCCCTTTATATTTCTGTTTTTTTCACTGCATGTAAGCAAAAACCAGGGTCCCGCGGTGAAAATTAAAAAGATCATTATTTGTTGGACGTTTTTTTTCATTTGCACAGGCTCATAAGTGATCATGCAATATAGCGAGAATGAACATAGGAGATATACATTAATGAATCACGGTAATTCGCTTGACTTCTATCCCTTCGTCTGTAAAAAATCTTAGCATGTATAGTCCCGAATCAAACTCATTCACAGATAATATTGTTTGGCCCTTCAAAAGCTTTTCTTCCCTGAGAAGTACACCATCCATAGAAAGAACTTGCAGGTGTGTGATCCCTGGGATAACCAGGTGCAGAAATCCATCTGCCGGATTGGGATACAGCTGGACAGTAAGTTCACTCTCAGAACTCATGCCGGTGGCAAAGGAGAGGATCACATTCAACGTGGTATCTTTTGCAAGATAGATTTGATCAGCCCTGGTCTGATATCCGTCTTTGGATATCTGGTAGCTGTATTCCGAATTGGCAGCAAGTTCGTTAAAGGTGTAAATACCAACAACGTTGGTAACTCCTGACAATTCCCCTAAGATGATAGAGGATCCCCGGAGGATCCCCGCAGAATCAGATATCCTGAATTTCAGATCCGCCGATACCCTGGTCAGCTGCAATTCGATTAATGTGTCACCTTCTATAGAGAGACTGCCGATTCCGGGATCAAAATAGGACTTTGACAGGGTGTAATCGAAATCTCCCCAGGGAGTGATAATTTCTATTCTGCCGTCAGCATTTGTTTGGCCACTGATAGTTCCCAGGGACACTTCCGCATTGTAAACGGGGATACCCAATATTGTTTCTTTCACAGATAGGATTACCTCATGAAGGGTCCGGCTCAGTGCAACTGAGAGGAGAGTATCCTCAGGTAATGAAACTGTACTCGAAATAGCCTGATACTTGTCCTTGTAAATATTCAGCGAATAGTCATCCAGACTGATTCCCGAAAAAAGAGCCACTCCGTTGCCATCGGATTGAGCGGAATCCCCGCCAATACTCACCAGGGCTCCTTCCACAGGTACTCCCGATTGATCATCAATAAGAGTAACCGCCACGTCATATTGGTTGTCAACTACGGTAACAATCGTGGTATCTCTATGAATTCCGTCGCTGCTGATGGCAATGATATTTGCTGTTCCAATGGCGACGGCAGAAACATAGCCCATAACCACTTTGGCTACCAAATCATTGTCCGAAACCCAATGGTACGAATCATAATAGGCGTTGGCTGGAAGAATCTCTGCGTTCAGAATAACAGTTTCCCCTGCTTGGGTCGTAAACTCTTCCCTGGAATTCAGTATTTCTGCCACGGGAATTATGGAAACCTCCACCACAAGTGTATCGGTAAAACCGGCATCAAAAGAAGTGGCACTAATTTTTACCCAGCCTGGCCCGGCACCTGTGAGTACACCATCCTCTACACCGGCTACCGTAAGGTCCATGGATGACCATGATACCTGGTTACCGGGAATCACTCCCAAAAATGGAAGGGATCGCAATTCCAGTGCCAATTCTTCACCTACGGAAATAGAGACCGTATCTGAAGTGAAAGTAAGACCTGTAAGGCTTGAGCTAACGTCCAGTTCTGCAGCATTGGTATGTGTCATATCGGGATTTCCCTGGTGTTCTGTCAGGGCCACCAACCTGAAAAATCTGGCGGACACTGTTCCACCAAGATCGACATACTGAATTTCCTTGTAATAATTGTCTTCACCAACGTTCCAGGAAAATGTTCCGGTGACTTCAGGGGTACCCCAGTTGGCCGAATCATTGGAAAAGTAAAGCTCATACTCTCCAATATTCCCATTGGGGCCCCACGGATCCTGCCGGGGAGTATAGATGAACCGGTCAAATGCAAGGGTGTCACCCATATCCACCCAAATCTCATGAGGCAATGGTTTCCAGGGTTCGGAAAGCCATTCGGTATGCCAGAAAGTAGCTGGGTTGTTGTCGATGGCCAACTGTTTCAGTGTACCATTGATGAACCCTTCGTCGTCTGCATATACTGCGATCCAGCCTGACTTGTCTGCCATCGATACCAGGTCCTGGGTGACAACGTTCACCGAACAGGTGTCGGAGAATCCTCCGTATTCGGAACGGGCGATAATGCGCGTTGTTCCTTCTATCTTTCCGACCACCAACCCCGCTGCCGATACAGTGGCGATCCCCGGATCAAGGCTTTCCCAGGTGATTCCTTTGTCCATGGTAGTTTCGGGCAACAGGGTAACCTGCAATGAAGTAGATTGGTTTTCATACAGGGAAACCGACTGCTGGATGAGATCCAATCCCTCTATGGAATCCGTTGCCGGAATACCGGCCCTGATCACCGTGGCTCCCACACCACCGGTCTGGCCATCAGGGAAATTCACTGTAATGGTATTGGTCGCCTGGAGCAGGGAAGTGTCCACTCTCATAATCCTTGTGGTCCCGTAATCTCCACCACCAGCAAGGCGATCCGCGCAATCTTCTGTCTGGCTTTCTAACAGGGTGCCGTTAATGGAGAAATTCACATTTTTCGAACTGGAGGAAGGTAACCCGATTCCCACTCTCAGGATGGCATATTGGGCAGTTTCGAAATCTGGCATGTCCAGCTGGAAATCGTGGGATCCTGCAAACTGGACACTCGTGCTGTTGCCGTAATAGGGGATCTCATCGAGGATATCCATCTCTTCAATGGGCTTGTCATATTCGATGAAAAGGGCAATGGCTTCCCTGGCTCTGATAGGGAGTTCATCCTCCAGAGAGAATATTCTTTCCTGGACTAAATAGGGTCTGAAATCAGGCTTTCGACCAAATTTTCGTGCTGTAATTTCCTTCACCTGGCCCGGATTATCATTGATTTGAAGTTGAATGGTTCCGTCCACATTGCTCAGATTATGGAACAGAAGGATAAGCTTATTGTCCTCCACGAACGCATGATGCTGTATATCTGAATCATCACAAAATGAACGGATCCTTCTCCCTTCTACATCCCTGAAAAATTCATAGAAGTGAATTCGTTTTGATTCCACCCAGTCTCCATTGTCTGTAAAATTGTTGGCCACCAGCAGTGAAGCGTAATATTTCGGGTCCCACCCAAAGGATTCAAGGAGGATGAAGGGCACAGCTTTTTTAACGATATGAGGATGATTCATGAAAGTAAACGTATTCGCCAGTTCACTGGAAACCGCCAGGAAATCGGCAATGGACCGCTTTTCCATCGCATGGGTAAAACCGCTGCCAGGGAAGTACAGGCTGGCCAGTTTTTCCAGCGCATATTCCCGGTTTGCGGCATCGGAGATATACCCCCCATGTTCGCTTGCGACATAGGTAAACTGCTTTCCGAATTTGTTCATGGTATGATTGGCGATGGCATCAAATACACCCTCGGTGGGCAGTCCGGAGGTAACACTGCCTGTAAAATCGAAAATATCATCGTCCCATGACATGTAGTCGTAAATGTGGAATGAATAAAAATCCAGGTTGCCCTGTGTCCTGTCAATAAAATCTGTAATCTGGCTCAGGGCATTGAAGTTGCTTTTGTAGAAGTATCCTACAGAGAGACAAGGTCCTCCGACTTCCACGGGCAGGTAAGCGTTTTTTACTTTTTCCTGAATGCTTGTATGGTGTTCAATAAACCGCGGGTCGGACCAGAACCGCCAGTCTGGTTCGTTGACCGGCTCATAGAATGCAGGGCGGGTCCAATCGGTAAATTTATGTTCAAGCAAGGTGGCCGCCAGTTCGGCAGCTGCCTCATTATTGACCGGATAGGATTGGGTGGATCCTTCTTTGGTATACTGTGCCATAAAAGAGGGGTAGGAATTGTGCCTGTCATGAAAGGCTACATTCTGATTCGGACCCAGAATATCCATCAATTCAGAAGAGGCCCCGGAATTAGATGGATTCTGTGCATTTATCAAGCGGGTAAGGTCTGTAAATCCTGGCCTGGAAGGATCTTCAAACACACTGTTCCCCCAGGAAACTTCGCTTCCTACCATTCCAAGGGCTCTCCCAAGGGTCATCTTCAGATCCTTGAAATAGTAATCGGTCAGTGCCTGGTCTCCAATGGTTCCTTCAATATTGGTTCCGGAAGCCGCCAGGTTAAAGTATTTAGCCCTTTCCAGCCTTAATTTCCCCTGGATGGCCCGGCTTGTATTTGGATAAACTTCAATATGTATAACCTGTTGAGCAGTTGTACTTAGTGCGCTTATCAGAAATATACCCAGCACTAGATTATTTCTCAGACTGTTCATCGTGATTTGCCTCGATTAGTTCTTGGTTTGTTTTACGTGGTCCGAAGAGATGCCATAGATCACCTTTTTCTTATGCCTTTGTATCAAATCCGGGTAATTCTTAAAATTACCACAGGCGACATACAATGGTGGTCCCATGATCGTTCAACATTAGGTGTAATGATTCCTCATTTGGTCCATATGTTGCAATTGGGAAATCTGAAATGATATTTGATATCTTTATCACACATTTTAATCTCAGGAATGAAAAAATCTCCGTTATTATTATGGTCTCTCACATCCGCCCTGGGCGGATTAATGTTTGTTTTCTTCTCATTTATGATGATACTCCAACTGCTTTGGGTGATAATTAAGATTCCGGAAACCAATGGCAAAGCCTTCGGGGAGATGCGAAGAACACTTGGATCTGGAAATTAATGATCAGGGAATGATGAGGTGGATTATAAAAGGTGTTTGGGTACTGGCACTGTTTTCAGGGATTGGCCGGATGATGGCCCAGAATACGAATAAAGCTCCAGGCGATGGCCGGGTTGACTACCTTGTAATCACTTCGGAAGAATTAAAATCAGAATTTGTACCCCTGATTGAATGGAAAATCCGTAAAGGATTGTCCGCAGAGATCATTACTCTAAGCGAGATATATGCTAAATATGAGGAAAGTTCAAATCAGCTGAAGATCAAACGATGCCTTTCTGATTATTACAGGAACAATAATCTTATCTGGGCTCTGTTGGGTGGAGACGAGGACGTGGTGCCTGTCCAGGGATGTTTTGCAGAAGTGAATACGAACAATTACCTGGAAACAGACTGGAATATTCCAACGGATCTCTTCTATGCATGTTTTGATAAACGATTCGATTGGAATAGCTTCGTTGATGACAAGATCGGCGAGATTCACAGGGATGGAATTGATCTGGTCCCTGAAATATTCCTTACCAGAATTCCGGTACACAGCCGGGAACAGGTGCGGAATTTCGTAAATAAGTCCCTGTGGTATGAAATTAATCCTACCCGGGAAGAATTTGCAGAAAAGATGCTTATGTCCGGGATAGAATCATGGACCTCCTGGGATGGGAAAAGTGATAACCACCATCGCTCTGAATTAATGTACAATTCTTATGTCAAAGATAACTGGCAGGGTAAAAAGATAAACTTCTTCGATACCGGAACAGATTTCCCGGATCAGGCAGCATACCAGGTTTCTGCTTCAAACTTAAAGAAGCAACTTCATCAGGGATATGGTCTGGTTCATTTTGCAGGGCCAGGATCGAGAAGCGCCTTTCTCATGGAAACAGGTACGCCTTTTGACATCTATGATGCCGTTGAAATCACCGGCTCTAAACCTGGTATCTGGCTCTCTACCAATTCGGAGGCAAATGCATTTGATTCTGAAGGAGTATGCATGAGTGAGGTCTTGCTGTCAAATCCAAATGGGGGGTGTATCGCGTTTTTTGGTAATACCCGGATTGGATTTGGATTTTCGGATACTTCACTGAGTCTTGGGCCATCCTACGAATATAATGCAGTATTCTTAAATTTGCTGTTCAGAGGATCACCAACTCTGTACGGAAATTCATTTGGCGAAATAGCGGCGAAAACAAAGTCAAACTTCATCTTAAACGGTGAGGCGGGAGGAGCATACCAGTTCCTGCTTTACTCGATGAATGCAATGGGCGATCCGGAACTTCCCTTACTCACTGGTGATCCTTTGATTTTCGAAAATGTGAGGATGTTCAGGCTGGGGAATTCATTAACTGTCAATACAGGAGGGATAAAAGAATGCAGGATATGCATCACAAGCCGGAATCTGGATGATGGGTATCAGGAGGTAGTGGAGGGCGTGTCATTTCATACATTTGATAACGTCCCTGAGAATTTTCAGGTAACCATCACCAGCCATAACTATGTCCCCTATCTGTATCTATCCGGCATAGGAACAGCAACTGAAACCAAGCCTCTGCCCCGGATGCAGGTATTCCCAAATCCATTTTTCGATTTGCTTCACATTGAGACTGACTTATCATCCGGGAATTTGTTGGTCTATGATCTGCACGGGAAGTTGATTGCCGAATCGTATTTGCCCACGGGTTCCGGCAGGATAAATCTGTCGGAATATGCTGATGGGATTTATCTATTGAATATTATTTCGGGAAATGGCACCTACTGGGTAAAAGTTCTGAAACGGTAGTACCTGTTCAAGCAACGTCCTGAACGATGTCTTTTTTTTCTACTGGAATTAATTCTTAGTAAATTGATCGGCAAATACCTGTGATGTAAACAACCCATAACGAATGAAAATGAAAACGACCCTGCTTTCCCTGTCCATTTTCGCATTCTGCATGACGCAAGGATGCAAAGAGCTACCTCCGGAACCGATGAAAGATTATCCCATTACACCAGTAGATTTCACCCAGGTAGAACTAAGGGATGGATTCTGGCGCGATTGGGTAAAAACAACCAGGGATGCCACTATCCCCTTTGCCTTTAAGAAATGTCGGGAAACAGGCAGGATTGACAATTTCGTTTTTGCAAGCGGACTCAGGGAAGGTAAGTTTCGTGGGAGATTCGGTTTCAATGATTCTGATGTTTACAAAATTGCAGAAGGAGCAGCATACAGCCTGATGCTGGATGAAGATCCAGGGATGGAGGCTTATCTGGACACCCTGGTTTCATATATTTCAGGGGCGCAGGAAGAGGATGGCTATCTTTACACCCCCTGGACATTAAAAGCAAATGAGTACACCGATTTTGCCTGCTGTTCATACGACGATGCAGGCCAATGGCTAGGGACTCCGCATTTTAGCCATGAATTTTACAATGCGGGTCACATGTATGAAGCTGCTGTAGCTCATTTCCGGGCAACAGGTAAGCGAAGTTTCCTGAATGTGGCGATTAAAAATGCCGACCTGATCTATGAGGTGTGTATTGTTCAAGGCAATAAGTATGTGCCAGGGCACCAGGAGATTGAAATTGGACTGGCCAAATTGTACCGCGTGACCGGTGATCAAAGGTACCTGGAGTTGGCAAAGCATTTCCTGGATATCCGGGCCGAGGTTCATGATGGGTCCTACAGCCAGGCCCATCTTCCGGTTACCGAACAATCCGAAGCTGTGGGGCATGCCGTGAGGGCCAACTACATGTACAGTGCCATGGCCGATATCGCTGCCCTCACCGGAGACACTGCTTACCTGGCTGCCATTGGCAGGATATGGGAGAACGTGGTTCAGAAGAAATTGTCCGTCACGGGCGGTGTGGGGGCAAGTAGGGAGGGAGAAGCCTACGGAAAGAATTATGACCTTCCCAATCATCCTTACAACGAGACTTGTGCAGCCATTGCCAATGTGTACTGGAATCACCGGATGTTCTTGCTGCACGGAGATGCAAAATACATTGATGTGTTGGAGCGTACTCTTTACAATGGCATTATCTCCGGATTGTCCATGGAAGGGACCATGTTCTTCTACCCCAATACCCTGCAACATGATGGGGTAACCGCTTTTAATCAGGGAGTCAACGGACGTTCTCCCTGGTTCGACTGTTCCTGCTGTCCGTCTAATCTATCCCGGTTTGTGCCTTCCGTCGCTGGATATGCCTATGCAGCCAGGGGGGAGGAAGTCTATGTGAACCTCTTTATGAACAGCGAGGTTTCAGTTGAAACCAAAAAAGGGACCCTTTCCCTGTCCCAGCAATCAACCTATCCCTGGGCTGGAGCAATCCAATTGAAGATCCAAAATGAAGATGAGGTAGACGCCACCCTGAATATTCGTATTCCCGGGTGGGCCAGGAACAAACCCGTACCCTCGGATCTGTTTAAATTCGTGGATGAACAGGCCGGGAAGCCCTCTCTGTGGGTGAATGGAGAAGAGGTGGATTTGAGTATTTCCAGGGGTTATGCAATGGTCCGCCGGAAATGGAAGAAGGGAGATGTGATTCGATTAAATCTCCCCATGGAGGAGAGGGTTATTTCAGCCAATGAAAAGGTAGAAGCCAAATCGGGCCTGCGGGCAGTTCAGTATGGCCCTCTTGTCTACTGTGCCGAAGAGATAGATAACCAGGTGGATGTACTGGAGGCAGTTTTGAACGAAGGTTCACAATTTGAGTCCCGGTATGATTCCGGCCTGTTGGGAGGAGTGAATATCCTTAAAAGTAAGGACCTGAATCTGGTCCCATACTACGCATGGGCCAACCGTGAGGTGGGAAAAATGAATGTGTGGTTCAGGGAAAATACAGATCTTCAATAAAATTAATTTACACGCAGAGCGAGCACAACGAACAGATGCCGTCTAGGGGAAATAGGATACTTGATAAAGCAGGGCGGCTTCTCCTCTCGGTGGGTCCGGGCATCTTTTGTATCGGATATACCATTGGAACCGGGAGTGTCACCTCCATGATCAAGGCAGGCAGTATTTACGGTACCCAGTTACTCTGGGTGCTGTTCCTGAGTGCTTTCTTTGCCTGGATCTTAATGGAAGCGTACGGCCGCTTTGCGGTCGTTACAGGTGAGACTGCCATCCACGGTTTCCGGAAGTATCTGAAATGGGGAAAATTCTGGGCAATCCTGACTATTGTTGGTGTGGTTTTGGGGCAGTGGAGTGCTCTTTCGGGGATACTTGGATTAACAAGCAGTGCATTGTATGAGGTACTGAGGTTGTTTCTGCCGGGATTAAAGGAAAGGAGTTACTGGGCCGTCCTGGGAATTGCCATTGCACTCATTATTCTTATGTATGGTCTGTTACTGGTGGGAAGGTATTCCTTTTTTGAAAAGGTACTCATCGTATTTGTAACCATCATGGGTCTCTCATTCTTACTTTCCATGTGCATCGTTTTACCCGATCCCAAGGAGATTGCCATGGGATTTATTCCAACTGTTCCGGTCGGCGGGGAACTCCTGGTTGCAGCTTTTGTGGGAACAACCATGGCGGCCCCGACATTTATTGTAAGGCCACTTATTGTTAAAGAGAAACAGTGGGGAAGGAACCATATGAAAACTCAATCGAGAGATGCCTTTGCGGCTGCTTTATTCATGTTCCTGATCAGCTCTTCCATTATGATAGCGGCCACAGGAGCTCTCTTTTACGAGGGAAAAGGAGTCACCAAAGTATTGGATATGGTTCAGGCACTTGAGCCGGTGGCCGGTAAGATCGCCGTAAGTGTGTTTATGGTGGGGGCCATGAGTGCCGGATTATCCTCCGTATTTCCCATCCTGATGGTTCTGCCATTGCTTATGGGGGATTACCGGAAAGGAAAGATGGAAGCAAGGTCGGGGACGTTCAGGATACTTGCCGGTGCGGGATGTTTAGTCGGACTGTTGGTTCCTGTGTTAGGGGCTAATCCGATAGTGGCTCAGATAGCCACACAGGTAGCCAGTGTTTTTATTCTGCCGGTGGTGATCGGTGGAATAATAGTTTTGATAAATAAAATAGAATTATTAGGCAGGCATCGGGCCGGATGGCTTCTAAACACGGCTCTTGCTCTTGCCTTTATATTTTCGCTGATAATTTCGTACAATGGAGTGCGTGGAATGATCAATTTGTTTGGAAATAATTTTATATTGTAGAATGGGAAATCAGCTGGCAGGGAGAATAGTTTTGTTGCTGTTGATCGCAGGATGGCTGGACGCGCCTTCCCAGGATTCGGATCTGCTACGAATATCGTCCCAGCGCCGAATTGTGTCCGATCTGGATAGCAGCGCTACTGTCATTGTAAATGATATATCTTTCTGGAAACCGGGAGAAACGGCTATTATCGTATGTGACATGTGGGACAGGCACTGGTGCAAGGGGGCTGAGGAGAGAGTAAATGAACTGGCCCCTGAAATCAATAAGGTCCTGAAGGTAGCCAGGGACAAGGGTGTCCTTATAATTCACGCCCCATCTGGCGTGACAGATTATTATTCAGGATCCGCAGCACGAAAACTTGGGAGAAAGTTTGCCGGTAAAAAGTTTGGGGATCTGATATCTCCGGATAAATTGGAAAGTGAAGCAAAGGCTATCTGGCCCATCGATCAGAGTGACGGAGGGTGTGACTGCAAAGAAAAATGTACCCGGGGAAAGCCATGGACAAAGCAGCACGATTCAATTGAGATAGTAGAGGGTGATGCCGTGAGTGATTCCGGTGAGGAGATGGCAGGATTATTCACAAAGAAAGCGATTGCCAATGTAATTCTTGTGGGTGTCCATGCGAACATGTGTATCGTGAATCGACCGTTCGGATTAAGGAACATGGTAAGGCTTGGTATGAATGTGATGCTCATGAGGGATCTTACCGATGTGATGTATAATTCTGACATGCGTCCGGAAGTTTCTCACTTCACGGGGACCAGTCTCGTGCTTGAGTATATGGAAACTCACATTGCACCCACCATGGTCTCCACTGATTTCACGGGTGAAAAGCAGTTCAGGTTCAAAGAAGATCACCGTGCGGTGGTGGCATTTATAACTGCAGAAAGTGAATACCGGGCCAATCAGCGACTCCCTGAATTTGCCCATCAGTTGTTATTAACCGAACCCGTTGCATGTGAGTTCGCTCTTGGGAAACCTGTTATGAAAGGTGAGGGAAGGAATAACATAGAGAATCTTCAGATACTGAAAGATGCAGACCTGGCAGTGATCTTTATTCGGCGAAGGGCATTGGAAGCGGAGAAAATGAAGCTGATTCGCGAGTATGTTCATAGTGGGAAACCTCTGCTTGGTATAAGGACGGCAAGCCACGCTTTCGATGCCGGTAAAACAGTCCCGCGGGAAGGAGGAGTTCTTGAACAAGCTGACGGACCTGTTTCCGATGTGCTGGCCCAGTGGCCCGAATTTGACCGGGATGTTCTGGGTGGAAATTACCAGGGACATTTTGGCCATTTGGAGGAGGGAACCACCGTATCAATCGTTCCCGGAATGGAACGCCATCCGCTGCTGGCCGGGTTCCCCCTGGAAGGCTACACAAGTCCTAATTGGCTCTATAAAAACAGGCCGTTGAGAAGTGCCACAGTACAGGTCTTGCTTACGGGAGAGATTCCCGGTGAATTACCAGAGCCGGTTTTCTGGATCAATCATCCAGGAGACAATACGGTAATCTATACTTCACTCGGGCATTGGGATGACTGGGAGGAAGAAGGATTTATGCATATCATGACCAATTCGGTGCGGTATCTATTGGGGAATGAAATCTCAAAAACGATCAACCATGAAGCGACGAACTTTTATAAATAGCACCCTGGCAGGTACAGCGGGTATCCTCACAGGAACTGCTGCGCTAGGCTCAGATCATCCAGTGGGATCGAATGACAAGGTGGTCGTGGGTTTGATTGGTGCCGGCAGTCGGGGCAGGAGTACCATTATCAATCTTTGCAAGATTAGTAAGGGTGTAGAGATCAGGTACATTTGTGATGTAAATGATGTGAAATCGGGCCTCACTTTAAAAGAGGTGGAGAATCGGCTCGGCTACACCCCAGCTCTAGTCAGCGATATGAAACAGGTGTTTGATGATCCACAGGTGGATGCAGTATGGATCTCTACCCCGGAACACTGGCATGCGCTCTCCACCATATGGGCATTGCAGGCCGGAAAGCATGTCTATGTGGAAAAGAACCCGACCATCACCATCTGGGAAGGCCGGAAAATGGTGGAAGCTTCTGAAAAGTATGGGAAAATACTGCAGATTGGATTCCAGAACAGGAGCGCATCCTATGCGTTCACGGCCAGAGAATTTATTCAATCTGGAAAATTAGGTAAGATAGTTCATGTGAAGTCGTACAATATGCTGGGAGGGAGCAGGTGGTTTGTCAAACCTGATGTTGCTGTGCCCGCTGGATTGAACTGGGATGCGTGGATCGGGCCGGCACCGTATCACACGTATAATCCTGGCATTCATGACATGGAACGCAGGGGAGGATGGTTGAATTACTGGGATTTTGGCGGTGGAAAACTCTCAGACGACGCCAGTCATGTGATGGACCTGGCTCGTTTGGTGTTAGGTGATCCCGGGCATCCCCGGTCGGTCTATTGTTGTGGCGGGAATTGGGCCTGGCAATCAGAAGGAAAGGAAACTCCTGAATTCCAGGCTATAACCTATGATTTTAAGGATTTCACGATGACCTGTGAAAGTGGAAGTGCCACCAATTATATGAACAAAACCCCTGTAAGGATTCGCATGAGCGATCACGAGTTCCCGGATTGGGATCAGAATGCCACGCGAACGGAGATCTATGGAACCCAGGGAGTGATGTTTCTGGGCAGGCATGGTGGTGGCTGGCAGGTGTTTGGCAGTGATAAAGAAGTTATTGCCCAGGATTTCGGAGTATTTCCGGATGACTTGCATCAGAGGAACTTTATTGAAAG
>CAZCQL010000036.1:0-47084 GCA_964500835.1 uncultured Bacteroides sp.
GCACGGAAACTTTTATCTCATTAGAGGAAAGTTTTAACAGGCAACTACCGCTTGACTAAAATTATTGAGAGCGCTGGCGAATCACTTCAAATAAGATAATCCCCGCTGCCACCGACACATTAAGTGATGCTATGGAACCTCTCATTGGTATGGATATCCAATGATCGGCATCTTTCAACAGTCTGAATGAGATACCACGATCCTCCGCTCCCAGAATAATTCCAGCCGGTCCTGACATTTCTGTGGCGTATATGGTATCATTTGCATTCTCAGTGGCTGCGAACAATCTGAGTCCGCTTTCCCTGAGAAACTTTGCAGTAGCAACCAGGTCCCTGGAACGGCAAACCGCGATCCTGTGGAGGGCCCCGGCTGAAGTTTTTATGGCATCTGCATTTATGGCAGCACTTCCTGAATGTGGAATAACAATGGCATGCACTCCGGCGCATTCAGCGCTTCTGGCTATTGCTCCAAAATTTCGCACATCGGATACTTCGTCAAGGATAAGAATCAACGGATCTTCTCCGGATTCATATATAGCAGGTAAAATACCTGTGATACTGCTGTAGGTGATTTCTGACAACCAGGCAATAACACCCTGATGGTTTTTACCGGTAAGGCGGTTCAATTTCTCAATGGGTACCTGTTGATGAGGGATATCCCGCAATCTAAGCTCTCCCAGCAGCTCTTTCATAAGGTCTGATCCGGAACCCCGCTTGATTAAAACCTTTTGCAGATCCTTTCCCGATTTAAGTGCCTCTAGAACAGCATGTATCCCAAAAATGAAACTGTCATTTTTCGCCATCAGGATCCCATTGAATAAACCTTGCCATTTCGCCAGGAACGTACAGCCTCATTCCAAAACATCTGTGATTCAGTGGTTTTTTCCCAAACCATATACTGAAAAGAATACACATTTGGTTGCCGGGCAAAGCGAAATTCAACCGGATTGCCTTTTCTCTTGGCAAAATAATACCAGCTTTCCCCGGTACCAGTCATCTGTATTCTGTTGGGTGGACCAAATAATATGAAGATCATTCCCTGATCTGTTTTCCAGCCTTCTTTGTTGGTGGTGAAATAGAGGTTTGAGTATACAACCCTGTTATAATAAATACGTATCAACTCCCTGGATTTCTCCACGTTATTGCCCAGTCTTAGCCAGTAATTATCCACAGCAAGTTTGCGATTGGGCTCCATTCTCAGGTCCCTGTATTCTGCCAATGTTGCCAGGTAAAATAAGGGCTCCATCAATTCAAGGGGTGTTTTTACCTCAGGAAAAGAGCCCCCAAAATTAAACAAGGTCAGCCCATCCTCCTGATCCTGATCCACACGGGCAAAATACATGCCCTCGTTTTTAAAATCATATTGAACAGTATCCACAAGCGGAAATACGAAGGTGGTATCGAGTGAATAATTCATCGTATAGTCGGCCGTTGCTGTGATGGGTGGTCGGGGTAATTCGCTTTTAATTTTGAAATAATCCACATAGATAGAATCCTTTGAGGAAGCCCGGTAGCGAATATTAAATTCCTCACCAGGCAGAAAAAAGCGCATAAACTTAGGATATCCCGAAAATTTGGAAATTACTTTGAAATTCTGGGCGCCATATGGATTTATTTTATCCACATATAAATATTCGAGACCTATGCTACCCCGATTAAGATCCTGGACCTGGAGCCTCAGCAGATACCGGTTTCCCTCTCGGACTGGTATTGAAAGCGTGGCGAAAAATGCCGGCCTCTTTTCATCCACAGTTTTAAGTTTATAAGTGATTGTAGCCGAATCCACAGTAACACCGTTCAGAGCTGCATCATCCAACTGGATTAGCTGGTATTTGAGTGACAACAATGCCCTGTACTCAGAATCCTCATTGGTTTCGTTAAATCTTAATTCTGCAGGATAAGCCCTAATGTACAGTACCGAATATCCGGCACTTTCGTGAAAAATTGAATAGTCCGGATGTAGGGACAGCCGGCTTGGGTTGTATACGGAAGCCAGAAAGCCTGGAGATTCTTCTTTAGTTGTCTGTTCTGTGGAAAAGCACCCCCCAAGGCAAGCAACCATTAACCATCCCAATATGATCTTCGATCCATTCCTCGTCATTCACTCAAAATTAACTATTTTTTTTCGCCAGCCATCTTATCCCGTAGGAGAGACTGCTTTTCCCAGGATGCCAAAGCCTCGTCATGTGCTGTCTTTAGTTTCTCATAATCTTCATATACCTGCATTCCTGTAATGTTGTCAGGATTCATTAACATTAAATCCATTTTAGAAAGCTCGTCTTCAATCCGCTCGATCTTATGCTCCAGGGATTTTATCCGGTTGGCCACTTTTCTGATTTTCTTTTCAAGTGCTTTCTTTTCCTCATATTGGTACTTGTTGGAAGGTTTTACCGGATCCCTAACAGCCTGTTCATTCTCCATTTTAGCTTTTGAAATATTATCTTTGGAGTTCACCTGGGAATTCCCCTTTCTTTCAATTTCCTGAAGCGTGAAAAGATTTCGTCGTTGTAAAAATTCAAATATTCCCCCCAGGTGCTCTTTCACTGTCTTATGCCTGAATTCGAATACTTTGTCAACAAGTCCATCTAAAAATTCCCTGTCATGAGAAACCACAATAAGTGTACCATCAAACAACATCAAGGCATTTTTCAGGATATCTTTTGAACGCATGTCCAGGTGGTTGGTGGGTTCATCAAGGATCAATAAGTTAAACGGTTGAAGCAGCATCTTTGCCATGGAAAGCCTGGAACGTTCCCCGCCTGATAACACTTTCACCTTTTTTTCCACATCCTCTCCCCTGAAAAGGAAGGCACCCAATATATCCCTGATTCGAGTGCGGACATCTCCCACCGCGACACGATCCACTGTTTCAAGTACAGTCAAATTTCCATCCATGATCTCGTCCTGGTTCTGTGCAAAGTAACCGAGTTCCACATTGTGTCCTATTTTCAACTTACCCGTGAAATCAAGTTCACCTACAAGAATTTTCGAAAGGGTGGTCTTTCCCTCACCATTTCGACCTACAAAAGCTACTTTTTCACCTCTTTCAATCGCCAGGTTTACCCCATCCAGAACCCGATAATCCCCAAAATCTTTCCGTAAATCAATAGCTTCCACCACGATTGTTCCGGATCTTATTGACGGCGGAAACTTCAGGTTCATAACCCGATCATCCTCCTTCTCAACTTCAATGCGATCCATTTTGTCCAATTGCTTGATCCGGGATTGAACCTGAACAGCCTTGGTCGCCTTGTACCTGAATCTGTGAATGAATTGCTCTGTATCCTGAATCAACTTCTGCTGGTTGTCATAGGCAGCGTGCTGGACAGCAATCCGTTCCTGCTTCAATTCCACATATTTTGAATAGCCTACCCGGTAATCATACAACTTTCCCAGCGACAACTCAACGGTCCGGTTTGTCACCCTGTCGAGAAAGACCCTGTCGTGGGAAATGATCAGAATCCCTCCAGGATAACTGCTCAGAAATCTTTCCAGCCATTGGATCGATTCAATATCCAGATGATTGGTAGGTTCATCCAGAAGGATATAGTCGGGGCGGCGCAATAAAATCTTTGCCAGTTCAACACGCATTCGCCAACCACCGCTAAACTCATGGACAGGCCGATCCATATCTTTTTTCTCAAATCCAAGTCCTATCAAAGTCTGTTCCACGTCCGCATGGATGGAATGGCCTCCTTCCAGTTCAAACTGTTCATTGGCATTGGAGAGTTCTTGAATAAGAGAGAGATAGGATGATGATTCAAAATCCTTCCTCTCACCTAATTCCAAAGCTATGGCATCGATCCGCTTTTTTAGAGTGAGGACGTGTGAAAAGGCATCCAACGTTTCATCGTAAAGCGATTTACCCTTCCTGTGCTTCATCTGTTGGGGCAGATAACCGACGGTTTTCCCGGAGGTCTTCACTACCCTGCCTGCATCCGGTTCCTGACTGCCATCAATCAGGTTCAATATAGTAGTCTTCCCGGCACCATTGCGCCCAACCAGTCCAATCCTGTCGCCAGGATTCACCTGAAACGTGATCTGATCAAACAGAATAAAAGCTCCAAATCTTATGCTTACACTATCTATCGATATCACACTTTCCCACTTTTAATGCTCCTCGCCTGTCGGCTTTGTTCCTCATGTTACTACCTCAAGATTTGCAAAAATAGAACAAATCATCGAGTCAGTTGTAAAGTTAGCCGCTACAGATCCTTATCAAACGAATAAAATGATGATCCTGTCCGGGGGTGTCATTGCAGATGTGCTGCAGGAATGATACTTTTGCTCATCGTAAACAACAGTTGTGGGAAGGAAAAAAAATCTACCTCTCCTGGAGAGGATAACCATCGAAAATATTGGAGCGGAGGGAAAATCGCTCTCCAGGGTCAATAATATGGTTGTATTTGTAAAAGATGCGGTGCCTGGTGATATCACCGACCTTCAGGTTTTCCGGAAAAAGGGCCGGTACATGGAAGCGAGGGTTGTTAAATACCACAGCTATTCTAAGCAGCGTACTGAACCCTTTTGTGAACACTTTGGTGTTTGCGGTGGCTGTAAATGGCAGCATCTTCCTTACGAACGACAGCTGTTTTATAAACATCAGCAAGTTGAAGATGCCTTCAGGCACATTGCAGGAGTAGATATTCCGGACGCCTTGCCCATTCTCCCCTCCGATCCAACCAGACTATACAGGAATAAACTGGAATACACCTTCTCAAACCACCGTTGGCTGCTTGATCATGAAGCCGCTTCAGACGTACCACTGGAACACACCAATGCAGTGGGTTTGCATGTGCCCGGCAGATTTGACAAGGTAGTGGACCTGCATACCTGTCATTTGCAGGAAGAGCCTTCTAATCTCCTTCGAAATTACCTTAAGAAGATTGCACTTGAAAAGGGGCTTTCATTTTACGATCACCGCACCAACGAGGGATTGCTTCGAAACCTCATCATAAGAAATACTACCCTGGGTGAGGTGATGGTCATCCTTTCGGTACAGTATGATGAACCGGAAATTTACGAACTTCTTCAATCTGTAAAGGAGAACTTCCCCCATCTCACCAGCCTGATGTACACCATTAATCCCAAAAAGAATGAATCTCTTTATGACCAGAAGATCAAAACCTTTGCAGGAAGGGATCATATATTTGAAAAATTGGAAGAGCTTACCTTCAAGATAGGTCCGAAATCATTCTTCCAGACCAACTCACATCAGGCATTGAAGCTTTATCAAAAAACCAGGGAGTTTGCCGGACTGAAAGGCACTGAAACTCTCTACGACCTTTATACCGGGACAGGAACCATTGCCAATTTTATGGCTCCTCAGGCCGGAAGAGTAGTGGGAATCGAATCGGTACCTGAATCTATCGAAGATGCAAAGGTCAACTCGGAGATTAATCATATAGAGAATACCCGGTTTTTTGCTGGAGATATGAAGGACATATTTACTGATTCATTTATCACGAAGCATGGAAAACCTGATATTATTATTACCGATCCACCCAGGGCAGGAATGCACACAAAAGTTGTGGATCAGATCCTTAAGATTGCGCCTGGGCGCATTGTCTATGTATCGTGCAATCCGGCAACCCAGGCAAGGGATGTGGAGCTGATGAGCCGGGCATACCAGCTGGAGAAAATACAACCTGTGGACATGTTCCCACATACCCATCATGTGGAGAACATTGCACTGCTTAAATTGAAGGAGAGAGGACTTTAAGAAGCTTTAATTAGCTTTTCACAGGGACCTTTTCATCCGGCCACTCCTTTCTGAAATCTTTCCAGTAATTCCGGATGGTACTTTTGATGTCCCGTCTCAATGCAAGAATTCCGAATAAATTGGGAATAGTCATGATAGCAATAGTGATATAAGAGAGGTTCCATACGATGGTTGTATCTGTGAATGAGGCTATAAAAAATCCAACTACATAAATGATCCTGTAAATGATCACATACTTTGTGCCAAAAAGATAGGTCACCGCCCTTCCACCGTAATAGGACCAGGAGATGGCAGTTGAGAAAGCGAATAACAGAAGACCGATGGAGACAATATATTGGCCGGAATCTCCCAATATGCTTCTTTTGAATGCTTCGGTAGTCAGTGCTGCACTGTGTATAAGCGACTGCCCGGTAAAATAGACTTCTCCCTCTTCTGTATCCAGTTCACCGAACTGTACAACACCATCTTTCACAGGAATCGGGCCCGTATACTTCTGAGCTGCCTGGGTAACCTCCACTCCATCGGCAAAAGATTCTGCATGAATAATGGTTACGCCGTCAGTGGCTACTCTTCCATTCAAAATTTGCAGGGTTCCTGTAAAATTTTCCAGGGTGGTATCATTAATGAACGCGCGGCTCATCACTGCCCGGTCCGACTCATTCGATTCCAGATAGGTCCCGTCAAGAATGACCAGGTCTGCCTGCTCAAAGCGATTCTCGATTTTTTCGTTCCAAACTCCTGAAGACAAAAGTACCAATCCTGTAAGTGTGCAAATGATGATGGTATCAATAAACGGTTCCAAAATGGCCACCATACCTTCCGAAACAGGTTCCTGTGCCTTGGCTGCGCTATGTGCAATGGGGGCAGATCCCTGCCCTGCTTCATTGGAAAAGAGTCCCCTGTTCACTCCCTTGTTAAAGGTAAATGCAAACCCTGCTCCCAGAAATCCTCCCACGGCAGCGCTTCCGGTAAATGCATCCGTAAAGATGGAGCCCAGGGAGGGCAGGATATTTTGATAGTTGGTGGCAATCACAAGGATAGCACCCACCAGGTAGATGAGCGCCATAAGCGGAACCAGTGTGGAGGTTACCTTTGCGATCCGCTTAATCCCCCCAATAATTACAAGGCCTAAAAATACTGCCAATATGCCTCCTGTCAAGGCATGGTTTAGGCCAAAGGACGAAAACATGGAATCGGAGATGCTGTTGATTTGTGGAAGACTCCCGGTTCCAAATGATGAAAGAATGGTGGCAAAAGCAAAGAATCCCCCCAGAATTGCTCCGGTTTTAATGATTTTTCCCGACCTGGTGGTCATGTTCATCCTTTTCTTCATATAATACATGGGCCCCCCTGAAATAGATCCATCCGGCAGGATATCCCTGTACTTATGAGAGATCGTCACCTCCACAAATTTCGTGCACATACCTAAAAGGGCAGTGATCAACATCCAGAACAGGGCAGCAGGTCCACCCAGGTGGATAGCTAATGCAACACCGGCAATGTTACCGGTGCCTACAGTACCGCTTAGGGCAGTGGTCAGTGCCTGGAAATGCGAGGTGTCCCCTATATCCGCCGCACGGTCATATTTTCCCTTCACAATACGAATGGCATGCCTGAAATACCTGAACTGGGGCAATCCCAAATAAAGGGTGAAAAAAATACCCGTACCCAGCAGGAAGAAAACAAACCATTGATGACCACCCAGGTACCCGTTCAGGAAGAGAAGAAATTCATTGATTTTTTGCATTCAAGGACAATTAATATATTGATAATTCCAGAGTCGGTAAAAGTAACAATAATTTAAAAAACCGGGGATTCCATCAGGTGTGAAATACGGTTGAAATGATCCCTGAAAGCTGATCCATGGTAAATGGCTTCGGCAGGTATGCATCATATCCTTCATTAAGGAACCTGTCCCTGTCACCTGCAAGTGCATGGGCAGATTGAGCTATTATCTTAATGCCTTCATAGCGTTGCCTCACTAACCTCATGGTGTCTGTACCACTTAATACAGGCATCTGAATATCCATAAAAATCAAATCGGGATGGGAAGCGTACTCCAGTATTTTCAATGCATCATATCCCGAATCAACCGATCTCACATGATGTCCGAGGCTCTTCAACATTTCTTCGAATAGCTCAAGTGTGTCCGGCGAATCATCCACTACCATAATCGAAAGTGCCCCGGGAGGGGAAGGGACGGCTAGCTTCTTAGAAGATTTACGGATATCTGATTTTGATTGGCCCGATGATTTGACAGGCAGCTCTACCTGGAAAAGAGAACCTTTCCCGGCATCTGACTCCACCCATATCTTCCCTCCCATCATACCAACCAGGTTTTTGCTGATGGTCAGTCCAAGGCCTGTCCCGCCAAATTTGCGGGTATTGGAACCGTCAATTTGCCTGAATTGATCAAAGATCAGGTCGAAATGCCGGGACGTAATGCCGATGCCTGTATCCTGAACAAAAAGCACTACCTTCTCTTCGTTGCTGGCTTTCTTGCATCCAATGGTCACAGATCCTTTCTCGGTGAATTTGATCGCATTGTTAATGAGATTTTTCATTACCTGGGCAATGCGAAGCACGTCGGTCTCCAATACACCATTTTCATCTTCTAATTCTGTAACGATCTCTATATTGTTGCATTTGAGTCGCTGTAATTCATCCAGGGCATGCTGTTTCAGATCATTGATTAACTCAGATACTTTTAGTTTTCCATGGATGATGGAAAGTTGTCCACTTTCAATTTTAGCCAGATCGATGATATCGCTAATCAGGGTCAGGAGCAATTCGGAATTCTTTACAATGCGCTGCACATACATTTCCCTCACTTTGTCCTTTAAGTTTGGATTGACCAGCAGATGAGAAAATCCAATGATAGAGTTCATTGGTGTTCTGATTTCATGCGACATGTTGGCCAGGAATGCGGATTTAAGGCGATCACTTTCAACCGCTTTCTCTTTGGCTTGTTCCAACTCTTCCATGGCCTGCTTTTGAGCCGTAATATCCCTCATAATAAACAGAACCAAGTCCGGTTCACCTGGTTCCCCCTTTATCAGAACACTCTTGGAAGACATATGGACATAATGGCCCTTCTTGTGCTTTGTCCTGTACTCAAAGGACGAGAATCCATCTTTAAGAAACTTTTCCCGTTCTTTTTGCATCGCCAGCCTGTCTAAAGGATGAACTGCATCCTGTAGATCCATGGACATGAATTCTTCTCTGGTGTAGCCAAGAGATTCATAGAATTCCGAATTGACCAGAATGGCTTCTCCCTCCAGTGTAAAGAGCCCGATCCGGTCATTTGCAGCTTCAAACAACGTCCTGTAAAGTTTTTCGCTTTCCCTGAGAGCCGCCTGGGTCACTCTTTCCGGGGTCTTATCCTTTGCAATGACTATCATCAGGTTTTCACCAGTAAGGGTGAAAGCATGGGCCGAGATTTCAACCCAGACGTCTTTATCTCCGATATTCAGCTTTTGTTCTGCCATGCTGAATCCCTTTTCCAGAACCTCCTGCATAAGAACACCATCCTTGCCAAGCACCTTGTCCTGCAATATTTCATCAGGCAAGGGCCTCATTAAGGCCTTCTTGTCCCTCTTAAACAAATCAAAGGCAGCCTGATTGGCATCCAGAACATTACCCGCTTTTCCATCGAGAAGTTCGATCACCACAATCGCTTCATTGGTATTTCTGAAGATGAATTCGAATTTCTCCTTCTCTTCAACCATGGAAAGAAGGCGTGTAAACTTGCCCGAGATATTCATTGATATTCCCCCAATGATCAGAGGTTTTCCTTGAATGTCCCTATGGATTATAGCTCCCCGGTTATAATGCCATTGCCAATCTCCTTTTTTATCTTTTACCCGATACTCGATTTCGTATAAGTTGTCCTCCCCATGAAGCAAACGACTGAGATGGTCCGTGTTTCGTTTTGCATCGTCCGGGTGGATGTTTTTATAGATGCTGGGTACGGAAGGATCAAATTCTTCTTCAGTGTATCCAAGTACCTTTAATAATGCCGGGCTTATGGAGAGGTTTTTCTCTCGATGATCCCAGTACCACCAATGCAGTCCGATGCGTTCAGACGCCCGGACAAATTCCCTGGAGGGCGATAATAATTCTTTTGGTATATTCGAATTTGCCTTATACATTCAAGAATCTCTTGGTGGATCTTCATTAAAGGTAGCATAATCTCCACAAAAAGCCACCCCGGAAAGTTCCCCGGTGGTGAACTTTCTGTAAGCTGGCACTGTTCTATGTAAAACTTTGTTATGGATTCGATTTTATCTTTTTTGAAGTCTCTTGTTCAAAATAACAACCGGGACTGGTTCAATGAAAACAAGAAAGCATACCAGGACTCGCTCGACCTATTCAGGGAATTCATTGCAGAATTGCTTGGTGGACTGGTGAAAATAGATCCAACGCTTGGTGACCTCGTACCAAAAGACACTATTTTCCGAATCTACAAAGATGTGAGGTTTTCCAAAGACAAATCGCCCTACAAAACGCATTTTGGGAGTTGGATGGCAAAAGGCGGTAGAAAGTCTGCCGATGCAGGTTATTATTTTCATTTAGAGCCGGGTAACTCATTTATGGCAGCAGGTGTATATATGCCTCCGAAGGAGCAATTGAATCTCATCCGGCAGGAGATAGTCTTTCATCCGGCAGCTTACCTGGATATCATCAGGGATCCATTGATTTCCAAAGGATATGAAAGGGGAGGAAAAGAGGACATGTTGAAAAAAGGGCCCGTTGGATTTCCAAAAGACTTTGAACACATGGAAGAGATCAAGTTCAAACATTTTATCTTTTCAAAGTACTATAAAGACGGCGCAATCGTAAGAAACGGATTTTCTCAAACGGTAGTCGCTGACTACCAGGGACTTCTCCCTTTGGTGAATTACCTGAATAACGCCATGTCCTTTACAGGGAACGATTAATGCCCCTTAAAACGAGGTTTGTGACATTTATTACAGTGGGATTGTAAGTTAGGAGCTATATTTGCGTCAAAATATAAACCAAATACAAAAAGATGATACTTGAGCATTTAACCATCGACACATTCAAAGAGAAAATATTTAACTTCGAAGCCAGCAAAGAGTGGAAATTTGAAGGAACCACTCCGGCTATCATCGATTTTTATGCCGATTGGTGCGGGCCCTGTAAAACGGTCGCGCCTATCCTTGAAGAGCTGAAGGATGAATACGGAGATAAACTGGACATCTTCAAAGTAAATACTGAAGATCAGAGAGAGCTTTCTTCGGTATTCGGGATTCAGAGTATCCCGTCCTTGCTTTTTATCCCCAAAGAAGGGCAACCTCAAATGGCCATGGGCGCATTACCCAAAGAAACATTTAAACAAGCCATATCCGAGGTATTAAGTGTTGAATAATAGAATAAAAAACCATAATCATGAAAAATTTAACCATAGGTATTGCTGCAGTCACATTTCTGACTCTTTCCTGTACGAATGGATCAGCTTATACACCTGGCAGCGCCGAACAGGGTTCCGGCGATGTGAAGACCATGGGAATAGATGTTGGTGACAAAAACCAGACATCCGCGGAGGATAAAGCTGTAAAACTTACCAAACAGGATTTTCTTGAAAAGGTGATGAACTACGAGAAAAACCAGACCGAATGGGTTTATGAAGGTGACCTGCCTGCCATCGTTGATTTTTATGCCGACTGGTGTGGCCCCTGTAAAATAGCATCGCCTGTACTTGAAGAGCTGGCCAAAGAATACGAGGGAAAAATATACGTGTATAAGGTGGACACCGATAAGGAGCAGGAACTTGCTGGAGTATTCGGGATTCAGAGTATACCTTCATTTCTTTTTGTTCCGCAAAATGGGAAGCCAACCATGAGCAGCGGCATTGCGCAGACACCAGAGGATACAAAGAAAATGTTCAAACAAATGATCGACCAGATACTGTTGGGCCAGGCAATTGAAAAATTGTAAGGAGAAAACTGGAGTGAAGTGTTTAATTTGAAGTTATCACAGGGCCGGGGCGAATGCTCCGGCCTTTTTGTTTTTATTTGTAACTTAAACTTCTTAGGATTATTTTGAATATTGAAAAAATGAGCAAGTTATTAGGAGCACATGTGAGTGCGTCGGGTGGTGTGGAGAATGCACCTTTAAATGCAAAAGAAATTGGAGCAACAGCATTTGCCCTCTTCACAAAGAATCAGCGCCAATGGGTGGCTAAGCCCCTTACAGATGAGAATATTAACAAATTTCGTCAGCATTGCCGGGATTCCGGATATAAACCGTCCCAGATACTGCCCCATGACAGTTATTTAATAAATCTGGGGAATCCTGATGAAACTGTTCTTGCAAAATCACGGGCTGCATTCCTGGATGAAATGCAGCGCTGCGAGCAATTGGGATTGGATAGACTCAATTTTCATCCGGGAGGGCACCTGAATAGAATTGGGGAAGAGGATTCCATGAGGTTGATTGCCCAATCGATTAACCAGGTGCTGGATCAAACCCAGGGAGTTATCGCGGTCATTGAAAACACTGCTGGTCAGGGCTCACATCTGGGACATACCTTTGAGCAGATAGCCTTTATAATAAACCTGGTGAAGGATAAATCGCGCGTTGGAGTCTGCATTGATACCTGCCATGCATACACTGCCGGGTATGATTTAAAGAACAAAGAGGGGTTTGAAGAGACCTTTCACCGATTTGAACAAGTCATAGGATTTGAATTCCTCAAGGGCATGCATCTGAACGATTCTAAGAAGGAGTTGGGATCCCGGGTTGATCGTCACGACAACCTTGGAAAAGGATTCCTTGGGATCGAACCCTTTCAATGGATCATGACCGATAACCGCTTCGACGGGATTCCAATGATTCTTGAAACTCCCGATAGCAGCGTGTGGGCCGAGGAAATCAAGCTTTTAAGGAGTTTTATGCAATAATCATCCCGCTTCCAACAATAAGAATATATATAATGGCATCAAAAATCCCCCCATGAGACATCAAAGATCCCATACTAAAATTATTGCGACCATAGGCCCTGCTTCCCGAAGCAAAGAGGTGCTGGAGCAAATGATCAGCGAGGGTGTGGATGTCTGCCGGATAAACTGCTCTCACGGTTCACACGGGGAACATTTGAAAACCATCGGCACAGTACACCAGCTTAATAGAGAGCTTGGATCACATGTGGCAATTCTTGCAGATTTACAGGGCCCCAAACTTCGAATAGGTGAAATGGAAAATAACAGTGTGGAACTGACGGATGGCCAGGCGTATTCGTTTGTCACATCACCTTGTACCGGGGATAAGACAAAGGCATTTATCAGCTATGCCCGGCTACCTATGGATGTCACTCCGGGTGAAAAGATTCTTGTGGATGATGGAAAACTAATATTCGAAGTTATCGAATCTAATGGAACTGACCGGGTAAAGACCAGGGTAATCGCAGGTGGACCACTCTCCAGCCGGAAGGGCGTCAACCTTCCCAATACGAAAATAACCCTCCCCAGCCTGTCAGAAAAAGACATCAAAGATGCCCGGTTTGCACTTGATCACGAGGTAGATTGGATCGGGCTCTCATTTGTAAGAAGAGAGAGGGATATCCTGGATCTTAGGGAACTTGTCGATGCGCATCCCACACGGGCTCAAATTATTGCAAAGATTGAAAAACCCGAGGCACTTGATGAGATAGATGAGATCATTGATGTAGCCGATGGAATAATGGTGGCCCGGGGTGACCTGGGGGTTGAGGTGGAATTTCACAAAGTGCCCCTGATCCAGAAATCGATTATCAAGAAATGCATCGAAAATTCCAAGCCGGTCATTGTAGCTACCCAGATGATGGAAAGCATGATTCAAAATCCTACTCCCACCAGGGCCGAAGCCAATGATGTGGCAAATGCAGTTCTGGACGGTGCCGATGCAGTAATGCTTAGTGGAGAAACATCCATCGGAAAATACCCGGTTCAATCTATCAGTAACATGCAGATGATCATAGATTCAACCGAAACTGATGAATTCCTTTTTTATAAAGAGCATGCGCCCCTTATCCAAAATGAAACTTTTCTACCCGATTCCATATGCTACAATGCGGTAAGGCTGGCGGAACAGGTCAATGCAACCGCCATAATCAGTCTGACATATTCCGGATATACTGCTGTTAAGATAAGCTCACACAGGCCCAAAGCTCCCATATTCACTTTCACTATGAACGAAGACCTGATCAGGCATTTGTCCCTGGTATGGGGGGTCAGGGCCTACTATTTTGGAGAATGTTCGAACATGAATGACTATCTCGATTATACCGAGGAATTCCTGAAAAGTCAAAATCTGTTAAACAAGGGTGACCTGGTGGTTCATGTGGGAAGTATCCCAATTCCCGAAAGGCAGAAGACGAACATGATGAAACTTACCAGAGTAATTTAAATATAAAATGAATTGTAAAGGAGGAGGGATCGCACCGGACACGAATTAACAACCTGCCTGAGGAACAAAGAAAAGAAGTGTATCAGACCCTCAATCTTTTTTTACATTCCAATTAGTTTTCCTGTCATATTTCAGCAAGACTTTGTCGTATTCCGAAAGGAAATTTTCGAATCTAAAACTATGGCCATGAGCAGGATAGATGGTTTTAACCTGGAGGCTGCACAGTTCCTTCCAGGTACGAATCAGTGCAGGCAGGTCCTCCGCAAAAGGTGGAAAATGTTGCTTCCCCGCAAGGCCAAATACGGTATCTCCGGCAAATAATTCTCCGTTTTCCAACAAGACAACCTGAGATCCTGCGGTATGTCCGGGAGTATGAATTACATTTCCGGGAACTCCGAACTCCTTAAGATCCAGAGAATCCTTCACCAGTATATCTGCTTCAGTTCCCGGAAATTTCCCAAGGCGCCTTGCAAATACCCTGCCCAGACCCACCAGTATCTTTGCCTTCCACCGCGTTCCGTTAGGTAGCAATGTGAATCCTTCTTTTAACCGGTCAGCCTCTTCCTGGTGAACCACTATATTGCATCCTGTGAGCTCTTTTAAACGTTTGGCAGATCCTGCATGGTCGAAATGAACATGCGTAAGGATAAGGAGTTGCACCATTGTGGGGGCAAGCCCTTCCTTCCTGATGGTATCAAGGATTTCTTTTTCTGAACCGCTTGTGCCGGAATCGACTAAAATGGCCCAGTCTGAGCTGTAGATCAGGTAAGATGATACGTAAGCAAGCTGGATCCTTTTTATCGTATATCGATCCGTTCCCATTACTTTACCGGAAAATCCATTACTTTCGTGTCTTCCAGGAAAGCTTCAAGCCTGTCATTTATTGCAACAGGACCCACACCGGCTGGTGTTCCGGTAAAGATCAGATCGCCGGTTTTGAGTGTGATGAATCGTGAGACATATGAAATGATTTTTTCGAAATTGAAGATCATATGTGATGTATTTCCTATCTGTACGGTTGAACCATTCAAATCCAGATGGAATGAAAGGTGGTGGATGTTTTTAAAGTTGGTAACCGGAAAAAACTCACTCACCGGGGCTGAATAGTCAAAGCCTTTAGCTATTTCCCATGGCAATCCGGCCTTTCTCATTTCATCTTGCAAATCGCGTGCTGTAAAGTCCACTCCAAGAGCCACTTCATTAAAGTAACGGTGCGCATGTTTCTCTTCGATGCTTCTTCCCAATCTGTCTATCCGGATCACCACTTCCAACTCGTGATGCACGTTGTTTGAGAAATCGGGATAAAAAAATGGGCGATTCGAAATTACCAGTGCCGAATCTGGCTTCATGAAGAATATAGGTTTTGCCGGAAGATCGTTGTTCAGTTCTTTTGCATGATCAACGTAGTTTCTCCCAATGCAAATAATTTTCATGATGCTATTTCTTAATGGATCTTAATTTGATGTTGGTCAGTACCTTCTTGGTATAGAGAGGGAAATCTCCGTTCATCATCCAACCATAGTATCCGGGATCATGCCCGAACACTTCTTGTACGGATTTCCCTTTGTATTTGCCAAAGTTGAAAACTTCCACATCGTCTTCATTGTAGATTATCCTGCCGGCAAAATCGACATTGTGGTTGTGTGCGGAAAATTCTGCTAATTTTCCAATATCGTTTTCAAGATTGGGGTAGCGATCCAGCTGTGCCTGCAGCACCTCGTAAGTAGCCAGGGTATCTGCCTCTGCTGAATGAGCATCATTTAACTCTTTGTTAACAAAGAACTTATATGCCGCAGCGAGTGTGCGCTGCTCCATCTTCATAAATATCACCTGCACATCTACAAATTTCCTTCTCTTTAAATCGATTTCTACTCCAACCCTGAGAAATTCTTCTGCCAATAGAGGAATGTCGAACCTCACCGAATTGTAGCCGGCGAGATCACATCCTTCAAACTCCTTAGCCAGAACCTTGGCCACGTCATTAAAGGTGGGGGCGTCTTTTACATCCTCATCCAGGATCCCATGTATTGACGAAGCCTTTTCAGGAATTGGCATCTGGGGATTCACCCTGTAGGTTTTCGAGGTTTCGTTCCCGTTTACATCAATCTTAAGGTAGGAGACTTCAACGATTCGGTCAGAAGCAATGTTAATACCAGTAGTCTCGAGATCAAAAAAAATAATGGGATTCTTAAGATTTAACCTCATGTGTTATGCATTTATCATCATGGGCATCAGGAGCATAAGGGTATCTTCACTCTCGTTTTCTGTTTCAGCAGGCAACAGGATACCGGCACGGGATGGATCACTCATCTCAAGTACCACATCGTCTGAGGAAAGATTGGCCAGGATCTCAATAAGAAACGTGGATTTGAATCCGATTTCCATATCCTCTCCTTCATACTGGCAGCTGAGTCTTTCATTGGCTGAGATCGAAAAATCAATGTCCTGTGCAGATATGTTCAGCTGGTTGCCAGTGAATGCAAGCTTTACCAGGTTACTGGCCTGGTTGGAAAAGACCGAGACTCGCTTGAGGGTATTATAAAAAGACAACCTGTCAATACTCATCTTGTACGGATTTTCGGTTGGTATTACCGAATTGTAGGTGGGATAGTTGCCTTCGACCAACCGGCATACCAATTTGTAATTGGTCAGTGTGAAAGAAGCATTTCTGTCATCAAATTCAAGTACCACCTTGTTCTCTTCTCTGGGAAGGATGTTTTTCAGAAGAGAGGCTGGCTTTTTTGGCAGAATGAAACTTGAGGCACTCTCCGCGGATGCATCCGTTCGTTTATAACGTACCAGTTTGTGTGCATCTGAAGCAACAAACGTTATGTCATCAGGTGACAATTCCAGGAATATTCCGTTCATGACCGGACGTAATTCATCGTCGGCTGTGGCAAATAGTGATTTGGTGATGCCGGTCAGAAGAACTTCCTGTTCAATATCCAATTGCTGTCTCTGATCTTCCTTTATCTCAGGCATTTGAGGAAACTCAGCGCCATTTTGTCCCATGATAGAAAACTTTCCATTCTCGCTTTGAATGACAATCATCAGGTTATCGGGATTAATCTCGAAAGTGAGTGGGATATCGGGAAATTCCTTCAGTGTATCGGTCAATATGCGAGCAGGTACAGCAATAATGCCTGAGCCATCGGTATTCTCTAGCTGGACCTGAGTGATAAGCGTCGACTCAAGATCCGACGCAGTAATCTCCAGCAAACCATCCTCAAGCGAGAAGAGGAAATTATCGAGAATTGGAAGTGTGTTCTTGTTGCTTATCACACGACTGATGGCCTGTAAGTGACCCAACAGTTCCATACTGGATACTACAAATTTCATGAGAGTTTTGGTTTTTTATAATGTGAGTCAATAATGTATCAATTATACAAAAAAAAAACGTGAATTCCGCAGGCGAAATACCCACAGGAATCAGTCAATCTGCAACTGCTTTTCTTTATAATAATGAGACAAATCGCGCATGAGAACATCCAGATATATATAATTGACAACAAGCGCTTCAGGGTCCCTGTTATAGAGAACCAATGCCTTGAAACGGTGTGCCTCTGCATCAGGACCAGCATGGAATGGAAATATTTCCAGGTTGTACTCTTCCCCCTCCGCAGACACGACGGAGAGCCTGGCAATTCTTTTGTTCTCTCTTTCGCTTTCCGAAAAGGCTCCCAATGATATCCCCGATTTTGATTCAAACCTTATAGAAGTGAAATAACTGAACAATAACCTAATTGATAAATCGTCAGGTGACCCGGATGGCATGACGGTTTTTGCATTGGTTGGAGAACATGTAATTTCTCCATTCATGTCCTGTGTAAAGCGGAACGCGTGACCGTTGGCAAGCTCGACTTCGATAAGCGATATTTCTGATGGAAGCAGGTCAATCAACAGGTGTTTTCTGAAGTGATTTGCCGAACTCGAAAAAACCCTGTCAAGATTCAGGTCAGGATACCCTGGAACAGAGACATGAAAACTGCGCTCCGAACCGGCTGGTCTCGCGAGGTAATGGCCATCACTGTTTCTGATTGTGTATGATCGGACAATCCTTTCTCCTCTGAGATAGGTAATGCTTTCCCCCGGGACAGAAGTAGCCGAAGAGTCTCCCGTTTCAAAGGAGGTTATCTGAAGCCGTTCCGCAGCGAATAACAGGTTCTCCACGGCTACCGGATTAACCTCTTCCCTGCCGAATAGCAACCATTGCTCACCTTCCCTAATCAACCAGGTGGAATCGTGGATCCCGGTAAGGATGATCTTGCTAATATCCGGGGAATTTGTCAATGATATTCGTTTGTCCTCATGGCGAATGGTACTCCATGGATCGGTGAAAATAAGTACCATTGCCACAATCAGCATTGCGGAGATGACCACGCCAACTAACTTGCGGGATTGCATCTTATCTACTATATTTTCTTTTTCTCAAGGTATGGACAACCAGGCCTGAAAGCAACACAAGCACAAGAGGCACCAGGGTATTTAGTAATTTCCATTTTAAAACCTGAGATTTCTGATTAATCACCTCCCTGTTAAGCAAACGTAGCTTAAACTCTCTCGATCTAAGTTCCATTATACCAGTATCATCGGTCATATAATTGACTACATTCATGATAAACTCGAGGTTTCCAAACGTCTGCCTGGTATACCGGTCATAACCCAAGGGCTGTGCCTGGAAGGACCCCTTTTCAAAATGTACCCCGTTGGCTGGTATATCCCCGTCTGTAAGCACAAACACGGAAGTAGGAGAACTGGTATCGATCACCTTCCAATCGGGAGGATAAGTACCTTGAGGCATGGGGTAATTTTTAAAGAATGACTCAAATCTACCCTCCAGAAGTATTCCGACAGGAAGATGGGAGGATGTGAACAAGGCCGGGTCCGGTTTTTTGGTTACCTCTTCCATACTGATATAGAGGGGAACATCCCTTTTTCGGCTGCCAGCGGAGGTACTTAATAAAACTGTCTTCTGAACATCTTCCCTGTCGCCCACAGTATCCATGGAGGAGGCAAATTGGCTTTTCACATAATTGAGCCCGCGAGTCACCGGGTGGACCGGCGAACCCGAAAGAAGAGGATAGTATATCCACGGCATCATTGTAAAATACGCCTGTTCACCTGCCGGTGCGGTATTTACCGGAACCAAATTGCATTGCAAATCGGCCACCAGGTTGTAATTAATCCTTATCCCGTACTTAAAAAGCAAATCCTCCAGGCCTGAAGGATTGGCAAATGCTACAGTGGTGCCACCCGAAAGACTGTCAGCAAACGGTTGGACAGGATCAATGAAAAAAAGCACCTTTCCCCCTTGCATGATATACTGGTCTATGGCGAATTTATCGGCTTCGCTGTACACCCTCATGGGTTTCGCAATGATCAGTGCCTTATAATTCAGAAGAGCTTCCACATTCCCGTTTATGAATCCCCTGTCCACCTGGAAGAAATTCTTCAATTCGTTCATTAAACTGTAGGTTTGCAAAGAATCCAGTTCACCATGGCCTTCAATAAAAGCAATGCGTGGAACTTCTTCCAGTGTTAGACTGAAAATGGCCCGGGCAAATTCATATTCGAGTGTCTGGGCAGAGTTGTTCAGGTTCATCTCATGGGAGAGCGATGGATTGTTTTTTAAGAGGTTCACAGGCATTTCAATGCCTTTGAAACTGATCATCGCCCCTGGGAAAATGATCTTTGCCGATGAACCGCCTTCCTCATCCCGAACCTGTATATTAGTTACACTCAGCCCCTTGTCATACAATTCACCAATCATCCTGTTGCGAATCACCTCATCTGTCTCATCATACAGATTAATAAACTCGTATTGAAGATTTTCACCGGCATAGGCTCTGAATTCATCCATAAGCTCCCGAACGGACTTGCGAAAATTAACAAACTCCGAAGGCAATTCACCGTCAAGGTAAATTCGCACAAACACCACATCATCCAGGTCTTTCATCATCCGGCGCGATGATTGGGACAACGAGTACCTCTTTTCTGTGGTGAGATCCACCCTGAGGAACTTTTCACCCGAAAGAACGGAAACCAGCAGTACCGCAATCAGAGCCATGATAAGTTGCATTAAATGACGGCCTCTGAGTTCTTTCCGGTCCATGGGCTTATTTACCATTGGTTGCTTTGAAGGGTCGTGCGAGTTCCCATTATCGACAATCCCATAACCCCGAGAAAATAAAGGATATCACGCGAATCGATAACACCCCGGCTGATGGAATTATAATGATAGCTGATTCCGACCCGGGAAACGAAAAATGCAGCCTTGCCGGATCCGGCCAGGTCACTGAGAAAATCAAACCCGAGGTACATAAGGAAGGATGCAAGTACAGCCACAATAAACGCAACAATCTGGTTGCTTGTCAGAGAAGAAGTAAAAATCCCGATGGCTGCATAAATCCCTCCCAGAAAAAGAAGACCGGCATAGGATCCCCAGGTTCCTCCCACATCGATGTTTCCGGCAGGGTTTCCTAATCTTGAGACTGACCAGAAATAGATTAGTGTGGGAACCAGGGACAGCAGGACCAGAGCCCAGGAAGCAAAAAATTTAGCCAGGATGATTTGCAATTCGCTTACAGGCCTGGTAAAAAGAAGATCCAGGGTGCCGGCCCGTTTTTCATCCGAGATCATCCTCATGGTGATGGCCGGCACAAGAAACAGAAATACCCACGGGGCGATGGAGAACATTGCATCCAGTGTGGCATATCCGTTATCCAGCACATTAAACTGTCCGGGAATAATCCAAAGGAATAAGCTATTGAGCAGCAGGAAAACCAAGATGACCACATACCCTGTAAGGCTGCTGAAAAAACCGGTAATTTCTTTTGTAAAAAGAGTCCACATTTTATAGAATGCCCACATACTCATCCGGGATTAATACTCAAGTTTTGCCTGCGATAAGCTGGATGCAGGAAGGTCCCGATAATCCATCAACCGGATCTTATGATAATAGAACTGAAGAATATCCTGATAGGTATATCCAACCCTGGCCATCTTCATAGCTCCTTGCTGACTCATTCCAATTCCGTGTCCGTATCCTTTGCCCCAGACCAGGATGGAATCTCCTTCGGGAAACATATCAAAGAAAGAGGACTTAAATCCCCAATCCTCCCTTATCTTGGTCATCCTCAGAGAATCCTTGTCCAGGACAAAATACTTTTTCCGGCGCATTTGCTCCACATAAAGTATCTCATCCGGCATCCTGGATACCGACGTCATCCCTTGACTTATCAAGTAGTTCTTCCACTCCTTAAATGAAATGGTATCTGACCATTTGGCATTTTCCTGGTGAAGGGAATAGGGATCCACAACCGATTGAAGATAATCCAAATCAATAAGCCAAACGTTCGAAGCACGCTCGGTTTGCCCCCCGCTGTTTGAATGATAGGCTGCGGTGATCAGTTTAAAATTATAATCTGCCAGAATTTGTCCGGTGGATTCCAAAATGGCCTCCAGAATCTCGGGATTAGAATCACTCTTCCCTCGATATGCTTGACAATGAGTTCCGTCACACAGAGAAAATCCTTCAGAATCGTGACGGTCCAAAGACTTCATGGCATAGGTGCGGCACAGGATTGATTGGGCCTTGTAAAATTCCTTCTCGGCATTGGCTCCGGCTTCAGTATCGACCACCCCGGCTAAATACTTATCCATATCCACCAGATTGACCAGGGTCAAAAAACGTTCCTGTGCAGTCACCACCAGATTGTCATCGTATCTCCTGGATTCCAGTTCCGGTTGAAGGGGCCTTATCCTGAATACAGCCTCAAGTGAAAATGCCATCATCTCGAGCCGGTCCACGAGGCCAAAATCATGATTACCATCCATCACCTTTATCTTCCCTTCTTCCAGGGTGAGGTAAAGGGTCGCTCCTTCTTCCAGGCTCGAAATAGTGCTGTCATCAGCAATTAGCTGGAAAGCCCCTTCAGAACAATAGATCACGGCTGCGGTGACCAGATGTTCCTGGAAAAGCCCAACCTTCACAGGCTGAGTTTCTGCCTCTATCTGAAATGCCAAGATCAATATACCTGCAAGCATCTGCTTCATTCCAACTCACTTTTTAATAGTTCTACCATGCGGCGACCGATTCGATTCGAAACGCCCTGCTTCCCCAGGTCAGCCTTTAAGGTTTGGTATCCGATCACTATATCTCTGCGATAGGCTGAATCCTCTAAAATCCGTAAGAGCTCTTCTCTGGTACGATTGAACAGATCTTTCTGAATGATTTCCTTTACCAGCTGCCTTCCGGAGATGAGGTTTACGAGGCTTACAAAATTAGTTTTAATTAATCGTTTTGCAATGCGGTAAGCCAACGTTCCGGTCTTGTATAGCACTACCTGGGGGATTTCAAACAGGGCAGTCTCGAGGGTGGCAGTCCCGGAAGTAACCAAACCTGCGACGGAACATTCCAACAAGGCATAGGTTTCATTGTAGACAATTCCCACTCCCGAACCCTGCAAATACATGTCATACAGAGCAGGATCAATGGAAGGTGCCCCTGCCACCACAAAATGGTACCTGCTGTTTTCCCTGGCAATGTCAACCATGTGGGGCAGGAGTGCTTCAATCTCTTTCCTGCGTGATCCTGCAAGCAATGCCACAATCGGTTTGCTGTCGAATCCGCGTTCTTTTCTCCAGATCTTTTCTCCCTCAAATTTTTTCCTGAATTCAAACACACTATCTACCAGCGGGTTTCCAAAATACTCCACCTCCATGTGAAAGCGGCTAAAAAATGCTACTTCGAATGGCAGGATAACAAAAAGGCTGCTGGTGTATTTTTTCAGCTTTTTCACCCGGCGTTGCCTCCACGCCCAAACCTTGGGTGATATAAAATAGAATACCTTACAACCCAGCGAAGTGGCGAACCGGGCTATGCGCATGTTGAATCCCGGATAATCCACGGGTATGACCACATCGGGCTGCCAGTTTCGTATCTCTGTTTTTATTTTTCGCAAAGCCCTGAAAATTTTCCCCAGGTGAAGCAAAACATCGAGCATCATATAACTTGTATCACTGTAATGCAGGATCATTCCTCCCGAAATTTCCTTCATCAGATCGCCACCCATGAAACGAAATTCTGCGTGAGGATCATGCTGTGTAAGCCCTCTCATCAGGTTGGATGCATGAAGATCGCCGGAGGCTTCTCCGGATATTAGAAAATACTTCATTTTTCTTTAGGCTAATTTGAGCACCAGCATAACAAATGCGATGATCAGAGTCGCAAATATAACTCCTCTGGCTGAAAAGGACCTGTTGGTCCAGATAAACAGAAAAAATAGCAGCAAGTTTGGTATCGAACATAGGCTCAGTACCTTTGATAATAAACCAGCATTCTGAAAATGATCCAGAAACTGAAAAAACCCCCCATCGAACCTCATAAGCCAGAAGCCTGACATTGTAGCAAGCGGAAGTATTATCCCCGGGATTAATCCGTAGATCATGTTGTCAAATCGCTTCTCAGCCTTCATCTATTTTAGTTGCTAAATCCCAGGTTTTCATCTTCTCCAGCATTGAATAGGCTGTTAGATCCGTGTCGACTGGCACCACCGAAACATAGTGCTGCCTAAGTGCCAGCTCATCTGTCCCAAGACCTCCTCCGTCCGGTTCCCGGTTTTGAAAAAATCCGGTTAACCAGTAGTATGTTTGTCCCACAGGATCGGTACGTTTTTCAAATTCCTCCTTCCAGTATCCATTGGCCTGGCTGCACATCCTGATTCCTCTGATCTCCTCCGCCGGAATCGAAGGTATGTTTACATTGAGACAGATCCCCTCAGGTAATCCCTTATCCAATACCATCCGGATGACCTCACGCACAATGGTTCCTGATGGTTTGAAATCCGCATCGGGGTCAAAATCGAGCAAAGAAAAACCGATGGAAGGGATGTGGTTTATTGCCCCTTCCATGGCAGCCGACATGGTACCGGAATAAAGAATACTGGAAGAGGAATTGGATCCGTGATTGATCCCTGAAAGCACCAGATCCGGTTTTCTTCCCATGATGCTGTTGAATGCCAGTTTAACTCCGTCTACAGGGGTTCCATTGGTCAAAATTAGGTTGAAACCGGGTTCTTCTTTTACTGATTTTACCCGTAGTGGCACCTTTATAGTAATTGCATGTGACATTCCCGACATGGCAACTTCTGCCGAGATGGCCACTACCTCTCCAAACTCCCTCGCGATAGTAATCAGCTCACTGAATCCTTTTGCCTTAATCCCATCGTCATTAGTTACCAGTATCAGGGGCCGGTTATTCTTCTGTCCCATATATGCTTACATTTTTACCGGTTACAAAAATATCCAAATTAAAGAACCTTTTTTAGTTATCATGGGTTATTTTAGTAACAATCCGGTAACTGTTGACAAGTTCGGAACTCCTTCCATATGTTCTGTGAAATTTATTTGTAGAATGCATTGTCTATGAAGCGGCTCGTCCTTTTATACCTGATTTTCCTGTTAATCAGTGCGAATGCCCTGACCCAGAACCCCACATGGGCCTGGGTGAAATCTCTGCACACGCCAGATGATGAACGAGCCACCTCGGTGGCCTCCGATCCTGCAACGGGTGCGGTGTATATGGCAGGGGAATGGATGGGATTGCTGGACGGTTTCTTCCCTGTCCCAACCACAGAATCAACCGATTTCACAGCCACTTTTGGTGGGGTGGACGGTCTGGTAGTAAAAATGGATCCGGATGGCAATGTGCTTTGGGCTTTTAAAGTGGGGGGGCCAGGAGATGACCGGATCAATGACATTCACGTAGATTTCAAAGGGCAAATCTACATTTGCGGGGCCATCCGAAATGGAATCTCCAGTTTTGCAGGAACGGGCGTCCCGGATGCCACCACGGAATTCTTCAATTCCGGGAATGACAAGGCTTTCCTGGCCAAGTTTGATCCCGGTGGAGGACTTGTATGGGTGAGATTAGCTGGTGGACTTGATTTTTCTGAAGGACGTGGAATCGCGACCAATCAGGATGCAGTTTTCTTTACAGGGTTTCACATGGGAGACATCTCGTTCGGAGTGCTTCCGCCATATACTTCGGTTAACGGCGCCGATATATTCCTGACCAAATATTCCCTGGACGGAGGAGTGTTATGGCATGTCTCAGCCGGTAGTGACAGGGACGATTTTGGGGAAGTCATCACCTGCGATGGGGCAAATGTCTATTTGGGCGGCAGCTTCGATGGGACTACACTGGGATATAAAGACAGAAGCGGAGGGGTGATCACTGCTACAATAAACTCCGCAGTTGGTCAGACTGACGCCTTCGTGGCAAGTTTTACCACCGATGGTTTTCACCAGTGGTCCCGGATAATTGCCAGTGCAGCAGCAGATGATTGCCAGGGGATCGCACTGGACAACGAGTTCGTTTATCTGGCAGGATCCATCGGTAGGGAGGCTGTTTTCCCCTTATACTCTGCAAATCCGGTCCCAAATAAAGGTGGTTTGGACGCCTATCTGTGTGCCATCGGGCGAATCGATGGGGCCACCAAGTGGGTCCGGACTCTTACCGGCAATGCCGCTGGTGATCAGGTAATAAGGGACCTCTCCATGGACCCTTCGGGATCGCTATTTATGACAGGGTACTTTACCTCAAATGTGAGTACGGCCGATACCATAATTGACAGTAAAGGGCTTGAAGACATCGTACTGGCCTCGTATGGCAGGTTGGGAGACGAACGTTGGATAAAGACAGCAGGCAGCCTTGGGCCGGATATGGGCAGCGGCATTTGCGCCATTACTCCGGGCATAGTATATGTCACCGGGGAATACAGCGATGCGACAGCTTTTGATTCTAAAGTGCTGCCTGCCGATGGTAAACAGAACCTGTTCCTCGCCAGCCTAAATACCAATTGCATGGATGCACTGGGAGGAAAACTGAGCGCATCCGATACCATAGTTTTTGAAAGGGAGTTTGTTACATTGGTTCTGGCGGGCTACATAGGTGATATAAGCTGGCAGTTCTCCCTTCCTGACCAGAACAACTGGACCTTCCTTACGGCCGATTTACGCGACTCCATCGAGGTTTTTCCAAGTGGAACAACTGACTACCGTGCGCTTGTGACGTCCGGGAACTGCGCATCCGATTCTTCAAACATTGTATCAGTGACTGTTTCGAACCAAATCCCGGGTTTTGCAGAGGCTGGGGATAATGTAATCATCTGCCGTGGTGACAGTACACGATTTATGGCATCAGGAGGTGAATCCTATAAATGGGAACCGCTTGAAAGCCTTGACCGCTACGATGTTCCTGATCCATGGGCTAAACCTCTCTTCACCACTACCTATCTTGTTCAGGTGACCAATGCCGCTGGTGAGACAGATTCTGATTCGGTCACGGTTTTTGTGAGGCAGAGGCCGCAACTTGATGCAGGTGAGAACGTGGCTGTATGTCTTGGGGAATCGGTCCAGTTGACAGCTGTTGGATCTGGTGATTTCAGATGGGCACCGCAAAGATTCCTGAATGAACCTAACATTCCCGATCCTGTAGCTTTGGTAGATACCACCACCAGTTTCAGAGTGGTGCTCACAGATGTGAACGGCTGTTCCAACGGGGCAATTGTGACTGTTTTCGTGATCCCTCCCCCGGCAGTGGAGGCAGGTCCCGACCAGGAGATCACTGCACAGTTTGAGGTGAAAATGGATGCACGGTTGAATTCGGGAGACGCAGGCATGTGGACACTCATTTCCGGGGGGGGGGTCTTTGATGATCCCGGTTCTCCGGTGAGCGGGGTATCCAGGCTGGAAATAGGAGACAATGTCTTCGCCTGGTCGGTGAATAACGGAATATGTCCCGAAATCACCGACTTGGTCACCATCCGGGTCAATGACTTCATCATCCCCACCGTAATCACTCCAAATGGAGACGGGAAGAACGATATGTTTGAGATAGAGGGGCTGGCCCAATACAGGAATACTGAACTAACTGTGCTGAACCGCTGGGGCGAGGTGGTCTTTCAGAACAGCCCTTACCAGAACGACTGGGACGGCATGAACCAGAACGGGAAACTCCTGCCGGAGGATACATACTATACCATTATCAAACTGCCCAATAATGAGATTCGAAAGAGTTATTTGCTGATTATCAGGTGATATGAGGAAATTGATGCTCTCCATACCGTTTATTCTGACCGCCATGGTAACCATGGCGCAGCTCGAACCACTTACCAATCAATACCTGTTGAACACATTGTCCATTAATCCGGCTTACGCGGGCAGCAGAGATGCGCTCAGCATTGTGGCACTGCATCGCAATCAATGGACAGGTTTTGATGGTTCACCAAAAACCATCAGCCTGGGTATTCATGCTCCTCTCCGGAATGAGAAAATCGGACTGGGACTCCTGGCAGTAAATGACCAGAGGGGTATCTCTACTTCCACCATAATAGCGGGGAATTTTGCTTACAGGATTTTAACGGAAAAGGGGGTCATGGCACTGGGTCTGGCGGGTGGATTTACATTCACCAGGAACAACTGGAGCAGGCTGGTCGCTTCTGATCCCGGGGATGATCTTCTCAATGGCAATTCAAAAGGGTACCTGCTGCCTGACTTCAGTCTGGGAACCTACTATTACACAGATAACTTCTTTTTTGGTTTTTCAATACCCATGTTCATCGCACATAATTTTAATGCTGCCTCAAACTCATTCCGGATGGACAATAAGTACGAGGAATATAATTTCTTTATTAATTCCGGTTATCTTTTTCGGGCTTCTTCCATAGTAAAAGTACTACCCTCTCTGTTGGCCAGGTTAAACTGGGTTTCCACACCACAAATTGACCTTAACCTGCAGCTGATCCTCTTTGACAGGATTCAGACAGGCCTCACTTACCGAAGCAATAAATCTGTGGCTGGACTTTTCATGTACTATGTGAATAATCAATTAGCCATCGCATATTCGTATGATATGGGATTTGGCAAAATTGGAGGTTATATGGGAGGTTCTCACGAAATTATGATACGGTATGATTTCAGATACATTATAGACGTAATCAATCCCCGATATTTCTAATTTACTGGTCATGAAAATACGAACGTACATACATTTTTTACTCATGAACCTTCTGATAATCTGCTCACATGGAATGAAGGCCCAGAGTTATGAAGTAAAAAGGGCTGGTTTCAATTCTGACAGGTATCTTGATTATTCACCCGTGTTTTTCCAGGATGGACTGGTCTTTAGCTCCAACAGGAAACACGATGTGATGGTGGTCCATGCGTCACCTGACAACCAGGAACTTACCAATATATGGTACGTGGGCTTGAATGATTCGGCAGGGCAGCTTGGCCCCAGGATTTTTTCGAAGGAACTATTGACCAGCTACAACGACGGACCAGTGACGTTTAACAAGGAAGGAAACGTCATCTACTATTCAAGGAACATCGAGGTGGATTCGAAACTGAGGGATGTATTTGACCCTCTGAACCAGATAGGTATATTCAGTGCCAGACTGGTAGACGGGGTTTGGGTGGATATTCAGCCATTTCAATATAACAGCAATGAGTATTCCCTTTTAACACCGGCATTATCCCCGGATGGGAGGCGGATCTTTTTCGCTTCGAATATGCCGGGCGGGTTCGGTGGTGCAGACCTCTATTATTGTGACTGGTCGGGCACCGAGTGGTTGCCTCCCGTAAACCTTGGTCCTGACATAAATTCAACCGGAAATGAATCCTATCCATTTGTATCTGAATCGGATATTCTCTATTTTTCTTCCGACGGCTGGGTGGGATTAGGGAAAAAGGATATTTATTACACCAGTGAAATAGAGGGAAAATGGGTCTTTCCTGTACACCTGGATGCGCACATTAACTCAAAGGATGATGATTTTGGTATCATCACCGACAAGAATGGAAAAGAAGGATACTTTTCCTCAAACAGGAAGCGGAACGATGATATATATTCCTTTGTGACAGATATTCACTCGTTCTACAATTGTGACAGTCTGCAGAAAAACTATTATTGTTTCCTCTTCTACGATGAAGGATTTATGGATATCGATACCATGCCCTTAAGCTACGAATGGAGGTTTAGTGATGGGGTAAAAGTAAAGGGAATTGAAGCGGAGCACTGTTTTCCCGGGCCAGGCAGGTTCACTGTTGAACTAAACATTGTCGACAACAATACCGGGAATACTTTTTTTACCCAGTCCTCTTACGAGGTAGAGATCACAGATGTGGAACAACCCTATATCTCCTCTTCCGATGCCTCATTAATTGAGGAGGAGATTGCATTCAGCGGACTCGAGTCCAACCTTCCTGACTTAGATATCGTTGAGTTCTACTGGGACTTCGGAGACGGATCAAAGGCGAAAGGAGGCGAAATCATGCACACCTTCGAAAAAAAAGGGAGTTACCGGATCCAGCTGGGAGTAACCGGTGTGCCGGATAGTACCGGACTAATGCCCAAGGAGTGTGTTTTTAAACAAATAGAAGTTCTGCAGGATAACCAGGAACTGGCCATGTTCCAGGCCGTCCGGAAAGGAGAGCTGGAGGAGATGCCTGAACCGGCAGACGAGAATCCTTCGGCGGTCAGCCCCCTCTATTCCATGAAACAAGCGGAAGAGGAGGAAGCGGTCTACCGGGTGGAAGTATTAAGTTCGGACAGCAAGGTGAATATTGACACCTCCCTGTTTGATCCGCTTCGGGGTGCCTATGATATCACTGAGGTATTTGTTCGTGAGGATAGTCTCTACAGTTATACCGTAGGGGAAGCCGCCAGTGTCCTTGAATCCTATGCCATCTACAACGAGGTAGTAGAAAAAGGCTACGAAAATGCAAGTGTCAAGAGCTACATACTTGCCGATCTTGCTGAAGAAGAGCTTCTGCAACTGACAACTTCTCTGGGAGAGTTTGCGGATGCCTATTTCGAATTTGATGACTACAATATCGGGGAAGCTTCCTATCCTATTCTGGATCGCGTGGTGGATATCATGCTCAAGTATCCTGCCATCAGGCTGGAGATAGCTGCTCATACCGACAACATGGGATCATTCGAATACAACATGGACCTTTCGCAAAAAAGGTCCCAGTCGATGGTTGACTACCTGGTAAATCATGGTATTGATGCTTCCAGGCTCAAAGGCAAAGGATATGGTGAATCCAGGCCCATTGCCACAAATAATACGGAGGAAGGCAGAATGACAAACAGACGGGTAGAATTTATCATCCTGGATGAGACAGAATAAAAACAAATATTTGTTGGGATTGTGTGTGGTCCTGTTCATTGGACTGGCAGAAACCAATAGCCGGGCTCAGCCGGTTAACGATCTTGCTTGTGATGCCCTGGAGCTAACCATCGACGATACATGCAGCTTTTCCGTTTTCACCAATCTGGATGCCGAAAGCTCAGGCATCCCCGATCCCGGGTGTGGTGAATATGAAGGAGGTGATGTATGGTTCTATGCAATCATTCCTCTCTCTGGCTCGGTCCAGATCCAGACCGACACGGAAGCAGAAGAGCAATTTCCCTTAAATAACGGATGGATGTACCATGGGGCCATGGCACTCTACACCGGAAGCTGCACCTCACTTAGCCTGTTGAATTGTTATGAAGACAACGGCATGTATCATCCCCGGATGGCCGGCGCCACAATTTCGGGTCAGACACCGGGAGATACAATCTGGATAAGGATTTGGGGAAATTCGAACAACGACAACGGGATGTTTAAAATTTGTGCGACCGGTCAGGAGCAGGGTGCCTGTCCCTCCCGGTTTACGGTTTTGGGTGGAGGAGGGTTTTGCGAAGGTGAGGCAGGTGTACCAGTTTCCCTTTCCGGATCAGAATCCGGATTCCTGTATACCTTGCTCCTGAATGACACCATCATCATAGACACTCTTATGGGGAACGGAGATTCGCTCAAATGGGCTTCCTTGCAAGAGCCTGGCACATATAAAATCCTGGCTCATCATCCTGTGGATACCTGCTCCATACTTATGAACGACAGCGCCAGTGTGACGGTACTGGATGTCCCCCAGCTCTCCTTTGAGGCAGTTTCGGTTTCTTGTTTTGAAGAGCAAGACGGTGCCATTGAAACCACCATTACAGGAGGCACCGAACCTTTTCAAACATCTTGGGCCGGGCCGGGTGGATTCACCTCCGGTCAACTGAACCTGATACACCTCGGCCCGGGGGAATATACCCTCACGGTTTCTGATTTCAACGGGTGTATGGAAGTGGGGCCTCAAGTCTCTATTAGTGAACCGGCCCTTCTTGTTGCAATCCTCGAGGAGGTTACCCACCTCACAAGCTATGTAGAAAATGACGGCGCCATCCAATTGGCAATCAGCGGAGGAAGCGTACCCTATTCGGTATCCTGGACCGGGACCGACGGGTATGTTTCAAATGAAGAGGATCCAACGGGAATGACCGTTGGCACCTACGGGGTAATGGTCACAGATGACCACCTTTGTCAGGATTCCATCCGGATGATCGTGGTATCACTGGCTGAGGATGCAGAGGAAGTATTTATCCCCGAGGGATTCTCTCCCAACGGGGATGGGTACAACGACCGGTTTGTGATCCTGGGTATCGAGACATTTCCTGAAAATGAGCTGGTCATTTTTAACAGTCAGGGGGTGGAGGTTTTTCACTCGGTCAATTATAAGAACGACTGGGACGGCCGACCGGAAAAGGGCGTTATTCTTGGCGGAATCCTTCCGGAAGGGACTTATTACTATGTATTTAAGGCTGGCAACACATTGGTCCGAAAGGGTTTTGTGTATCTTAACAGAGAATAGGGAATCGTGGGAACCGAAAATTGGAAAAGTGATTAGGAATAAGATATATTGTTTGATTTTGGTGTGTTTGCCGGCATTTGGTTCATTCACCCGGACCTCGGCCCAGGATCAGCCATTTTTTAGTCAGCATCTCCGTAACCGGATGGTTTATAATCCTGCTTTTGCAGGTGACCGGGAGATTCCGGGATTCTCACTTTTTAGCAGACAACAGTGGCTTGGATGGGATGGATCCCCTACCTCGAATTCTTTAATCGCACATACACGATTGAATAATAAGAATGTGGGATTAGGTATCGCACTCTCTTTCGATAAAATGGGCCCTGTACAGCACACCGGAATTTCAGGTGCCTATTCTTATACCCTTCAAATAAATGAAACCGGCAAAGTTATTATGGGTTTGCAGGGCGAATTATCCCTGCAACAGATCCGCATCAGCCAGCTTCAGTTGGTTGACCAGGGGGACCAATTGTTCTCCGAAGATCCAGGAATAAAGCTTCAGCCAAATATTGGATTGGGAGTTATCTATGAGCACGGGAATTACTCTGTTTATATTTCTGTGCCAACGTTTCTTAACTCAGATCTGACCCCATTTGAAGGAGATGCTTCCCGGTGGAGCAGAACCCGGCGGTTGGTATACCTGGGTGCTGCATCCAATTATTCTATCAATGATAACCTGGAGATGGAACCATCCGTATTGTTGGCTTTTTCGAGAGGCAATTCTCCATTTATTGAACTGGCAGGCCTGCTGAATTATCAGAAACGATTTGGCCTGGGAGCTTTGGTACGGTTCAATAAAACCATCGGAGCCATGATCAGGTACAACCACCAGGAAAGAATTATATTCGGGTATTCTTATGATGTCTCTTTCAACAACTCAAATTACAATGCAGGTACCCATGAACTATTTCTGGGCTACAATTTTCCTTTCAACAGGACAAAAAATTTATCGCCCCGGCGATTTTAAAGGATTAATTTGATGATATGAGAAAAGTTGCGACGTATCCCTTGAATTTTACACTCAATAAAGCATATGGATTAATTGGTTTACTGGTGCTGAGTGCGTCCGGCTTACTGGCCCAATCTGCCCCGGCCGAAGAGGAAAACATCCCTTATCTGGTTACTTTTGGTGGTCAGGCTGAGAGATCCTGGGGCGATGATGATTTTTGCCAGACCTTTTTTATTCAAATACCAACAACGCAAACCGAACCCATCTATATCAGGGTATTTGATCCCGATACCGGGGGAGAACTTGATGAAGGGAAAGGTGAATTCGATACAAAAGTGCGATTTTCAGTTTATGGGGGTGCCGGATGTTACTCTAACCCGGATGCACAAGCAACCGATCCTGTCGGAAACTATAAAAGCGGAAACCTGCTGGCATCGAAAAGTTTCGGGGTCAGCAACAGGTATGATAATAACTGGTATACATTTGGTCCCTTCAATCCGCTGGAAGGAGAATACATTGAAAAGTTCGATGGACAGGTATTCAAACTAATTGCACAGGGAGAGTCGGGTGATGATGGAAATCTTTACACCTATTTTTTAAGCACAGAATCAAAAGAGAACCGTGAGGTGGAAGGAGGAAATCTGTTCACCTATGAATATACCTTCCGGCTATCAAACAACCAGAATAATGTGTCCCAGATTTATCCGTATATTGACGACAGGACCATCTCTATGAGGATCGCTAATTTTGATTGGGATAATGATGGATTTATCAGAATTGTATCGGTGGCAAAGAACGGCGAATTGTGCCCGGTATCGGGGGAAGATGATTGGGTAATCCGGGAATTCAATGTGGTTGAAGAGGAGAGAAATACGTCCATGGAAATTCAGTTTATTAAGAACAGGACGCAGCGCATCAACAACAACAATGTGGTACTTACGGTGCAAAACCAGTATGGAGATATGATGCCATTTTTCGTGGTGCCCATAGGGGGCATTCCTGTATATAATCCGAAGATTAGAATGCGAGTGATTGAAAGATAGTGAAAAACATGAGCCAGTCCCCGGTAGGAATCATACGGTTGTGCAGTTGGATGCTTGCAATTTTCCTTTGCTCACTGCATCCACCTCTCATTGCCCAGGATTATAAAGTAAAGAGCTATGACATCAATAGCGGACTTCCTGATGCCTATGTATACACCATGCACCAGGATGTCTCGGGGTACCTTTGGATCGGAACAGGAAATGGATTGGCGCGTTTTAACGGAAAAGCATTCACCGTTTTTTCAACCGACGATTCCCTTTGCAGTAATTTCATCACGTGCTCAAATATACATGGAAGGGATTCATGGTTCGGACATAATAACGGCGGAATTTCTCACTATGATGGGAACGATTTCACCAAAATAGTACCAGGAGAACAAGGCACCGGATCAATTACGGACATTAAGTTCCATGGGAATACAACCTGGGCAAGTACTCAGTCAGGGGGCATCTGGAGGATAGAAGCCGGTCATCAACCCAGGTTATTTAGCGACCCTGAGCATCCGGTCGCCGTTTTTACTTTCGAGTTGCTTTCCTCCACCGAATGTGCTGTGGGCTCCATGGATGGGGTTTATATATTTGCGATTGATAATGAATCAACCAGTTTCAGGCTCATCACAACGCTGGAGGGTCTCCCCGATACCAAAATCCAGGATCTGCTTTTATCCGGGAACAAGGGCACGCTCTTCATCCTGACGCAGGATGAAGGAATCTTCACGTACAACACGAAACAGTTTACTCCTCAAACAGATTCCCTTGCGCTAAACCGGGAAGGATATATTGAGAGCCCCCAACAGATTTTTGAAGATGGTCAAAATAACCTCTGGATCACTACGTTTGGCGAGGGATTGTTCAAATTTTCACCCGACGGAGACGGGGAATATACCACATGGATTAATTATAAGGAAGAGAACGGTCTCACTGGAAATAATGTGAAAACATTGATCCAGGACAGGGAAGAGAATATCTGGCTCGGAATGTTTGGAACAGGAGTGGCCAGAATGGTGGATGAGGCATATACATTTTACTCATTTGACGAGAAGGAGGCCGACAACAACATCTATTCCATTTTCGCTACCGATGATCTCCTCTGGTTCGGTTCCGAGACCGGGCTGATTACCTTTCAAAGGGAAACTCATCAAATCAGCTTTATTTCCGGAGGAACAAATGGGTTACCCATTGACAGAGTGACTGCGATTGCAGGCTCTTCAACGGGAGATCTCTGGGTCGGTACCAACCGGACCGGGGTGTTCCATTTACAGCCTGAAGGGAACACTTTCGCCAGGGTCCCCATCAGTCCGGGTACCCTTGAAAATTCGATCAATGCAATGGCTTTTAAGGAACCCTTCCTCTGGGTCGCCACCGACAAAGGGGTTTGCAAGATTGATGCAGGGTCAGAAAGTATCACGTGGTTTACCATTAGAAATGCAGGCCTTCCTCACAACACCGTGAACTACCTGCAGGTCGATGAGTCGGGGAAAGTATGGTTATCCACCTTAAGCAATACCATCTCGTACATCGAGAATGACAGCGTAACCAGGTTAATTATCCCTACTGTTGGCGGAGCACTGGACATTCGATCTATAACGAAAGACCCTGATGGCACTATCTGGGTTGGTACGAATGGCAATGGAGTATTTAAAATGGATGGCGATTCTGCGACAAATTTCACCACATTCAATGGACTGTTATCAGATTACTGTTACTCGCTGGTAGGGGATGACGCCCGGTACATTTGGGTGAGTCACAAAGGCGGGCTCAGCCGGATCAGTTTGTCTGATGGGTTTATCAGCAATGTGAAAGATGAAGCAGGTATTGACCGTGCAATGGAATTCAACCAGAATGCGGTATTCAAAGATCAGAAGGGAATGATCTGGTTCGGTTCAACTTCCGGTGTGCTGGAATACAATACCACGCGGGAAAAAAACCAGTCACCTCCCCCCGCATTGTCCATCACATCTGTATTGGCTGAAAAACAGTTACTGGAAGTGAAAGATGAACTGCAGCTCCCCCCGGGGCGATACGACCTGAGGATTAATTTCGTGGGAGTTAACTTGAAAAACCCTGAGGCCGTGGTCTATAGCTATAAGATGGAAGGTCTTGGAAACGCATGGTCCGAGGATTTTACGGACAACCAGGTGACGTTTAACAAGGTACCTGATGGCAAATATGTGTTCAATCTAAAGGCGACCAATGGAGAAGGCGTATCAACTGAAGATCCCGTTGCGCTTTTTATCACCATATCAAGACCCTTGTGGAAGAGATGGTGGTTCTATGCCATCATCCTGAGCATGGTCACAAGTGTCATCGTGATGTATATCAAAAGACGGGAACACAACCTTCTCATTGAGAAACAACAGTTGGAAAAAGCAGTAAAAGAGAGAACACTGGAAGTGGTGGAGCAAAAAGAGGAAATTGAGCGTCAGAGGGATGCAATTAAAATACAAAGTGACGAGATTGTTCTGATTAATAAAAATATCACCGATAGCATCACCTATGCCCGCCGGATCCAGCAGGCCGTATTTCCTCCAACGGAGCATCTGGCAAGCTTTTTTCCTGAAAGTTTTATCCTGAACCGGCCTCAGTATATTGTGAGCGGAGATTTCTTTTGGGTTGCCAAAAAGAATGGCAAACAAATTGTGACCGTGGCCGACTGTACCGGGCACGGTGTGCCGGGTGCATTCATGAGCATGCTGGGGATTACCATGCTCAACGAGATCGTAAACAATCAGAATTGCGTGGAGGCTGACCAGATCCTGAATAAATTGAAAAATGAGATTATTCTGGCGTTAAGGCAGAAGGGAACCAGTGAATCCACATCCGACGGGATGGATATGGCCCTTTGTGTGTATGATCCATCCACTTTGAAACTTCAGTATGCCGGTGGGTTTAATCCCCTGGTTATGATCCGAAACGGGGAATTGATCCGGTACAGAGCCGATCCTATGCCCATTGGAATTGGAGCCATCTCCGGAAAAGATTTTACAAAACACGAACTCGGGATTGAGAAAGATGATCAGATATATCTTTATTCGGATGGGTATGAGGATCAGTTTGGGGGTGAAAAGGATAAAAAATTCTCAAGAAGGCGATTCAGGGAACTTTTAATGGATATTCAATCCCTTTCTATGAACGAACAGAAAGCAGAACTTGAAAAGAGGCTGGATGGGTGGATGGACGGACGGGAACAGATCGATGATATTACCGTCATGGGGATCCGGTTTTAGTCAACACCCTGCTCCATGACCACCGTTAAAACAACAATTCTACCACCATGTACCATTGAGGAAGCCAACCTGACTTATGTGGTGATGGCTTCGCAGTTGAAGGGGGACTGGATTTTCGTCAGGCATGGTGAACGAACTACCTGGGAAATGCCCGCCGGACACATCGAACCGGGGGAGACAGCCGATCAGGCAGCAGTGAGAGAACTGTTTGAAGAAGCCGGGGTCATAAATTCTCATTTGGAGCATCTTTGTGATTATTCGGTCACTGTAAGAGGTGAAACAGAATATGGCCGGCTTTATGGAGCCAGGGTGGTTGAACTCCAATCCAGCCTGGAGTATGAAATCGAGGAAATCCTCCTAACCCGCAAGTTACCGCCTGAGCTGACCTACCCGGAGGTACAGACTTCCCTTTTTGAAAGGGCAAAAGCGCATTTTTAACTATATTTGCGACGCCTGCTGCACTGGAGAACAGCTATACCAAAAAAATACCAATAGATGAAGATTTCCTTTAATTGGCTTACACAATATATTTCGGTCGACATGCCACCGGAACAAGTCAGTGACATACTTACCAACATTGGATTAGAAGTAGAGGGAATAGAATCTTTCCAATCTGTGAAAGGAGGTTTGAAAGGAGTTGTCATTGGTGAAGTACTCTCCTGCATTAAGCATCCTAATGCTGATAAACTTACTGTAACCACAGTGGACCTGGGAAATGAAGCACCGGTTCAGATAGTCTGCGGGGCACCCAATGTCGCCGTCGGACAGAAAGTACCTGTAGCAACTGTTGGTTCGACCCTTTATCCAACCGATGAAGGATTTACCATCAAAAAGGCAAAGATACGGGGAGAGCTATCCCAGGGCATGATCTGTGCAGAAGATGAGTTGGGTCTGGGGACTTCTCATGAGGGGATCATGGTACTTGATCCGGGGGCCATTCCCGGGACAAGTGCAGCAGAGTATTTTCATGTTGAAACGGATACTGTGTTTGAAATTGGACTTACTCCCAACCGCATTGATGCTGCATCTCACATTGGGGTTGCCAGGGACCTGGCAGCCTATGTGAATCAACATGGTCCGGCTTCTTATAAGAAACCATCGGTGGAGGCATTTAAATCTGACAACAACTTGTTGAATATTTCCGTAGAAATCGAGGAAGATGCAGGGTGCAGGCGATATTCAGGATTGACTATCTCGGGAGTTTCGGTAACTGATAGTCCCGGATGGTTACAGAACCGTCTCCGGTCCATAGGGCTCATCCCTATTAACAACGTGGTTGATATCACCAACTTTGTCCTTCATGAATCCGGCCAACCATTACATGCCTTTGACGCAGAGAATATTACAGGCAATAAGGTGATCATAAAGACCTTGCCTGAAGGAACGTTATTTGTAACGCTGGATGAACAGGAGCGGAAGCTGCTCTCCACCGATCTCGTGATATGCAATGGGGAAGAAGCAATGTGCATTGCCGGAGTATTTGGCGGAATAAAGTCAGGCGTTTCCAATTCCACAAAAAATGTCTTCCTTGAATCGGCCTGCTTCGATCCGGTATATATCAGGAAGACCGCCAGGTACCATGGACTGAATACCGATGCATCCTTCAGGTTTGAACGCGGATCAGACCCAAATTTAACTCTGTGGGCACTAAAAAGGGCAGCCATATTAATAAAAGAAATTGCCGGCGGCACCATCTCTTCCGAAGTAATCGATGTGTATCCCCATCCCGTGGAAGATTTTAAAATAGACCTTAGCTTTTTGCGGGTGAACAGGCTCATAGGTAATCCCATTGATCCGGATACCATTCAGTCCATACTCGAATCGCTCGGGATCCACATAGAGGCACGAAGCAAGACAGGGATGACACTTCGCGTACCTCCTTACAAGGTTGATGTTCGACGGGAAGCCGACATTGTTGAAGAGATCCTTCGTATTTATGGATTTAACAACGTACAGATTGGCAACGGCTTACGGTCGACTCTCTCTTATTCCTCTAAACCAGACAAGGAGCAGGTGATTCACATGACTTCCGAATTGCTCACTTCCAGCGGATTTTTTGAATTAAAATCCAATTCACTCACCCGAACTGCCTATTATGACCGGGAAGGATCCCCGGATGCGACTGCTGTACGCCTGTTCAATCCACTCAGCCAGGACCTGGCCCTTATGAGGAAAAATCTGCTATATGGCGGATTAGAGGCAATCTCTTACAATATCAATCGCAAAAATGCCAATCTGAATTTGTATGAATTCGGGAACTGCTATTTCCAGGTTCCTGATAGCGGCGGAGAGCTTACCGAACGATTTGAAGAACATCTGCACATGGGCCTCTTTCTTTCAGGAAATCACAGACCGGGAAATTGGAACCAGAGGCCTGAAGCATCGTCCTTCTATCTCTTAAAGAGCTATGTGGAAACCGTCCTTGTGAAATTAGGGATTGATCCTGACTCACTTAGTGTATCAGGTTACGATAATCCAGACTATTCGGAAGGTCAGGAATATTCAACTCCCAAATCTACCCTGGTGGAATTCGGTATTGTTGCACCCTCATTGCTCACCGAATTTGACATCAAACAACCGGTATTTGCTGCAGAATTCAATTGGGACCATGTTTTGGGAGCCCTGCATGATCATACTGTTCTTTTTAAACCCCTCCCAAAGTTCCATGTGGTTACCCGCGATTTCTCACTATTGCTCGATCGGAATGTCACGTTTGAGTCACTTCGCCAACTTGCCGAAAAGACGGACACAAGGTTCTTAAGGAAGGTTTCTCTTTTTGATGTATACGAAGGCGGAAAAATCGAAAAAGGCAAGAAATCGTATGCATTAACCTTCACCCTGCTGAATGAGGAGAAAACCCTCACCGATAAGCAGATCGACAAAGTTATGTTGAATTTGGCTAAGGCCTTTGAGAGAGAATTTGGGGCAATTGTTAGAGGGATGAATTAGTCATGCCCGACAGGATTAAACTAATCAAGGGAGACATTACAGTTCTTGGGGCAGATGCCATTGTGAATGCTGCCAACCACCGCCTTCTTGGCGGAGGGGGTGTTGACGGTGCCATACACAGGGCTGCAGGGCCAGCTTTGCTTGAGGCATGCAGGCTGTTGCACGGTTGTGAAACCGGTGATGCTAAGATAACCCAGGGTTTTCAACTTCCTGCAAACTTTGTCATTCATACCGTGGGGCCTGTTTGGACGGGGGGGATAAAGAACGAGGCCGGACTCCTGGAACAATGCTATCTGAACAGCCTTCGGCTGGCCAGGGACCACCAGCTCAAAACCCTCGCATTCCCAAACATATCAACCGGAGTTTATGGATTTCCCAAAGCCCTTGCCGCAGAAATAGCCATTCACACTGTGCGTTCTTTCACCGGGCAATTCACCGTTCCCGAGCAGGTTATTTTTGTAGTTTTCGACGAAGAGAACCGGTTCCTTTATAAGCGTCTTCTCGCAAACCTGGAATAGTGGGATGAAAACCTATCTGATCGCAGAGGTATTTTTTGCATTACCGGTTTCCACATTCTCACAGGAGAGGAGCACCAGGGAGCAGAATAAGCTCTTTAAACAGTTCAAAAAAGTGCAGAAGGCTGAAGAGCTGCCCAAAAAGCGGATTTGGCAATGAATCTGAATGCAGTTGTCGAAGATAGTTAAGAACTCTTGATGCATTCAGGAATTCCTGAAGGTCATTTTTAAACAATAGCTTTATCTTTGTTTCGTCTTATAATGCGTTTTACGAAACAAGGAATTAAATGATCTATTTCTTTCAGCTCAGGGGCCACAAAATTATCGCAGTGGAGGATCAGTCTCCGCTGGATCCTGACATCCTTTTAAAGCTTGAATGGTTGTTTGACGGAGCAGGATCGGTGACCGGATCAGAGGTTCCTGGATTTTTTGTGGGTCCAAGGAAGGAGATGATTACTCCCTGGAGTACCAATGCAGTTGAGATTGCAGAAAATATGGGAATATCAGGTATTGCACGAATAGAAGAGTTCTTCGAGGTACCAGACAAAGATGTTTCTTATGATCCAATGCTGCAGTCCATGTATGACGGACTGGACCAGCAGCTCTTTACAATTAATCGCCAGCCTGATCCTGTCCAGGAAGTTACGGATATAGCAGCCTATAACCTGCAGGAGGGACTGGCATTGAATCAGGACGAAATAGAGTATCTCGAAGGTGTAAGTGGCAGAATCGGAAGAAATCTCACCGATAGTGAGGTGTTTGGATTCTCACAGGTGAACTCCGAGCACTGCAGGCACAAAATATTTAATGGCACCTTCATTATCGATGGCGAAGAGAAAGAATCATCCCTGTTTCAGCTCATTAAGCGAACCACTAAAACAAATCCAAATCATGTCGTCTCTGCGTACACAGACAATTGCTCGTTCGCCCGGGGGCCGGTAATTGAACAGTTCGCTCCGGCATCCCAGGATACCTCAGACTATTTTAAGGTAAAGAATATTGAAACAGTACTTTCACTGAAAGCAGAAACTCATAATTTCCCTACCACAGTGGAGCCATTTAACGGTGCCGCCACTGGTACCGGCGGGGAGATCCGAGACCGCATCGGTGGTGGGAAAGCCGCCATTCCCATGGCTGGCACAGCCGTATACATGACTTCTTACCCCAGGCTGGGTGGAGGGAGAAAATGGGAGGAGTCTGTGCAGGAAAGACCCTGGCTGTATCAGAACCCCGAAGAAATTCTGATTAAGGCTTCCAACGGAGCCAGCGACTTCGGAAATAAATTTGGTCAGCCCCTGATCTGCGGGAGCCTCCTCACTTTTGAACATGCCGAACATGAGAAGAATTATGGATATGACAAGGTGATTATGCTGGCAGGGGGCATCGGATTCGGCAATAAAAAGGATGCGCAAAAAGATATCCCTCAAAAGGGCGATGTGGTGCTGCTGCTGGGAGGAGATAATTACCGGATTGGCATGGGTGGTGGTGCAGTCTCTTCGGTGGATACAGGAGAATTTGAAAATTCCATAGAACTGAATGCTGTTCAGCGTGCCAATCCGGAAATGCAGAAACGGGTATTCAATGCCATCAGGGCCCTGGCCGAGTCAACCAACAATCCCATCATCAGTATCCACGATCATGGGGCCGGAGGGCATCTAAACTGCCTGTCTGAACTGGTGGAAGCAACAGGAGGTATCATTCATCTGGATAAACTCCCGGTCGGAGACCCCACACTTTCGGCCAAAGAGATCATTGGCAACGAATCTCAGGAGCGGATGGGATTGGTCCTTAGTCCGGGTGATGTAAATGAGCTGGTCCGGATTGCAGAACGCGAGAGAGCCCCCATATACATTGTAGGAGAGATTACAGATGATCATCACTTTGTTTTCCAAAGTGAACGGACCGGAGAAAAACCCATGGATCTTGAATTGGCTGATATGTTCGGGAAACCTCCCCGTACGGTTATGAAGGACACCACACTTCAAACACGGTTCAGGGAGATCTCTTTTAATATCGACGACCTGCCTGCCTATCTCGAGGGGGTGATGCAGCTCGAAGCTGTTGCCTGCAAAGACTGGCTCACCAACAAAGTTGATCGTTCAGTCACGGGAAAGATCGCCGTACAGCAATGCGCCGGGCCTCTGCAATTGCCTTTGAATAACCTGGGTGCGGTAGCCCTCGATTACAAAGGAAGAAAAGGATATGCCACATCCATCGGACACGCTCCAATAGCAGGCATCATTGACCCGGAAGCAGGAAGTGTGCTGGCGATTGCCGAAGCGCTAACCAACCTGGTATGGGCACCTCTGCCAGATCGCATCCGCAGTATCTCATTATCGGCCAATTGGATGTGGCCCTGTAAAAATGAGGGAGAGGATGCACGACTATACAAAGCTGCACTGGCAGCAAGCAACTTTGCTGTGGCCCTGGGCATTAATATTCCAACCGGGAAAGATTCACTCTCCATGACTCAGAAATACGAAAAGCAGGTTGTCTACGCACCCGGTACAGTCATCATTTCAGCTGCCGGAGAAGTGACGGATGTTCGAAAAATAATCGAACCTGTAATGGTTGAAGATCCGGAAAGCCGGCTCATCTACATCGATATGGCAAAGGATGCCTTTAAGGTGGGCGGTACCTCCTTTGCCCAATACCTGAACACCCTGGGCAATTCTGTACCAACTATAACTGATCCCGAATATTTCGTAAAAGCATTCAACCTCCTGCAATCCTTAATTGAGGAAGGCCGGATCATGGCCGGCCATGATGTTTCAGCCGGGGGCCTGATTACTACCTTAATGGAGATGTGTTATTCGAACACCTCAGGTGGAATGGAAATAGACATTTCCGGAATTCCGGGTGAGACCATACCGGTGTTCTTCAGTGAGAAACCGGGGGTGGTTATCCAGGTTAGCGATTCGTTTGAAATTACAGGATTGCTTGAAAAAGAGGGGATCCGTTTCCATGTCATAGGCCGGCCATCTGAAGATCGCCAGATGCTCTTGCGCACCAATGATAAGGTGCTCAACCTCTCCATTGATCACTACCGTGACCTCTGGTTTAGAACTTCTTATCTGCTGGATCAAAAACAATCCGGTGCAAAACTGGCACTTGAACGGTTCCAAAACTATAAAAATCACGAGCTAAAACTCAATTTCCGGGATTTCAAAGGTTCATTCAGCAGCCTTGGGATCGATCCTGACAGGCGCACTGCATCCGGGACCAGGGCAGCCATCATCCGGGAAAAGGGAGTCAACGGTGACCGTGAAATGGCCCATGCCCTGTACCTGGCTGGATTTGACGTGAAGGATGTGCATATGACCGATCTCATTGAGGGCAGAGAAACCCTGGAAGACATTCAGATGATCGTTTTCGTGGGAGGATTCTCAAATTCCGACGTCCTAGGATCAGCCAGGGGATGGGCAGGTGCCTTTAAATTCAATGAAAAAGCACGGATTACCCTGGAGAATTTCTATAACCGGAACGATACCCTGAGCCTTGGAATATGCAACGGCTGTCAGTTAATGATCGAACTGAATCTATTGGTTCCGGAGCAAAACCATTCACCCAAAATGCTCCCGAATGCATCGGGTAAATTTGAATCAGGATACATAAGTCTGGACATTCCCAAAAACGAATCAGTCATGCTGGGCTCCCTGGAGGGAATGACCCTGGGTGCCTGGGTAGCACATGGTGAGGGTAAATTTCGTCTCCCGGAACAAGAAGATGAATACTCCATTGCCGCCCGCTTCAGCCGTCACACCTACCCTGCCAATCCAAATGAATCTGACTATGATGTGGCAGCCCTCTCTTCAAGCGATGGACGCCACCTGGCCATGATGCCTCACCTGGAAAGGGCTTACCTGCCATGGCAATGTGGTTTCTATCCTGAAGAACGGAAAGAAGATGAAGCCACACCCTGGCTGGAGGCATTCATCAACGCACGCAGGTGGATTGAAAACACCCGATCTTAGTCCCAGACAGAGAGCTGTTATAGAATCCACGGGATGATGGCTTTGCGATCCGGGGGGTATTCCGGGAAAGTAGACTTATACCATTTGTGATGATCCAGGGCCCTGGGGACCAGGTTGAAAAATGTCCAGAGCGCAAATACCAGTGCAGCGGGACTCCAGGTCATTATCGCAAATCCGGTCCACTCTATGATTTCACCAAGAAAATTGGGACAGGAAACCTTCCGGAACATGCCGCCTTGAGGAATAAAATAGCCTTTCCTGCCCCCCTTTCGCAGGCTAAACAATATCTGATCGGACCTCCAGTTAAGGATGGCGCCTGAAGCGAATACCCCTGTTCCGATAATAAACCTGGCATCCAACAACCATGCCCAGGGGTATTCACGTGCAAAGGCAGAGAAATAGTATCCATTCATAAAACCGTTGATCAGATTAAAACATACCGCCATGAATGCCACTACAAGGGGCATTTGTTTACCTGATGTCCGGGTACGCCATGGATAGATTACCGACCGGTTGGTATAATGGGACACGTAGAGTACAAAAAAGATCCAGGTCAATGGCTGAATCGTATTCGGACCGAGAAGAAAAAAAAGGATAAATACGGCGAGCGAAGGAAATTCCATCATAATCCATCCCATCCGGTTGGAGATAGTTGGCCCCCAGTCCTTTCTGCTGTATCGACCGTAGGGTGCAGTTACAAACAAAAGTAGCACAAAGACCGTCAGGCCCAGAATAGCCCAACTCCACACAAAAAGCAAGAATTTTTCGCGAACCATGGTTTCAATTCATGGAAGCGAAGATAAAAGATATTTTAATTAAGGAATTTATTGGATAGTGCACGATCCTCCTGGTAGAGGTATCTGATCCGCAGGTTCTCATAATCGAGGGACACAATGCGGATCTGGTAAGTCATGGTTCCTCCCCAATAACCCACCGTAACCGTAATCAGACTATCAGAAACAGCCTCCCAGGTGCCATCAAAATCCTCCAATGCCACAGGAGGTGTGGCACACCATCCTGAATTCTTTCTCTCGGTAAAAGTACCGTCACTATGAAGTGTGAATCCATATTTGGAAGGATCGAATTTTTCTGCCCGCTTTAACAATAAAATGTCATCATCGTAGCCGTTGTCAATCCAGGTCCCAATAATATCGGCATTATCTCCCAGTGAATCAGCCTCCATGAGGTCATTTTCACAGGAGAACACGCATGACCAAAAAATCAGGAATACAATTTTTTTCATAGCCCGGAAATATTAGTTCCACCAATAAGATGTAAGAAACCCTCCGGAGGTTGCTTTAAAACTACATAATTATTACACACAGTTCACCGACAAACCGGCCCATTTCATCGAATAAAGTTGGAAGAAAAATGACCAATCCTGATTTTTACCTCGGAATTAAAACAGAAACATCATGAAACGTTCAATTTTTTTTGGCCTGTTCCTTTTTATGATCACCCTGGGTGGATGCCTGGTCAGTTCGCTGCATCCATTTTTCAAACAGAAAGACAAAATCTATGATCCGGTCATGGCTGGAAACTGGATTGACGGCGATTCCTGCATTTGGACGATTACCCCGGATACATTCAAGAAAATAAACTGGGGTAAAGAGAGAAAGGACAGTAAGCATCATGTGACTTACACTGAATCATCTCCCGGAGAGGCTCAGATGGATAGTACGTATAGCATCCTTTATTACGAAGATGAAAATTCAAAAGCGGAGCTAACGGCAACACTCTTTCAACTGGAGGGGATCTCTTATCTGGATATGGTTCCTGATCCGGATGGGGAGCATTTCAGCTCAGATGTGACGAGTTGGCATTATATTCCAGTTCACACCCTGGCCAGGGTACAAATCAATGAAGACAGCATCCTCCTCTACTGGTATGGAGATGACTGGCTGAATGAGCTCTTTGAACAGAATCGGATCCGGATAAAGCACGAAACAATTGAGTCGCTTGATTACGACCGGCACGTGCTGACAGCTTCCACAGACGAGCTTCAAAAATTCCTGAGGAAATACGCCAATGATCCAAATACTGTGGGTAATATTGAGAAGTTATTTGCCAAAGGATACACCAATGATCAGGCTGATTATGGCGTATTTCTGAAATTGAAACCTTACCACGGCAGAATGCCGGGACAAAAAGCGAATCAGGTTCAGCCGTCCAGTCCATAGGGTGACATTCGACCAATCCTATGAAGCGATCCCTGAATGCAACCGGTGGCAGGAGATTCACATTTCTCATTCTATCCTCACTCCTGTTCATGCCATCCGGCTGATTTTTCCGGGAACCGGGTAATTAACGAGGACAAAAGCGAGATGGGCAACTCCCCCGAATTCTGATGAACTCAAATACTGGAATGAAGACAAGCACGCCTTCACCCTGGAGAAGGGACAGGCGAATTTAATGGCAGGAGCATCCTCAAAAGATATCAGACTGACAGGAGCGTTGGAATCTCTCCCGGATGCTTCTCATCATCAAGACAAAAGAAGCGTTTTCAATAATAACTCCATAATTCTGCTTCCTGCGAAAATCTAATAAGTTTA
>CAZCQL010000037.1:0-45689 GCA_964500835.1 uncultured Bacteroides sp.
AAGGTGAGCATATTGTGCATGAGATTCCTGCGTCTCAGATAATTTATACACTAGCTAAAGACCATATCCCCATCGCCATCCTGCAGGGTCAGATCGGCAGGAATCTCATGCGCTATTTTTTTATGGGCATACAGGTTTTGTGGCATGTTCCTTACAGACAGGAACCATTTTCTTTGCTTCATAAGGTTCTCCACCAGAAGCGGTTGACGTATGGTGGCATACGCACAGTTCCTGGTGATCATAGTGTGAACGAGGGTCGTTGCCATAAGTGGCTGAAGATCAGGATTGTCAAAGAAGAGGTAGGGGGCTGAGAGTTTCTGGTTATGGAGAACCAGCCAGAGCAAACCGGATCCCCGGCTGTCGCGGAGCGTAAACTTCAGCAGGATATTTTCAAACCGGTTGGCGCGGTAGGAGAACTCATAGTCCAGTGGACCGGCCCTTTGATCTGTTACCCATGGGAAATCCAGGATCCAGGCAAAGACTTCTGCATCTCTGCAAAACAGCGAGGATGCCTGGCTTTGCTCAATGACGGGAGTTAATTCCGGTCCGAGGTGTGCAATTCTTTCGATTTTGCAGAGTGAATGGTCCACCGGTTTAAAGCTTTGAAGTTTCCTCTCCCTGAGCCTGTTCAGCAGCTGATCCCCAGTTTTAAGTAACTTCTGACTGCCGGGTCGACCCCTAAGTCGCTTGCCAAGCAACTCCCCTGAGGCAGACCGGAGGTAGAATCGTTTACCCGGCCTGTGTGCCATCATAGGAAACTGCCCTGTTCTGTCATAAACCGCCTTGGAAGCCGGGGCATAATTTGTGTACATTAATTTTCCATCCCAGAGGGCTTCAGCTGATTGAAGCAACCTGGTGGAAAGGCCTTGTCTCCTGAACTCAGGTTTCACATAGTTGCCACTTAGCCAGGCAAACCGCCGGGCAGAATTGGTTTGGTTAATGTAAAGATCCGGGAGCAGTGTTCGGTAGGCCACCAGTTTCCCATCCACTCTTATTTCAAATAGAACATGATCTGACTTCTCGGCCCTGGGATTGTTCAGGTAGGAGATCAGCCTGAGCGGACTAACCGGGACTATGCCATCCTTGTCTGAAAGGGCTGGTTCTACGTGGTTCTTTAGCTCTTCCAGGGTATACGACTTCAGATCCATTTTGTAGCTTATTCGTTTTGGATCAGCTTGTCTATATCTGCTTCACTTAAATTAGCCCCGGATAACTTGCCGTCTTCGCATTTCAGAGTTCTTGAAGGGAAGCGTTTGATCAGGGTGTAGTTGTGAGTCGCCATCATGACGGCCCTGCCATTCTCAGAGATATCCGTAAGGATCAGCATGATCTCTTCGGAAGTGGCAGGGTCCAGGTTCCCCGTGGGTTCATCAGCTAAAATAATCTCCGGATCATTGAGGAGGGCCCTGGCGATAACCACACGTTGTTGTTCCCCTCCCGATAGTTGATGAGGCATTTTATATCCCTTGTAACCCAGGTTGACCTTTTCCAAAACCTCGGCGATGCGATCTTTAATTTCACCTTTGTTCTGCCAGCCGGTAGCTTTCAGAATAAATTCGAGGTTGCTGTCAATAGTCCGGTCGGTCAGTAATTGAAAATCCTGGAATACGATTCCCAGCTTTCTCCTGAGAAACGGAATTTCCTTCTGCTTTACTTTTTCAAGTGAAAAACCAGCCACCATTCCAGAGCCCTCCAAAAGGGGGAGTTCCGCATTCAGGGTTTTTATGAGACTTGTTTTACCACTGCCTACCCTCCCTATCACATACACGAATTCGCCCTTTTCCACGGATAGATTCACATCCGACAGAACGATATGATCATTCACGGCAATGGCTGCATTTTCCAGGGTAATAATTTTGTCCAGCGACATATTGTCTTTAATATCCGGCTAAAATAAGAATTAAGAATAAAAATTATACTAAAAATTAACATCCGGCTGTTAATTAAAAAGAAGTAGTGTCAAATGAGCGGCCTGTAATATTCGTACTTTTATCAAGTTAATCCAACCCATATGATCCATTTGAGAAAGAGCATTGCATCCATTATAGTTCTCTTCACTCCTCTTCTGATTTCCGGCCAGAAGAGCGCAGTTTATTTGTATGGAGATACCGATTACCTGGAGGGGCTTGAGTTGTATGAAAAGGAAAAATTCGGAGCTGCCCGGCGGGTGTTTGACCAATTCCTGACCAACCATCCCGACTCCCGATCAGAAATCCGGTCGGAGGCTTCCTATTACAGGGCCATGTCAGCCATACAGTTACGCAATGATGATTCTGAATACCTGACCTACACCTTCCTTGCCGAGTATCCCGAAAGTCCCCATGTGGACGAAGCAGCTTTTAAGCTGGCTGATTTCTTCTATGACAAGAATGGCTGGGCCAAAAGCATTTCATGGTACAACCGGGTTGACAGGTTTGAGCTGGACAGAGATGAGCTTTCGGAATACTATTTTAAGAAAGGCTATTGTTATTACAAGAGAAATGATTTTGAGGAGGCACGGGTAAATTTTTATGAAATCCTGGATGTGGAATCGTCTTTTAATGCCCCGGCCGTTTACTATTATTCCCATATCCACTACGTAGATAAGAATTTCGAAACTGCATTGATGGGATTCCGGAAAATCGATAAGAATCCTCTTTTTTCCAGTATCGCACCCTACTATATATGCCAGATCCTCTATGGGCAGAAGAAGTACGATGAGGTGATAGAATATGCACCTTCATTGATGGAGACTGTCTCGGAGCGGCGCATGGGAGAGATTGCCAAAATCCTCGGGGAGTCCTATTTTATGAAGCAAAACTACAAGGAGGCTATTCCATACCTGGAGACCTATCAGTCGAACACAAAATCATATACTGTGCATGACCGCTATCAGCTGGCATTTGCCTATTATCAAAACCAGGAATATGAGAATGCCAGGAAACTTTTTGAAAAAATCAGCTACAGAAAATCCGAGATAGCGCAAAGCGCCCTGTACCACCTGGCCGATTGTTATTTGAAGTTAGGGGACAAGAACAAGGCCCGTAGCGCATTTTCCCAGGCGGCAAATATGGATTATGATCCCAGAATTCAACAGGATGCACTGTTCAATTTTGCCAAAGTCACTTTTGAACTCTCCTACAATCCTTTCAATGAAGCCATCAGGGCATTTGAGCAATATATCAGAGCTTATCCGGCAGCCGATAATACAGATGAGGCATATAATTTTCTGGTAATGGCCTACCTGGGCACACGCAATTACAGCATGGCCATGGCCTCGCTTGAAAAGATCAAAATTAAAGATGCTAAAATCGATAAAGCCTACCAGAAAGTTTCCTTTTACAGGGGGCTTGAACTTTATAAGAACCTGCGGTTTAGTGAAGCAGTTGATGCATTTGAAGTATCGCTTCAGTATGCGATCCATGACCCTGTGATCGCATCACGAACCTATTTTTGGTTGGGTGAGGCAGCCTACCGGACAGGTGATCATCAGGCTGCCAGAATGTACTACAACGAATTCATGAAGGATGATCGTTCACCACAGCAAAAGGAATATTCTCTGAGTCATTACAGTCTTGGCTATCTAAATTTTGATGAAAAAGCCTATTCTGAAGCACAGGATTGGTTCGGCAGGTTCCTCCGGCTTGCCGGAAATTCAAAATCTGCTTCCGTGGCAGATGCCTATAACAGAATAGCCGATTGTTATTTTGTCCAAACCAACTATGCCCGGGCCATCGAGTATTATGACCGTTGCATTAAGATGGGACTGGCAGATTCAGATTATGCCATGTTTCAAAAGGGGTTCACACTTGGATTACTTGACAAGACACAAGAAAAGATAGATGTACTCAATCAGCTCATTCAAAATCAACCGGAATCTAATTTTGTCGATGATGCACTTTTTGAGATCGGGAGAAGCTATGTGGTAATCGATCAACCCTCCCGGGCACAGGTATATTATGAAAAAGTTGTTCAAGAGCATCCCAACTCCAGTTATACCAACAATGCGCTTAACCAACTCGGACTAATTTTATACAACGGAGGTGATTTTGACAGGGCATTGGAATATTATGAGAAAGTGGCCACCGACTACCCGGGAACGGCCGAAGCAGACAATGCCTTAACAAGCATTAAAAATATATATGTCCGGAACGACAACGTAGATGGATACCTGGCTTTTGTCAGCGGCATCGGTCAGGATATCTCCCTCAGGGAGCAGGATTCATTGTCCTATACTGCCGCAGAAATTATCTATATGAACGGAGATTGTGAGGGAACCATCCGGGCTTTCCGGGACTATCTAGATGCCTTTCCCAGAGGGCGGTTTCTATTGAACGCACACTATTACAAGGCAGACTGTCAACTCAAACTTCAACAAAACGAGGAAGCGCTGGTTTCCCTTGATTTCATTATCGGACAACCACACAACATGTTCACAGAGCCTGCCCTGGAAGCATCTTCTAAGATAAATTTCAGAGAAAAAAATTATCACAGGGCAGCGGATAATTACCTGGCCATGATTGAAATGGCCGAGAAGAAGAATACTATTTTTGATGCCCAGGTGGGTTTAATGAGGTGCTATTATGAACTGGGAGAGTTTACCAATGCCATAGACGCCGCCCAATCTGTGCTGGCAATGGATAAATTGCAGGAAGAATACATCCGGGAGGCAAATTTCAAAATAGCCAAATCATTTCAAGAGCTCAATGAGGTTGATTTCGCATTCGATTTTTATAAAAAAGTCGCCTACGAAGTAAATAGCAAAGAAGGCTCCGAGTCCAAGTACATGATCATAGAAATACTCTATGAGCGGGGCGACCTGGACGAATCAGAAGAGGAGGTATACAGCTTTATCGAGATGAACACGCCTCACCAGTACTGGATGGGGATGGCATTCCTTACCTTGTCCGATATCTATATCGCCAAGGATGACACATTCTCGGCCATCAATTCACTTCAAAGCTTAATCGATTATTATACCATTCCCGACGATGGGATCATTGCCAATGCGAAGCAACGAAAGGCAGCGCTGACAGAAGAAGCAGAGAGTAATATTGCACCGGAAGTTGCTCCGGTTCTTTAGTAATCCAACCGAAAAAGAGGGAAATGAAATATAAAATAGGAGCACCCCGATTCATCACATTCTTATTTATAACCACTCTGTTTACCTCTGTATTGGAAGGACAGCAGGAGGAAGTCAGGGTAGTTAAACCCTATTCACCCACACTTTCAGGGGCTGAAAAGATTGAACTGCTGCCCAGCCTGGATGAAGATATCGAGTATGATCTCCCGGATTTCACCTACCAGCTCTTTCCTAAAAGATACGAGAGCCAGTTTCGCGTGGAGCCCATCAAGGCCGCCAGGATGGTCCAGATGCCGTTAAATAAGCTTTACAAAAGCCAGCTTACCCTTGGGATGGGAAACTATCTGACTCCTTTAGCCGAATTGAGTATCAATCAGCTCAGGTCCAGGAAAGGAACGTTTGGTGTGCATTTGAAACACCATTCCATGAATGGAAAAGTGAAGCTGGATAATGACATGAAAGCTCCTGCCGGTTTTAATGAGAACCTTGCCGAGGTCTATGGGAACAGGTTTTTGAAGAAATCGGTCCTTACGTATTCCATTGGAGCCAGCTATGATTCATATGTCCATTATGGAGTTGATCCTTCCCTGGATTCGGTGCTTACGAAAGATGAAGCGGCGCATCCCTATTTCACTGCAGAAGGTGGCCTTGGATTACATTCCATGAATGCCGACTCTTTTCACTTTAATTATAATGCTGAATTAGATTACTTTTTTTTCACGCACCAGTTTGATCAAAAGGAGCATGGTGCAAAGGGCAAGTTTCATTTTGATAAAAAATTAAGAGTTGTAGATCTGTCAGGAGATTTTGGGGGCTCATTTTATGGGCATTACCCTGACTGGGACACGATAGTGGGTAACCAGGTCATCTTCTGGGTTAATCCCTATGTGGCAAAAAGTTCTGCCGAGTGGAGATTCACAGCGGGTTTTAATATATATGGCGATGTCATAGATGGACTATTTTCTCCACATTTCTATCCCAGGGCCACCTTCCAGTTTAACATAGTGAGGGAGGTAATCGTACCCTATTTCGGAGTAGATGGATTTCTTGAAGCAAATAATTATCGCAAAACGGTAGAGGAGAATCCCTACGTAGTACCCGGATTGTCGCTGCATCCTACCGACCACCGACTTATAGCGTTCATAGGTTTAAAAGGACGATTTTCAGATGCTGTAGCTTACAATCTTAAAGGGAGTTATTCCATTATTGACGATCAATACTTTTTCGTGAATGATAGCAGTAATTCATTAATGAATCAGTTCGGCGTTGTCTATGATGATATTACACTCCTCAATATGCATGGCGAGTTCACCCTCAGACCCAACGATTCATGGAAGATCTTCCTCAAGGGAAATTATTACAACTACGCCACTCTGGCCAGGATTGATCACCCCTGGAACAAACCTGCCTATGACTTGTCATTGCTTGCCCGGTATAATATGAGCGATAAGATTCTTGTCAATGCAGGCTTATCTGTCATAGGAGCCCGCTACTACGAAAACTACAATTCGCTCCTGGAAGAGACACTCCCTCTTACTTTTGATGCAAACCTGGGGCTCGAATACCGGTACACCAAGCTGCTCTCGTTCTGGGCCCGCTTCAACAACCTGGCTGCGCAGAAATATTTCATGTATCACAACTATCCTTCGTATCGTTTCAGGGCAATGTTTGGATTAACATATGCGTTGTAAATCACTTCGGGATTGGTTTAAAGTTTTCTTCTTAATTTATTACTGCAACCCCAGATCGCACTATCTTTGCTATCACCTAATACCTAACTCTAACAACTAACAACAAACTACAAACCTTTCTCTAATGTACCTACGAAAATTTTCTTTTCGCGAGAATGCCGGTCTGAAGATCGAATGGCTAATTGATGATGTGGGCCTGGGTGAGATTAACCTTGTGGTGGGCAAGAACTCAAGTGGTAAGACCCGGACACTGAACGCCCTGTCTGACCTGGTAAGCATGCTCACAGGAAGGGGTACCAATGCTTCGGGCCCCGTCTGTTATGAGTTGCATTTCAGGAACAGCGATAACCTGATGAAATATGAGCTGGAATATGACCTTGAGACTATCCGGATGGAACGCCTTTACATGGGCGATGAGCTTGTTCTGGAGAGGGGAGAAGAGGGAAACGGCGTCATCAAATATGAATCTACGCCCGGTTCCATCTTTCTGGAGTTTGAGATTCCGCATGACCAGCTTGCATGCTACGCAAAGAGGGACAGGCTGCAGCATCCTTTCATTGAAATCATTCACGGTTGGGCAATCAGTCTTCGCCGGTTTGATTTCAGCGGGGACCTGGGGAAGACCAGGTATGCCCTAAAGTCAGCCTTTGAAGGCAAAGAAATTGACTGGAGTATTACCAATAACTCGCTGGTACCAATGATCACCATTGCAATGGAGGAATTTTCAGAATTCCGTGATCAGGTATTGAAAGATATGAATGGCATAGGCTATCCTTTGGAAGATTTTGGGATTATTCATTTTTCCGAGCGGTTCAGCGATGTCAGTCAGGACAGATTTGCTGTATTTACTACTGAGACAGGGCTTGAAAAGAAGGTGACACAAAGGGATATGTCTCAGGGAATGTTCAGGGCCTTTTCTGTGCTGGTTCAGGTTAATTACTATATATTATCGGGATATAAAGGATTAGTAATTATTGATGATATTGGAGAAGGACTTGATTTCGGCAGGGCAAAACAACTGGTTCAAATTTTGATCCTGAAGGCTGGTGAATCCAAGATTCAGTTGATCATGTCAACCAACGATTCCTTTATCATGAATGCAGTCGAAATAGAGAACTGGGCTGTGATTATGCGGGAAGGGAATAAAATCAGCCTGTACAATTATGAAAATTCCAGGGAGATTTTCGAGGAATTTAAGTTTACAGGTCTTACTAACTTTGATTTCTACGCCAGCGAATTCTTTAAATCCGGACTGCAAGATGAAGGGAATAGTGAGGATACAGAAGAGGATTCGGCTGAATGAGGAAGTTAGCCATATTTGTGGAGGGGCTCACCGAACAGATTTTGGTCAGGAAGATGCTTCAGGCTGTGCTGGACAGAAACAGAATAGCCATTCAAACGGTCAAAATCACAGGGGGCCACAACGTGAGAATGTCCTTTACAGTGATGAGGGCTGCCCACGTGGACCGGCAGACAGATTTTTATGTGCTAATATACGATTGCGGTGGAGAGACCAATGTGAAAGGATATTTGATGGCCCGAAGAGACAAGTTGATCTCTAACGGCTATACGATGATCCTCGGATTACGGGACGTGTACCCAAATTTTGAAAGAGATCAGGTGCCAAAACTGCTCAGGGGATTAAATAATAAGCTTCCGCAAAAGAAGGCAAGGACCCAAATATATCTGGCCATTATGGAAACTGAAGCATGGTTCCTGGGTGAATACAGCCATTTGAAGAAAGTATCCAGGAAATTGACACCCGAATATGTGAAAAAGCGACTGGGATTCAATCCAAGGACTGAGAACATGGAAGATCGCGATCATCCTTCGGAGGATATGAAAGCAGCTTATCAGCTAGTGGGTCATGATTATACCAAGAAGAGGGGCCGGCTGAATGCAGTCGTCAATAAACTGGATTTCCACTATTTTACTCACGATCTGGCAGACAAAATGCCAAGCATCGGTAAATTTATCAGCGGTCTTGAACATTTCTTTAAAGAAGAGATCTAACTGTCAAATTGTCCACCTATCCACCTATCTGTCTGTCCAACTTTCAAACCAATCCCAATGAATTTCAAACCCATTATTAAAGAGATCATAGCTACGTATAAAGTGCACGGTGACCCGGTAAGGGTAGAAAAGGCCAACACATATATTTCAACCTCCATGAAGGTCCTGGGACTGACCAATCCTGAAGTGAAGGAAACAATCAGGGAGTTGAAGAGACGGTACACAAATTGGGAGGCACAAGACTGGATTTCATTGTGCAAAGCACTTGTTGAAGAAGGAATATTTGAGTGTCAGGTGCTTGCGTTTGAGATAATTGGCAGGGATAAGAAGCTGTTAAGCAAGCTCCGGTATGAGGATTTGAAGGATCTGGGACAGAATCTGGATAACTGGGCCTCGGTTGACCATTATACCGTTGGGATCTTCGGAGTCCTATGGGGAAAAGGGGTAGTTAAAGACCATCATATTGAGAGGTTATTGGAATCGGATAATTTTTGGGATCGCAGAAGAGCAGTGGTATCCTCTGTGGCACTTAACCTAAAATCAAGGGGCGGTTCCGGCGATACGCCCCGTACCATCCGCGTTTGCGAAAGAGTGGTGGATGAGCGCCACGACATGATACAGAAAGCGCTTTCCTGGGCACTGAGGGAGCTCTCAAAACGGGACAGGAATTCTGTAATAAACTTTATGGGAAAGCACAAATCCAGACTTGCAAATCGCGTAATCAGGGAGGTAACCCACAAACTTGATTTTGGAACAAAAAATTAGCCCGGTTTCCCTCACCATATCTGTTAATAACTTGCCTGGTTTTCAGGTGGTTCTATAGCGGGAAATGTGAATTATTTTTGCTATTTTTAACAGAACCATAGAGGAGGGTGAGATTGCATAGTAAAGGGCAGATAATTAGATCTTTAGAAATTTCATTTCCAGTAGAAAACAGCAGCAGAAAGAACCCTTTTTGCGGTTTTATCGATAAACATTGATTAAAAAAGATATGATGAGCGAAGAGCTGAAGGATGCTAATGGAGAATTGCTGCAAAATGACTATTCGGCAGAGAGCATACAGGTATTAGAGGGGTTGGAAGCGGTTCGCAAGAGGCCTGCCATGTATATCGGCGATGTAAGTGAAAAAGGATTGCATCACCTGGTTTATGAAGTGGTGGACAATTCCATTGATGAAGCCCTCGCCGGCCATTGCAATCAGATTGATGTGACGATCAATACGGACAACTCTGTAACGGTTGTGGATAATGGCCGGGGCATTCCCGTCGGTCTTCATGAAAAGGAGGGTAAGTCTGCGCTGGAAGTAGTAATGACTGTGCTTCATGCGGGAGGTAAATTCGACAAGGAATCTTACAAGGTCTCGGGTGGATTGCATGGTGTGGGAGTTTCGGTAGTTAATGCGCTATCTACAACGCTCAGAGCAGAAATTCACAGGGAGGGAAAGGTACATGAGCAAACCTATCACCTGGGCATTCCAGATGGCCCTATAAAAACAGTGGGTGCCACGGATATAACAGGGACCATTATTTCGTTTAAACCCGACGATACCATATTCAACATTACTGAATTTAAGTATGAAATACTTGCTTCCCGGTTGAGGGAGTTGGCCTTCCTGAATAAAGGCATCCATCTCAATATTATTGATCTTCGCGAAAAGGAGGAAAACGGGAACGGGAATGGCACAGAGAACGGAAATGGACAAGGGAAGACGGATAAAAATGGTTCTGACGGTGAAAAAGGATTCCGTCATGACAAATTCTATTCAGAGGAGGGATTGAAGGAGTTTGTTTCTTACCTGGATGCAACCCGGGAAACACTTATTGAAGATTCGGTCCATATCGAGACCGAGAAGAGCGGTGTCCCGGTAGAGATTGCGCTACAATACAATACTTCTTTTTCGGAGAACGTACACTCTTATGTGAACAACATCAATACCATCGAAGGGGGTACCCACCTTTCAGGTTTCCGCAGGGGGCTAACCCGGACATTGAAAAGCTACGCAGATAAGTCGGGTATGCTTGCCAAACTTAAATTTGATATCAATGGGGATGACTTCAGAGAGGGCCTTACGGCAATCATATCCGTAAAAGTGGCTGAGCCGCAATTCGAGGGTCAGACTAAAACTAAACTCGGGAACTCCGACATTATGGGAATAGTTGACCAGTCGATCAGTTCAGAATTGGCACACTACCTGGAGGAACATCCCAAGGATGCCCGTCAAATCGTTTCAAAGGTGATCCTTGCTGCCCAGGCACGTCATGCCGCCAGGAAAGCCAGGGAACTAGTCCAGCGCAAGAATGTCCTTTCAGGTGCCGGCTTACCTGGTAAACTTGCTGATTGTTCTGAAAAAGACCCGGGTTTGACTGAAATTTACCTTGTGGAGGGTGATTCGGCCGGAGGAACTGCTAAGCAGGGAAGAGATCGGGCATTTCAGGCCATTATGCCACTCCGGGGAAAGATCCTGAACGTGGAGAAAGCCATGGTGCATAAAATCTATGAGAACGAAGAAATCAAGAATATTTTCACTGCCCTGGGGGTAAAAATGGGAACCGAAGAGGACAGCAAAGAGCTCGATCTCTCCGGGCTTCGATACCATAAGATCATTATTATGACAGATGCGGATGTGGACGGATCTCACATTGCCACACTCATCATGACCTTCTTTTTCAGGTATATGAACGAATTAATCAAGAATGGTTACCTCTACATTGCCACACCTCCCCTCTACCTGGTTAGAAAAGGTAAAAATGAAAGGTATTGTTGGAGCGAAGAGGAACGGGAGGCATTTATCAAAGAAGTTGGCGACGGTAAAGAGACCGGGATACATATACAGCGCTACAAGGGCCTGGGTGAGATGAATGCTGAGCAACTATGGGATACCACCATGAATCCCGAGCATCGTACACTCAGGCAAGTCTCCATAGACAGCGCTGCAGAAGCTGACCGTATTTTTTCCATGCTGATGGGTGATGAGGTTCCCCCCCGGCGTAAGTTCATCGAAAAGCATGCAAAGTATGCGAATATTGATGCCTGATTTATCATTGGTGACGCTTGTGACTAGCTTCCTGTTTTAATATGACTTTAAATTGAAATTCCATGTGGCGACGCATTTCCATTTTCGCAGGATTATTTTCAATCTTTTTGTTCCTGATAAGCTGTGGCTCAAATTCCGGGGAGTTTGGTCAGGCAGACCAGGCCAGGTATGATTTTCCCTGGTACAATCCCGAAATTTCCTTTGCAGACCGGGTCCGGTTGCTGATCGACGAAATGACCATTGAAGAGAAGATCAGTCAGTTAACGCACGATGCTGCAGCCATCGAACGGCTTGGTATTCCCGATTATAACTGGTGGAGCGAAGCACTCCATGGTGTGGCACGTAATGGCAGGGCCACTGTGTTCCCCCAGCCAATCGGATTAGGTGCCACATTTGACAGGGATCTGATACACCGGGTATACACAGCCGTCTCTGATGAAGGAAGGGCGAAATTTGCAATTTCCCAGGAGATTGGGAACCATGCGCAATATGCAGGATTAACCTTCTGGACGCCCAACGTGAATATTTTCAGGGATCCCAGGTGGGGAAGAGGCATGGAAACCTATGGAGAAGACCCTTATCTGACGGCCCAGTTAGGGATGGAAGTGGTCAGGGGATTGCAGGGTGATGATCCCAAATACCTGAAAGCCGGTGCCTGTGCAAAGCATTTTGCAGTTCATTCCGGACCGGAAGCCCTAAGGCACGAATTTAATGCTGTCTCCAGTATGAAGGACCTGTATGAGACCTACCTGCCTGCGTTTAAAGCGCTTGTAACCGAAGCCAATGTTGAATCGGTGATGGGGGCCTATAACAGGGTAAATGGGGAACCGGCCTGTGCCAGTAAATTGTTGCTTCAGGATATTCTTATGAACGAGTGGGATTTTCAGGGTCATATCCTGAGTGATTGCTGGGCCATTCGAGATTTTCATACGGGACATATGGTCACCTCTGATGTGGCAGAATCAGCAGCCATGTCGCTCAACTATGGCGTTAGCCTCAATTGCGGTAACTCTTTCCCGGCTCTGAACGAAGCGCTTTCAAGGGGCTTGGTTACGGAAGCTACTATTGATGAGAGGTTAGCCACACTTTTTATCACCAGGTTTGAGTTGGGATTATTTGACCCTCCCTCATGGAACCCTTACAACGATATTGATGAAAGTGTGATCAATTCGGATGCGCATAGCGACCTTGCCTATGAAGCTGCTGTGAAATCACTTGTATTGCTGAAAAACGATGGTATATTACCTTTAAAAAAGGACTTAAGAACACTGTACGTTGTTGGACCACAGGCCAATAATGCCAATGTATTGTTGGGTAACTATTTTGGCATGAGTAAAAAACTGGTAAATATTCTGGAAGGGATTACCTCCAGGGTAAGTGCCGGAACTACTGTTGATTACAGGATGGGGGTACTGGAATACAGGGACAATGTGAATCCCATTGACTGGACTACTGAAACTGCAAGAACGTCTGATGCCACCATTGCAGTCATAGGGATTTCGGGGATGATGGAAGGGGAAGAGGGGGAGGCTCTCGCTTCGCCTACCCTTGGAGACCGGTATGATTTGAATCTTCCTGAAAACCAGTTAAATTTTCTGAGAAGCCTGAGAAAGGACAATAAAAAGCCAATTATCGTTGTAGTAACAGGGGGAAGCCCCGTTACCATGCCTGAGGTGGAGGAATTGGCAGATGCCATCTTATGGGTTTGGTATCCCGGTCAGGAGGGTGGTAATGCCGTAGCAGATGTGATCTTCGGGAATGAAGCTCCTTCAGGCAAATTGCCCGTAACTTTCCCGGTTTCCGTCGATCAACTACCTGATTATGAAGATTATTCAATGAATGAGCGCACCTACAGATACATGAGCTCCAAACCGCTCTATCCTTTTGGGTATGGGCTGTCCTATTCCAATTTCAGGTTCAATGATCTTTACCTGGATAAGGAAGAAATTGCGGTAAGTGAAATTTCAAATGGTGAGGCAGTAACTGTTTCTGTGGATGTGAAGAACAATGGCGAAATGGATTCAGATGAAGTGGTTCAGCTCTATATCTCAGTGCCGGATCCCGATTCAAATCAGCCACGGTGGTCTTTGAAAAACTTTGAAAGAATTTCCCTGAATGAAGGTTCTTCCACCAAGGTATCTTTTAGATTGGACAGACGTGCCCTCGAACAGATCAACGAAGAAGGGAAATCGGAGGTTCTTCCCGGCGATTATATGGTGTATGTGGGGAACGGATCACCGGGTGAAAGAAGCACAGAGTTGGGCGTGGAACTTCTCTCAGCCATATTCAGGGTGAAGTAAACAGGTACGACAAATATGCTGAAAGCAACTTTTTATTTGTCTGAAAAAAGCCTTTTATTGATTGTAACGGGATATTTATTTCTTAATTCGGCCACCCATTGTGATTCCAGGTATTTCTGGTAATCTGAAATTACCTGTCCACGAACTTCTGACAGCTTTTTTGGTCCGGGAGGAAGACCTCCCACGAGAATCACAAAACCGTTGCTGTTGGCATTAGAATAAACCGGACCCGGACCTATCCGGTCACCCCGGGCATCCACCTTGTCGTAAATGCCCTTTTCGGTGAGCACATAGGAAACATGTATACAGGTGGCAGTATCATTGTCACAATATTTTTCGTTCAGGGTTTCCGCACCAAACTGACCAGACTGGATCTTCTTATATTTACTCCTCACCTTCCGGATGTTTGTCTCCTTGCTGCAGGTCACAATGACGGCCTCTGTTCGCTCATTCCACATATAATCAGTTCTGTGGTTTTCAAAAAATGTATGGAGTCCAGCGGTATCATTCAGGGCTTTTGACCAGACTCTACGGTCCATTATATCAAAAAGAAGCAATCCATCATAATATTCGTTACTGATATAATTTATCTCAGGATGTGTCACGGGAAGCATGGCTTTTTCATATTCCAGAACAGCTTCATCTTTGAATTGCGCGTATAATTCATTTATATAATAGCGGACCTCTCTTGCCCTGCGTCTTGCATCCTGGGTTTTTGTAATGTAGCCAATAAAATCACCCACGGTAACGGTGCGGGCTCCAATCTTTAACAGAGGGGTATCATCGGTTTGCACACCGGCCCCATCCCATTCACCTCTCAGCAGGGAACTATCAGCCGAGCTATATACTCCCACCAGCGCAGCAGGAAACTCAGTAAATCCATATTCCGTTTTCACCCTGATTACATGCTGGTCCTGGTGGTATTTCGCCCTCCTGTCTGCCTGGACCCTGTTGCGAATATAAGGAGCCATTTCCTTCAGTGTACCGTAAGTTGATTTGTCCAACAGCTCGACAATGTGCCATCCATAGATGGTTTGAAAGGGCACAGAAATATCGTACGGCTCATCAATAGCAAATGCAATATCTTCAAATTCAGGTACATTTTGACCAACTCCAAACCAGGAGAGCTCTCCGCCTTGTGCCGCAGTCATGGTATCTTCAGAATATTTTGCAGCAACGTCAGCAAAACTTATTCCTTTGTAAAGATCATTGTATGCAGCAGTTATTTTATCCTTCGCAACCTTTTGCTCTTTCGGTGACATTTGTTCGGGAGCGCTCACGAAAATATGTGCAATTCTTATCTGTCCATAGGCTTTTCGCCTTTTATGTACCATCATGATGTGATAACCACGTTTGGTTCTGAAGGGAGTAGTAACTGTATGAAGGGGTGCAGTGTAGGCTACATTTTCAAAGGGATACAGCATGGAAAATACAGTAAAGAAATTCAGGTCACCCCCATTCAATTCCACGGAGGGATCCTCTGAAGTGGCACGGGCGACAGTTTCAAAATCCTCTCCATTCAAAATCCTTTGCCTGATCCCGGAAATCTTATTAAATGCTTCCAGAGTATCTTCCGGGGAAGAATCCGGGGTAACTTTGATGAGGATATGACTGGCATTGACATCCTGTGACATCCGCTCGTAGGCTTCATTAACAAGTTCATCTTCAGTCATCTGGTGAGGAATGTAAGAGTCAAAAAGTTGTTGGCGGTATTCTTCTAATTCGTTTATGAGACCTGACGCAGTATCCAGACCCAGTTCTTCTGCTTCCCTGACCTTGAGTTTTAAATCAACATACGATTGAAGGTAGGCTTGTTTGGTCTGCGTCTCAGAGGAGACTCCTGAAAGATTTTTACCATACATCCATTCAAACTCCCCCAATGTGATTTCCTTGTCTGCCACGGTTATAAGAACAGATTGATCCTGCCCGGCCATGCCCGGCATCACAAGTAGAAAGAGTACCATTAAAGAAAGATTCTTCTTCATGAGTGAGTTATTAATCAATTAAGGATTCGAAAACAAAATCATGGATAAATTAAACTTTAAAAAACAATACTTTGAAAATATAAAACTTTGCAAATATAGAACTTTGCAAATATAGATGATCCGGCGAAAGGATAAAACTGCTGTGTTCCGGAAAAAACGTGTGTGTGAGCTACTGCGCTTTGGAATAGGATCTGATGAATTCGGTAGGATTCACGTTAAAGTGATTCTTGAAGCTTTTGGTGAAATAGGATTGGTCCTTGAAGCCGGTCTTGAAACAGACCTCTTTAATGGAATACTTTTGCATTTTAAGTAGTTCTGCAGCTTTGTTAAGCTTGTAAACCCTGATATATTCAACTGTTGAATAATTGGTTAATGCTTTTACTTTTCTATAAAGGTGGTTGCGGCTTATGTTAAGTTTTTCCGAAAGCGAAACCACATTATATTCTTCATTAAACAGGTTTTCTTCCAGTTCCTCATTGAGAGATTTCATGAAGTAATCATCCTTGGATTTTGGCTCGCCCGTGTTGATATCCATAAAGATGTTTGAGGAGGTATACTTCTCCCTGATCCGGTCGCGGTTCTGAAGCATGCCATTGATCTGACTCAGCAGTACTTCACTCTCAAACGGTTTTACCACATACGCATCTGCACCTGATTTATATCCATTCACAATTTGATCGGGCGCACCCCTTGCGGTAAGGAGAATGACGGGAATATGACACGTTTGCAGATTCTTTTTAATATGCTGACATACCTCATATCCGTTTTTCTCCGGCATCACCACATCCGAAATAATAATATCGGGTACTATTTCTTCGGCTATCCGAAGACCTTCGACCCCGTCCTCAGCCTCGAAGAACTGGAAACTGTGCGAAAGCAATGTGTGATAAAACGCCCGCAGTTCCGTGTTGTCTTCTATGACCAAAATTTTCAACACATGATCCGGCTCTGAGATCGCTAAATCCTGGTTCTTCACAATAATCATGCTTCGTGCCAGCTCAGAATGGTCGTCCAGCATTATCTCAGACACCGAATCATCCAGAAGATTGGATAGTTCAGTATATCTGGGGAGGACGATTCGGAACTCCACACCGGTATCCTCCACATTGGAAGCAGTAAGGGTTCCTTTATGCAATTCGACAAGAGACTTTGCCACAGATAATCCTATACCAGAGCCTTCCCCCTGCTCTCCTGCCTGGTAGAAACGATCAAATATTTTTGTGATGTGTTTTTCGTTGATGGGTTTTCCTTCATTGAAAATAGAGATGATAATGCTTTCTTCAGGCCCGGACACTTGAGGGCTCCGGTAGTGGTTGTTTTCCAAGGTAATAAGGATAGTCCCTCCCTTAACTGTATGCTTAAAGGCATTGCTCAGGATGTTATACAGGATCTGCTCCAGCTTTGACTGATCATAGTCGGCCAGTAAGGTGGTATCTTCCGGAATATGGTAGAGGAGTTGGATGTTCATATTGGGCTGAAGGATCTCAAAGTTCCTTCCAACCTGTCTGATGAAACCGGCAATATCACTTCTCTGGTATTTAAGCTGGACCTTGTCTGCCTCGTATTTCCTGAATTCAATAATATTATTGATCAGTCGCTTTAAAAGTTTTGCATTTCTGAGGGACATGGAGAGCTGCTCCCTGATGGAGCTTGATACTTCTTTGAATTTATAGATATATTCTATGGGTGCTAGAACCAGGTTCAAAGGGGTCCTGAGTTCGTGAGAAATATTGGTGAAGAACTTCAGCTTGGTCTCGTTCAACTCTTTCATATGCACCATCTGCTCTTCGTCCAGTTTTATTTTATGACGGAGGACCTGTTGCTTTAGAATAATCTGGAATATCCCAATGATTATGGCCACTGCGATCAGGAGAAAAATCCCATATCCATACCAGGTCAGATACCAGGGTGGGGTAATAATAATCTCCATTTTTTTTACCTCTTCGCTCCAGAAGTTATCGGAATTGGATGCCTTTACCAGCAATGTGTAATTTCCAGGGTCCAGATTGGAAAAATTGATATACCGCTCGCCCACTGGCAGCTTGTTCCAGGTTTTGTCAAATCCCTCCAGTTTGTACAATACACTGTTTTCAGCCGGTTTTTGAAAATGTATGGCAGCCACACCTATCCTCAGGCTATAATCCTTGTAAGAGAGTACCAGTGTGTCAGTTTCATTCAGTACCTGATTCAAAATGGTTTTTTTATGCCTGGTTTGATTAATTCCAATCTGTCGGCCAAAAATAAGTAAATCGGTAAAAACAATCCTTGGAGGAATGCGGTTCTCCTGGATCTGACTTGGCATGAAGCGGGTGAATCCATTCCTTCCCCCGAAATACAACATATCCCTCGAATCTTTGAAAAACGAGTTGATCATAAAAACATTTCCCTGGATTCCGTCGGAAGGTTTGTAGCAGGAGATTTTTCTCTCAGTCCCATAGGTGGTGATGGTGCATAATCCTTTATCGGTGCTGAGCCATAAATTTCCCAGGTCATCTGACAATATTCCAAATACATCATCTCCTGGAAGTCCGTCCTCCGTCGTAATATACTCAATATGACCGGTTTCCGGATCAAGAACATTGATGCCTCCACCCTGTGTGCCGGCCCATAAGGTGCCATCATAGTACTCAAAAAGACAGTTGATCTCATTGTTGTTTAGAGAACCAGTGCTGCTTCCGGCACCATAGTGAAGGAACTGAAGTTCGGGTGCGTTCCGGCTGGTTAAATTAAGGCTGGAATAGCTGTTATCCAAGAGGTTTATCCCCCCGTCCCTTGTTCCGATCCACAACCGGTCCTTTGAATCAATAAGGATCTCGGTAATCACTTCATCTGAAAGCACTCCTGGCTTTGTTTTATCTGGCAGATATTGATAATAGCCCATTGAATCTCTCTGATTATAAGGCAGGAGGAATAGTCCGTCATAGGTTCCCAACCACATGTTATTGTATGCATCCAGCAGGATTTTTCTTAGCCTGAGCCCCTGGTTTCCGGTTATAAAATGCTGCCTATGATGCCATTGAGTTCCCTCTCGGGTGGTTTGAATCAGACCCATATTGGAGGCCAGCCAGTACTTGGAGTCGGACTCCTTTGCGATGTTCCAGATCGAAACGAAGGTTTCCGGCGTCCAGAAATCCGGGGGAAACGGCAACCTTTCAAACGTACGCAGCCCGGAACCCGGATCCTGTCGCATGAAATTCACACCATCATAGTCGGTTCCTATCAAAATACCATCGCTGGTTTCCTGAAAACACATGATGGAATTTCCAGCCAGTGAAGTTGGGTCATCCGGGATATGCCTGAACGTATTGAATGCTTTTCGATTTAAATTAAGAATGCTAAGCCCTTCACCCGCATGACCGATCCATAGGTTTCCGGAGAAATCTTCAAAGACGGAAGAAATTTTGTTGCCCAACAACAGCCTGGCAATACCTGTTTTGTACTCATATAATGTGGATTCCCCGGTATGCAGATCAAGATAACCCAATCCAAAATCACTGGGAATATACCACAATTCATTGCTTGTGGTAACCAGTAGTTTCTGAACATTTCTTCTGGAAAGAAGGGTCTCATATGTAGAAGAGGAATCGGTTGTATGCAGGATCCCTATTTCATTGTTTTTGAGAATAATCTTCCGGTGGTTGTCCAGCGAAAGGATGTTATTTACTATGCCCTCAAGAGAGAAAATATTGGATGCATGCAGGTCAAAGCCCTGGTTACTCACCACAGGATCTGAGGCGAATACCGCCGTTTCGTTCCTTGAAGGATAGGGATGGATAAGCACTAATTGAGAGTCCAGTATACCCAGGCTGAACGCACCTGCAAACTGGTTTTTATCCAGTTCTATTCGCCTGAACAGAGCCTGAATTCCATCCGAATCTGTGCCTAAATAGAAAAGTTCATTGGCACGCCTGAAAAAGGTATGGCCTGAAGCTTCAATAATTTCCGAATTTGGATAGGGGATCGCGTATACGGTTCCCTCGCCTTCAAGTCCTATTCGTTCAAAGTGATCCAACGGTTTATTGTACCTGGCGATACCCCCGTAGTTTAAGGCCCATAGGTTCCCTTGTGAATCAACCATTAGCCTGAAAACCTGCCTGGCCTGTATACTGTGCTGATTGACTTCATTGGGTTTGTAGCTTTTGAACGTAAATCCGTCATAACGAATGATCCCATCCCAGGTAGCGATCCATATGAACCCATCCGGGTCCTGGACAATATCGTTGACAGAACCGTTGTTCAGTCCCGATTCAGGTGTCAGATACCTGACTTGAGGATCGATTCCGGAACTGGCAGCACACGTCCCCGACAACACAACAATGAGTAGGATTTGTAGCAGTTTCCTCATGACTGTTGAACTGGATATTGGTGGCAAGTTACCAATTTTCGTTGAAAGCCCGAATGATGCTGTATGGCACATGTAATCAGGCACATAGATTTTAACATGTAACATTTACTACAATCAATGGACGATCCTGCCCAATCATTTGAGTAACTTATGGCGATTTATCACTGCAACGGCTCTATTTTTGCGCAAAAGGGGAATGCACGGATGGTTGTTTGTGTTGAAGGATGACTATACGGATAGCTTTTTTGAATCACTAATAAAATGCGTATGAATACCCGAAATTTGATCATTTTGGTGGCGACGGGGATATTGGTGGCCTCCTGTCAGAAAGACTTTAATAAATTTGACCGTCCTTCATGGCTTGAGGGGAAATTGTATAGCGAGTTACTCACAGTACCTGATATTGACACTTTTGTGGCCTGTGTGGAGCGGTCCGGTTACGACACCATCATAAATGCAAGTGGGAGCTACACGGTATTTGCACCAACTAATCAGGCATTTGGAAGGTTTTTTGCCGCAAATCCCGGCTACCACACTGTAAATAGCATGCCCATTGATGTTGTCACGGATATTGTTAAGATACATATCGTGCAGAGTCCCTGGAGCAAAACCCAGTTAAGAACCCTCGATGTGAATGGCTGGATCAACAAGAGGGACCCCCTGAATGATGAGCCATGGGGATACAAGCGCCAGACATTGCTCAAAGATGACAATAAAAAATACTGGATTACTGTCCAACAGAGCATCCCGACCATCGTCGACAGCGCAAACGGGACAGATACGCGTGTGGTGTACAATCCGTCAAGGAAATACCTGCCCCTCTTCTTTGATGAGTACCTTGCCATTGCCGAAGTAACCAGCGGCGATTATGAGTTCTTTTTCGATCGTCCCTTTGAAAGCGGGAATGTTTACTACAGCAACGCCAAAATAGATGACGAAGATTTCTTTGCCGAGAACGGATTTATCTACAGGATAGATGAAGTGGTTTTCCCTTTGAAAAATGTGGAGCAGTTCCTGGAGAGTAATGAATTTGGAAATGACTACAGCATGTATCTGGGCACCATTCGAAAATTCCCGAGATTTGCCGAGAACTTAGAGGAGACAAATAAACAACCCGGAGCTAAAGAGGGACTGGAAGTTCCAAAGCTCTACAACCTGGACTATCCGCAACTTGTATTTGATATTAACGAGGAATTAACCGGAAGGGACATTGTGGATGTGAAGAATACAGTCAGGTACCATTATGGAATGCTTGCACCCACCAATGTGGCCATGCAGGATTTAATAGATAATATCATTACGGATAACAGCGGCTATCCTCACTGGGCCAACTTCACCCTGGTTCCCGAGAACATCAAGAGAATTATTGCCAATACGCATATGAGTGAGAGTCCGGTTTACCTGTCCGACCTTGAGAGGGGATTTATCAATGGAGAGAAAGACAGTATTTTTGTGGATCCCGCCACTGTGGTTGAAAAACACTATGCCAGTAACGCCACCTTCTTTGGATTGAACAAGGCTATCGTGCCAAGGGCATTTACCTCCATAGCTGGTCCTGTCTATTTAAGACCTGGATTCAGGTCCTATATGTATGCCATCGAATTCAGCAAGATCCTTCCTGCCATTAAAAGACGCAATTCCAGCTACTCCTTTTTTGTGATCCCGGATGAAATAATCAGGCAGGATTCATCTCTCTTCATTGCTCCGGATGTGGTTAATCCCAGGCGGTACAATGTAACCTCCTACGACAGGGGAGCCAGGCAGATCTCCCGCAGGACGGAATTTGAGCTTAATCTTCAGATGTTAAACCAGGTCGGCGTAACGGTTCCAAAAGAACTGGCCAGAAAAGAATTTATACCCAACCTTGCAGGGAATTATATTGTCTATAATACAGAGCCTGTGAGACTCCCTGCCGGTCCGGGCGATTCGGTTTATTTCGATCGGCCCACTGTCACCGGAGGGGTGGCCAGTACCTATGGGTATAACGGCGACTCAATCATCGGAGTGGTTCCAATTCAATTGGAAGAACCCACAGACAATGGGGTAACTTATAATGTGAACGGATGGTTCACTTTTCCCAGGACCGGCTTCTATTTTGCACTTAATGAGTATTCACAATTTTTTCAGTTGATCAGGAGAGCCGGATTGATTGATGATGTCTACAAAAGGTTCACGTTCACCACCGACAGCGAGCTTTATACAGTATTTGTACCTTCTGCCGCGACGTTAAGTAATAATCAGGAACTTCTGGACAGCATGAGCACTGAAGAGCTTGCACAATTTGTCAAGTATCATTTTGTGCCGGGCAGCCTGATTTTCACAGATGGGAACGCCAGGGCTGGTAAATATGAAACCCTCCGCGTAGATGAGTCAACAACCATTTACAACACCGCTTTTTCCAGCCTGGATCTGAGTACCGGCATTGACCAGATTGAGATCCTGGATAACTCAGGGGATGTGGTATTTAATATTGAGGAGAATGGCACTACCACCAACATTATGACAGCCATTGACATATCCAATGATAACAATCTCCAGAATTACATTACCAATGGAGTTCTGCATGAAATTGATACGATATTATTAAAGCAGTGATTATGAAAAGAAGTCTATACCTTCTGATGAGTCTGGTATTTGTTTTTATCACAACGGATGCTTTCAGCCAGGATCAAATTATTCGGGGAAGGGTAATGGATCAGGCCCTGGATGAACCGGTACCCGGGGCTACAGTTGTGGAACTGGATGCCAATGACCGTGTGATAAAGGGAACCATTACCGATTTTAACGGGAACTATGCAATTAAGATATCATCGGCAGATTCCCGCCTTCAGTATAGTTTTATAGGGTATAAAAACGTCACGGAATCGATAGATGGCAGAACAACCATAAATATTGAGTTTGAGAATTCAGCTATTGCCCTGGAGGATGTGGTGATTGTTGCACAGGTAACAGATCCCCTGACCGGTATTAATGAACGCGACAGGGCAACCTCTGCTGTCAAAGTGGATATGACGGAGATTAAAAACATCAGTGTGACTTCTGCTGCCGATGCACTCCAGGGACAGATTTCGGGTCTGGATATTGTATCTGGAGGAGCCCCTGGAAGTGGCTCTCAAATAGTGATCAGGGGATTGGGTTCTCTGGGAGATTCAAAGCCATTGATCGTTGTTGATGGGATCGCACAGGATGTCTCAAGGGACAATAATTTTGATTTTGGGTCGGCCGATGTGGAAGACCTCGGCGCCCTGGTCAGCATCGCTCCCCAGGATATCAAATCCATAGAGGTGTTAAAAGATGCGGCTTCCACTGCTGTCTGGGGTTCACAGGGAGCAGATGGGGTACTGATGATTTCCACCAACAGGGGCAGCAAAGGAAAAACTAAATTTGATTACAATTACAAGCTTACCCTGAACCAGTCTCCGCCAGCCATTCCTATGCTCAACGGGGATGAGTATTCCATGTTAATGATCGAGGAAATGCACAACGCTTATGGCGTTTTTGAGTTGCCCCCTGAAATTTCGTATGATCCTGATTTCCCGGACTTTTACAATTACTCTGCCAATACAGATTGGGTTGATGAGATTACACGCCTTGGAACCACACATGAACATTTCTTTAAACTAAGTGGTGGTGGAGACAAAACTCTCTACTATGTCTCCCTGAATTCCAGCAATGAAACAGGAACCACACTGAACGAAGGATTTAAGAGGCTTACCACAAGGATCAATCTGGACTATAACCTTTCAAAGAAAATCAGGTTCTCGGTGAACTTTGATTATACCAACAGTTACCAGGATGGAAACTGGCGGGTAAATAATTTTTATACGGTTCGCCGCATGGCTTACACCAAAGCACCCAATATGAGCATCTGGGAGCACGATGCAGATGGGAACCTGACTGGTGAGTATTTTACTCCGCTGGAAAGTTTTCAGGGAGACGGAGCCATATTTTTCAATCCGGTGGCTGTTGCAAATCTGAGCAATTCGGATGTGGCATCAAATAAGTTCCAAAATAGTTTTGTGCTTAAGTATTCCATTAATAAGATGCTCAGTTTTCAGGAGACGGTCTCCTACCAGTATGAAAGCGGGAAGCAAAACACCTTTTTACCCTATTCGGCCATTGGAGTGGACTGGCTTGCAAGCAGGGTAAATGAAGCTGCGGAAACAAACTATAACAACCGGAAGTTATCCTCAAGGTCCATGCTGGTATTTATTCCACTGGTGAATGAGATTCATGAGTTTTCAGGCAGGTTGATGATGCAGTTGGACCAGTATAACCAACAATCGGCCTGGCTGTCTACCAGAAACGGTCCAAGTGTCACTATTGTGGATCCTGCCATCGGGGCGCCCATCAACTGGCAGGGTTCCGGATCCTCAGAGATCCGGGCGCTGGGTACCATGTTGGCCCTGAACTATAAACTGAAGGACAGGTATATCTTCTCAGCCATTGTTCGGGCAGATGCCAATTCGAAGTTTGGCGCCAATAACCGGTGGGGTATTTTTCCGAGCATTTCCGGAGCCTGGAGGTTCAGCAGCGAATCATTTTTGGAATCGTGGACTTTCTTAAATGAGGGGAAACTCAGGTTCAGCTATGGCCAATCAGGGAAGCAACCGAACAACGCCTATGACAGGCATGGCATTTTTAATATACCTCAAACCCCCGAATATATTGAATCGACTGTGGTGATACCTACCCAGATCCAACTCGCCAATTTAAAATGGCAAACCATCACTTCATCGAATCTCGGGCTTGATCTTACCCTGTTTGAGAACAGGCTGTTTGTTACAGGTGAATTGTACAATAAAATAACAACCGACCTGCTCTGGAAAAATTATGAAATTCCCAGCACTTCCGGATTCGATAAACTTGCCCAGTTTAACGGGGGAATGGTTCAGAACATTGGCTGGGAAGCATTTGCCAGGTACTATCTGATCAGGAGGGAGAATTTCAATGTGGGGCTCAATTTTAACATCTCCAGAAACAGGAATACCTTTCTCGAGTTTCCGGAAAATTTTAACAATATCAGGGGAGAGGTTGTAGCCAACGGGATCTATCCCAGGCAAGCCAATATTGGACAGCCTATCGGTTCCTTTTATGGATTTAATTTTCTGGGGGTTTATCCAACCGAAGAGTCTGCCTTTGCAAGAAATGCGGAAGGGGCTGTCAGGGTAGATTCCAACGGGGATCCCATTCCCATGACCTTTTCAGATGGAACACTTTTTCAGGCAGGAGATGCCAGGTATGAAGACGTGAACAAGGATGGCGTGATCGATATTAATGATGCGCAGTATCTCGGAGACTCCAATCCGGATTTGATTGGTGGAATGGGAGCCAATATAGATTACAAGAATATTAAGGCTTCATTTCAGTTTATGTTCAGGAAAGGATTTGATATCGTTAATCAGATTGCCATGGACACGGAAGGGATGTTAAACAGGAATAACCAGAGCAAAGCCGTGCTTAACCGGTGGAGGCGCGAAGGACAGGGAATCGATGAAGAGTTCATTCTGCCCCGGGCATATTACCTTCATCCTGCGAACAACCTTGGATCTAACAGGTATGTGGAAGCAGGTGATTTTGTGCGATTGAACAATGTGACTCTGGGATATGCCCTGAGAAATAATGAATTAACACGAAGGCTCAATGTGGAGGTGATCGAGCTGTCTATCAACCTGAGAAAGATTTTGACCTTTACCAATTACACGGGCCAGGATCCTGAAATCAGTCAACGTATGGAAGATCCGTTCTGGTTTGGCACCGACAATGGTCTTACGCCCACACCTAGGATCTATTCGCTTATTTTCAACATACGCTTTTAAAGATTGCTGTCATGAAATACAGGAGATTTATAGTTGTAACCGGGATCATGTGTGTCTTTATGGTACAGGGATGTGATTGGCTGGAGTTATTGCCGCCGGATGGACTGGTAGTGGATGAGTACTGGCAGACCAAAGAAGATGTGGAAGCGGTCCTGATGGGTGCGTATCAGAAATTTGCTGACATGGATGAGAACCTTTTCTTCTATGGAGAACTTCGTGGAGAAATGCTCAAGCCTGCAGTTTGGGCTCCGGAGAACCAAAAACAGATTATGGAAAGCAATATCTATCCCACCAATCCAATGTGCGACTGGAGCGGATTTTATAAAATTATCAATTACTGTAATAATGTCATCACTTTGGCGCCGGGGGTGCTGGAAGTGGATAAAACCTTTACCGAATTTCAGCTTAAGAACTTCCAGGCAGAGGCTCTATTCCTGCGAAGTCTCGCTTATTTTTATCTGGTAAGAATCTTTGGAGATGTTCCTTATGTGGCAAGCCCAACCTCGGATGACAATGTAGATTTTTATCTTCCCAAATCCCGGGGTGACAGCATTCTAATGGTGGTTACATCTGACTTATTGGCTTTTGAGCCTACTATAGCCACCGATTATCCAAATTTCAAGGAGGACAGGGGCAGAGCCACAAAAGGAGCTGTAAACGCACTCCTGGCCGATATCGCACTTTGGAGATTCGACTATGAGGAATGCCTCACCTATATTGAGAAAATCGAAGCCATGAACAAATATTTCCTGATGACTTCGGCAAAATGGTTTGAAATTTTTCTTCCCGGCAATTCCCTGGAAAGCATTTTTGAATTACAATTTGACGGAATTGGTCAAAACAATACCATGTATGATGTGACCTTTCAGTGGGATCTCTACTCTTCAAGTGAGGTAGCCATTGAGATGATGGATCCTCTGACTGAAAATGAAATAAAAGAGGCAGTTCGGGGTAAGGGAACCCTTGCCATTGAGAGCCAGGATTATCGGATTTTTAAGTATATAGGAGGGGCGCCCGACCAGAAGACATATCGTTCAGGTGCGGATGCGCGGGCATGTAATTTTATAATTTACAGGCTTGCAGATATTTTGCTAATGAAAGCCGAGGCACTGTCGCAACTCGACCGTTTTGCAGAAGCTGAAATCGTTCTGAATCAGATCAGAACGCGCGCACTTGTACAGACTCTGGACCTTTCCGATTCAAGAATTGCATATGAAGATGCCATCATGGAAGAAAGGGCAAGAGAACTGGCTTTTGAAGGCAAACGCTATTTCGATCTGATGCGCATGGGAAGGCGCAATAATTTCGAACGGAAAAATGATTTGATAGAGGTAATTATTCAACAGGCACCGTCTACTCAAAAACTTGTGCTGGCTTCAAAATTATCAAATCCACTGGGTTGGTTCCTTCCCATCCTGGATGTAGAGTTGGAGAAAAATGCAAAACTTGTACAGAATCCATATTATGACAATGAATACTAGATCAGTTGGCGTATCGATGAATCGCTTGCCAGGTATGGGTGTCATTGCTCTGGCATTGATGCTGACCCTTCAGACATGTGAAGAGGTTCCTAATAAATTTGAAACGGAAGACAATTTTATACCTATCACTACCTTTCTTTATGATAATGAAGAGGAATTTTCCGACTTTATAACAGTGATGGAGTCCAGTGGTCTGACGGATGCGCTGAGTTCCTATAATCCCAACGGCGAAAAGTATACCCTGTTTCTGCCAACCAATGATGCTTTCAGCACTTACATTCAGGAGAGCAGCAAGTACAATAGCCTGAACGACCTGCTGGCCGATACTGAAATTGTAAATGCCATGTCGCGGTACCATGTAGTCAACAGGATGGTATTTTCCAATGATTTTCCATTAGGAGCCCTTCCTGACACTTCATTAACAGGCGATTATCTAACCATTTCCTATATTGAGGGGGAGGATAGCACCTATTACAAGGTGAATAATTTTGCACTGGTGGAAAGGGAGGACCTGCAAATGACCAATGGAATTATCCATGTCATTGACCGGGTGTTGGAGCCGATTACCTTCTCGGGATTTGATTGGTTAAGGCAAAATGAAGACTATTCTATTATGGCTGACCTTTTTGAGGTAACCGGACTGAAAGATACCCTTGCTGCATTCTTGCTGAATGAGAAAGGGGAGCTGGAGAAAAACGGATATTCCCTTCTTGTTGAAGCAGATTCAATTTATAACAAATCGGGGCTCAATTCGGTGAACGACGTGCTGAATTTTTACGGCGAGGGGAGCACAGACTACACCTCTGCCAATAATGGAGTGTGGCAGTTCGCAGCTTACCATATCCTGAGCGAGGCCGTATTCCTTGCCGACCTGAAGCTCGATGAAAAAGGAAATGCAGTACCCTTTAACTACAACACCTACGCTTCTCTCCCTGTTCAGATCACCTCAGGACTGAAGATTATTATCAACCGTGGCGTTGAATTATTTGACTCAATCCCCAAAGGGGATATCTATGAGTATATTGATTATTTGGAAATTATGGTCGGCCCAAGCAATATTCAAACCAAAAATGGTCCGGTACATCTCGTAAACAGGGTGATGGAGTTATTTAAGCCTAACAGAACCCAGCGTACCTTTCAATTTTATGAAGACCCGGTGATCGCTGCCATTCGAAATGAGCCCAGGGAATATGTATTCAAGAACAAGGATATGAATGACTTTACTGTCCTGAGCTGGTCGGGTTTGGAAGAATTCGTCTGGGTGAAAAGTGCGAGTTCATTTGAGCGTGCCAGCAACCGGGATTACCTGATCGTGGATGGAGACTTTTCAATCAGTTATGAGATCCCCCAAATTTTGCCTGGCAGGTATGGTTTTCAAATCAGGGCAAATGCGGATGAGAGGGAAAATGCCACCATCCAGGTATTTCTTGACGGTAAAAAGATTGGCGGAAACGTGAACCTGACAACCGGTACCAGGGGAAATAATCCATACGGGCTGATCAACCTGGGGATCGTAGACTTGAGCAAATATGAGACACATACTATCAATGTCAGATCACTTATTCCAGGCCAGTTTATCTGGGATTTTATCAGGTTTGAGAGTAATTTGAAACTTTATAATGATAATCAATAACTGGAGTATGAAGACAGGAACGAAAGGATTACTTCTGGTTTTGCTTGCAGGATTTTTCTCATGTGAAAAAAGATTTGACGAACACTACAACAGCGCTCCGGAAACCATAGATATGCGTATCTGGGATGCCATATCGGCCAACCCGGATTATTCAAAATTTGTGGAGTTGATATCTGAATATGAATTGGATAGCATTTTTAATCAGGAGTCATCATTTACACTATTTGTCCCGACCAATGCTGCCTTCGAGTCCTTCAATCCCGATACAGGAGATATATCAGCGCTTCTCAAGTTCCATATACTGAGTTATGTATTTAACCTGGTGAGCGTGGATAAGGCAAGGAGTATTCAAACATCGGGAGGGAAATTTGCGCTCGTTGAATTTTTTGACGGAATGTTCCGGTACAGCGGTTCAGGCATTACCAGTTCCAGCCCGCTCTACCTGGATGGCCGATACTATGAGCTCGGGGAGATCGCTTATCCCAAACAGAACCTGTATGAATATATTGCACAAAATACACTGGTTTTAAAGCATTATATCGATGAGTTCGATTCTGTGTTGTTGGATCTTGAGAAAAGCACACCCCTGGGTTTTGATGATGAGGGTAATACCGTATATGATTCGGTTTATACCATTGCAAATTATTTCGACACCCTCTATTACCCTTTGAATGAAGAACATCGTACAAGGACGGCCACTTTTATCCTTTTCGATGATGACCAGTATGTAAACGCACTGGATGAAATGGCGCTTGATATGGGAGGCGGAATGGTTTCAGGTGAGGATGTACCCGCCAGCTGGCAGGAAGAGGTCCTGTTGCCGGAGCTCATTAGTTTAGGTTTGTTCCCAAATTCTCTGCAATATGAAGATTTCTTGCCAATCAAGGTGAGAAATATCCTGGGGGATACGGTGGAGGTGGACCCAGGCCTCATAGATCCTGAAAGAATACTCTGCAGCAATGGGGTTGTATTTTCCTATAACGATGAGTTCAGGGTGCCGCAATACCTCTATAAAGGTGAAGTTTCCATTGAAGGCGAGCATATGGTGGATTCGGTGGCTGCCGGAATATTTTTCTGGAAACCTGAATTTAAAGTGTCAGGTTCCACCAGTGCGGTTGCAGCCACGCCAGTGAAGGGATACGTACCGGAAGGTGCCAGAAATGATTCGACAGTTTCAGTGACATTCCCATTTAGTTTCGAGGGGGAATTCACTTTCGAATTCTACTTTAAAAATATGTTTCCCCAAAGGTACCAGTTTGTTTGGGCAGCAAGTTCCAGACCTTCCGGATTATACCAGGTGTTTGTGAATGACGTATTTATTAGAGAGTTTGACACATTTAGTTTGAGGAGCGCTGTCCCGAGTATTGTTACAGGGGAGTACTTTTTCCCTATAAACGGACACAACAAATTCGATGGGTTGGTGGATCACCTAACCGAATATGGCGATGTGAAGATTACGTTAAAGTATATCTCATCAGGTTTTCTCAAGGACGATGGATTTAATATTGACTACATATCACTCATTCCTGTGGATGTGGAATAAGATGAAATTATTATGAAAATGATCGACTATCTGAAATGCAGAATTGGACTGCTCCACCTGCTGTTGTTTTTGGCTTCTGTGGCCTATGGCCAGGAGGGCCTTCTTGTGACCGGCCGGATCCTTAACAGCAGCAATGAGGCCATTCGGGATGTGGCAGTTAGCTTTGAAGGAAGCACCCTCGCTCCTGCTATTACCGATTCTACCGGTAATTTTAATTTGGAAGTCCCTTCAGGAAATGTGTGGCTAAGCATTTCTCCCATAGGAAGATTTAAGAAGAAAAATGTATTTCTTAATGGCAGAAAAAACCTGATCATTTATCTGTCCACTCTTGAATCCAGGTCGATATACGATGAAGTTGTATATATTGGACAGTCCGAGTTGAATAGAAATATTATCACCTCCATCACCAGTGCGACCCCCGGTAAAATGTCTGACGATCCCTATGAATCGATCGATCAAAAGTTGCAGGGCAGAGTAACAGGATTGCACCAGGTGGGGATGTCGGGTTTACCCGGGGCGGGGACTTTTATGCTAATTCGGGGTTTGAATTCCATAAATACCAATAATCAGCCTCTCGTCATTGTGGATGGAATGCCATTGGAAACTCCCGGATTGCTGACTTCAGTAGTAGACGGGTATGTCAATAATCCAATGAATTCAATTGATATAAGGGATATTTCGAACCTCACTGTCATTAAAGACGGAGCACCACTTGCTTCCTACGGTGTGAAAGGCTCCAACGGCGTCATCCTGATTGAAACGCTGAGCCCTGCTGAAACAAATACTAGCATTGACTTTGAGTTCAAAACCGGCCTTCATTTTTTTGACAGACAAATACCAACGCTAAACAGTCCCCAATACAAAACACTTGCAAAAGAGGTTGTTTCAACTTCACCCTGGGGAGAAGAAGGCTTTAAGGATCGGTTTCCCGGGCTTTATTATGTACCTGGTGAAGAGGACTATCTGCGCTACAGCCACAATACGAACTGGCAGGAAGAGGTGTTTCAGAATTCCCTCATGCAGGATGCATATATCGCTGTAAAGGGGGGAGATGCCATTGCAAGGTATGGATTGTCAGTAGGCTATCTGAATCATAACGGCATACTTCAGAATACCAACTACAATAGATTTAACACCCGCTTTGTGGGGACATTTAATGTGTTTAACTGGTTAAGGATGTACGTGAGCGCCAACCTGGTATCTGCAAATTCTGCCTATAAGGAATCTGCCCTGGTTCGGGAAACAAGTCCTCTGCTTACGGCACTGCGTAAGACTCCGCAAATGTATCCGTATGCCTATGACCAGGATGGAAAGGAGCTTACACGGATAGATGAGGCAGACGAACTTGGAGTGAGTAATCCAAGGGCGGTAATGGATAACTATTCTGCGCAGAATTCGAATTACAGGTTTCTAACTTCATTCAGGGTCGAGGGGGATATATCCCGGAAGCTTAAATGGAATACGCTGTTAGGATTGAATATCAATGATATAAAGGAGAAGGTCTTTATGCCAAACCAGGGTATGGAACTATACCTGAACGGGGAGGTCTATAACATATCTCAATCCCTGAATAATCTCCTTTTTACCATGTACAATGACAACTATATCAGTTATCAAAACATATTCCACAACATTCATGCGGTAAATCTTTCAGGAGGTGTTCGATGGCAAACCAACAATTATCAGGAGGATTGGGGAGTAGCAATGAATTCTGCTGAAAATGACCAATATACTACTTTGCAGACCGGGGAACCCGAATTGAGGAACATTACCGGAGACAATGGAAAATGGAACTGGTTATCAAATTATTTGCGCTTCTCTTACGGGTTTAAGGACCGGTACCTCCTGGATGCGGCCATGTCAGCAGATTTCTCTACCCGCGTGGGCCATTTTGCAGATGTTCCCCTCAGTATCAATGATCATCCATTCGGGATCTTCTACAGTGTTGGAGGCGCCTGGAGGTTATCTGGAGAGTCATTTTTAGCCGGTATGCATGGCATTGAAGATCTGAAGCTTAAAGTTAGCTATGGTACGTCGGGAAATGATGATATTGGGAATTACAGTTCGTATGCCTATTATGGTCTTAAGCTATACAGGGAGACCTCCGGTATGATACCGGGAGGATTCCCAAACAGGTTTATATCCTATGAAACCATCAAGCAGCTGAGTACAGGTATCGAACTGAGCATGTGGGAAAACCGGCTGATGGTCGAGATCGATTATTATCAATCGAATACAGAGAATCTACTGGTCCATGAACAATTAAGTTCCTATATGGGATATGAAATTTTTCCTTCCAACAATGCATCACTAGAGAATACCGGTTATGATGTGGGCCTCTATTCCCGGCTCCTGCAATCGGGTAACTTTGCCATGGACCTGTCTTTGAATGTTTCTCACTATGAGAGTAGTATTACTCAAATACCTGATAATCAAATTGTTACAGAACTTCCGGGAGGAGCAGCTGTCATCAATAGGGTAGGAATTCCGGCCAATAGTTTTTACGGATTTGAATACAACGGAGTATTTTCCACCCGCTCAGATGCAGAGGCTGCCGGTCTGTTTAATGAAAGAGGTGTTGCATTCGGTCCCGGAGATGCCATATACAGCGATATCTCCGGCCCGGATGGTGTACCCGACAACGTGATCAATGAATTTGACAAAGTGATTTTGGGTTCTGCCACTCCCGAGTATTACGGAGGCGCATCACTGGAACTTTTCTATAAGAGGTTCAGACTGGATATGTTCTGGCAGTTTGTATATGGTAATGAGGTATACAACTTTTTAAGATTTGAAAGTGAAAAAATGTCTGATCTTGGCAATCAAAGCAGTGCAGTGCTAAACAGGTGGGTGGCTGAAGGGCAGGAAACGGATATCCCCAGGGCGATATGGGGTGATGAAGTAGGAAATTCAGCATTTTCATCAAGGTGGATAGAAGATGGGTCCTATGCCAGGTTAAAACAAATCACCTTAGCTTATGAAATTCCGGAAGGAATCTGGTTTATGAGGAACCTGAGTATTTTCATAACCGGTTCAAATCTATTTACGGCCTCCAATTATCTTTCGTATGATCCAGAATTTGCTTATTCGTTCGATACGAAATTGCAGGGAATCGACTATGGGCTTATGCCCATGGGCAAGAAGGTAATGATCGGTGTTAAGTTTGGCTTATAAATGTGACTGTGATGAGAAAAGGGACAATGATGAAACTAACCGGAGGGATATTATTCTTTATGCTTTTAGGAATGGTGTCCTGCGAGAAGTTTTTTGATCCGGATCAGGATATAATACTTAAAGAAGATGCATTCTTTAAAGATTGGTACGATTACCGTGCGGCAGAAATGGGGCTCTATGGGTTACAACAGGATCTTGCCGAACAATTGTTGGTACTGGGAGAACTGCGAGGTGACCTCCTGGAAGTAACTCCGGATGCCAGAAGGGATTTAATTGAGGTCCAGGGGTTTAACATATCACCGGCCAATGAATATGCTTCTCCCAGGAATTTTTACCGGCTCATTGCCGCATGTAATAACCTGCAACGGACACTGGAACATTTCCACCCGGAAGTCACAGATCCGGATGCAGATATTACCAACTATGACCGGCTCTACGGAGAAGTAATCAATATGCGGTCATGGGCCTACTTTAACGCAGTTCGGATATACCGGCGCATTCCCTGGATTCCTGTATCATTAACAACCATTGAAGAGATTGTAGAATTTGTGAATTCACCAAAAACAATTGAGGATACGTATGATATCATTTATAGCCTCGACGGTTATTACAACGATACTATTTGGTTTGATGAACCCAAGCTACTTGAGAATGCGTATTTGGATATGCCTGCGATCGTAGACTCATGCACAAATCAGATTTTAACCAAGATAAAGGCTACCGGGGTTAACCATTACATTAATAACAACGACAGGTCGTGGGAAGTTACCGTCTGGAATGAATATGCGATGTATTACCTTTTGGGACAAATGTATCTACATGCGGGTGATTTGAGTAAGTCGATCACCTATTTCAAACGCATCACCGAGATCGTTGATATTGAAGCAACAGATGTCAGGTATGGGCTGGACGACACCTTTGCCAGGGGCCGGTGGCGAAATATTCATACCTCCATCAACAAGAACGAACACATTCTTGTCATGTGGTTTGGGAAATCGCACCGGCAGAAGAATGAATTTCAAAGTCTGTTTTCGGTTATTCCACCAAACAAGTATGAGCTAAAACCAACGAAGATTGCAGTTCATAACTGGGAAACCATCTTTGACAATTGGAAGTATACCGACAGCCCCCTGCAGGATCCGGGTGATATGTACCTGGATGAGACTTTTCCAGGAATTCCCGGAGATTATTACAGGGGCCATAAAGTATCCTACGCCTATATAAGAGATGGTCTGCCTCTTACAAGGGAGACGATCGAAGAGATGCTTGCATTAAAAATGGAAGAGAATGACTTTGAGGTTAAAAAGTTAATGGAGGAGGTAGACACTGTGGTCTATAAATATACCCTGGGAAAAGAAAACGATCCGTACGCAAGTGATGCTAATTTTATCATAGCAAGGGCTGCGGGAGTCCATCTGTATGCGGCCGAAATCTACACCTATTTTGCCTGGTACAGCTCACAGCATACAGTTGTCCCTTCACGGGCTGAAGAATACCTGAATGACGGATCCTACCAGGGAAACGGAAAACAACTCGGAGTCAGGGGCAGGGTTGGGTTTGCCGATGGGGATGAAAAAGTATTTGTCGGGAAACCAATTTTTTACTGGCACGATCCTTTCACCAATAAAGTGATTGGTTACAGTGATTATTCGACGAATCTTGCGAAAAAACAGGAGTACCTGGAGGACCAGATCATGGATGAGCGGGCCAGGGAACTGGCCTTTGAAGGAGAACGGTTTTATGACCTGATCAGGGTGGCCAGGAAGCGGGGCGATAACGCTTACCTTGCCAATAAGGTGGCAGCCAAATTCAGTGGTTCTGAGGCTGAGTTGATCCGTACCAAACTGATGGATGAAACTAATTGGTATGTGCCTTTCTATTTAGGAGTGGAAGAATAACATAGGTTTCCTGGTGCCTATGCTGAGGGCCCCGGCTTGTTTTTAGTAGCCCGCACCATTAAGATCAGGCCCTGCATTTTGCCGTCAGATCCTTTTTCATCCCATCCACTCACCGGTGGGATCAACCAGTTATCCCGGGAACATGGTAAGTGCATTTACAAATAATAAATACGCCAGGCTGTTCAATACCGGAGGTTGTTCTTCCCAAAGGGCTTCTTCAGCAGGTAATAGAGGTACTCAGATTTTAGTACATCCATGGCTGGCTCTTCCAATTCTTCCATAGGGATTCTCTGAATAAATGCAGGATTTCGCGTTTTTTTCAATCCGGCCGTACCCAACAAAACATCCATCCCCCCTTCGCCCAGAAGATTTTCTATTACCGATTCGGGAACCCCCTGGCTCGTAAAGGGAAATGAGAACAGGCGGGAAGGGAGGGCGAACCTTTGCTGAAGATCTTCCACACTGATCTTTGCCTGCTGGATCATTTCCTCCGGCGAGAGGGATGAAAAATCAGCGTGGCCGGGTGAGTGTCCACCGATCTCAAAACCCCAGCGAACCACCTCCATCACCTGCTGTGAGCTCATATAGACCGGATCCTCTCTTAAATATTCAACAAAATCGACTCCCACCTTCCGGGCCAGTTCATCCAGCACGGCCTGTTGCCTGGGGTTGATCATCAGTATTGCTTTAACTACTTGTTCCTTAGGAATGACAAGATAATCAGAAGCCTTTTCCAATGATCTGCAATCGGAGAGTATGTCGTCAATGATCAGGGAAGCCTTATATCGGTAAAACAGTCCATGGTTGTCAACAAAGTGGTTGTTCAGGAAAAATGCGGCAGGCACGCCCTTCTTTTTCAGGATAGGGGCAATAACCTGGTGACATTCCACCAATCCGTCATCGAAGGAAAGCACCATCCTTCTTTTTTTATCACCTCTCCTTCTTTCACGGCTCCCGGCACCCCCTTTTTCGCTTACATGCGCCAGGTAATCCTTAAATGTTACCGGCTCAAACCATTTCAACAACTCCTCCAGGTCATTTTCAAATTCCTGCAACCTCCGGTAGCGGTATAGGTGCCTGATATGAGGCAGGTGCCAGTCCGAAACCACATGATAAAAAGGGAATATATCCGGCTGTCCTGAGAATCGTATCAACTTATCCAGCTCCATCCTGTGGGCCAGAGACAATATATTCTTCCTGATTGAGTTAGCCATTATTTTTCCATCTTGTCACGAAACCGGGTAACCTGCTAAATCCAACATTCTGATAAATTTCCGGCACAGCTCCAAAGCCTGTAAAAAACCGGGCCACATTGGGAATATTCGATCCCTCGAAATCGAGGATCAGCTCAGATCCTGAATGCTCCCTGATAAATTCATCCACTATCCTGAACATTGCGCGGCCCTCTTTCCCCCTGTCATTGGAAGCTGAAACCAGGTAAATAGCCTTGGTTTTGCAGAAGCCAAAGAAAGCGGCGGCTATGATGGTTCCTTCCTCCCTGGTTGCATATACTTTGCCTGTACTTAGTTTCCGGATGGACTCAAGCAGGGTGACAAGCCATTGATATTCCTTCTCAGTTCGTTTGATTACATCATTATTTCTCTTAAAAGCGACGAACTCCCTGATGGATATTTCCTTCGATACCCTTTCATTCAGATCCAGAGCCTTTTTTATGTTTCTTTTTGCATTTGTAGAATATGAATCGTGCAAGGATTCATAGCCAGGACGAAGGTCCAATACATAGTTTGTTTTATCCGCCACTGTAAAAGGATTCTCATCACCTACCAGGTTTGATGAATTAAAATTGATGCTGGCAAACCGGTATTTTTTGCGCAAAGTGGAGAGTATGTTTTTTATCAATATTGGATCCACAAATTCCTTGCTAAAGACTCCCAACTGTTGAGAATAAAATGGCTGATACAGGTACCTGAGACCAAGCTTTCTCTTCCAAACGAGGGGCATGGCAAATTGATAATTACCCATGATCAGAGCCGACCAGTTTGCCGCGGCTGCATCCAGATACCACGAATAGGCATAGAGAGTCTCTGCCGGGGACTGGGCAATTACCTCATCCCACTTCTGGGTATCAATCTGCCCCCTATCTAAAATCGCCATCTCCATTTTTTCCAAATTTCGAACCAGCCAACTCTCGTAAATCAGGCCTCAAGCCTAATTAAAGTGATCCCTGTACCTCCCCTCTCTACATGTTCATCACCATACCACTCTACCAGGTCAACAGAATGGAGGTATTCCCTGATCAACTGACGCAGGATTCCATTACCCTTTCCATGAAGAATCCTGAGTTCACGTGCATTTACCATGATCGCTTCGTCAATAAAATCAGATACGAGCTCCATGGCTTCATCGGCTCTTTTACCCCGCAGGTCAATATCAGGCCTGAATTGTACCCTTCTGATTCCCACATCCCAGTCTCCAAGATCCACCTTCGATTTATCTTTAATTCTTAACCGGCCAGCCTCTTCAGCACGTATCTTTTCAAGTTGTGACAGCCTGGTATGTGTCTTGAGAATCCCAAAGGCAACAATGCAATTCTTTCCCCTGATCTCCAGTACTTCTCCGGCAGCATCCTGACCTGCCATGCGCACCATATCACCAATCCTGATTTCAGGATTCTCCTCTGTGATCTTCTGGTCCAGGGTTTTTCTGGATTTCTGTTGCAAATCGGGTCGTCTTGCCTCCAGTTCGGTTCCTCGCATCCGAATCTCTGTCAGTTGTTTCTCAACTTTTTGTTCTTCTTTCCCCTTTTCAGCCTCCATGGTAACCTTGAAAGATTCCAACTCCTTCCTCACCTCCTTTGTCCGTTCCTTCCCGGCCTCAGCTTCCTTAATCTCACGGATTGTCTGCTCTATCTTCTTATTGGCACCCGATAACATGGCATCGGCCTTCCCTTGTGCCTCTTTAATAATTGCCCTTCGCTGTTTTTCACTCTGTTGAAGCTCGCTTTCGTACCGGGACATCAGCTCCTCCAGCTTTTTCTCCGACTGCCGGATCTTCTTTCGTTTTCCTTCCCAGTAATTTTTATCTCTCAGGATTTCCCTCAGGTGTTTATCAAAATCAATATGGTCCTTGCCCACCTTCTCAGAGGCTTTGTTCAATACTTCTTCAGGCAGGCCGATCTTCCGGGCAATTTCAAACGCGAACGAGCTCCCGGGTTTGCCAACCTGCAATTGATACAACGGTTGCATTTTTTGGTTATCAAACAGCATGGCTCCGTTTACAATTCCCTCCGCCGAGGTGGCGTAATGCTTCAGATTGGTATAGTGCGTTGTAATGATCCCGCAGGTACCTGCTTGGTTAAGTTCCTCCAGGATGGATTCTGCGATGGCTCCTCCCAGCATGGGTTCTGTTCCTGTTCCGAATTCATCGATCAGAATAAGTGTATCTGCCGAAGCATTCTTTACGAAATGCTTCATATTCAACAGGTGGGAGCTGTATGTACTTAAATCATTGTCGATGGATTGTTCATCACCAATGTCAATGAACATACCGGCGAACAGCCCAAAGACCGATTCTTCTTTGCAGGATACCAGCAACCCGCATTGCAGCATATACTGGAGCAGCCCAATGGTCTTCAGACAAACCGATTTTCCTCCGGCATTGGGCCCCGATATTACCAGGATCCGGTTCTTTCCTGAGAGATGGAATGAAAGCGGTACCACCTCTTTTTGTTCCGCCTTGTGTGCCAGGTAAAGCAAAGGATGTCTGGCATCATGCCAATCGAATCCCTGCTCATTCTTTACTTGTGGCATCACTGCGCCTATCCTTAGCGCAAAGAGTCCTTTTGCCCGGATATAATCAATGGTGGAGAGGAACTCCTGGGAAGAAAGTAATTCAGGGATATAGGGCCTGATATCCCTGGTGAACTCAAGCAGGATCTGAATGATCTCCCTGCGTTCGGTATAATCAAGCTCCTTAATCTCATTGGAAAGCTCCACCACTTCAGCGGGTTCAATAAAAACGGTCTTCCCGGTGGCGGATTCATCATGCACAAGCCCTCTGATTTTTCGTTTATTTCCAGCCATGACAGGGATGACCGGCCGGTCGTTCCTGTAGGTTGGGGTGGCATCGGCATCTACCCATCCCTCACGTTGTGCTTTGCTCATCACCTGGTTCAGTTTTTTTGAGATAGCCCCCTGTTTTTCATGCTGGCTCCTTCTTATTTGCTGAAGGGAGGATGAAGCATTATCCCGTATCCTGCCGTGCTTATTCATGATTTTCTGAATGCGGTCATGGACAAAGGGGAACATCTTCACTGGTTTGCAAAGATCCCTCAGAACAGGATACTTTTCTTCTTCATCTGATTTGAAGAAATGAAGAATGGCCCGAATCGAATCAAGGCTCTTCACCAGGTTAAAAACCTCTTCAGTTACCAAATAGGTCCCTTCTACCTCTGCTTTTTTCAGCGCCTCCCGGTTATCGATGAAATGTTGGATCGGAAATTCATCTTCCGAACGGCAGATTTCGCAGAATTCGCGGGTAAGCTCCAGCTCCCTCCGGATGGTTTCATGGTCTGTCATAAATCCCATCTCCATGACACGCTCCTTACCGGGATCGTATAAGCAATAAGAACTGACCAGTTCCCTGATACGGTCAAATCCTATCTTCGCTTCAAATTGTTCTGGATATATCAAACCAGCCAGTTTTCCTAATTAAGCTCTACCCACTCACCTCGTTTAGCCGATTCAAAGATGGCGGTTAAAACCCTGGTATTTTTGTGGGCATCCTCCAGCGTCACCGGTACTTCACTATCCTCCAGGACTGCCCTTGAAAAAGCATCTCCCATGAGTGAATACTGATCAGCCACCGGATACCTGTGTGTCGTAATATCATCCAGCAGGATGCTGCCACGGTCCTGGTCGACCCTGCACGACCTGTCATTGGGAGCATTCCAGGGAATCTGAACCTCCAGGTGTCCTCCAGTGCCAAAAATATGCATCCTTTGGTATGGGACCAGCTGGGTGCTGACTGCGAACTGGGCCTGACCTGAAGGAAACTCCAAAACCACACTGCTCAGCCGGTCGGTTTTCATTTCCGGGTCCGGCTCAAGGAGTGCCACTACCCTGACAGGTTCCTGCTCAAATATAAACCTTGACATGGTTACAGGGTAGCAGCCTATGTCCCACATTCCTCCACCACCCAACTCAGGAATATTCCTGATATTAGCCGGATCCACATTGTAGTAGCTGAACATCCCCTGAATCAGCCTCAGATCTCCCACCTCGCCCCGTCGTACTCGTTCACGTGTCTCAATCCATTGGGGATTGGATTTCACCATAAATGCCTCACCGGCTTTCACTCCATAAGCGTCCCGCACACTGATCATCTTTTCCGTCTCAGCCAGGGTCAGGGCAACAGGTTTTTCACACAGGACATGCTTTCCGGCTTCCATGGCTTTCACAGTCCATTCCAGGTGCATGCTGTTGGGCAACGGAATATAAATAACGTCTATATCAGGGTCGGTCAATAAAGCATCGTACGACCCGTAAGCCTTTTCAATCCCCAGGCTGGACGCAGCCACCCCGGCCCTGTCCAATGATCTGGAGCCGATGGCGCTAACCTGGCTCAATTGTCCCCTTTGCAGTCCGGGAATAACCTGCGTAAGCCCTATTTTCGCTGTACTCAGGATTCCCCATTTGATCTTTTCCATGTATCGCTCAAGTGATTATTGACTCAAATGTACTAAAAAAGGCCTCATGATTCCGGGAGTAATTTCAGGAAAAAAGCATTAGTTTTATGAAGTCGATTTCTAAAACTAACTTCAGCAATGGCAAAAAGAAAAATTAACATGGGCATGGTGGGCGGAGGTCCCGGTTCTTTTATCGGACGTGTGCACTATATGGCTGCTATACTCGATGGTCAGATCGAACTGGTGTGTGGTGCATTCAGCTCCGATCCCGGGAAATCAAAGATCACCGGTACAGAATACTATTTATCACCTGATCGCATCTACCCCACGTACCAGGAAATGATTACGGAAGAAGCCAAACTTCCCGAGGGAGTCCGGATGGATTTCCTTTCCATTGTCACGCCTAACCATCTGCATTTCGAACCCGCCAAGCTGGCCATGGAAAATGGATTCCATGTGGTAAGCGATAAACCCCTGGCATTGGATGCGGAAGAGGCCGAACAGATGGTCAGAATCAAGGAAGAAACAGGCATGTTATTCGCACTTACCCATACCTACTCCGGTTACCCCATGGTAAAGGAAGCCAGAAAGCTCATAAAGGATGGTAGCCTGGGCAAGCTAAGGAAAATAGTGGTGGAATACCCTCAGGGTTGGCTGAGTGATCCGTTGGAGCAGACCGATCATGTGCAGGCTTCCTGGCGCGGTGATCCCAAAAGATCGGGGAAGACCTGTTGTGTAGGGGATATTGGCACACACGCTTTCCACCTGGCAGAATATGTGACCGGGCTCGTGGTGAACGAACTTATGTCGGACCTGAGCACCCTGGTCCCCAACCGTGTGCTTGATGATGATGCCAACATGTTGCTTCATTTCGAAGGAGGTGCAAGGGGTGTCCTTTTTGCAAGTCAGATTTCGGCAGGCGAAGAGAACGCCGTAAAATTGAGGGTCTACGGCGAAAAAGGCGGATTGGAATTCAACCAGATGGAACCCAATACGCTGATTATTCGATGGAAGGATAAACCCATTGAAACCAGGCGGACCGGTACTGGTTTTGTTAGTTCCATTGCCGCATACAACACAAGGATACCGGCCGGGCACCCGGAAGGCTATTTAGAGGCTTTTGCCAACATCTACCGAAATGCAGCAACCAGCATGCAACATATGCTGGATGGAACTGAACCTCCAGCGGAAGCAAACGACTTCCCATCCGTATATGATGGATTAAGGGGAATGAAATTTGTGGATAAAGCCGTGGAAAGTTCCCTGCAAAAGGCCTGGGTTGGCTTGTAATGCAGAGTCTTATTTAATTGATGGAATACGCGGTTATATTTGATATGGATGGTGTTGTCATCGATTCCAATCCATATCTCAAGATTTCCCGGAAGATTTTGTTGGCCTGCCGCATAATTAGATCAGGAAAACAGAGATGATTTAAGAGAATGATAGTTCGATTGGAGAAAGGATGGATCTGCTATTTGATATCCTTTGGTTGCAGCCTGTGCAGTCTCAAAGCACAAGTTCAAACCTCGCTTATCGTTCGCTCGGGAATGGTGGTTCAGCGAAACCATGAAATCCCAATTTGGGGGACGGCAACTGCAGGTTCTAAGGTCTATGCAGAGATAACCGGAGTCCTGGATTCAACTATTGCCGGATCTTCTGGAGAGTGGGAAATCCGTTTTCCCTCCATGACTGCGGGCGGACCCTATCTGCTAACCATTATCTCGGGAAATGATACGATCCGGTATAGCGAAGTTTATGTAGGGGACGTTTGGCTGGCATCCGGACAATCTAACATGGCCATGTTGTTGTCTGACAGCGAAAATGCTCTCCAGGAAATCTCCGGATCAAATAATCCAATGATACGCCAGTTTCATGTGACTAAAACTTTGGGAGGATCTCCTGCAGAGAATATCCCCGCAGGTAGTAGCTGGACTCCTGCCACTCCACAATTCGTGGGAAATTTTTCGGCAGTTGGCTACTACTTTGCCAAATCCCTTCATGAACATTTGCACATTCCCATTGGCATAATCAATGCATCATTGGGTGGAGCCCGCATCGAGACATGGATGAGTGAGACAGTGCTTGGGTATGATGAGGAAAACATCGAATTCGGAGAAGGAGAAAGTTATCTGCAACCCACTCTTGCCTACAATACCATGCTTCACCCGCTCACCCGGGTCCCCATCAAAGGGTTTATCTGGTACCAGGGTGAATCCAATATGGGCAGCCGGGAAGCCGCATTAATGTACACGGGCCAGTTAAAGAAACTGATTACTTCGTGGCGGGAACTCTGGTCACTGGGAGACCTTCCCTTTCTCTGGGTCCAGATCCCTAATACTGGCAACGAGGCAAATGAAAATTCACCGGGTACATGGGATGCACTGCCCCTGCTTCGAGCCGCTCAGAGCAGGGTCCTCTCTCTTTCCCATACAGGCGAAGCCATTACCATTGACACGGGTGAACCGGACATCCATCCAACCAACAAAAAACCGGTTGGAGAACGGTTAGCGCTGGTTGCCCGAGCCGTGGCCTACAGCGACACGTTAGTTTTTTCAGGTCCCCGGTATAAAAGCCACAAAAAGCTGGCAGATGGTAAAATTGAGATCACTTTTGATCATGCCGGAAGCGGACTGGTGGCCAAAGATACGGTGGATAACTCACTCCGTTGGTTTACTGTGACAGGAAATTCCGGGATGAGATACCCCGCCAATGCACAAATAGACAGCAACAAGGTTGTCGTATGGAATAGCAGCATTCCCAATCCGTCTGAAATTCGCTATGCCTGGGAGTATAATCCCTACAATACCAATTTTTACAATGGGGCAGATCTGCCTGCTGCCCCATTTAAGTTTCTTGTGAACCACCCGGGTTTCAAAATAGAAGCATTTAAATCAACTGATTATACCATTGATAAAGGAGAAAGTACAGTTCTCAGCTGGTTGGTGTTTGGTGCAGAGGAAACAAATATCAATGGAGTACCTGTGGATACGATTGGTGGCTGGAGGGTGTGGCCGGAATTCGATTCTACCTTTACACTGAGAGCAAGAAAACCGGGGCCGGCCGGTCAGGAAGATTCGGTATCCATAAAAATTAAGGTCATGCAGCCCGATCCAATCCTCAGCCTCCGTCTGGATGCGGGGGAATGGATCCCGGTAAACGCACCTTTGACCATCAGGGCGAATGCATTTGCACCCCTGGGAGGCAGGATATCTTCGGTTACGTTCTTCGTGGACGGAGTCCTGGTCGACAGCATCGACCGTGCACCATACGAGACCCGATGGGTACCCGAATCAACCGGAGAATACGAACTAACGGGAATGGTAACGGAACAGAGCGGGCTACAGTCAACCGATACCCTGAGGATAGTTGTATATAACCTTCAACGGATGCAGTACGAAGCTGAAGATGCTATTCTGACAGGTGGGAAACGGATTCTTGACAGCGATCTGGCAAGCGGTGGCCAATTTGTGGATTTTACGCGTGACTGGACTCTTACCTTTCCCGGAATTGAGATCGAGGGTGATACCGTAAGTCAGCTAACCATCAGGTATATGGTAAATTATGGATCTCCCAGGGTCCAGAATATACGCGTTAATGGGGATTTGCTCCCACCCGTCGTATTTGAAGGCCCGGAGAAAGACCAATGGAAGAACCATTACGCGTTATTGCACTTAAAAAATGGCGTAAATGAGATATCCATTGAGGAAAACTGGGGGTATATACGCATCGATTATATTGCTATTGAGACTCAGATTGATTCCCTTGGCACCCGGGTAAACAATTCCCCTTATCCCGATCCCCGTCCTGTCCTCGATCCCGTTTTTCCAAATCCATTTAATGTTTCCACGATCATAGGATTTTCCCTTCCCCAAAGTGGACTTGCCAAAGTGGAAATCTATGATCTGTCAGGTCGAAAAGTAGAGGTGGTAACGGACCGGGTAATGGACGCAGGTACCTATAGATTAGCCTATTCTTCCAAAAGCCTGGAAGGCGGAATTTATTTCCTGACATTGCGATTTAATCAGACAATTCTCGTGCGTAAAATGATAAAATATTAAATTAAT
>CAZCQL010000038.1:0-43650 GCA_964500835.1 uncultured Bacteroides sp.
TGAATTGGATAGCCTGATAACTAACGCTTTACCAGCTTCTGAATTGGATAGCCTGGCAACGGGCAGGCCGGATGCAAATCTGGAAAATGGTGAAAACTCTGGGGGCGTTGTGAGTGCCGGACCTGGAAATGATGGCCCTTTTAACACCTATTTTTTACTTTTGTTCCTGCTTTCCGTGCTCAGTTATATAGTAGGTTTTATCTATAACAGGGGATTTAAACAGTACTTTAAATTAATACGGAGAGGCCGGGACGTACCCGGGAAGCTTCGAGCACTCTGTAAAAAGAAGCTTTTTCACACCCCAGTTGTGAATGCAGCAATATTGTGTGCACCAAGCATGATCGTTTTATTTTACTCGTTAGTTGCCATACTTTCCAGGGCAACTTTTAAAGGAGAGGCTGAACACGATCTGTTTATCCAGCTTCATTACCTTACGCTGGTGGCCACTATCCTGGAATTCCTGTTTGTCTATTACTGGCAAAAACACAGGGTTCACATAAAGTATATCGATTATATCTATTCCGGGGAAGAACTTCGCAAGCAGGTATTTAAAAGAAAAGGAGGAAAGATAAGGAACCGTTTCCTGGTGTCTAGTGGGATGACAACGTTTCTTCCCCTTGTCATTGTGATAGTGTATCTGATTCTTAGCCTTACCTCGCTTAAAGATCTGGATTTGGAAAACAAGTCTGCAGAAGAGCGGGAGATCCTGATCGGGCCATGGAGCACCTTTATGATTTCTGATAAAGGTCCTTTCGAATCAAAAAAATTTAAGCGACTCTATTATGTGAACGCAGTGGATTCAACCATAATGATGTTTGGTATCGCCAACGGGATTATCGTATCGTTGATTTACGTATTCCTATTCATCAAATGGACCAACCAGGATATCACCCATCCCTTAAAGGAGCTCCTCGCAAATATAAGGAATACCAGGGGAGGTGAAATTGAACAGTACACCATCGTGAGAACCAATGATGAAATTGGTGAGCTGACGGAGGGATATAATGAAATGACGACAAAGATCCATGAGTATGTAGGCAGCATTTCACGGATGAACAGGGATTTGGAGAAGACAGTAAAAGAGCGAACAAATGAGGTTGTCGAACAGAAGGAAGAGATCGAGGTGCAAAAGGAGGAGATCGAAGCACAACTGGACCTTGCCACAGCCCAAAGGGACACCATTACCAGGCAAAAGGATCAGATAATCGACAGCATCAGGTATGCAGAAAGAATCCAGTCAGCCATTCTCCCTCCTCTTGAGAATTTATCGGAGTCACTCACCGATCATTTCATCCTGTTTAAACCGAGGGATATTGTAAGTGGCGATTACTATTGGACCACACTCAAAGGTGACAAACTTATGATCGCGGTTGCAGATTGCACAGGGCATGGGGTGCCAGGGGCCTTTCTAAGCATGTTGGGAATCTCCTCTATGAATGAAATTGTAAACAGAAGCAGAACTATCCGGGCTAACGAGATCCTGGAACAACTGAGGGATTTTGTAATTACTTCTCTGCATCAAAAAGGGACCAGGGGAGAGGCTCAGGATGGTATTGAGATCGCCTTGTGCGTAATTGATACCCGCAAAAAAATACTTGAATATGCGGGTGCAAACAGACCCTTATATATCGTACGAAGAAATACCAAAAAGGCATCAGGCAAAGGCTACCAAATGATGCACATCCATGCTGACCGTATGCCTATTGGGATTTATGAACAGAAATCCATTTCCTTTACCAACCATGAAATCCCCTTGGAAATTGGTGATTCAATTTACCTGTTCTCCGATGGGTATGTGGACCAGCTGGGAGGTCCGTCGCGAAAAACGTTCAGATCAAAATATTTTCGGGAACTGTTGCTCGAAGTCCAGGATCAATCCATGGAAGAGCAAAAACAGGCACTGCAGGATAGGCTGGATTCCTGGAGGGGAGAGGTGGAACAAATCGATGACATCCTGGTAATCGGGATTAAAATATAGGACGGAGAACGCTAGACCTCAGTTTTTATGTATTCAAACGGGAGCTTGCACATTCTCGACATTTCCTGACCAACCTCCAGCATGTCTTCATCATCTTCCTCATAATGCCAGTACACTTCAAGAGCGATCCCGTTGGAATTCAAATGACCTAATGTCTTAAACAGATCAAGAATGTATTTTGCGGAAGTAGAATTAAAATATTCAAAATCGAAATGAAATTCACGGTTTTCCTTTTTACTGACAGCATCCTCAGTAACAACTTCAGCTGAATAATTTTCCAGCCATTCTAGCACGGGCATATAAAAATTCCTCACATTTTCAGGCCGCGATTCACCTGAAAATTGAAATTGTTTCTTTTGGGGATCAAGTTCAACCCTTGGGGTGTTCAGTGTTGGCGCTATGATTAGTTTTTCCATGAGTTATCCGTTAATAATGATTTGCATTTTAAAGAATGAATGGCTCTCGTCGAGAGGAGAAAAACTGTATTTTATCTCGTCCTCGGTTCTTAGCGCCATGGTAATTAATCCCAGACCAGCTCCTTTATCATCTACCTCCGATTCCTTGTTGATCACATCCTCGTACAAGGATTTCAAGGCCTCATTATCCAGCTGATTGACTCTGTCCAGCTTAAACGAAAGATCTCCAATCTCTTCATTCAAAACTAAATTCCCCGAGGTGACAGCGAAATGTTCACCCAGTTTTTCCACCAGGATCATCGGGGCCCCCTTTTCATTCAGGCTATCAGAAGAATTGGTGGCTGCATATTTGAATATATTGTCAATGGATTCAACAAGGGTACTGTAAAGCCTTTTTCTCGACGGTTTGGGCATCTCCTGGAACTCCCTTGACGAACGCAACTGGTTTAACAGCTTCTCTATGGTATCAAAAGAGATGGAGCCCACATATTCAATCATCGATTTTGTTTTCGCCATAGCAGATCAGAACATTACTACCAATCTAACAAAGTAACTAAAAAAAAGTCTATTCCGATTGTAACCTCTTTTATTTGAATATATTCGCAGTAAAGATTCCTAAAAATGAGTGAAGCCATACTAAAAGCCTTAATGCAGCTCTTTGCCTTGATTGTTGATATTGATGAGGTCCAGGAAATTAAGGAAAAGGAAAGAGCTATCATACGCTCATTTCTCTCTCGTCAGCTCAACAGTGAATTGGTTGAACGGTACATGAATGTTTTTGAGGAATTTCTTATTATGTATCATGAAGACACAGTCGCCAAAGGCAGTCTGAAAGACCGGAAACGTACCGCCCTGACAGCCGTCAGGATTCTTTCCATATGTGAAAAAATCAACGAAGAGCTGGAGCAAAAACAGAAAATCTACGTGATTATTCAGCTGATCGAATACATTGCTTATGGGATTGAGATTCGCGAAACAGAACTGGATTTCCTCTATACAGTTTCTTCGGCTTTCAACATACAGGATAATGAATATCAAAATATTCTGAACTATGTGGTTTACTCCATGAAGGACATTCCGGAGAAAGAACAGGTATTTATAATCGATGGAGATAGTGAATCTACAATTCCGGGAGTGCATCATCTGTACAATAAGAACCTGCTCGGTGAGATTTCATTCCTCCATATTTTAAGTGTAAATACCTATTTGCTCCGGTACCATGGAAAGGACGATCTTCTTTTAAATGGCCAGCACATCCAGTCAGGGTTGACTCACACTTTTGTGCATGGAGCTTCCCTTAAGGGTCAAAATATCGATACAATTTATTACACCGATGTTGCCGGCACATTTTCTTCGTCATCACAATCCTCAAGAATCACCCTTGAGGCGCGGAATGTGGAATTTCGCTTTAAAAACAGTGACAACGGACTGCAGGAATTCAACCTCACAGAACAATCAGGAAAACTGGTGGGTATTATGGGGGGAAGTGGAGTTGGCAAATCTACCCTACTGAATGTTCTGAATGGAAATCTGAAACCCCAAATTGGGGAAATATTGATCAATGGCTACAACCTTTACAATGAAAAGGAAAAAGATAACCTCAAAGGAGTTATTGGATTCATTCCGCAGGATGATTTACTTATGGAGGACCTTACTGTTTTTCAAAACCTGTATTATAATGCCAGTCTCTGCCTGAATGATTACGACGATGATAAAATCAGAGAAATCGTTAACCAGGTTCTGTTCGATCTGGACCTTTATGAGATCAGGGACCTGAAGGTGGGCAAACCCCTGAGCAAAGTCATCAGTGGGGGTCAACGCAAGCGGGTCAACATAGGTCTGGAACTGATCAGGGAGCCCTCTGTATTATTCGTTGATGAACCTACCTCCGGTCTTTCTTCTGTAGATTCTGATATGGTGATGAATCTATTGAGGGAACAGGTATATAAAGGAAAGCTGGTGATCGTGAATATTCACCAACCCTCTTCTGATCTGTACAAAATGTTCGACAGGGTGATCTTCATGGATAAGGGTGGCTACCAGATCTATTCAGGGAATCCGTCCGAGGCTGTGGTTTATTTTAAAACCAAAAGCCATCACGCCAATGCAAAGGAAGACCAGTGCATAAAATGTGGGAATGTTGACCCAGACCAGGTTCTCCAGATTATTGAAGCGAAAGTGGTCAACGAGCACGGTAATTTATCCCGCACCAGAAAGGTCAGTCCTAAGGAATGGTTCAATTATTTCAGGCAGGATGAAAAGCAGAACCAAAACGAGAAACCAAAAAAAAGTGATCTTCCTGAAAATTATTATAGCCTTCCCGGAAGATTCAAACAGCTGAGAATCTTCTTTATGCGGGATATATTTTCCAAGCTCACCAACCGGCAATATATTCTGATGAGTTTTCTGGAAGCTCCCCTTTTAGCTGTAATATTGGGCTATTTCACCAAGTATTTCAGCGGCACATCAAACAATCCTGGTGCCTATGTCTTCCGTAACAACGAAAACCTGCCTTCCTATCTGCTCATGAGTGTCATCATCTTTCTTTTCCTGGGCATGAATATGAGCTCAGAGGAAATCATAAAAGACAGAAAGATTCTCCAGCGTGAGTCGTTCCTCAGCCTGAGCCGATTCAGTTATTTAAATTCTAAGATCCTGATTATGTTTATGATCTCGGCCATTCAAACCATCTCATTTGTCCTGATCGGGAACCTGATTTTTGAGATCCATGGAATGACCCTCAGCTACTGGATCATTCTGTTTTCGGCCTCCTGTTTTGCCAATTTGCTGGGACTTAATATATCCTCGGGACTAAATTCTGTAATTACGATTTATATACTGGTACCCTTTCTGTTGATTCCCCAGATCTTATTTAGTGGTGTGCTGGTAAAGTTTGATAAACTGCATAAGAGTCTTACAAATTATGAATATGTTCCTATTATTGGAGACTTGATGACTTCCAGGTGGGCATTTGAAGCACTGGCCGTGGAGCAGTTCAAAAATAACAAATATCAAAAAGAATTCTTTCCACTTGACCAGGCAATCAGTACGAAGAATTATTACGTTTCTTTCTTAATCCCTGAATTGGAGACCAAGGTAAATCAAGCGCTGCAGTATATAAATCAGGAGACAAATCGGGAGGGAACAAGGCAGGATCTGGAATTATTAAAGTATCAAATTGCAGACCTTAATACCCAGTTTCCAAATCTTCCTTATGATTCCATACGGCATCTTGATCTCGCATTTTTTAATGATGCCGTGGCGGTCAATGTAAACAGGTACCTGGAAAGTCTAAGGAGCCAGCTCCGGCAGCAAATGAAAGAAGCGAAACAAGCGAAGAGCCTCAAAGAAAAGCAACTCATCGAAAAGGCTGGCGGGATAATAGCATATTCAGCCTTCAGGAATGAAAACTATAACTCCAAGTTGGCGGACATCCTTCTGAACAGGAACTTAGCGAATAAGATTATTGAGGTCGATCACAAATTGATCCGGAAGGACACGCCTGTTTTTATGGAACCCACCTCGACCATTGGCAGGGCGCAACTGTACTCCCCCGTTAAAAGATTGGGGAATCTGACCATTGATACCATATGGTTTAACGTGGCCTTTATCTGGTTCACGATTTTCCTCTCCTACCTGGCTCTTTACTTTGATGTCCTGAGAAAGGTGCTTACTACATTCGAAACAATCAAGTTACGCAGCGGATCCTGATCATTATTCAATGCTAAACCAATCCACCGGGCTTTCCGGATCACTTATGGAGTAGAAGGCCACTTCCAGCCTGTCGAACGTTACTTTACACCGCATGGCACCATAATTTTCATTGTAACAAATGATGGATGCGACAGCAGGATCGAGACGTGCAGCGTTGCATGTGTAGATGCTTCTTCCCCCAAGTCCGTTCACAATGTAGTAGAGTCCCTCTTCGCCCTCTTTTTCCATCCTGGCATATATGTGATCATGTCCGCTTACGACCAGATCTGCTCCCCATTCAAGAAAATTCCATTGCATTTGTTCGGAATCGCCATGACTCCCGGGTGAATAAGGTGGATAATGGAAATAGACAATTTTGAATTTATCCCCTGTTTTTGCTAACTCCGCTTCCAGCCAGAGTCTTTGAGTCTCAAGATCTGAACTTGCCAGAGAATTAATTGAAAAGAAAACCGCATTTCCCCAGGTAAATGAGTAGTATGACTCCTTTCCCGGCAACGTAAAATAATTGAGATAAGGTTCAAGATCAAGTGCTCCTGCCCCGTCATGATTGCCTGGTGAAGGGAAAAATCTGTTAACCTTATCCTCAAATGCACGTCCCAGGCACTGGTACTCAGGTGGTGCATCATAGTTGTAAATGTAATCGCAATAATACTGCCCAATATTCTGATGCAGGGTAGAATAATCCCCGGTCTGATAGTTGTTGTCCCCTGTTGTCAGAATAAAATCAGGTTGCCAACTCTTTACCAGGTCAGCTACAGCTTTCTCCGAATCACTTTCTTTTCCATAATCGCCGATTACCGCGAACACAATGGTATCTGCTCCTACCGCTGTTATGATTCCTGGCGGCTCAATGATCCCCAGGGTATTGCAACTCCAGAAATGGGCCAGAAAGATGGAACAGCCTGCTACCAGAAAGAATCTTCTCACACTACAATGAAGCATTTTTATACCTGATTCCCAAATTTAACAAAAGGCTTGAAACGATGGCTCTGATTGGCAATGGCGATACCTCCTTTCACCCTCATCACTCCAGCAGGATTTTTTTAAGCTCAGAACTGGTTCCATTGTCCACTTTGATGAAATACAAACCAGGGGCAAGTTCTTGCATATTTACTGTAAAATCTGTGAAAGGATCACGCCCTTCCACGAGACGGGAAAGCACCAGCTGTCCACTTCCATTATAAACCTTCAGAGTCACTCTTTCCTTGGATCCTTCCGGCAACTGAATAGAAAGATTTCCCTGGGTTGGGTTAGGATAGAGGTGAAAGTGGCTGCCATTGCCTTTTTTTATAGGCTCTCCCTCAATACCTGAAACCATATTCAGTATTTCATCATTGGGATCAATTTGAATACTATCCACGTTATGAGGGATGAAGAATTGGTAAGTCTCTTCGTTCACTCCATGAAAAACCCTGACGGTTGTATCTCCTCCAGAATAATATATTTTATATTCCATTGATGTCCTGAATAACGTGGTTATCTCCGAGGAAGTGGTCTGTATGGATCTCAATGTCAAATCCGTTCCCTGTTGTTCCCAATTCAGTTCAAATATGGGATATCCGGCCCCAAAGTACCATTGGTTAAAAAAATCGGTGAAGTCCCTGCCTGTAGTTTCCTCTAATACCTCCTTGAAGTCTAGTCCAGTAGCTACATTATTTGCATAACGGGTAATGAACTTCCTCAGCGATTGGAAAAAAATAACATCATCCTTTATTTCAAAACGGATCATGTGAACCAATGCCATCCCTTTGCCATAACTTAGGTTCCCGTTAAATATCCTGGGATCGTTGTCAGCTTCAATAACCGGAACATATACACTCCCGCCCGGCTCATTTAGAGCACGGCCAAACCAGTATGCCCTTTCTCCACTGGCATAATCATTCGCAAGTCTTTCAGTAGCCAGATTTGCAGCATAGGTTGCGAATCCTTCATTGATCCATATGTCCTGCCAGGTAGCGCAGGTCACATAATCGCCAAACCATGAATGACCTAGTTCGTGGGCTACCAGTGAAAAATTGAAACTCCCTATCCCGGTCATGGTCTGGTGCTCCATTCCTCCTCCCCATGGCCACAGGTAATGTCCGTATTTCTCTGCCGCGAATGGATAGGGTCCAAAAAGTTCGCAAAATACATCCATGATCTGAACAGTTGCATCGATTTGATCCTTGTAGGTATCCAGACATAACGGCCGATTATAAATATAGTTCTGAATAAGAATCGGATGGGCGATGCCATCGATATGGGCCTCTATGGAGTAATCGATGTAGTCGGCCACTGCAATAGAAATAAGGTAAAAAGCGATGGGGTAATTCGATTTCCATTCATGCCTCACTTTCCCGTTCGGGAAATAGGTGGTGCCTGTGAGAATGCCGTTTGATGCAGCCTTAAGCCCGTAGTCGGTGGTAATAAATACATGGACCGAATCGGCCTTGTCCTCTAGTTTTTCTTTACAAGGGAACCAATCTTTTGCGTAGAATGGTTCTGAAAGGGTGAATGTAACCGGTATGTCCCATTCCTTATCCGTTTCTGTGACCATCCCTTCTCCGGTCTGACCGGCATAAAAGATTTGCGTTAATACTAATTCGCCCGTATCTACCGGCTCGCTTATCGGGATGATCACTTCATCCCCTTCATGTGAAAATGAGACCTCTTCTCCATTGACAATTATCTTCTCCACTTCAAGCATTTGAAAAAGTTCAAATACCAGGGTGGACATGGGAGAGTTTTCTACACTGACCAGGATAGTGGTATTTCCGCTGATAAAATCAGATGTAGTATCTACCTCTACATCCAGCCCGTAGAACTTTACATCATAATTATCCAATAAAGGGTTTGTGTTAATCACGGCCGCTGATTTGCGGACCGCCTCCTGTCCCGCTGATTTGCGGAAAGGTTTCTGCGCTGTTAAGGTGGCAGAGAATCCCATCCCGAGCAGGAGGATGATCCATATAATTTTACTGCTCTTCATCTTTCTCAGCGGCCGGGTGGTGTCCAGGTTAAAACAATTTGGTAAAAAAACTTGCCATACCACCACCTCCCTCTGCACGATCAAAATAGAGAAAGAAAACTGGAAGCGGGCCGGGGTACAATCTGAAGAGTTAATGGCAAGTTCTTCTAATCAATCAGCTCTTCTGTTTCCTCCACATTGTCGTACCCGGAAGTACCGATAAAGGAGACAAAGGAAATTTTCCACTCCTTGTCGATCTTCTCCAGAAACCGGACCTGGATGCTTTTAATTTCGGTGGTGTCCTCTTCGTAACTCGAAATCCATTTTTGGTCACAGACAACAAAAGCAGAGTTGGGATAAATCTTCATCCGGTAATTCTCCCTTTCCACAGATATGTGGAGATCGGGGCCCAAATCGTCTTCTGTCTCATCTCCAATTAAGTGTTTTCTGTGTGCATCCCATCCTTCGAGGAATACATAATTGTCAGCCCCGGCGGATAACCTCATATTCAGGGAATCATGGACATGGGTGGAGAACATGGCTTCAAAGTCCCGGTCAATATAGGACTGAGTTTCCTTGTTCATTACCTTGATGATTGCAGCTTTTTCCTTTTCAAAGTCAACCGCCTTTTCGCAACTGGTAAACGCCACTATGAAAACGGACAGCAAGATTGGAATTTTGTATCTCATAATACCAGTATTTAAGTAAATGTGTGGTGAGGGTTTACCCTTTACCATTCCTTATCTGCAAAATACAACAAAGCCTTATTAAAGTCAATTTATTATTACATTTGCTTTGGTGAAACACCACTTTTTCATAGGAATTATTTATCTGGTTTATTCTGTCACTATTTTGGCAAGTGATGCCGTTAATCCTTTTCCACAAAGCGGTGTGCTTGATTTGCGCGAGACCGTCCTTGATGAGGAATCTCTGTTTAACCTGAATGGTGAATGGGAGTTCTACTGGGAAGAATTGTTGTCACCAGAAGATTACTCCGATGCAAAAAACAGGAATTCCGGCATGGTGGTAACTATTCCTTCTTACTTCAATAGCTATGTTGTCGACGGGAAATCCCTACCGGGTATGGGGTATGGCACTTATTGTCTGAATGTCCTGTTGCCTGAAGGCAATGAATCCGCCATATGCTTCGATATCCCCATCTTCGATGTTGCTTACAATTTCTATTTAAACGAAAGACTGATTGGATCCAATGGCATTGTAGGATCTTCCAGGGAGGAGGAAGAGCCCTGGTACGAACCTTCCAGTTTCTGCTATGTACCCCACTCGGATACCCTGAGGCTGTTGATCCAGGTCTCAAACTTCCATCACCGCCGGGGCGGTTTCTGGAAACCTTTATTAATGGGTGGATCACATAAGGTTCTTGAAAAAATGGAACGGACAAGGATGTATAACTACAGCACCATAGGGGTCCTGTTTTTCTTCACCTTCTTCTTTATTACGTTCTGGTTCTTCTCGAAAAAGCAAAACCTTATGCTGGTGTTCGCACTGACAGCCATGGGGATACTGATGCGGTCGGTCAATACCGGGTTGTATTTCTCTAATTCATTTGTCCACGTTCCCTGGGCATGGCAAATACGCATGGAATACCTTGGCTCATTTATGGCCCTGATTTTCGGGATGATGTTTCTGCACAGGATGTTTCCGAAACGATACATGAATGCGGTGGTCAGGATTAATACCCTCGTGTTCTCCCTGGCAGGTCTTTCCTTGTTTATCCTTCCTGTACACCTGTTTGCTTACGAAATGTTACTGTACCAGCCCTTCATCCTGCTTCTTCTCCTGCATTATCTGGTGATAAGCCTGCTGGGAATCTTCCGAAGAAAAGTCATGGATGCAATTTTTTTCATTTCCATGGCCTTTTTTATGTATACTCTGGTAAACGACATTATGCTGGCAAACTCGGCCGGTGCCATTCATATCGAATACCTGTCACAGGTTTCTTTCCAACTTTTTATATTTGCGATGTCAATCTCGATCATCATGCAATGGGTTGGCAATTTCAATGAACGTGTGCGCCTTGAATCGTCTCTTCGGTTTAAGAACAAGGTGCTTTCTGTTATTGCACACGATTTAAAGAATCCTGTGGCCAGTGTGGCACAGTTTTCGGAGCTGCTGGCTACCAAACCCGAACTTGTTGATAAGAAAAATATCCTGACCTCCCTTCAGGAATCTTCCCAGGCTGCGGTTACACTCCTTGATAACCTGCTTTACTGGGGCCGGAGCCAGGCCGATGAACTCATAGTTTCCGCTGATGATTTTGACGTTGAAAAACTTATCCGGGAGGTAAAATCCCTCTTTATGCACATGGCTGCCCAAAAGGAGATTAGTTTTACCACGGATGTCAAACCCGGAATCTCGACTTTTGCTGACCGGGCCCTGGTAAATATTGTGGTGAGAAATCTGGTGTCCAACGCCATCAAGTTCACCCCAAGGAATGGTTCAGTCAGAATTGCGGTTAGACCGGAAACCGGATTTATTCGATTTACAGTAGCAGATACAGGAATAGGAATCAATCCAGATATACTGGATCAATTTAAAGAACAGGGACATCTGGAATCATCCTCAGGAACAGAGAGTGAACTGGGTACGGGGCTGGGATTACAGCTCGTGAAAGACCTCGTTGAAAAAAACGGAGGAACCCTTACCATCGAAAGCAAGCCCAAGGAGGACTCAACATTTACATTTACTCTACCTACATCAACAATAGCGGAATGAAGATCATCAAGAAGAAAGAGAAAAAGTTGCTGAATAGAAGGATTATCCTTGTCAGGAAAGATCAGGACCTAAGCGGTCCAATCCCCGATGCAAAACAGCGGAAATACGTTTCTGACCGGCTGGAGAGAAAGAAAGATACTGCCACGTTCAATGTGTTGGAATCACTTTTGATAGTAAAAAGTCTTGAAAGTATCAGTAAAGCGAAACACCTAAGGTTAGAAAGTGCCAGAAAAGCCGGATTCGGCATACATGCCCTTCTGAATGATCATGATGTGGTTTCGGTAGAAGTGGTGAACGGGGGGGTGGAACCGGAGGAAACTGTTGCATTTGCGGAGGGTCTTGCACTTTCTAATTACCAGTTTGTAAAGTACCGCACCAGAGAGAATGAGAAGGAGCATACCCTTCAGGAGATTTATTTGCAGGATGAAGGGCTTTCAAATGACCATGTAGAGAAACTGGAAAACCTTGTGAGTGCTGTGTATCAGACCCGCAACATGGTAAATGAGCCCTTGTCCTTCCTTACTGCTGTTCAGCTTTCGGTTGAGATAGAAAAAATGGGAAGTGAGGCCGGATTTCTGGTGGAGGTTTTCAACAAAAAGAAAATTGAGTCCTTAAAGATGGGTGGTTTACTTGCCGTGAATAAGGGAAGCCTCGATCCTCCCACATTCTCCATTCTAACCTGGAAACCGGAGGGTGCGGTAAATTCACAGCCCATCGTCCTTGTCGGCAAAGGTGTGGTTTATGATACGGGCGGGCTCAGCCTGAAGCCCACTCGTGATTCGATGGATTACATGAAATGCGACATGGGAGGAGCTGCGGCTATAGCAGGAGCTATGTACTCGGCCGCCAAGAATCAGCTGCCAGTCTGGATTATTGGTTTGATTCCTGCTACGGATAACCGGCCCGATGGAAATGCATATGTCCCCGGCGATATAATTACCATGTATGATGGTACTACAGTGGAGGTGCTCAATACAGATGCCGAAGGAAGAATGATTCTTGCCGATGCCCTAAGTTATGCAAAACAGTATAATCCGGAGGTAGTCATCGAACTCTCTACTCTTACAGGATCTGCACAAATGGCTATTGACAAGTACGGAATTGTCGGTATGGGGAACAGCTCCAGGAAAGTCATGGAGAACCTGATAGAGAGTGGAGAATATACTTCGGAAAGGATTGCTGAGTTTCCATTCTGGGATGAGTACAATGAATTGCTTAAATCTGACATAGCAGATCTGAAGAATATAGGAGGAAGGTATGCCGGCGCAATAACTGCCGGAAAATTCCTGGAGCACTTCACCAATTATCCCTATATTCACCTGGACATTGCAGGACCTTCCTTTAACAAGACCCCTTTCAACTACAGAGGCAAAGGAGGAAGTGGAGTTGGTGTAAGGCTCCTGTATAATTATCTCCTGAACCGGTCACTTTAATCATTGAATACATGAGCGGAAAATTTAAGATTGGAATATCCCACGGGGATGTCAACGGAATCAGTTATGAGGTGATCATGAAGGCCTTGCGGGACGACCGGATCAGTGAGCTATGTACACCAGTCATATTTGGATCTCCTAAAGTGGCAGCCTACCATAGGAAAGCACTTGACATAGAGAATTTTAGTCCCAATACCATTCATTCGCCGGAAGAGGCAAAAGGAAATAAGGTCAGTATCATCAATTGTGTGGATGACAACATCAGGGTAGAATTAGGCAAATCCACAGACAGTGCCGGGATCGCCTCGTACGCGGCGCTAAAGGCCGCCACTGATGCACTTGCAGAAGGAAAAATCGATGCCCTGGTCACCGGACCGGTTAACAAACATAACATTCAGAATGCCGATTTCAACTACAGCGGGCATACAGAGTATCTACAGGCTCGATTCGATGCAGAGGAAGTGATGATGCTCCTGGTAAGTGACCTGTTAAAAGTCGGCCTTGTGACAGGGCATGTGCCTGTGGCTAATCTGAGTGCGATGATCACAGTTGAATTAATCGGCGAGAAATTGAAGATTCTTTCCCACTCGCTGCTGAAGGATTTTGGGATCAGGAACCCGCGCATTGCCGTACTTGGATTGAATCCCCACGCGGGTGATGAGGGTTTGCTGGGCAGCGAGGAACAGGAAGTGATCATACCGGCACTGGAGCAGGCTAAGAGATCCAAAATATCTGCATTTGGACCTTACTCTGCCGATGGATTCTTTGGAGCGGGCCGATTCACTAAATTTGATGCGGTGCTGGCCATGTATCACGATCAGGGGTTAGCGCCCTTTAAGGCTCTGAACATGGAAAATGGGGTTAATTTTACCGCAGGATTACCGGTGATCAGAACCAGTCCAGCGCATGGTACTGCCTTCAAGCTAGCTGGAAAAAACGAAGCTTCCCCGGACTCATTCCGGAATGCTATCTACCTGACCATTGACATTGCGCGCAACAGGGAGCTATATAAGGAGATTTCCAAGGCTCCCCTCTCTACGGGGAAATCCAATCAGGGAGGTAGAGACGTGTCTCCTGCAGACCATGAGCCTTCATCCTAGAATCCTGCGAAATATGGAGAAAGTAGTCTTTAAACGCTGGAGAAACAAAAAGTGGGCTATCCTTGCAAGTTTTCATAAAGTCATTGCAATTGGGACCCTCTGTGTTAGCTATAATATACTGGCCCAGGATATTTCCGGCGGCCAGCAGGACAGCAGCAAGATTCACTTTGAGGTGGAATTAGAAGAGGTGGAAGCATTGGGTGATTCTCCATACGACCTGGATAACATTTCGTTAAAATCATTGATGCTTGTATCTTCCCGGGAGATCTTTTCAGCGCCTGTCTCTTCCCATGAAGACCTGTTGGAATACCTGCCCCAGGTTGATATCCGGAATAGGGGGAAATTTGGAACCCAGGCTGATCTGAACATCCAGGGAGGATCATTTGATCAGTCGATGGTTCTCCTCAACGGGATTAATCTGTCGGATCCTCAGACAGGTCATTTCCATCTAAACCTGCCGGTAGATATTTCAGCTGTTCGCCAGGTGGAAGTATTTGCAGGGTCAGCTGCCCGTAGATTTGGGACCCATGCCCTAAGCGGGGCAGTCAATTTTATTACCAAGCCCGGTGACTCCACCTCCATTCAATCAGGATTTCGGTATGGACAGCATAATTTCTACAAGGCGTTCCTGAATTCCAATCTGAAGGGTGAAAATATCTCAACCCTGGCCAGCATCAGTTCTTCGGGAAGCGATGGTTATCAGAAGAATACTGATTTCAGAACAACCAATGTATTTCTGCACTCATCCACCAAACCAGGAAAACTGAATGCCGATGTAATGCTGGGACTGAATTCCAGGGCCTTTGGAGCTAATTCATTCTATTCACCCCGTTTTCTGGATCAATACGAGGAAACCACTACCGGGATGGCTGCTCTCAAGATGGCCCTTCACAGGCCCAAGTCAACCTATTCCATAAACGCATACCTCAGGATGAACAAAGATTATTTCCTGCTTAACAGGCATGATCCGTCCTTTTACAGAAATGATCATTTAACCCGGGTGGCAGGTATGGAACTAAACGGAGTTTTCTCCTCAGTGGGAGGTGTAACCCAGAGCGGAATTGTATTCAGAAGGGAGGCTATTCTCAGCACTTCTCTGGGTGAACCCAGGGAAATCAGTGGGACTACTACCGGAAACAATGAAATCGACTTTAATCATGGCCATGTCCGAAACCAGCTAAACTGGAATATTCAACATACCATGGAATGGAGGTGGATCTCCCTGCAAGGAGGAGTCCTGCTTCACCTCAATTCAGATCTTGGGTCCGATTTGTATGCATTACCCGGACTTGACATTAGTTTCCGTCTTCCTCAGAGGATACGGCTCATGGCAGCACTGAACCGGTCCATGCGTCTTCCCACGTTTACGGACCTCTATTATCAGGGGCCCACCAATCTGGGAAATCCGGACCTGGCACCGGAGAAGGCTACCGCATTTGAGGCAGGTATTTCCAGGAATGGTGAAGCGTTCCAGGCAGCACTGAATGGTTTCTACAGGCAAGGCAGGGATTTAATCGACTGGATCTGGATGGAGGTGGATGAGAAATGGCATACCCTGAACCTGACTAAAATTGATGCTATAGGCGGTGATTTTCATCTTGGCTATGCTCCTGTGAACTCTGCAAACAGCACTCTCTCCTTCAGAAAGTGGGACCTGACCTATACCTTTAGCCACCTGACTTATGTATCGGATGAGTTCATCTCAAGGTACCTGCTGGACAACCTGAAACATAAGATTGTGCTGTCGACAAATCTAACCCTGATCAAAAACCTTGCCCTCACCGTTAGATTGAATTTTCAGGACAGAAATGGAAGTTTTCTGCAGTACGATTCCGATTCGGGTCAGTCCACAGAAAAACCCTACGAACCTTACTTGTTAGTCGACTCCAAACTGATTTACTCATTTGGAAGGTTCCATATCTTTCTGGAAAGCACCAATATACTGAATGTAATTTATAACGACATTGGGAACGTGATTCAGCCTGGAAGATGGACCATCGCAGGCATCAAAATAAGGTGAGAATCAATAAAACTGATAAACTTTCTGTTTCCGAACTGACCTTTGTTGCTAAGTGGGATCTATTCACGCCCCATTTCATAAAAAAATCTTAACTGATCATGGAGCTGTATTCGTCAGGTGAAAGCAGCTCATCCAACTGGCCCTGATCGGCCACTTTTATCCTGATCATCCAGCCAGCCTCAAAAGGTTCGGAGTTCACGAGTTCAGGACTCTCTTCCAATGCAGGATTTACTTTCACCACCTCACCGTCAACAGGCATGTACAGGTCCGAAACGGTCTTTACTGCTTCAACGGTCCCGAAGGTATCGCCTTTTGAAAGGGTTTCGCCCTCCGTTTCTATTTCAACAAATACCACGTCACCCAGTTCACCTTGGGCAAATTCGGTAATTCCTACCACAACTTCCTCACCTTCGACCCGGATCCATTCGTGTTCCGAGGTATACTTCAGATCATTGGGTACAGTCATAATACGATAGTTAGTGGTTACTGGTTAATTGTTAGGTGTTATTGGTTTCAAATTTAATTAATTTGATTCAGAATTCAACCTGCTACAGATCATTGTTTTTGACTAAAGCGTAAATGTTAAACTAAACCCTACGTTGTAGTTTGCATTAGGAAAACTGTTGGATATGTAAGGTGTTGTTAAGCGCTGATCATAGAAGACCCTTACAGTGAATTTATCACTGAGCATATAATCTAAAGAAGCCTTCAGGGCGAAGATGCGTTGTCCGGCTGTAATTTCACTTCCGGAGAGGTCCTCCAGCTTGCGAATCACGGTCCGGTTATTTCGCATGGAAAAATCTACACGAACATTTAGGTCACTGTTGAACTCCTTCTGGTTGATTATCAAGGGAACTTCATTGAAACGATAACCGGCACCCACGATAAACTCCCCACTGTTTACCTCATTCACCTGGGTATTTGCCATATTCATGGCTACCGTACGCGACCGTTTATATTCTACACGGGTAGTCAGGCTATTTTTCCAATCCATGTTGAGACCAAACAGTGGACTGAAATTTTCATTGATGCTAATGGTGTTGATGTTTTGGTCCACCATAAAGTTCCCTTGCAGGTCGGTCATGATCGGTACTCCACTGATCGTATCAAATATATAGAAGGGATTGTTTATGAATGAACCAATGCTGTAGGTTGAACGGTACGAATGGTTCATCACAATGGAATTCACAATCTCGCTTAATGCTTCGATCTTCCCCAATCCATCAAAACGTAATTGCCAGTTGGGCATCACCTCAAGGATTGATTTTATGGCGCTTAGAGACACTTTGTTCGGCTCTTTACCTCCATATGCGGCCAGGAATGCCGGGATCAGTACTTCCTGTGAAGTGGGGCCATACCCCTTGTAATACCCGGCCGAATCCAGACCAAGCCTGGTTCCTGTTCTGTTAAAATAATCATCTGCAAGACGGCGGGAAATATCCTTCCGGTACGTGTCTTTAAGCAATTGAAATGTTTTGGAAGATTCCACTTTGTCGTCGATATTTTCAAAAGCAGTTCTCAGGGATATATAGGACATGCTGAAATTTCCGGTATGAATCTTGCCCCGGGCGGTATCAGGCGGGAGATTGCCAAAAATATCAGCCGTATAATACTCCGACAGGTTTGAGGTAAACATCCGGTTGGCTGTCAGATCAATCTTTAATCCATTGAAAGGTTCAATATTTGCCCTGGCAGTAAACCGTTCTGTAGTATTTAATGTAAATGGGCTGTTCTGATTCTGATCGGTAGTGAGCAGATTCTTGCGGAACGCATCTTCCGCAAAATCCGGATTTTGCCATCCCGACAGAAATTCCCAGCCAGGGGCAAGTTGCCCCTGATAGTTTTGCGTGCCAAAATAATCCGTCCCTGGTTCATACCCGGGAAGAAAAGAACCGCCACTTTTAGAGTAAGTGACATTAAAGGTACGCACCCCCATCAGGATCCTGACTGTCGTCTCTGCAATGAAAATAAACGGACTCTGTCCTTTTTCAATGGTGCCTGTGACCTTTACCGAAGCACTCCGGACAGCTCTGTCTGAAGTGATCCTGATCCTGGTGTCGCTCAGGATCTCTGTGGCTACCTCCACGGGCTGGCCATTTTCATCTACCACTTCAACTGTAATATTTTCGGTCTTCAGATTATGAGCCACAAAACGGCCCTGGCCTTCACGGAGGTAAAGATTTCCCCTTGTATATTCTTTAGTTTTTATCCGGGTTTCTGCCTCCCGGGTTCTTGTTTGGGAATTCCGGTATTTTGCATTAATATCCTTCAGGAACCCAATTTTGTTATAGAGATTCACAAAGTTAAGCTGTCCATTGAGTTGGATAGTATTTGAATTTTTAATGGTATTTCCCAGATCGATTGGTCCATACACAGGATCATCCGGAATGATGGGCCCAATCTCCCATCCATAGGTACCCCCATAGCGGGCATTAGCGCTGGTCCAGTCAAGCAGCGGAATCTTATTGATCGGGATAGTATAGGAGGCGTTGTACTGGTGGAAATAACTGGTTGTTCGTCCACCATTCCTTATGCTCTGCCACAGCGAATCCCGGTACACTTCATAGCTGTCCAGTTCCTTATTCCATCGCCCGTCCGGCTCATCAATCCGTGCTATATTCGTGGAGGAGAAATCAAACCTCAGGTTGCGGGTCAGGTCAAATTTCAAATCAAAAGCGCGGTTCCAGAGAAAGTCCTTCTTAAAGGTTGGTTCCACTATGAAACTCGGGTTATTGATGTTCCTGACCTGTTTTTCAAGGTAATACCGATCCATGTCAGTCCTGAAGGAGATCCTGGATGGGGTATAGTTGAGGTTAAAATCTTTCAGCAACCTGAACCATTCACTATTCATCCATTTCACCGACTTAAAGGGCTGGACATTTTTTGGTCGGGTAGTAAAATTGTAGCTTAAATTTCCCCGCATCTTCCGGGTATTATAAAAGTCCAGGTTCGGATTGCGACTGATCATTTCGTTTACCGAGAAACTTGCAGACCAGTTAGAGAGGCTGTAGATCCGCTTCTGTGCGCTGGCCTTGTTCATTCTCACATTAGTTACTGCAAAAGCCTTTCTTTCTACCATATCCCTGGCATTCCGGATAATGGAATCACGTTCGGCTTCCGTCCCCGCCTCCTCAATGGCTTCCCTCAGGGGAATATCCGGATCTAACGGATTGTATTCAGGATTGACAATGGCTTTTGAATAGCTGGCGAATACCGGAATGTTTACTCCGCTCTCCTGTTTAAAGAAACGCCCCATCTGAAGATTGGAAGAAATATCATATTGGAGGATCTGTTCCCGCTGCCGCTCCTGAACCTTCTGCTCGATGCTCCCGAAACCTGGCTGACTTGTATTTCCGGCAAAAGTCACATTTCCAAAATCAGCCAATTTTAGCGTTGCCCGCCCGTTGGCGGCCCATCCGCCATTTTCATTAAAATCGGTGAGCCTTAATTCATTGAGCCAGATTTCACCCGACTTGGGCAGGCCATCATCCTGACCATAGGGATTGCTCCCTGACTTGGGATTGCGCACCCCGATCATGATGGTGCGAATACTGCTCATGTTGGGATTCCCGGAGACGGAAATCTTGTTTCCCTTCTCATCCAGCTGCGAGAATACCGAGTTGATGGTCACTTCGCTTTCAGGATTACTCATTTCCCTGTTCCTCGCCTGCTTGACCTCTTTGAACTTGTCCAGCTCTATTTCGAACTTATTGCCATCGGGCCATACGATTAACCTGTCACTCTCGCTGTCATTATCATATTTGCCGGGGGGGGTGAGTTTCATGGGAACCTCATACTCGTAATAGTTATCCTGGTAGTCTGTACCCAACCTGATAAATGCGACCATTTCGTTATTTTCCAGCACTACCCCGGGAATTGCTTCTGCGTGTGCCTCCATTCGGATTCTCTTATATTGACGAATATCAAGCTCGGTGTTTTTGTAGGCCGCCCGGGCATCGCCGTCGGCCAGTTCATTCACTTTTAAGACAATGGACTGCTCATTTAATTGCCTCAACTGCGGTTGTGTGGGATCTATCTGTCGGTTAAATCCTGGTGGCAGGACGTAGTTCACAGGCTCCTTTCCGGCATTCTCTTCAATATTAACCGCAGAGATGGCCAGTGCCCCTTCGGGAGGCTCATGGCCAGTCCAACTCTCACCCCCCTGGGTAAAGGGCAATGCATACCGTCGCCATTCGCCACGAACCAGGTCCAGTTTTGCAAACCTCAGAAAAGTTGTGTCTTCAAATCCTGTCAGGAAGAGGCGCATAAACCGGATTGTCTTAAAGTCGGAGATGTCCCCTACAGTTGATTCGTAATTGAAAATGGGGATACGGAATTGGTACCAGGTCACATCTGCTTTCTCATCATTCTCATAGGTAACCCTGTCGACCACCTTATCCACGATATTGTTTCTTCCCACTTCCAGTTCGCTGCTGTTCAAATCAATCTGGTAAACAAAATAGCTCTCTCCTTCGCTCAGGGTATTATCCCGGTTAATGTCTTCAATATCGGGAAGCGATGTACCCGAAGTTGGATACGACTCAGGATTGTCCACATCGCTGGGTGAGTTTCCTTCATGGTTGTTATAATCCTTGTAGCGGCTCAATATATCTAACTGGTTTGCGTCATGCTTGGAGCTTCGGTAATACGTGTAATTATCGGACGAAGGATCAGCCATAATGGCATCCCGTGCTTCTTCTGTAAGGAGCCCCGAGTTGAACATGCTTTCGATCTGATTAAGATAATCATCAGGTTGGAGTGAAAAAAACTCCAGTTCATCCTTAGTGGAGAGACCATCCAGCCCTACATCCTGGAATTTCCGGCTTTCATCACCTGCACTGAATCCCTGTACTAGTGACTGGGTAAGAGGAATCCGTCCCCATACAGTGGTATCTACCTTTTCCACAACCTCGGATGCAGGAAGTCCATTCTCAAAAGTTTTCCGTGAATCTTTAAGTACATCCTCAGAGATATTTCCCAGGTTAAAAATAAGCTTGCCGCCCTTGTGGTCCGGCATACCTGCAAAGGGATCCATGAGCCAGAATTCGATGAACTCCACATTGGCCTGCTCAAAATCACTGGAGTAAATTTCCCTCATGACCCCACCCCATCGGTGGGTTGGATCCAAAAGTTTACCATTCTCGTCGATTTGTTGATACTCATAATTATACGGACCCCGCTCATCGGGATAATAAGCCATATTCAAGACAGAGATACGGGTAGGGACCCCGTTCGGATTTTCCTTATTCGGGAAGATATCCTGTTCATATACCTCGTATACATAGGGATTGGATTGTATATCAGGATTCGCTTTTATATAATTGGGGGTACGCGAATCGTTATTAACGAAAAGAGGATCAATCTGGTACCATGCCATTTTTGCTCTTCCGTATCCATAGGCCCTGTTGTTGTTCAATGCTGCTTCGGGAAAAAATCCCCTGGGTGTACTTGCCAGTTTCCAGGAAGAAAACTGCTTTAGATCAATAGAAGTTTCACTTCCTTCAAAGTCGTCGATATACGCATTGCCCTCTTTCTCAATTGCCTTTGAATGACCAGGAATGAGCTGGGCAAATTCCCCGACAACAGTCAGAGAGGAAGGCGCTTTGGTCTCCAGGAATGGCAATTTGTCCACAATGGTGGTGATCAGTTGCGATTCGGTACTATAACTTCCGTTTAATCCCCAGATAGTATTGGAGATGGGTTCGTCGCCAATATTCACTTTCTGTGTCAGTGGTCGCTCTGTAAGGTGCATGGCCGTCGCACCCAGATTAAAATTGTCGGAAATTTTGTATTCCAGATGTGTCCCCACAAGGGTTTTGGTTTGAAAGTTAAAGAGTGATTGGTTTTCAAGAGATATACGGATGGGTGTGCCCGATTCCATGATTCCCTGGTTAATGATTGTCACCCTTCCGAGCATATAATCCACAGTAAAATCCTGTCCTTCAATGAGTTCCCTTCCCCCGGCAGTGACCTTGACAGATCCCTGAGGAACGTTCATGGCATTCAGCATGATTTCCGAACTATTGGAAGAGGAGTACTCCCCTTCAATCAGGAATTTGTTTTTTTCGGCAATCTGTTGAGCTTTGGTCTTGGTTGAATCATACAACTCCTGGAAGACATATTTATCAATGGCCTTGTCAATGTTCTCTCCATCCAGACTGTCACTGAGAATTTTAGCCAGGTCAGACCCAAAAGGTTCCAGTACCGGGAAGAAAACCCTTCCATTGGAAGGATTAATTGTAATCCCGCTCATAAAGTCAAAGATCCCGTCAGGATAGGGATCCCGCTGTGAGTTCATATTGTCCAGGTTTAGCAATCTTATCAGAATAGTTTTGTTCAGATTACCCTCAGGAAGGTAGTTGATGGCATTTCCTGTTTTATCATCCCTGTACAACACATCAAAAGTGAAATCTTCCTGGCTGACCTGATAAGCCCCCAAGGCATAAACGTTTTTCATCATGAGGGGCCAGCTGTAACTATTTGGCGTAAAGTTACTGGGTTTAATTAGCTTCAGGATGAGGGTCGAAGGCGCACTGATACCACTGGATTGCGATAGTTCACCCACCTGGTATGTCCTGCCTCTGTAGGTGTACTCATATGCAACGGCCAGGATCTCATCCGTATTCAACGCTGTGTTTAATGAAATGTATCCGAGCTTATCATTGTATGTGTATTCCCTGGGCGATAGCAACCGGGCATTTTCAATCTTCTCAAAATCAACCCCTAGTATGATTCCTGCATTTTCCAGTTCAGCGGTGGCATTCTTAATATCCCTAATGCCTGAATAGGTTGTTCTCAGCTGCTCCATGGCATCGTTGAGCTCATTTCTGGGATTATTGTTGGCCTGAGCCATATCGCGGCTGAAAATGGCAGATTTTGGATTTGCTTCGGCCAGGTCGTTAAGTGCCACCAGGTTCCTGGAATTTTCAAAATTGGTTGTCTTGTTGGTCACCCAAACTTCCATTCGTGTAATGGAGACATCGGAGGTAATCACAGGCAAGCGGGACAGCGCCTGGTTGTAATTGTCCCGAAAATAATCAGATAAAAAGAAGTGCTTGTTGACATCATAATTATCCACAGTTACAGAATACTCGCTGAGCTGAGCCCCACCCTGGACATTGATAACTGATGATTCGCCACGCTGCTGTGAGAATACGGTGGTTACATCTAATTTTCCAAACTGTAATTCAGTCTTCAAACCGAAAAGGCTTTGACTCCCACTTATCAGCGAGCCAGGTAAAGGCAGGTTCACGTTCCCTGCTTCAATCTTCTTGATGATCTCATCCTCTTTTCCGGAATATTCAAGCTTGGTTTGGTTTTCGAAGTCGAACGTAGCCTCGGTATTGTAACTTATGTCCATGGCCATCTTATCCCCGATGGAACCAGCCACATTCATGATGATCTTCTCATCGAAGGTAAACGACGGAACACTTCTGAGACGCTCACTAATATTGGGATTATCCTGTTTGGAAAGGTTGAAGCCAAAGAGGAGTTCGGCGCTGCCGGAAGGCACAATGTTTATGGTATTGGAACCGAAAAGTTTATCAAAGGCTTCTCCTCCTACCTGAATGGGCGGGATGAAAGAGAGCTGGTCTTCGACAGATCCTCCACTTGCTTTCATTCGCCAGTATTCATTCACCTGCTGCCTGAACTCATACTGCTGGTACTGGTCCTTGGTCATCAGAGTAGGATTGCGGTAATTCCATGTACCGATGGTTTCGGCAAACACATACCGCCTGGTGAGCGGGTCATAGATAACCTGGGAATTGATATTTGAGGGATTCCTCAGGTAAAGAGGAGAATTGAGGCTGGAGGAGGAAAAGGGATAAGAGCCCTGGTCGGTGAACGGATAATGAAGGGTTGTGTCCTGCGCATTTGCTCTAAAAGCCAGCAGAAATACAATGACAATAAGGGATATGTGGTTGTACCGACAGTTCACTACATAAACTTCAAGGCAGCCTTCACTACCTCCTCCACAGAAAGTTCCGGCTGCTCTGATAAAATCCGGGTCAGGATCTTCTCAACGCTCTTCTTTGGAAAACCCAGGGCCACTAAAGCAGATAACGCTTCATCGCGGCTTGTATTGTCCTTCGAAAAGAATAATTCATCGATTCCTGCACCTTTCCCGACTTTATCTTTTAAGTCCACAATAATCCTCTGTGCTGATTTGGCACCAATCCCTTTGATTCCCTGCAAAACAGAGACATTTCCTGCCAGGATCGCCTGCGTGACTTCTTCGGGTGACAAAGACGACAGAATGAGACGCGCTGTATTGGCACCTACCCCTGAAACAGAGATGAGTGATTTAAAGATCTGGCGCTCCTCCCGGCTACTGAAACCATAAAACATCTGGACATCTTCCCTGACCAGGAAGTGCAGGTATATTCTGCCGCTGGCCTGGCTGCTGATCTGGCTATAGGTAAAAACTGATATATGGATATAATAGGCAAGGTTTTCTGCCTTGACAATCAGATGGGCTGGTGATTTTTCAATAAATTCTCCCTCAATAAACTCATACATACCCTTGGTTTTGGTATGCTAAGATAATAAAATCAAAGAATAAGATCAGAGGGTTTTCTTCGTCTCGGTCTCCTCATATACCTCGACCATATCACCTACTTTAATATCGTTGAAGTTTTCTATGTTCAATCCGCATTCAAGTCCGGAAACCACCTCCTTGGCTTCATCCTTGAAACGCTTCAGTGATCCCAGTTCACCGCTGTAAATAACAATCCCGTCCCTGATGAGCCGAATCTTGGATGTTCGCTTGATTTTACCTTCAACTACCATGCACCCCGCAATGGTTCCAACCTTTGTGATTTTGAAAACTTCCAAAATCTCAAGCGTTCCCACAATATCTTCTTTTATCTCTGGTGCCAGCATCCCTTCCATGGCTGCTTTCACCTCCTCAATGGCATCGTATATAATGGAATAGAGCCGGATATCAATTTGTTCTTTTTCAGCAAGTTTTCGTGCACTCAAAGAAGGTCGTACCTGGAATCCAATTACAATGGCATTCGAAGCGGCTGCCAGCAAGATATCAGACTCTGAGATCTGGCCCACTGCTTTGTGTTTGATATTCACCTGGATCTCTTCGGTCCCCAGTTTGAGAAGTGAGTCGGAAAGTGCTTCGATAGAACCATCCACATCCCCTTTGACAATGATATTCAGTTCCTGGAAATTCCCAATGGCAATACGACGTCCAATCTCATCCAGTGTTATATGCTTTGTGGTCCGCAGTTCCTGCTCACGCTGCAGTTGCTCTCGTTTGTTGGCTATCTCTTTTGCTTCCTTATCTGTACTCATCACATTGAATGTTTCCCCGGCCTGGGGAGCACCATTCAATCCAAGGATAAGTGTGGGTGTGGAAGGTCCTGCTTCTTTGATCTTCTTCCCTCTTTCATTAAACATGGCCTTCACATGACCAAAATGTTGTCCGGCCAGTATCACATCCCCGACCCTCAGGGTACCCGATTCAACAAGAATAGTAGCAATGTTACCTCGTCCCTTATCAAGAGTGGATTCAACAATGCTCCCCCTTGCGGATTTGTTCGGATTGGCTTTAAGATCAAGCAATTCGGCCTCGAGAAGCACTTTCTCCAACAGCTCTTCGATATTCACGTTTCCCTTGGCAGAGATCTCTTGGGACTGGTATTTTCCACCCCAGTCCTCGACCATATAATTCATGTTTGCCAGCTCTTCCTTTATTTTTTCAGGATTGGCTGCCGGTAAATCTATCTTATTGATGGCAAACACAATGGGGACCCCCGCTGCTGCTGCATGGTTGATAGCCTCGACAGTTTGAGGTTTTACTCCGTCGTCGGCTGCCACCACGATAATGGCCACATCGGTGATTTGTGCCCCCCTGGCCCTCATGGCAGTAAATGCTTCGTGGCCAGGCGTATCCAGGAATGTAATTCTGCGATCGCCGTCCAATTTCACTCCATAAGCGCCGATATGCTGGGTAATCCCTCCGGCTTCTCCTTCAACTACATTGGCATGCCTTACCACATCCAGCAACTTGGTCTTACCATGGTCAACGTGACCCATTACTGTGACGATAGGAGGCCTTGGAATCAGATCGTTCGGATCGTCCTCATCTTCGGTAATGGCTTCCACCACATCCACACTCACAAACTCAACTTTGAAGTCAAACTCATCAGCGACAAGCGCCATAGTTTCTGCATCCATTCTCTGGTTAATGGATACAAACAGTCCCAGGTTCATACAAGTCTGGATGATATCGGTAGCCGGTAAATCCATCATTGATGCCAGCTCGGCCACTGATACAAATTCGGTAACCCGCAAAATATTCTTTCTTTGCTCAAGCTGGCTGCTCTCCTCCTGTAACTTAGCCTGTACAGCATCACGCTTTTCACGCCTGTATTTAGAAGTTCTCGATTTGGAACCCTTGTGGGTCAGTTTGGCCAGTGTATCCTTGATCTGTTTCTGGACATCCTCTTCATTGACTTCAGGACGAATGGGCCGCTTTCTGCCTTTTTTGCCAGCCTTACCTTTTTTAGCTCCTGCCTGATTACCAAAATCTACCGGACCGGAATCTTTTTTGATCCGCTTTCTTTTCTTCTTCTGATCCAGATGTAATTCATTGTCTTTGCTGGATGCAACGGGCTTTTTCTTTGGTTCTTTCTTTTCAGGAAGATCAATTTTACCCACAACAGTTGGGCCAGTCAATTTTTGCACACGAGTTGGAATATGGTTTTGATCCTCCGCTTTCTGCTTTTCCTCCTCCTTCACCACGGCCTTCTCAGCACCCGGACCGCCTCCTTCATCAGCAGTAACTGTTTCACTTTCAGCCTCCTTCTCCTCTTTACCCGGTTCCTCCGGGTCCACTCTTGAAGTTTTCTTTCCTTTCGGTACGGCTTTCGTCTTGACGCCTTTGGTTCCTTTGGTTCCTTTGGTGACAGTTTCTTCACCTGATCGTTCCTCATCCACTGCTCCGGTTTGTTCACCGGTTTTATTCTCAGAAGTGCTCAAATCCTCAGCTTGGGATTCCTCCATCTCCTCCTCAGGAGCACCTTTCTTAGCTTTCACTTTTGCCTTTTTCGCAGGACGGGTCTTTTGATTCATTGAATCCAGATCAATCTTTCCAACTACTTTAGGACCAGCATCTTCATCTTTCAAAGCTTCACCGGCTTCTGCCGATTTCTTCACAGATTTCTTTTTAGCTGTAGTTTTCTCCGGTTTGCCTTCCTCTTCAGCGGCAGTTGTTTCAGTTATGGCAGCCTTCTCCACCTCTTTGGCCACACTTGCTTGATCTTTCACCTCCGGTATTGCACTGTCAGCTACACCGGCATATTTGTCCTTCACGAGTAACTCTTCCACATCTTCCTGATCAGCTGACGCCGGAACATCATCCAATGAAAGAGATTCCTGCCTCTCCCTGAAGTTCTTAAGTGTTAGCTTTTCCGATTCCTTTTTCACACTTAAGTCGGAACTGTACTCCTCCAGAAGCAGATCATACAATTCGGACTCAACCTTTGTGTTGGGGTTGGAATCGATGTCAAAACCCTTCTTGCCAAGGAACTCAACAAGGGTGGTTATCCCTACATTTAGCTCCCTTGCAGCCTTGCTAAGTCTTGTTGCCTTTCTTTCAGCCATATGGTTCTATTCAAATTCTGCTTTAAGCACATTGACTAGTTCGGTGATGGTCTCCTCTTCCAGGTCTGTTCTTTTCACCAGATCCTCCACGCTCAGATTTAACACAGCTTTGGCTGTATCACATCCAATGGCTCTTAACTCATCCAGTATCCATCCCTCAATCTCGTCGGCGAATTCCTCCAGGTTTACATCCTCATCATCTCCATCTGATTCGCGGTATACATCAATTTCATATCCTGAAAGCTGACTGGCCAGTTTGATATTTAACCCACCCTTTCCAATCGCCAGTGATACCTCCTTTGGCTGCAGGTAGACTTCTGCACGCAAATCTTCATCATTCAGTTTAATGGAAGTAATTTTTGCAGGACTTAGCGCCCTGGTTATGAACAACTGCACGTTCGTTGTATAGTTGATCACATCGATGTTCTCATTTTTTAATTCCCTTACGATGCCATGGATTCGTGATCCTTTCATCCCTACACAAGCTCCTACCGGATCAATGCGTTCATCATATGATTCTACAGCGACTTTGGCCCTTTCGCCCGGAACCCTGACAATTTTTTTAATGGTTATCAGCCCGTCGAAAATCTCAGGTACTTCAAGCTCAAAGAGACGCTCAAGGAAAACGGGAGATGTCCTGGAAAGGATGATTAATGGATTTGCGTTGCGCATATCGACCTTCACAACCACTGCTCTGATTGTATCCCCTTTGCGAAAATAATCAGAGGGTATTTGTTCAGTTTTAGGCAGGATCAATTCGTTCCCTTCGTCATCCAGAATGAGGATTTCTCTTTTCCACACCTGATAGACCTCCCCGGTTACCACATCCCCGATGCGGTCTTTGTATTTGTTATAAAGATGGTTTTTCTCAAGTTCCATGATCCTTGAAGAAAGATTCTGTCTAAGGGCAAGAATGGCACGTCTTCCAAAATCTCCCAGCTTTACCTCATCGGTCACATCTTCCCCTGCCTCATAATCTTCATCAATTTCTTTTGCCTTGCTGAGCGGAATTTGCACAGCAGAATCCTCCAATTCATCGTCCTCTACAACCTCCCGGTTTCTCCAAATTTCAAAATCGCCCTTATCAATGTTGATGATGATATCGAAATTCTCATCAGTTCCATATTTCTTCAGAAGCATTCCCCTAAATACATCTTCCAGGACGCTCATCATGGTCACCCTGTCGATGCTCTTTAATTCCTTAAATTCGGAAAACGTCTCTACCAGATTAATATTTTCCATTTTTACGCTATTGATCAATTAAATGATATTGTTGCTTTTGATGTTTTAATTTCCTCAAATTCAATCTCTTCGTCTTTTCCTTTTACCTCCAAAATAATCCCGTTTTCGGTCACCGATGTGACTTTACCTGCCAGGTGAGTTCCATCCAATAAATATACCTCAATGGCACGTCCCGCATTCTTTTCATATTGTTGCTTTACCTTGAAAGGAGCGCTCAGTCCCGGTGACGATACCTGCAGAGAATAATCCTCCACATCCCTGTCCAGCATTTCATTTATATGGCGGCTGATTTTTACGCACTCGTTGATGGATATTCCATCTGGCCGGTCCACATGAATCCGTATCACATTTCCGGGTTTAACTGATACATCCACCAGGAAGATATCCGTACCCTGAATATGTTGCTCCACCAATTCAATAATAACCTCGCTCGTAATCATTTTATGTGGTAATAAAATAGGGGACCACAAGCCCCCTAGAATCACACTCTCCTAACGACAGCGCAAAATTACAAATATTCGACGAAATAGCAAAAAAGGGATTGTTTTTTAGCTGATACAAACCTGATTATGCCAATAAAACCATAATTTTGTGTCCACAAACAACCCGCATGAGTAACAAATCCTTTACAAATAAGCTCAAAATCATCAACGACCCGGTGTATGGATTTATTAAAATCCCATATCACATCGTCTATGATTTGATCGAGCTGCCAATGTTTCAACGGCTACGCAGAATCCGGCAATTGGGAACCACTCAATTTGTTTATCCTGGTGCCAACCATACTCGTTTCCAGCATGCCATCGGAGCCATGCATCTTATGGGACAAGCCATAGAAGTAATAGGTTCTAAAGGTATTGAAATTACTGATAATGAGGCAAAAGCGGTAACTATTGCCATATTGCTGCATGACATTGGACACGGGCCATTCTCCCATTCCCTCGAACATAGCTTGATAAGAGGTACTTCCCACGAAACAATCAGCCTGATGTTTATGGAGCAGCTCAATGAAACCTTTCCCGGGCAGCTCAATCTAGCCATGAATATCTTTAAAAATGAATACCATAAAAAATTCCTGCACCAATTAGTTTCCAGTCAGTTAGACATGGATCGCCTTGATTACCTCAAGCGCGATAGCTTCTTTACAGGAGTCACTGAAGGGGTCATTGGTTCGGATCGAATCATTAAAATGCTGAATGTGCTTGACGACCAGCTTGTGGTGGATGAAAAGGGGATCTATTCCATTGAGAAATTCCTTATCGCCCGACGCTTGATGTACTGGCAGGTTTACCTTCACCGCACCGTGGTAAGCTCCGAGCAACTGCTTCTATTGCTTCTGAAACGGGCACAGTTTCTTACCGGGGAGGGTGCACAACTCTTCGCCACGCCTGCCCTGACCTATTTTCTCGAAAATGAACCAGGAAAATACGATCCTTCCAACAAAAAGAAATTCCTTGAACAGTTTGTTGCCCTGGATGACAATGACATCCTGGCTTCGGCCAAGGTATGGTGCAGCCATCGGGACCGGGTCCTGTCAATGTTGTCTAAAGGATTGGTTAACAGGGCGCTTTTTTCAGTTGAGCTAGATGACCAACCTTACCCGGATGAGCTGGTTCATTCCATGCGAAAGAAAGTTGCCGGGCATCTGAAACTGTCGGGGGAAGAATCAGAATATCTTGTGGTATCGGACAGCATAAGCCATTATGCATACAGTGATATGGACGACAGAATCACTATTCTGGGAAAAAAAGGGAATACCCGGGATATTGCAGATGCGTCGGATATGCTAAACATTTCTGTGCTTTCAAAAACAGTCAGAAAATATTTTCTCTGTTACCCGAAGTTAATGAAAGAATTGTCCTAGTTTTAAAATGCATTAAAACCAGATTTATGAATTTCACAGCATCAGTCATTGCTGAGTACCTGAAAGGAACTGTTGAAGGGGATCCCCAGGCAACGGTAAACGATGTTTCAAAAATTGAAGAGGGAAGAACCGGGACCCTCTCATTCCTTGCCAACCCAAAATATGAGAAATACATTTATGACACGCTATCATCCGTCGTCATAGTGAATAAAGATTTTAATCCGGCCCGTGCTGTTAAAGCCACCCTGATAAGGGTGGAAAATGCTTACGAATCTTTTGCTGCCTTGCTGCAATTATACGAGCAGAGCAAGCCAAAGAAGACAGGAGTAAGCAAAATGGCCAGCATATCCGGCTCGGCGACGCTCGGTGAAGATCTTTATATTGGTGATTTTGCGGTTATTTCAGACAATGCCATCCTGGATGCAGGCGTACAACTCTATCCGCAGGTTTATATTGGAGATAACGTGAGAATAGGTGAAGGGTCCGTTCTCCATCCCGGCGTAAAGGTATATGATGGAAGTGAAATTGGAGCTCATTGTGTTATCCATGCCGGTGCCATTATCGGAGGGGATGGGTTTGGATTTGCACCCAATCAGGAGAACAATTATCAAAAAGTTCCCCAGGTGGGAAAAGTAATCATTGAGGATCATGTCGAAGTGGGGGCAAACACCACCATCGACCGTGCAACCATGGGTGCCACGATCTTGCGAAAAGGAGTAAAACTTGATAACCTGATAATGATTGCTCACAATGTAGAGGTGGGTGAAAATACTGTGATTGCTGCTCAAACAGGAGTCTCAGGATCAACCCGTATTGGAAAAAACTGCATGTTTGGAGGCCAGGTTGGGCTTATAGGGCATATTTCCATTGCTGATGGCGTTAAGATCGCTGCCCAGTCGGGCATCCCTAAAAGCATCAACCAGGAAGGCGCAATTGTGCAAGGGGCGCCGGCATTTGAATTTGGGCAATACCAAAGAAGCTATGTGGTATTCAAAAACCTTCCAAAATTACGTAACCAGCTGATTGAGCTGGAACGAAAGGTCTCGGACATAACACAATAAGGGCCGGGCCAATTCGTCTTTATTTCGTATATTTGGGCGATTTTTCAGGAAGCTGAACCATATTGTATTGTAGAAGAAGCATGGCGGAAAAACAGAAAACACTGAGGGCCCCCATTACATTTACCGGAAAAGGATTGCATACCGGGGTGGAGGTTACTATGACCTTCAAGCCTGCACAAGACAGTCATGGATATATATTCAAACGAATTGATCTTCCTGGGCAACCTCTCATTAATGCCCTTGCTGAAAATGTTATTGAAACTTCCAGGGGAACAACCCTTGAAGAAAACGGAGCAAGAATCTCGACAATTGAGCATGTCCTGGCCTCCTTCGTGGGAATGGGAATTGACAATGTGCTCATTGAAGTGGATGGACCTGAAGCACCCATTCTGGATGGAAGTGCCAGAGAGTTTGCAGATGCCATTTTCAAAACAGGAACAGTTGAGCAGCAGACCGACCGAAAATATTTCATATTAAAGGAAAAGGTAGAGTACTATGATGAATCAAAGGGGATCCACATCATAGCCTACCCCGACAAAACCCAGAGCATCAATGTACTCATCGATTATAACTCAAATGTCCTTGGAAACCAGCATGCTTCGCTGGAAGAGATGGGAAACTTCAAAGATGAAATCGCCCTCTGCCGCACGTTCGTTTTCCTTCACGAATTGGAATACCTCGTCCAGCACAACCTGATTAAGGGAGGTGATGTGGATAATGCCATCATCATTGTGGACCGGCAGATGGAACAGGAGGAACTTGACAGGCTTGCGGATCTGTTTCACAAGCCTAAGGTGAAGGTGCAACCCGAAGGAATTTTAAACAATGTGGACCTGCGGTTTTCAAATGAACCTGCCCGGCATAAGTTGCTGGATGTAATGGGAGACCTGGCCCTCGTCGGACGCTGGTTCAAGGCCAAGATAATTGCCACCAGACCCGGACACGAAAGTAACAATGAGTTCGCCCGTATACTGAGGCAGGTGATGAAAAAAGCCGCTCTCCAAAAAAAAGTGCCGGTTTATAATCCCAATAGTACCCCTTTGCTGGATACCAACGAGGTAAAAAAAAGATTGCCACATCGCTACCCCTTCCTCCTGGTGGATAAAGTGATTCACATGGATGGAAAATCAGTCGTTGGCATAAAGAACGTAACCTTAAATGAACCCTATTTTATAGGTCATTTCCCGGAAGAGCCCATTATGCCTGGAGTGCTACTCATTGAAGCGGCTGCGCAGGTTGGAGGCATGCTGGTGTTGGGTACCGTTTCCGATCCGGAGAACTATTCCACCTATTTCTTAAAGATTGATAAAGTGAAGTTTAAACAGAAGGTGGTTCCTGGTGATACCCTGATTCTGAAGATGGACCTGTTAGAGCCTATCCGAAGAGGTATTGCACTTATGTTCGCGGAGATATTTGTGGGAAATAAACTGGTCATGGAGGGTGAATTAATGGCCCAGATCATAAAAACAAAAAGTGATGATTAACAAACTGGCTAAGGTCCATTCAGGGGCAAAGATCGGAGACGATGTTGTCATAGAGGGTTTTGCTACCATCTATGAAGATGTTGAGATTGGACCTGGAAGCTGGATAGGACCCAACGTTGTGATCATGAACGGGGCCCGTATCGGGAAAAATGTTAAAATATTTCCGGGTGCAGTAATCTCCGGAGATCCCCAGGATCTCAAATTCGAAGGGGAGTACACAACCACTGAGATAGGGGACAATACGATTATCCGTGAATATGTGACCATGAATAAGGGCACCAAGGCTAACGATAAAACAGTGGTTGGAAAGGACTGCCTCATCATGTCCTATGTGCACATTGCACATGATTGCGTTTTAAAGGACCGTGTCATCATGGGAAGTTATGCCGGTTTGGCCGGAGAAGTGGAGGTGGACAACTGGGCCATTATCAGCCCAGGCAGTCTGGTTCACCAATTCGTAAAGATCGGGAGTCATGTAATGATCCAGGGCGGTAGCAAAGTTGGGAAAGATGTGCCTCCCTTTGCCATGGCCGGCAGGGATCCTGTATCGTTTACAGGAATCAATTCCATCGGTTTGCGGAGAAGGGGATTTGAAAACAATACCATTTATGCCATCCAGGAAGTCTACCGGATCCTCTACCAGCGCGGACTTAATATTTCAGATGCCCTGGAATTTGTCGAAGCCAATCTTCCGGCTTCCAAGGAGAGGGACGAAGTCATCCTGTTTGTGCGTCGCTCGAAACGCGGCATCATCCGGGGGTATTTTGACGACAAGGAATCCTGACCGGATCATACAAACGGGCTGCCCTTTAATTTCCCCTGGAGATGTAGGATGCAAAGAGCGGAACACCGTGTTCAGGCTCAAATTATTTATCCGGCGAATCGGTATAGGCGTTCCATCCCTGTGCCTGCAGGGGAATGGCAGTTCCATCATTGCCCACCAAAAGTGCCCTGCCTTTTTTGTCAGTGATATTTCCGATAACGCTCACTCCGGCGATAGAGGATACCTTCTCAAAATCGGAAAGTGGAACCGTAAACAATAATTCGTAATCCTCACCCCCATGGAGAGCTGCTACCAACGGTTCCATCCGGAACTCTCCCGCTGCACCAACCGTCTCATCAGCAAGTGGGATCCGATCATCATATACCTGGCACCCGCATTGGGAAGCCTTGCAAATATGGAGAAGTTCGGAAGATAATCCGTCCGAAATGTCGATCATAGCAGTCGGTTTCACCCCAATCTCCTTCAATGCCAGCAGTACATCCACTCTTGGCTCTGGCTTTAAAAACCGCTCCAACACATAATCGTACCCTTTTAATACCGGTACAAACTCCGGATCCTCCGCGTGGAGTTGTTTCTCCCTTTCAAGGATTTTCAATCCCATGTATGCTGCCCCCAGGTCACCTGTCACACATACCAGGTTGTTATTTTTAGCACTGCTGCGTAATGTCAACTCCTCCTTCAGGACAGTTCCTATGGCTGTGACGGAAATCACAAATCCTGTCACAGAAGCAGTGGTATCGCCTCCCACGAGGTCCACTTTGAACTGATCACAGGCAAGCTTAACTCCCTCATAGAATTCTTCGAGTGCCTGCAGAGAGAATTTTCCTGAAATCCCAAGTGAGACAGTGATTTGTCGCGGGGCTGCATTCATGGAATATACATCCGACAGGTTTACGACCACTGCTTTATAGCCCAGGTGTTTCAGGGGAGTGTACACCAGGTCGAAATGGATCCCCTCCAATAGTAAATCTGTAGTCACCACCTGGTAATAGGATCCATGATCAATGACAGCGGCGTCATCCCCGATTCCCACCCTGGAACTCTCCTGCTGTGTTGAAATTCCGGAGAAAAGGTGGTCAATAAGTCCAAACTCGCCTAGCTCTTCAATGGTACGGGTTTTCTTGGCAGACACGCAGTGGAGATGTTAAACTATGAACAATTCGAATAGGCTGTTGTAATACAAATGTAAGAACAAGTTTTTGTATATTTGCACTCTATTTTAAATTAATCTTATTTACAATTAGTTAGGTGCCGTTCGAACCCAAAACCAAGTGATGTTGTGACAGATCAGGAGAAGATAATTAGCGAGGTAACGGGGAGTGATTATAAATTTGGTTTTCACACCGATATAGATACTGATACGATTCCCAGGGGATTAAATGAAGAGGTAATCCGTATCATTTCTGCGAAGAAGGAAGAGCCGGAATGGCTCACCGATTCACGGATAAAGGCTTTCCGGCATTGGCAGGGAATGAAAATGCCTAAATGGGCCCATTTGGTAGTTCCAATGATCGACTACCAGGATATAATATACTATGCTGCACCCAGGCAGGGCGCAAAATATGAAAGCATGGATGAGGTTGATCCCGAACTTCTCGACACTTTTAACCGGCTGGGGATTCCACTTGATGAGCAGAAACAGCTTGCAGGTGTGGCTGTGGATGCAGTAATGGACAGTGTTTCGGTGAAAACTACCTTCCAGGATACCCTGGCTGATAAGGGAATAATTTTCTGCTCCTTCAGTGAAGCGGTGCAGAACCACCCTGACCTGATCAAAAGGTACATGGGCTCCGTGGTTCCTTATTCCGATAACTTTTACGCCGCTCTCAATTCGGCAGTATTCAGCGACGGCTCATTCTGTTACATCCCAAAAGGGGTGCGATGCCCCATGGAGCTTTCTACCTACTTCCGGATCAATGCGGCCAATACAGGTCAGTTCGAGCGTACACTGATTGTGGCAGAAGACGACTCCTACGTTAGCTACCTGGAAGGGTGCACAGCGCCTCAGCGCGATGAAAATCAATTGCACGCTGCCATCGTAGAGATTGTAGCCATGGAGAATGCGGAAGTTAAATATTCCACTGTTCAAAACTGGTACCCAGGTGATAAAGAAGGCAAGGGAGGAGTTTTCAATTTTGTGACCAAGCGGGGAATATGCAAGGGTGACAATTCAAAAATTTCATGGACCCAGGTGGAAACCGGTTCGGCCATCACCTGGAAATACCCCAGCTGTATCCTGAGAGGGAACAATTCGGTGGGTGAGTTTTACTCTGTGGCTGTTACCAATAACCGGCAACAGGCCGATACAGGCACCAAAATGACCCATATCGGGAAAAATACAAGATCCACTATCATATCCAAGGGAATAAGTGCCGGAAAGAGTGAAAACTCCTACCGTGGTTTGGTTAAGGTGTTGAAAGGGGCTGAAAATGCAAGGAATTTTTCGCAATGTGACAGCCTTTTGTTGGGAGACAAATGTGGAGCTCACACCTTTCCTTACCTTGAAGTGGCTAATAAATCAGCCATTGTTGAACACGAGGCCACTACCTCCAAGATAGGAGAAGACCAGATCTTCTACTGCAACCAGCGAGGAATCGATACAGAAAATGCCATCAGCCTGATCGTCAATGGGTATGCGAAAGAGGTTCTGAACAAACTTCCAATGGAGTTTGCCGTTGAGGCACAAAAACTTTTAGCCATTACCCTGGAAGGTAGTGTGGGCTGACATTATCAGTTACTTAATGTCGGATGAAAGAGCTTGATAGTCAGATCAATAGGGGTTTAGGGGCCTGGCACAAATAAGTAACGCTTGCGAAGTGAGCACATTAACACGAACGAAGTGGGTACCATGTTAGTCATAAAAGATTTAAAAGTTAAGGTGGAGAATAAGGAGATCTTGAAGGGGATTAACCTGAAGATCAATGCCGGAGAGGTGCATGCGATTATGGGTCCCAACGGATCGGGAAAAAGCACCCTTGCTTCCGCATTGGCAGGAAGGGATTATTTTGATATTACACACGGTAAAATATTGTATGAAGGAAAAGACCTGGGTGAACTGGCACCTGAGGACAGGGCAAGGGAAGGAATCTTTCTGGGATTTCAATACCCGGTGGAAATTCCAGGTGTAAGCATGGTCAATTTTTTACGTACTTCTATTAATTCCATGCGTGAATACAGGGGGCAGAAACCCCTTCCCGCAGGTGACTTCCTTAAGCTGATGAGGGAGAAGAAGAAGATTGTTGAAATTGATTCGGATCTTACAAACAGGTCTGTGAATGAAGGATTTTCAGGTGGAGAGAAAAAAAAGAATGAGATTTTCCAGATGGCATTACTGGATCCCAAGTTGGCTATTCTGGACGAAACCGATTCGGGACTTGATATAGATGCGCTGCGCATTGTGGCCAACGGAGTTAATAAACTGCGTTCACCCAATAAATCCACCGTGATTATAACGCACTATCAGCGATTACTGGATTATATCGTTCCTGATTTTGTGCATGTTCTTTTCAAAGGCCGTATAGTGAAATCAGGTGATAAATCTCTGGCAAAAGAGTTGGAGGAGCATGGGTACGACTGGATCAAACAGGAAGTGGATTCAGAAGCATAAGGGAGGTGAAGATGAAGGAAACACTGGAAGCATTATCGACAGCAGATAAATACATCGACCTGTTTCATCAGAACAAGAAGCAGATCATCAATGGGGATCCGCGATTTTTAAGAGATCTGCGTGAACAGGCTATTCAATCTTTCGCGAAAATTGGATTTCCTGTTCGCAAACAGGAGCTTTACAAATACACCCACCTTGAACCAGTATTTGATGGCGAACTATCCTTCCTTTTCAGCCCGCGCAATATTCAATTTGACGACTCGGATCTGTTCCGATGTGATGTTCCCATGCTTGATGCTCATGTGCTCACTATCCTCAATGGATTCTATTACCAGCCATCCAAAGCGGCTCTGAATGTGTCAGACAACGGAATCATTTATGGAAGTCTCAAGGAGGCCATACAACAGTATCCCGATCTTGTTGCTCAATACCTGGGTAAAAATGCTTCTATGCAGAATGAAACCTTTGTATCGCTGAATACCGCTTTCTCGCAAGATGGAATTTTCCTGTATGTACCAGAAGGCCTGGAGATGGAAAAACCGATTCAGATCATTCACCTGCTTCTTTCTGACAAGGATCAAATGGTCCACCACAGGAACCTGTTTGTGGTGGAAAAGAATGCGAAGGCCGAGGTTATCGTATGCGACCATACACTTTCGCCACACATGTACCTGACAAATTCTGTCACCGAGGCATATGCGGGCGAAAATGCGGATCTCGATATTTTAAGGCTGCAGAATGAACACAACAACTCCTGTCAGGTGACAAATACCTGGATAAGCCAGGAACGCTCTTCCCGTTGTCAGCATGGGACTGTAACTATTCATGGTGGAATGGTACGGAATAATCTTCACATGACCATGGACGGAGAAGGAGCTTCATCAACTGCCCTTGGATTATACATCATTGACAAGAATCAGCATGTGGACAGTTACACACTAATTGACCATGCCAGTCCACATTGCACCAGTAACCAGCATTATAAAGGTGTTTTGGATGATTCTTCTACAGGGGCCTTTAATGGGAAGATTCATGTACATCCCGATGCTCAGAAAACCGAAGCTTACCAGACCAACAATAATATCCTTCTTTCTGATGCAGCAAAAATGTATACCAAGCCCCAGCTGGAGATCTATGCCGACGACGTGAAATGTAGTCACGGAGCCACGGCGGGGCAATTGGATGAAGATGCGTTATTTTACATGCAATCTCGTGGCATACTCATTGACAAAGGCCGGCTAATGCTCATGGATGCCTTTGCCGATGAGGTGGTCTCCAGGATCCGGCAACCTGCCCTTCAGGAACGCATAGCCGACCTGGTGGGCAAACGACTTCGCGGTGAGCTTTCAAGGTGTAACAATTGTGCCATGCACTGTGAAGATTAACCTTCAACCCCATGGGCCTGAACATTCACCAAATAAGAAGTGATTTTCCCATTTTAGAACAGAAGGTTTATAATAAACCGCTGATTTATATGGATAATGGGGCTACCACTCAAAAACCGCAGGTGGTTATTGACACGCTTCGCGATCTCCAGGAAATCCATAACAGCTCCATCCACAGAGGCATCCATTACCTGAGTGAGCAGATGACCGGCCGCTATGAAGCAGCAAGGGAAACAGTCCGTGAATTTATCAATGCATCTTCCACCAATGAGATCATCTTCACAAGCGGAGCCACAGGTTCCATCAATGCGGTGGCATTTTCGCTGGGAGAAAAATATGTGGCAGAGGGCGATGAGATCCTGATATCGGAGATGGAGCACCATTCCAACATAGTTCCCTGGCAAATGTTATGCGAAAGAAAAGGAGCTACCCTAAAAGTTATCCCGTTTGACCAGGAAGGCAACCTTGTACTGGAATCACTGGACACTCTGATTTCCGACAGGGTCAGGCTGGTGGCTTTAGCCCATGCCTCGAACTCTTTAGGAACGATCAATCCTGTGAAAGAAGTGATTCGAAAGGCCCATTTACGCAATATACCTGTCCTTGTGGATGGAGCTCAGATGGTTCAGCACGGGGAAGTGGATGTCATGGACATGGACTGCGATTTTTATGCGTTTTCTTCCCATAAGATATTTGGTCCCACCGGATCAGGAGTGCTTTATGGAAAGGAATCTATCCTGGATGATTTGCCTCCCTACCAGGGAGGTGGCGATATGGTGGATAAGGTCTCTTTTGCGGACACGACTTACAATACCCTGCCCTTTAAGTTTGAGGCAGGAACCGCAAACTATATGGGGGCCATTGGCCTGGCAACGGCCATTGATTACCTGAAATCGGTGGGAATGCCAGCAATCGGACAATACGAGAAGAATCTTATCGGCTATGCTCTTCAAAAACTGAAGGCAATTGAAGGACTGGTGCTTTACGGGAATTCCGGTAACCGCATCGCTGTCTTCTCTTTTTTACTTGGAAAAATCCACCCTTATGATGCAGGGATGATTCTGGATAAGATGGGCATAGCTGTGCGAACGGGCACACACTGTACACAACCGGTAATGGATCATTTCGGGATCGCGGGAACCATTAGGGCTTCTCTGGTGTTTTACAATACCATTGAAGAAATCGACCGGCTCGCAGAAGGAATTGAGAAAACCATTGAGATGCTTTCTTAACAGGACAGATACATGACAGACCTCGACCAGATACAGCAAGATATTGTGGAGGAGTTTTCAGTCTTCGAAGACTGGCTCGACAGGTACAACTATTTGATCGAATTGGGCAACGACCTGCCTGAGATCGATCCCCGGTACCGTACCAATGAATACCTGATTAATGGATGTCAGTCGAAAGTATGGCTGCACGCCAGCCTGGTGGACGGAAAGATTGAGTTTAAGGCTGACAGCGATGCCATTATCGTGAAAGGAATTGTGGCGCTGCTGGTGAAAGTTCTCAATAACCGCACACCCGCGGAAATCCTCGAAAATGAGCTTTCCTTTATTGACGATATCGGTCTTCGCCAGAACCTTTCTCCAACCCGTTCCAACGGGCTGCTAGCCATGGTAAAAAAAATGCGGCTTTACGCAATGGCCTATCAGGCCAAAGCTAATGCTGAATCCGGGGCTTCAGCTACTATTGCGGGATCCGGGGCTTCAGCCAAAGAAAAACCACATAAAAACAATGATCATGAGTGAGTCACTGGATTTTTTAGAGATAGAAGGAACGATCGTGGAAGCCCTGAGAGAAGTATATGATCCGGAAATCCCTGTGAATGTATATGACCTGGGGCTGATTTATAAAATTGATTACACCGATAAGAAGGAAGCCAATATCGATATGACCCTTACGGCCCCTAATTGTCCGGTAGTAGACATTCTCATTTCGGATGTGGAAAATGCAGTAGGAGCCATTGAAGAAGTAGACAAGGTAAATATTAACCTTGTCTTCGAGCCTCCATGGGATAAGAACATGCTTAGCGAGGAGGCCAAGTTAGAACTCGGCCTGCTCTAGTGTGCAACTTGCATCAGAAATATCGAATGCCATCAGGGAGGAAGCACTCAGGCTGGGATTTACTGATTGCGGATTTTCCAGAGCCGGAGAACTTCCTGAAGATGGTGAAAGATTAAAGGCCTGGCTAGATAAGGGACACCATGCCCGCATGGGTTATATGGCCAACCACTTTGAAAAACGAATCGATCCCACCCAACTGGTGGAGGGAGCACAGAGTGTTGTATCCCTTCTTTATAACTATTATTCAGACAGGGTACAGCATGATCCTGATGCTCCTGTAATTTCAAAATACGCCTACGGAAAGGACTACCATGTGGTGATGAAGCAAAAGATGAACCAGCTTTTTGACTTCGTTAAATCCATTCATCCAAATACGGAGGGAAGGGTATTTGTGGATTCTGCTCCAGTACTGGACCGGGCATGGGCACAAAGGGCCGGGCTAGGCTGGATTGGAAAAAACTCCAACCTTATATCCCGTACTGCCGGATCATTTGTATTTATTGGGGAACTTATTCTCACCCTGGAATTGGAATATAATACCCTGCCTGAAAGTGATTTTTGTGGAAGTTGCACCCGTTGCATTGAAGCCTGTCCCACGGGGTCTATCCTGGATAACAGGACCCTGGATGCCGAAAGATGCATCTCCTACCAGACCATCGAAAACAAAGGGGAAATCTCATCGAATCTTGAAGGCAAACTCTCCAACCGTATTTTTGGATGTGATATCTGTCAGGATGTATGTCCCTGGAACCGCAAATCCCTCAACCACCGGGAGCCGGGATTTGATCCTGACCCGGAACTTCTGGAAATGTCCGCAGTGGATTGGGAAGAACTAAATAAAGAAACATTTAACCGGTTGTTTCACCAATCTCCTCTGAAACGGGCAGGATTCGAAAAAATTAAAGGGTCTCTTGCCTTTCTTCAAAAATAATTGATTTCCTGGCGCATTGCTGTAACAATAGAAAGATTGGATCGTCTTAGATGTATAAATAAAAGACATAAATTGTGAGAAAAATACTCCTTTCCACCCTTATTATAGCTGTGAGTGCTATGCTTTTCGCTCAACCTGCCGGATTCGACAAACTCTATTATACCTATAAGGGCGAAGAAGGAGTTGTTGCCCTTAGAATACCCGGATTTGTCATGAAGCTTGCCGGTTCTTTTGCCGGTCTCGACGGGGAGGAAAAGCAATTGCTCAGGTCGTTGCGTTCGGTTACTGTTCTGACAATAGAAGAAACAGAGCTATACCCCGAACTAAATTTCACAGAGGAAGTCAGCCCTTTACAGATGAAAGGTGGGTATAAGATGCTCCTGGAGGTACACGACGGTAATGAAGATGTGATGTTAGCCGCCCGCGAAAAGAAAGGAAATATTACCGATCTGATCGTAGTTGTTGGAGGGGACGACAATGTATTGGTGCACGTGCGTGGCCGCATGGACTGTAACCTGCTTGAAAACCTGGCAGAGGTAGCTGGAGTTGAAGAATTAAAAATCACTGCAAAGATCTGATTACCCTTCTTCAATTAGCTTTTTCAGGTTTTCAAGGACCATGGTCCACCCTCCCTCTCCATGTTTTCTTGCCTCTTCAGTGGCAAATCCTTCTTGAGTAAGCCGGATGGTGGTGCTGTTTTGATCTCCCTCCAACCTGTAAGTGACCAGAGAATAATTTTCAAGGACATCTTCAAGACCTGAGAATCCACTCCAGTAATTATACTGTAAAATCTCTCCGGGTTCCGAAGCCAGAATATTTCCCTTGTCTTTATAGGTCTGCCCTTCCCACTCTCCCTGAAAGATAAGCGTGCTCCCCACCTTCCAGTCAGATATGGCTTCTGTTCCAAAGAAATACTTCTTGATTGTCTCACGGTCAGTAAGTGCATGCCAGACCTTATCAGGTGTTGCTTTGATGCGGATGGTTTTTTCTACAATAAGGGACTTATTCATCTGACGGTACTAAATGTATATGTCTTGTAAACAAATTTACCCACCGGATGGTTCTGAGTCGAGGATGGTCACCATGATATTTCTGGTTTTCCGCGGCCCATCAAATTCACATACAAATATATTCTGCCAGGTGGAAAGCCCCATCTTCCCGTCCACAATGGGGATGGTTTCCTGGGGACCCACGATCCCTGCCTTTAGGTGGGCATCCCCGTTGTTATCCTGGTGATCATGTTCCCAAACTCCCGAAGGGAT
>CAZCQL010000039.1:0-29371 GCA_964500835.1 uncultured Bacteroides sp.
CTAGTAGCTAAGATTTGATGCCAACAGGCTTTCAATCTGACTTACCGTCATATTTTTTCTCAGAGCGTAGTCCTCTACCTGATCTCTTCCGATTTTCCCCACAAAAAAGTACTTCGAAGCCGGATTTCCAAATACCAGCCCACTCACTGACGCTGCGGGATACATGGAATAATTCTCAGTCAGGTGTATTCCATAACGCTCTGCTTCAAGCAGTTTAAACAGAACTTCTTTTTCCGAGTGATCAGGACAGGCAGGATACCCGTAGGCCGGCCTGATGCCCGAGTACTTCTCTTTAAACAATTCATCCTTGCTCAATGCTTCTTGATCCGCATAGCCCCATGTATTTCTGCGTATCTCTTCGTGCAATAATTCGGTAAAAGCTTCAGCAAGCCGGTCAGCCAATGCTTTTAACATGATTGCGGAGTAATCGTCATGCGTTGCTTCAAATTCCTTTAGTTTTTCTTCGATGCCAATACCCGTTGTGACAGCGAAGGTTCCAATGTAGTCAGTGATTCCGGTATGTAGAGGTGCAATAAAATCTGAAAGACATAAATTGGCGAGCTTCTCCTCTTTTGCTGTCTGATTTCTCAGGTTGGTGAACCTTGAAAGTATCTTGCCTTTGGATTCATCTTCAAAAACAACTACATCATCCCCATCAGCATTGGCCGGGTGTATAGCAAATACGGCATTTGCAGTGAGCCATTTCTCACTGATAATGAGGTCGAGCATCTCCTGTGCCTCTTCAAAAAGTTTTCGGGCTTCAAGACCATGTTTCGGATGGTCAAAAATATCAGGATACTTGCCCCTGAGTTCCCAGGTAACAAAAAAGAAGATCCAATTGATGTAGTCTCTTATCTTTTCCAGCGGATAGTCGGGGAATGATTGAATTCCCAGTTTTTTGGGTTTGAATATGGAACCCGCATTCCACTCCAACTGCAGGGCATTTTTCCTGGCATTCTTAAGGGATAGGTATTTGATATCCTTTCCTGCACTTGCATAATTTTTTCTTAGTGCCTCATAATCTTGGCCAATTTCCCTTATAAAATCTTCTTGATTTTCCCTCGAAAGAAGTTTGCTGACTACTGCCACACTTTTGGAAGCATCTTTTACATGAATCACCGGCCCGTCGTACTTTTGTTCAATCTTTACAGCGGTATGTATTTTCGAGGTAGTGGCCCCCCCAATAAGAAGCGACTGCGACATCTTTCGCCGCTTCATTTCTGAGGCTACATGGATCATCTCTTCCAGCGATGGGGTGATTAAACCGGAGAGTCCAACGATATCAACATTCTGTTGTTCAGCTTCATCCAGGATTCTGGCCGTAGACACCATGACTCCAAGGTCGATCACTTCATAATTGTTGCAACCCAGAACCACACCTACAATATTCTTTCCAATATCGTGCACATCACCTTTCACGGTGGCCAGTAAGATCTTACCTGCAGCCTGGCCTCCTCCTCCTTCACCCCTGGCTTTTTCCTGTTCAATGAATGGGAGAAGTGTGGCCACTGCACGCTTCATTACCCTGGCGCTTTTAACTACCTGCGGGAGAAACATCTTTCCTTCCCCGAATAAATCGCCCACCACCTTCATGCCATTCATAAGCGGGCCTTCGATAACCTTCAATCCCAACCCGATTTTTTTATGGGCTTCAAGGGAATCCTCTTCGATAAAATCAGTAATCCCTTTTACCAGCGCATGGCTTAATCGTTCCTCTACCGGTCGATCCCGCCACTCATCCTTTTTCACGTTTACTTTCTCTGTCCTTTCAATGGTGGCAGAGTATTCAATCAGGCGCTCAGTGGCATCAGACCTGCGATTAAGTACCAGATCTTCGATGTACTCAAGTAATTCGGCAGGAATCTCATCGTACACCTGCAATAAGCTGGGATTGACAATACCCATATCCAATCCTGCCTTGATGGCGTGATAGAGAAATACTGAATGAATGGCCTCACGTACCATGTGGTTGCCTCGAAACGAGAACGAGAGATTGCTAATCCCTCCACTCACCCTGGCGTAGGGCAGGTTCGCTTTGATCCATCGGGTGGATTCAATAAAATCGAGGGCGTAGTTGTTGTGCTCCTCCATACCAGTCCCGATTGTTAATACATTGGGGTCAAAAATGATATCACCGGGTGCGTAATTTAACTTTTCACGAAGCAGATGATAGGCGCGACTGCAAATTTCGATGCGTCGCCCGAGGCTGTCAGCCTGACCATTTTCATCAAATGCCATCACAATGACTGCGGCACCATATCCTCTAATTTTGCCGGCGTTCTCCAGGAATTGAGCCTCTCCCTCTTTAAGGCTTATGGAATTTACAACCGCTTTGCCCTGGATGCACTTCAACCCAGCCTCGATCACTGAAAATTTCGAGGAATCGATCATCAACGGAACTTTTGATATTTCAGGTTCAGCCAGCAAGAGGTTTAAAAATGTGACCATCTCATGCTCCGCATCCAACATGGCATCATCCAGGTTGATGTCCAGGATCTGGGCTCCGTCTTCTACCTGAAGGCGAGCTATTGCGAGCGTTTCATCATATTTTTTCTCCCTAATCAGCCGGGCAAATTTTCGACTTCCGGCCACATTGCATCGCTCGCCGATATTTATAAAATTGGAGCCTTCAAACGCAGTCAGAGCTTCCAGTCCACTCAGTTTTAGCCCGGGTTCGCTTATCCGGGGTTCACGAGATTCAGCACTCTCCAGCAGGTTGGCAAATTCTTTGATATGCTCCGGCGTGGTTCCGCAGCATCCCCCGACAATATTGACAAATCCCGAGTCAAGAAATTCTTTTATCTGGATCGCCATATGAGCCGGAGTTTCGTCATACTCTCCAAATTGGTTGGGTAATCCCGCATTGGGGTGCACAGAAACATAGTGCGAAGATTTACCTGACAATTCCTCTAAATAAGGTCGTAATTCTTTTGCACCCAGGGAACAATTCAATCCTATGGAAAGGATATCCACATGATCCAGCGAATACATGAAAGCCTCCAGTGTCTGTCCTGAAAGGGTTCGTCCGCTCGCATCGGTAATCGTTCCCGAAACCATTACCGGGATACGAATCCCCCTCTCCACAAGGTACTCCTCAATACCCAACAGGGCAGCTTTGGCATTGAGGGTATCGAAAATGGTCTCTACCAGCAGCAGATCTGCCCCTCCTTCAATCAAGCCCTGTACCTGCTCCTTATAGGAAGTTTTCATCTCATCAAAAGAGACAGCCCTGAAGCCCGGATCATTTACATCCGGAGAGAGAGAGGTTGTTTTATTTGTCGGGCCAACCGATCCTGCCACAAATCTTGGCTTAGTTGGGGTCTTTTCGGAATAGAGTCTTGCAGCTTCTGCAGCAATTTTGGCTGATTCAAAATTGATCTCATATACGAATGATTCTGTGTGATAGTCAGCTTGCGAGATAGATGTCGAATTAAAGGTGTTGGTTTCAATAATATCTGATCCTGCCTCCAGGTATGCCTCATGGATCTCCCTGATAATATCGGGCCGCGTAAGTGATAACAGATCATTGTTCCCCTTTAAATCGCTTCGGTGGGATCTAAATTTTTCACCCCTGTAATCTTCCTCGGTCAGGTTGTACCTTTGGATCATGGTTCCCATGGCACCGTCCAGTAAAAGAACCCTTTCCTTAAGTAGTTGGTCTAAAGCTTGTTTATTTCGCATCATATTTTCGGGTCCGGATATTTTTCGGACCGAAATTACTCAATTTTACACAAGTTTCGGTTAATTCCAGTGAACTGTCATGGTGTTTCCTGTCTTTCTTTTACGTGGCACAGATTCACCTGGAAGCTCTGCCCCGTCTTTTGAAACCTTCACACCGTTGGTCTGTGATCTTTTTACATCAAAGCGTTGCCAAAAATTATCTATTCTTTTTGAGAGTTCTTGTGTTTCAAGCAAAAATCCATCATGCCCGAATATTGAATTAATTTCCTGGTAATCTCCCTGCGCGATATGCGCCAGCAATTTTTGCTCATGAGTTGGGAAAAGGAAATCCGACGATATTCCAATGCACAGCACATTTGCCTTTATTCTTCCAATGGCCTCACCAAGTGAACCTCGATCGCGGACAATATTGTGGGTATCCATTATCCGGCTGATTGCATGATAACTATACGCATCGAATCGTTTCACCAGTTTGTCTCCCTGATAATTCTGATAGGATGCAGCCTTCAGTTCCCTGGTCTTAGACTCGTCATGCTCCAGTTGGGTTTTATTGTAAATTCTCTCATTCCGGTAACTTAACAGGGCAATGGACCTGGCAGATTTCAACCCGTTACTGCCTCCGTAATACCGTTCTTCATAATAGGTTGGGTCCGCTTCAATGGCCAATCGCTGGGACTGGTTGAAAGCCACACTCCATGAAGATGATTTAACCGATGCAGCAATGAACACTAAATGTGTAACAAGATCAGGATACATGATGCTATATTCCAGGGCCTGAAAACCGCCGATGGATCCCCCCATGACCGTATGAATTTTGTTGATATTCAGATGTTTTCGTAAGATTTCTTGTACATTGACCAGGTCCCTGATGGTCACATCGGGGAATGACCTGAACCAGGGTAGTCCTGTATCCGGATTTGTGGAGACAGGTCCTGTTGAACCGTAGCAGGAACCCAGAATATTTGAGCAGACAATGAAGTATTTATCCGGGTTCAGTAACTTTTCTTCGCCAACCATATCAGGCCACCAGTCAGCCACTTCAGAGTTTGCGGTCAGTGCATGGCATACCCATATGACATTATTACCCGCCTTATTTAGTGTGCCATACGTATGATACGCCACCGTGAGCGAGGGGAGTGATCCCCCCAGCTCAAGGTTGAATCTTTCAGTATGTTGAAATATTTTTGCCTTCATCAGCCTATTTTTCAAATGCCTGTTCGAAATCAGCGATGATATCATCAATGTGCTCCAGTCCAACCGATACCCGTAAAAGTGTGGGTGTCACCCCGGCAGCCAATTGTGCTTCATCAGATAATTGCTGGTGAGTGGTCGCAGCAGGCTGTATAATAAGGGTTCGCACATCTCCCACATTAGCCAGGTGACTCACCAGTTCCAGGTTGTCAACCAGGCGGATGGCTTTCTCTTTGTCCCCCTTCAGAGTGAATGAAAGTACACCACCCGCACCCTTCGGTAGGTATTTTTTCGCATTTTCATAGTGCGGACTGCTTTCGAGACCCGGGTAAAGCACACTTTCAACCAGGGGATGATTTTCAAGCCATTTAGCCAGAGCCAGCGTGTTTTCCACATGCCGTTCAAGCCGCAAGGAGAGAGTTTCAAGACCCTGAATAAAAAGAAAAGAGTTGAAGGGACTCTGGCTCGGACCTAAATCTCGAAGACTTTCCACCCTTGCTTTGATAATAAAAGCGATATTTCCAAAAGGCCCTTCGCTGCCAAAAACTTCCCAGTATTTTAATCCGTGATAGCTTTCATTTGGCTCGGTAAACTGTGGAAATTTTCCGTTTCCCCAGTTATAATTTCCTCCATCCACGATGACACCACCTATGGAATTACCATGACCCCCTATCCATTTGGTGGCAGATTCCACCACGATATTCGCGCCATAGTCGAACGGTTTAAACAGGAATCCGGCGGCAGCAAACGTATTGTCCACGACCAGCGGGATGTCATACTTCTTTGCCAACGCACCGAATTTTTCAAAATCAGGGATGTTAAAGCCCGGATTACCTATGGTCTCCAGATAGAGTGCCCGCGTATTGTCATCGATAAGTTTTTCGAAATCCTCCGATTCGAGAGACTCCGAAAACCGGGCTTCCCATCCCAGATTTTTAAAGGTTACTCTGAACTGGTTATGGGTTCCGCCATAGAGGTACGGACTGCTTATAATATTATCACCTGCTTTTAGAATGGTATTGAAGGTCGCAAACTGAGCAGCATGACCGGACGACACGGCCAGAGCAGCTACCCCGCCCTCAAGAGCTGCTATGCGCTGCTCAAACACATCATTCGTCGGATTCATAATCCTGGAATAGATATTCCCAAACTCTTTAAGCGCAAAGAGGTTTGCGCCATGCTCGGAACTATTAAAGGTATAAGAGGTGGTTTGGTAAATGGGGACGGCCCTTGCATTCGTTGCCGAATCGGGGGTATGTCCTGCATGTATTTGAAGTGTTTCGAAACGTTGCTTATCTGTTGTGCTCATAATTTTAAGTATAAAAGTGAAAAAGTTAAATAGTGAAAAATGCTAAAATGTTTTGTGATTAATACCATTGATCCTTAACCACATGCCGTTACAAAAAACCATTATCTCATTTAAGGAAATTCGAAGCTTCTATACTACAAAAAACTGGTGTGCAGTACACTTACCGAAGCTCCGGTCCGGGCATGGACATAGGCAGTGTAGACCTGGTAACTTTCTGTTTTTCCATTGCATTCATTTTTGTTATTATGTCCCTTTCGGGTTAGGTTTTGGCACCTTCGTCAAGCGGCGGGTTGCCAGGGGATCTTTGAGCCTAATCTCTTACCCCTTCTCAATAACACTCGCACTGTTGTGCAGTATTGATAAGACAAAGATATGCTTCCATGAAGTTTTTTGCAAATCCGGCAGGATAAAGTGTGGGGCCTTATTTAGAATTATAAGTGATAAAATGCATTCATTCAACCTCTTATAATTATCTGTATTTGTATTAGAAAGTGTAAGAAAATCCGATTCCGAACAATTCTTTTAATTGAACACGTGGTTCATATGTATCAGGTGCTCCGTCTCCACTGGTATCAAATCCAAATTCGATGTCCCTGTCATAGATGAGTTGCGTCACTAAGGAGGCGGAGATATATTCATTCACCTTGAAGGTAAGAAGCAGGTCCCAGTTTATATCGACATATTGGGGATTCTCAAGATAATTGGAAAAGAAATCAACTTTGGTATCCAGAAAAATGTGCTTCAGTACCTCTTTCTTAAAAGCAAATTTAATATAACTTCCGAATTCACCTTTTGCTGTTTCACCCTTTGCAAGTCCGAAAGATCCTGTGGCAGAAAGCTCTTTATCCCTTACGAATGTTATTTTCCCCGTAAGCGGAGCGATCAAGAGTGAAACTTCTTCATTGGGTTTAAAATCCATGCCGGCTGAAACATTGATGTATCCTGGAGCCAACCAGTTTGAAATCTTAATGCGGTCCACGTCTCCTGGCCTGTCATAGCCTTCCGTAAATTGCGTTCTGAATCCAACCAGGCCGCTGTAAAACCAATTTTTTGAAGCCCTGAATCCAAACTTGGAAGAGATATCAAATTTATCATCACTTTTTCTTGTGGGATCATTTCCCTGGCGAATCAGGCCAAAACCCATGATAAGATCGTTATCCCAATTCATCGTGCCGTTGTCATAGTCAGCTGAAATCTGGACAAGGGCGTTTCCAGACACGCTATTTTCCCCTCCGGCAGCCCAGTTGGAAAGCGAAATTTGCGATATATTTAGAGAAGTGACCCCATGGTATTTCCATAGTGTATCGGTTTCACTTGGGTCCTGGGCATTTAGGGCGGTAAATCCAATAAGACCGGAGATGAGCATCAGTATATTTTTCATCTTTTGATGTGATTTAAGTAGAATGAGGGTTATCAGAGTTCTCGGCAAATGATTTAAATCGCTCCATATTCAGGAGGGTGTTTTTTGTAAATGCCGATTTCATGAACGGTGCCATGAGTGCCATAAGACCACGAAATTTGAAGACACTTACTAAACGCCAGAGGGTCCTGTTTTTTTCCGGCTCAGAGAAAAAATTATAGATCTCATTGTATACTCCGCGGGCTTCATAAATGCCATGAAATTCCTCCGGAAGATTACGTTTAGTGATGGTTTCTGTCATTTCCAGGTCACCCTTCCGGCCTTCATAAATCATTTTCGAACGGGCCCCTTCCTGGCCTGGATTCCCACTTATGGGATCAAAGCTTTTTAGGCCTTCCTGCCATTTAAACATGTTCTCGGTACTATCAAACAGTTCTATAACTCTTCCTCTCTGAAGGTTGATCGTTACTTCGCTGGTGTACTTCATTCTCGTTAGTATTTACCCGATAACAACCCCATGCCAAGATTGTTTGAAATGTATATCTGCTGCACAAAGTATTTCAGGCTCATTATATGAATCTACAAAAAAAATATAAATTCGCAGAGTGGATATTGAAGAACTCTATACTAATCTGAAGGTAGCATATACGGCCGAGAACCTTGGCAGGATATCCGGTCGTATCATTGACATGTTCAGAGATCACAAGTTTGACGCATTAAGGGCAGTGCAAAAAGTGGTCAATGAGTATACACCCTGTTCCGAAGAAAAGATTAACAAGGTTTTTTCACGATTAATTATGATATACCATCCCGACAGGCTCAGTCAATCACTCAATGCAATGGAGCACGCGTTTAAAAAGGGCGATTTTGAGGAATTATTCACCATGTCTCATATACTTAATGTCCAGAATCTTGAGCCTGAACATGTCATGGTAAGTTCAGTCCTTACCGACGAGGATTTAGCAGAGGAATTTGGGTGGGATGACCGGGTGGATGGATTCTCCTATTTTGAAGAGCAGGAAGGAAAGGAGCAGGATATGGAGGATGTCCTGGATTATACGAATCGCAGCTTCCTCACGGCCTTAAAAAGGAGGGTTTACGGCAACCTGAATGTTGATTTTCCAATGTATTTGCTTGAAGATATTGAAGAGATCGAAATGGCAGATTATGAAATTGAATTCCTCGATGGAATTGAAGCCTGCAGGTATGCCAGGGTAATTGACTTGTCAAATAATAATCTAACCGATCTTGCCGAATTGTCAAGTCTGCATCAAATTGAACGGTTATACCTGTCCAATAATCACGTAAACCTGATTGACTCTCTCAGTAACCTGACTGTACTTCAGGTACTCGATATTTCCTATAACGATGTGGATGACCTTTCCCCGCTATTTGAATTATCCCACCTTAGTTACCTCAATGTTATCGGAAACAGGATTACTCCCTGGCAACTCGATAGGCTGAAATTAAAGGGTGTGACTATCGTTGATTGATTGTGTCAAAAGATTTATTGATCATATGCCTCATTCGCGCTTACAGTGCTTGATCCAAATCCGCCTTTAAATCCTCTACATCTTCTATCCCCACAGACATGCGGATTAATTCTTCAGAGATTCCTTCCGCTTTGCGTCCATCCGGTCCCAAATGCCTGTGAGAGGTGTCTGCCGGTGAACTGCATATTGTTTCCAGTCCCCCCAGGCTCATGGAAGGCTTAATGAGTTGAAGTTTCTTTTGAAAAGCAATGCCATCCTGGCCATTTACTTCAAAGGAGAGCATTCCGCCAAAGCCGGACATTTGTTTTTTTGCAATTGAGTGACCTGGATGCCCTGATAATCCGGGATAGTTTACCTGAAGGATTCTCGGGTGCGCTTCAAGAAATGAGGCTAATTCCATTGCATTTTCATTGATCCTTCCTACCCGAACATGCAGTGTTTTCAAGCTTCGTTCAAGCAGGTAGAGGGTCATGGCGTTCAGACTTCCTCCAAAATTGAGTCCCGTCTGGTGGATTTCCTGCATCAATGCATTTTTTCCGGCTACGGCACCAGCGAGCAAATCACTGTGTCCGCCCATGTACTTGGTGGCACTATGCACCACCAGGTCGATACCAAGGTATAAGGGTTGTTGGTTTACAGGCGATGCAAACGTATTGTCAATCACTGTGATGACTCCTGCATTTTTTGCTACTCCAGCTACAGCTTCTAAATCGGTTACATTTAGCAAGGGATTAGAAGGGGTTTCCACATAGATAAGCTTTGTGTTTTCCTGAATGGCATTGGCTATATCTTCGGCTGATTGGCTGCCGGCAATGGTGTATTCAATTCCAAACTTTTTAAATTCCCGGTCGAGAAAATGAAAGGTTCCACCATACAATCCCTTCTGAAACACCGCATGATCCCCTTTTGCCAAAAAAGTGAAAAATACGGTGCTTATGGCTGCCATCCCAGAGCTGAAGACCAGGGCGCTTTCCGAATCTTCAAGGGAAGCGATCTTGGCTGCAACTGCTTTTTCATTGGGAGTGTTGAGATAGCGGGGGTAAACGGTGTCTTCCTGATCGATAAATTCGAAAGAGGTGGATGTATAGATGGGGGAATTGATGCCCTTCTGCAGATCATCTTTCATAGTGCCAGCGTGAACGCATCTTGTTGAAATTTTACTCATAATTTGACGATTTTTATGCATTTATTTTGCCAGAAGAAACGTCATGGCCCGGATGTTGCGCGGATTTACTATACTTTTCGATTCAGAGGTATAAAGATATTCCAGGAACTCCACATACTGTTCTTCCACCCTGGGTCGAATGATCTTATACGTAGGATTCATCAGGTTATTTTCAATGGTAAATCCTTCATAAAGGATCCCGATGCTGGCAGGAATCCATCGCTGGGGGAACATATCGCCAAACGTGCCATTCGACCTGTATTCCCTAACTTCATTATCTACCAGGTAGAGGCAGGCATGAATACCTTCTTCCGAGTCTGATGCCATTCCTTTTCCTTTTAGAAAATGCTTTAATGCCACAGGATCCGGATAGACCAAAGCCACTGTATAAGGATCCTGGTTGTTATGCAAAAGACACTGATCAATATATTCAGATTGATCAGTAAAAGCTTCTTCTATGCCTTCCGGACTGTATTTCTCTCCGTCATCGGCAATCAGCAGGCTCTTATACCTCCCCAGCACATAGAGGAATCCATCAGGATCAATGAATCCCATATCGCCGGTGAACAACCATTCATCTTTAATGGTGTCAGCAGTTGCTTCTTCATTCTTCCAATAACCTTTCATGACATTTTCACCCCTGATGACAATTTCTCCTTTCTCACCCATGGGCAACTCATTTCCTTCGTCATTGCATATCCGTATTTCCAAGTTCTCGGGAATGACTCCCGAAGCACCCATCTTATGTTCTTCCGGACTATTGATACTGATCATGGGACTCGCTTCAGTAAGTCCGTATCCCTGATACATAGGGATACCGATGGCATAAAAGAACCTTTGAAGTTCAATATCCAGCAGGGCCCCGCCACCAATAAAGAACTTCATATTTCCACCCATGGCATCTCTTACCTTTCTGAATACGAGGGCATCAAACAAAGCATAAAGAGGTTTTAGGAATACCTTCAATCCTTTTCCTCTGTCCCATCCAATGCCGTTATACCGGTAGGCGATATTTAACCCGGCATTAAACAACGAGTAGGTTAGTTTTCCTTTTGCCCTGACACCATTTACAATATTATTTCTGAAGTTTTTTGCAATGGTAGGGACGCTAAACATGATTTCCGGTTTAATTTCCAGAATGTTTTTGGAAATATTCTTCCGTGTTTCGAATGAGGATTTGCCCATCTCAAGTGCGGCCAGGCTGGCTCCAACCGCCATGAAAGAGAATAATCCGGCTGTATGAGCAAAGCTGTGATCCCAGGGAAGAAAAAGGAACATCTTATAATTCTGAGGAATGGACATGACGGTCAGAGCCTGCTCGGTATTGGCGGTATAGTTCCTATGGCTCAGCATGATCCCCTTTGGATCTGCAGTTGTGCCCGATGTATAACAGATATTGGCTATTTCATTCGGACCAATAGACTCATAGACATTCTTAAAGGATTCAAAATCCAGCTCAAGTAATTTCCGGCCTTCTTTCATTAGATCACCCATATAAATTTCCATCTCATCGTACTTCTCTTTTGGGTCCATCAGGATAATCTTTTCCAGATCGGGAAGCTCTTGCTTGATTCTTTCGATCTTCTTCAGCTGGCTTGATGAAACAACAATCATTCGACTGCCGGAATGAGTTAACCGAAATGTAAGGTCTGCAGGTTCATTTAACTGAATGGAGAGGGGCACATCAATCGCGCCAAGATAAAACATCCCCATTTCAGCCACAACCCACCAAGACCTGCCTTCGGCCAACAATGCCAGTCGATCACCTTTTTTCACCCCTATGGTCATCATCCCTGCAGCAAACTGATATACCAGATCTTTCATTTCTCCATAGGTTGTATGCCGAAAGGATCCGTTTCTCTTTTCCCACATGTATGGATTGCTCGCAAACTTTTCGACATTCTCTTCGAAGAATTGGATCAGGGTTTTCATGGAAAGGAGTTAGTTAGAAAACAGGAAGAAAGTCAGCAAGTGGAAAGTTTGACTTTCGATGACTCAAGATAGGAAATTATGAACAGGCAGCCAAGGCCTGCCCCCGCTTGTGATGAAAATATCTATTGGATCACATCTCTATGATCTGCTCGCGGTCTGGCCCCACCGATAAATACTTGACAGGTACCTGAAGCTCCTTCTCAAGAAAACGGATATATTCGTTCAGTTCCCGTGGAAAATGTTCTTTTGATCGAATGCCTGTAAGGTCAGTTTTCCATCCTGTCATCTCAGTATATACAGGCTTTACATCCGCATCCAGGTCAAAAGGCAACTGGTCGGTAAGTTGTCCGTCAATGGAGTATGCGGTAGCCACCTTTATAAAATCAAATGAATCGAGCACATCCGTTTTTGTCATAATGAGCTGAGTAACTCCATTTAGCATGAGGCTATATTTCAATGCCACCAGGTCGAGCCATCCACATCTGCGTGGTCTTCCTGTGGTAGAACCAAACTCTTTTCCGATATCCCTCAGCTGCTCGCCTTCTTCATCCAACAGTTCAGATGGGAAAGGTCCACTCCCAACGCGGGTACAATATGCTTTAAAAATACCATATACCTCGCCAATTGTGGTAGGGGCTATTCCCATGCCTGTGCAAGCGCCGGCACATATGGTATTTGAGGAAGTAACAAACGGGTACGAACCAAAATCTATGTCCAACAGTGTGCCCTGTGCCCCTTCCGCAAGAACCGATTTTCCCTCCTCGAGAAACTGATTAACAGCGTACTCGGTATCTACCCTGCTAAATTTGCGGATCACTTCGATTCCTATAAAAAACTGCTCCTCTTCTTCAAGGGTGTAATCAAAATCGTATTGCTTGAGAAGTTGTGTATGTTTGGCCTTTAGAGCTTCGTATTTTTCTTTAAAATTAAGATCAATATCACCCACACGCAGTCCATTTCGCCCGGTCTTATCCATATAAGTAGGCCCGATGCCTTTTAACGTAGACCCGATCTTTGACTTTCCTTTTGCAGCCTCTGATGCAGCATCCAGGATACGGTGCGTCGGAAGTATTAAATGTGCTTTCCTTGAAATCCAGAGATTCTTTGTCAGGTCGATGCCCATGGCCTCCAATGAATCAATCTCACGTTTAAATACGATGGGATCAAGCACCACTCCGTTTGTGATCAAATTTACCTTGTCTTCCCTGAAGATACCTGAGGGAATGTTGTGCAGGATATGTTTGTGATTGTTGAATTCAAGGGTATGCCCGGCATTAGGCCCTCCCTGAAAGCGGGTAATCACATCATACCGGGGGGTAAGTACATCAACTACCTTTCCTTTACCTTCATCTCCCCATTGGAGGCCTAAGAGAACATCAACTTTCATTTGATTCTAAATTGTGAGATTATATGGCATAAAATAAGCCGGTATTCCGGCATCAAAATCTCGATAAAATTAAGAAAAAAACCCTCCAAAGAGAGGGATAGGCTATCAAATATTTGAACTATTTATCACCATCGTTTTCATTCCTGCTCCTTCCGTATATATAGAGGGAATGATGGCTAGGGGAGAAGTTATTAAGTTCGCAGGCCGTCTTGATAATTTCTTCAATCCTTGGGTCGCAAAATTCGATGACATTTCCTGAATCCATATCGATCAGGTGATCGTGCTGCATGCAATGGTAGGCTTTCTCGAACTGAGCGATGTTTTTCCCAAATTGATGCTTGACCACCAGACTGCAATCGAGAAGCAATTCAATCGTATTGTATAAGGTGGCCCGGCTCACCCTGTAATTCTTATTTTTCATGAAGATATAGAGGGATTCTATATCAAAGTGACCATCCCTTGAATAGATCTCATCCAGGATAGCGTAACGTTCAGGCGTTTTACGGTGACCTCTTTTTTCAAGGTATTCTGTGAAAATTTGCTTTACAGTGTCTTTGGTCTCCTCTAGCACCATAATTAGTCTAAGTAAAAATTACCACGCTAATATAGCAATAATTTTAATTTAGAACAGATAAGAATGGATTATTACTCCTTCACTTCGACCCGGTGAACCGATTCCACTCCTTTGAGCTTCATCAGGTTAAGAATGAGGTTATTAAGGTCGTTAGTATTGTGAACATAAAGATCGATAGTTCCATCGAATATCCCATCATGACCATGCAGGTTGATGGTTCGCATGCTGATATTTAATTCTTTGGTAATGGTATTGGTAATGGTGTTGTACACGCCAAACCGGTCCCAGCCATTCAACTGGATTTTAGCAAGGTAGGAGAGTACTTTATGCTGAGTCCATTTGGCGGCTACCAGTTTATCGCCCTGGCTTGACATTATTTTTATCGCAGTGCTGCAATCAGCGCGGTGCACCAGCAAGGTACCTTTCTCCTGCCGTACTGCCACTACTTCGTCTCCTGGGATGGGACTACAGCACTTGGCGAGATTATAATTACTCTCTTCATCCTCCATGGTCTCTCTCAGGATCACCGTACCACTGGAGTCATAATCTTCGCTCTGACCTTGTTTTTTTTGTGACCGGCCCACGGAAAGGTCCCATACCCTGACCCATTTGTTTTTCGTGTTTTTACTCAGTATTTCTTTGAGGTCGGAAAGGCGTATGATCCCGGCTCCTATCTTGGAATAGAGTTCATCCTTGTGTGTGGAATTGTATGCGGGAACTAGTTTTTTCAGGATTCGCGAGCTGGGGGTCAGGTTTAATTCTTTGAGCTTTTCGGTCAGGATTTGTTTTCCTACTTCCGTCCGGTTCTTGGTCTCAGATTTTAACCCGTTTTTAATGGCGGTTTTGGCCTTGACAGTTGTGACGAACTGGTACCAATCCAGGGTGGGTTTTTGCACTTCCGAGGTCAGGATTTCTACCTGGTCGCCACTGGTAAGGGAATGACTTAAAGGAACCAACCGATAATTCACTTTGGCGCCGATGGCTTTGTTTCCGATTTCGGTGTGGATATCATAAGCGAAATCAAGTGCTGTAGCATCTTTGGGTAGTGTAAAAATATGACCTTTCGGACTGAACACCATTATTTCGGAAGAGAACAGGTTCAGTTTAAAATCATCCAAAAACTCCATGGCATCTGAGGATGGTGTTTCAAGGGTTTCCCGGATTCGTTTGAGCCATTTATCAAGTTCTGTTTCAGGTGATGTTTTGTCTTTGTACTTCCAGTGGGCAGCGAATCCGCGTTCTGCGATCTCATCCATGCGATGCGAACGTATCTGCACCTCCATCCATTTCCCGTTTGGTCCCATAACTGTAGTGTGCAAAGCCTCATATCCATTCGCTTTGGGAGTGGAAACCCAATCACGTATCCTTTCAGGCTTGGGAGCATAAATGTCCGTAATGATGGAGTAGATGTTCCAGCATTGGGTCTTTTCCGGGACGTTTGGCATGGATTCAAAAACTATGCGAATGGCAAATAAATCATAGATCTCTTCAAACGAAATATTTTTCTGGTGCATCTTCTGCCATATCGAGTAGATCGACTTTGGTCTCCCCGAGATATTAAATTTGAACTCGTTCTTGTCCAGCGCATCGATGATCGGCAATGAAAAATGATTGATCAGGTGGAGCCGCCTTTCCTCGGTAAGTTTGATCTTTTCTGCTATCTCATGATAGACCTCCGGATACCTGAATTTTAGGCTGAGGTCCTCAAGCTCCGATTTAATCGTATAAAGTCCCAGCCTGTGAGCAAGTGGAGCATACAGATAGATTGTTTCACCTGCAATCTTGATCTGCTTATTGCGGGGAAGGGACCCAAGCGTTCGCATATTATGGAGCCTGTCTGCCAGCTTCACAAAAATCACCCGAACATCTTCAGAAAGGGTGAGGAGTATTTTGCGGAAGTTTTCAGCTTGCAGCGAGTTTGATTCTTTATCAAAAACTCCGGAAATTTTGGTCAATCCATCTATGATGGAAGCTATTTTTTTGCCGAAAGCATTCTCTATATCTTCTATGGAGAGGTCCGTGTCTTCGACCACATCGTGGAGAAGGGCACATACAATGCTGGTAACACCAAGTCGAATCTCTTCGCTCACGATAACGGCCACCTCCAGGGGATGTATAATGAATGGATCCCCTGATTTTCGACGCATGCCTTTATGGGCCTCCTTGGCCATTTTAAAAGCTTTCCTGATCAGTTTCTCATCTTTTGCAGATTTACAATAAGTACAGTTCTTGATCAGCTGCTCCAGAAGGGCGTTTATCTTAAGATTATCCGTGAGTACCTTATCCTCCATAGTGACTCTTTCTTTCCAGGCTCTTTCATTGCAAAATTAATGATTATCCAGAAAGTGTGTACACATGGACATTTTTTTTTGAATCCCGCTCGCTAACCCCGAAGTAGAACTTAAGGTTCCTTGCAGCTTGCTGCAAGGAGAGTCAATTCAGGGATACAATACGGTCACATTTCCAGTGTAGGATTTAAATTTCCCGGTAAAATCAGTAAATTGTATATAGTAGACATATACTCCTTCGATCACAAATTTTCCGCTTCGGAATCTACCGTCCCATGCTTCGCCCGGGCTGGAGGTTTCAAATAATTTCCTGCCGTTCCGGTCCAAAATGAGTAATGAATAATCTTTAGGAGCGAAATCGATAATGGGTTTGAACTCGAAATTCATATCATTACTCCCCGGAGTGAAGGCATTGGGTATTTTAATGTTCGTTTCAACTGTGACCGAGATTATGTTAGAGATGCTTACTCCGGGATCGCCATGATTTCCCTGATTTTCTAATGCCAGTACCTTATATTTAAGTTCTCCGGACTGGAAGCCGTTTATGACGGACTGGACCTCTTCGCTCCATGAGAGTGTAGCCGGACCAACAGAAACGATATCGATGAATTCCCCTGACCCGTTTCTTCGCTGAATGGTGTATCCTGAAAGTCCGTTGTCGTATGTTTCATAGGGTGTCCAGTTCAATGTGACCACCTGGTCAATTAATTCGTAACCAAGCAGTAGGTTTGTCCCGTGGTTTGATTCTGAAATCACAAGGGGACTTTGGCAGGAGGGGGGATGAAACAGCGATTGAACCATGTATTCGAAGCGTGCCGTAGATGTGGAAAATTCGTCCTGGATTGAAATCGTGGATTGATTCGCATCCATGAAAGTTTGAACTTCGGCAAATGGGGTTTCAGCATTACTTCGTTTCATCACCCTGAAATCATTTACTGGTCCGCTTACATCAGCAGTGAACTGAAGCTCAATTGTAAATTTGTCGATGACAGAAACGTAATCCACTAAAAGATATTGCGGAGCTTCCGGATATTGCGAAGAGACCTGTTCAATGGCTGAAAGAGAAGTAAGACCACTGATAGGCACAGTTTCGATGTAATAACTGTAAGATGAATCAGTATTGATTGCTTCTTGCGAATATGAAAGAGTACTCGAAGAGACGAATTTCAGAAATTGCAGGGTCGACCCGGTATATCCTCCATAAATCTTGTAGCCTGAAATGTTACCATCCCAACCCTGGTAGGCATTCCAGGTGATGTTATTTGCAGGAATGCAGGGATCGAACTCTACCGAAGCAGATACTGCCCTTTGTACATTTTGCTCAAAAAGACTTTCATTACCCGATGTGTCGATGGCTGTGACAGCATAGGCCAAGTTTTTAGCCCCGCCGCTCATGTGTTTGTATTCATAGGTATTGCCATCAAAAGTAGCTACGAACTGAAACACGTCATTCCGTTGCTTGTACAGCGTATAAAACTCAATATCAGTATCCGAGCTCGGTTCCCACTGAACAAGAACACCACCATCTGCATGATCTACGGTTACACGCTTTATATCCGGTATATCCGGTAGATTGGTCTGAGCATTGATTTTCACGGCCCATAGCAATAGCGGGACGAGCAAGATTACCGTCCATTCAATGCTTCTATTTTTTTTAGTGCCAATCATATAATCTTATAAACGAGGCTCCTGGCAATAATTGCATGGAGTCTACACAAAGATAATACATTCTATTTTCGGCATTCCTTTTTGTACTGCTGCCTAAAATGCTAATTTTGTCATGCCATGTCGGAAAAGCACTTCCTAAATAGGATTAACAATTTCAAAATAAGGCATTTAACAGGCCATCGATTCCTCTACATTATGGCTGGAATTGTAGGCCTTGGTGCTGGTCTGGCTGCCGTGATCATTAAAAACCTGGTGCACTTTATACGTGTAGCCCTTGAAAATGGTTTCCAGGGTGATTACAGCAAATACTATATATTTATTTTACCTGTTGTCGGGATTGCGCTGGCAGTAATATTTGTAAAATATATAAACAAACGTCATGTGGGTCATGGCATCCCCAGTGTACTCTTTGCCATATCGAAAAATAACGGGATCATGCGCTCCCATAACCTCTTTTCAAGTATTATAACAAGTGCAGTAACCGTTGGGTTCGGAGGTTCGGTTGGATTAGAGGGTCCAACTGTGGCTACCGGTGGTGCTATAGGATCCAATATTGGAAGAGTGCTAAAACTCAACTACAAAGAGGTGGCCCTTCTGATTTCATGTGCGAGTGCCGGTGCCATGTCGGCTATTTTCAAAGCCCCCATTGCGGGTATCGTATTTGCGCTGGAGGTGATTATGCTGGACCTGACCATGTGGGCAATCATTCCCTTGCTAATCGCATCAGCAACAGCTGCCATGACCTCCTACCTTTTTCTTGGGCAAAATGTACTTCTTCCTGTCCGGGTTGCTGAAAATTTTGAGATGAATCAAATTCATTTTTACCTGATCCTGGGTGCGGTAGTTGGATTGCTCTCTGCTTACTTTACAAAAATTTACATTTACCTCTCCGGTATTTTTGAGAGGTTTCAAAATATATGGAAACGACTTGTAGTGGCTGGTGGCCTGTTGGGAGTGATAATCTTCTTTTTTCCATCTTTGTATGGCGAAGGTTATGATGCGGTAAACCAGGTATTGCGTGGCGAATACATGCACCTTTTTGAGAATACATTTTTTGAAGGATGGTCGCACAGCTTTGCGTTGATATTTATATACATATTGGCGATTATAGGAATTAAAGTAATCGCAACTACCCTGACTTTTGCTGCAGGGGGGATTGGCGGGGTCTTTGGCCCTTCCCTTTTTATGGGGGCCAATATGGGCCTGCTATTCGGATTAACCCTGAATCAATTTGGTATCGATGTATCCGTAAGCAACATGGCCCTGGTAGGTATGGCAGGAATGATCGCCGGCGTAATTCATGCACCCTTAACCGCTATCTTTCTGATTGCTGAAATTACGGGAGGTCATGAGCTCTTTCTCCCTCTTATGCTGGCTTCTACAATCTCCTACGCTACCACAAAGTATTTTGTCAAGAATTCTGTCTATACTGTTCAGCTTGCCAAGAGAGGTGAACTGATGACCCATCACAAGGACCGGAACATTCTTCTGATGATGAAGGTAACTGACATGATCGAAACCAATTTCAGCACAGTGAGAGCTGATGATTCGCTAAGGGATCTGATTAAAGTGATTACCAATTCGAGCAGAAATATTTACCCGGTAGTGGATCAGCATGACAAACTGAGAGGAATAGTCAAACTGGATGATATCAGGCACATCATGTTCCACCACGAGATGTACGATACTACCAAGATCAGTGACCTGATGATTAATCCCGAATGGACCATACAAAGTACCGACCAGATGGAAGAGGTGGCCAGAATATTCTCAGCAAGTCAGCGATATAATATTCCTGTATTGCAAAATGGCAAATACCTGGGATTCCTCTCCCGTGCGCGGGTATTCTCATCCTACCGGGAAATGCTCAAGAATTTCTCTGAAGATTAATCCTTGATTTTATATTAATTCTAAATATCCTGTCCCCAGGGTTTTCAACAAGCACTCCCGGGAATAATTACTTATGTTTGTGAAGTTCACAAACCTAGCTACCTATGCCGAGTTTCGTAATTAGTGAGAAATGTGATGGCTGCAAGGCCCAGGACCGTACTGCCTGTCAGTATATCTGTCCAAATGATTTAATGGTCCTCGATAAAGAAAGAAACAAGGCCTATAACAGAGCCGTGGATATGTGCTGGGAGTGCTACAGCTGTGTGAAAATCTGCCCTACTCAGGCAATTGAAATAAGAGGATATGCCGATTTCATGCCCTTGGGAGGGGTGGTTCAGCCACTCAGGAGCACAGATACAATCATGTGGGCGGTCAGGTTTCGGAATAATATGGTGAAACGATTTAAATTCCCCATAAGGACAATCCCCGAAGGAACGGCAGATCCCGATGCAGGATTCCCGACGGAATCAGATGATCTTACAAGACCTGAGTTGAGAACCGAGCCAGCATCTCTTGGAACCGATCTGTATAAAAAATAATCACTCATTTGGAATGATATGGCGATAAACATCGAGAGTTTTGAAACGGTTGTTGTAGAAACCGATCTGCTGATCCTGGGGGGTGGAATGGCTGCCTGCGGTGCTGCTTTCGAGGCCGCTTACTGGGCCAAAAAGAATAACCAACGCGTAACCCTCGTAGATAAGGCTGCCATGGAGCGCAGTGGTGCCGTTGCCATGGGGCTTTCAGCGATAAACCTCTACCTTGGTTTGAAGAACGGAAAAAATAGTGTGGACGATTATGTGAGTTATGTGAAGAACGACCTTATGGGCATTGCGAGGGAGGATCTTGTGGCCAATATAGCAAGGCATGTGGATTCATCGGTCCATCTTTTCGAAAAATGGGGATTGCCCATCTGGAAAGATGACAGCGGCAATTATGTGAATGAGGGAAGGTGGCAAATTATGATCCATGGGGAATCTTATAAGAACATCGTTTCCGAGGCGGCAAAAAATGCACTGCGGGATCTGGGTGAAAATGGATCTTACCATGAACGGATATTTATTACCGAACCATTGGTAATTGAAGACCGGTGCGTGGGGGCGGTTGGATTCAGTGTGAGGGAAAATAAGTTTTATGTTTTTAAGGCTAAGGCAGTGCTTGATTCGATGGGTGGTGCGGTTCATATATTCCGGCCTCGTTCGGTGGGAGAAGGATTGGGAAGATCATGGTATCCGCCATTTAACAGTGGTGCCAGTGCCTATTTTACATTAAGGTCGGGGGCGGAAATGACGTGCCAGGAAGTGAGATTTGTCCCTGTGCGATTCAAGGATTCATATGGTCCCGTCGGCGCCTGGTTCCTGCTCTTCAAATCCAAAGCCACCAATGCGAAAGGGGAAGATTATATGCAGACACGTGCTGCAGAACTTGATAAATGGGCTCCTTATGGTACGTCAAAACCAACCCCTGCCAATCTTCGTAATTACCTGATGTTGCTGGAGCTGGCAGAGGGCAATGGACCAATCTATATGCGAACCGATGAAGCCATCAGGGAGTTGGTTGCCCAGATCCCGGATGAAAAGGAAGCAAAGAGAAAGCTGAAAGAACTGGAATCGGAAGCATGGGAGGATTTTCTGGATATGACAGTGAGCCAAGCTCTGAACTGGGCGTCTCACAACATCATGCCTGAAGAATCACCTTCCGAAATATCTGCCTGCGAGCCCTATTTTATAAGCTCACATTCCGGCGCATCCGGAGCCTGGATAAGCGGCCCCAAAGATCTGGCTCCTGAAGAGCATTTCTGGGGATACGATAACATGACAACGGTGGGGGGGCTTTTTGCAGCGGGCGATGCATCGGGAGCATCCTCTCACAAGTTTTCTTCAGGTTCTTTTACGGAGGGGCGTATCGCTGGAAAGGCTGCCATTGCCTTCTGTGTGGATCATCCAGGACAGGTTGATATCACTAACGAACAAATCGCTGCCATGAAGGAGAAGGTCCTTCGACCATTAAAAACATTTGATGAGCATCATGCTTACAGCAATGATGAGGACGTCAATCCTAATTTCATTAAGCCAAAGATGTTCATGTTCCGCCTTCAGAAGATAATGGATGAATATGCAGGAGGTGCTTCCGTAGGATTCAAAACCTCTGAAGGATTACTGACTAAAGGATTGGAGTATCTCCGGTTTATGAAGGAAGACGCTGAAAGACTTGCAGCCAGTGATTTGAATGAGCTGATGCGGTGTTGGGAAAATGTTCACCGGATGTGGCAAGCTGAATCCCATATCCGTACCATGCTTTTCAGAGAAGAGACCAGGTGGCCCGGTTACTATTTCAGAACCGACCATCCTTCCATGAAAGAGGAATGGGAGGCCTTTGCAAATTGCAGATGGGATCCAGCCAGCGGTGAATGGAATATGATAAAACGAGAAATAATAACCCCTAATCCCTAATATGCAGGTAGTACCGGAGCAGGTTCCCGGTATTCACCGTTAATTGCGCTTGTATGAAGTTTCCTACGCTCATTATCGGAGGTGGTATCAGCGGCATAACCGCTGCCGTCGAGCTGGCAGAGGCAGGAAAAGAGGTTATTTTGATAGAAAAAGAGCCCTATCTGGGCGGAAATGTATCAGGATTTAATAATTACTTCCCAAAACTGTGTCCCCCGTCCTGTGGACTGGAAATCAATTACCGGAGAATCCGTTCCAATTCCAGATTAAGCTATTTTACTGGCGCAGAGGTAAGGGAAATTTCAGGAACTGTGGGAGATTTCGAAGTAAAAATCTCGTTAGAAGCAAGGCTTATAAATAACTTGTGTACTTCTTGCGGGAAATGTGCAGAAGTGTGTCCTGAAACAAGGCAAAGGGTTCTGGGCCGGAATCCTGCGGAAAAAGCAGCCTATATTCCCAGTGGATTAGCTTTCCCCATGAAATACACCATAGACGGGGATATCTGTAAAAAGGAATCCTGTGGAAAATGCCTTGATGTATGTGATTACAACGCCATAAACCTGGACGCCAAACCTGCAGAAATTGTGGTTCAGGCCCATGCTATCATTGTTGCAACCGGGTGGAGCCCGTATGATGCATCAAAAATAGAGAATTACCACTATTCTTCAGAAGAAAATGTGGTTACGAACATCGAGTTCGATCATATCCTGGCCGCCTGCATTAGGGAAGAAAAACTATTGGCAAGACCATCCGACGGCGTGAAGCCCGCGAAGATCGCTTTTGTTCAGTGTGCGGGCTCAAGGGATCAACATCATCTTCCCTATTGTTCATCTGTATGTTGCTCGGCTTCCCTAAAGCATGCACTGACCCTTTCAGAGGCTTATCCGGATGTGAATTCAGAGATCTTTTATATCGATCTCAGACTATCCGGCAGGAATGAAAAGCTGTTAACCAGGGTCCAGGAGACAGCTTCCATCAAACTGACCAAGGGCAAAGTGGGCAGAATAGTCCCCGGGAAACAGAATGAAACCTTGGATCTTGAAGTAGAGGATATCATGGCCGGTACCAGGCGAAGTGACTCCTTTGATATGGTAGTTCTGGCCACAGGGCTTGTTGCAAATCAGACAAAAGGAATCTTGCCTGCCGGTGAGAATGGATTTTATCAAGGCGGGCCTGTTCCGGGTATTATTCCTGCGGCCACCTGCAAAAGGCCAATGGATGTGGCTTCCTCGGTCAGAGATGCTACCGCTGCAGTCTTAAAGTCATTGCAACTCTGATGGAGGTGGTTAAAAAAAATATAGGGCTGGCTCTTTGCACAGGATGCGGTATCGGGGAGAGCATTAATGCGGATTTGCTATTAAAGGTTGCCGGCGCATCTTCGGATGGAATCACATGCCTGGAACACGCAGCCCTTTGCTCAGAAGGGGGATTGGATGAATTAAATAAGATGACCCGGGAGGCTGATGTGGATCGATTGGCCATTGCAGCCTGTTCCCCGAGGGTAAAATCTGAGCAGTTCTGCATGGAGGGCCTCTATTTGGAAAGAATAAACTTGCGCGAGCAGGTGACCTGGGTTATGGAACCCGGGGATGAAGACACTCAGATGTCAGCGGAAGACCAGATCAGGATGGCTTTGGCAAAACTGGATACAATTTCAGACATCCGGCCATATATCCCTGACATGCCATCCTCAGAGATATTAGTGGTGGGTGGAGGTGTAGCCGGACTAACTGCCTCACTGGAAGGGGCAAAAGCCGGGTACAGGGTACATCTTGTGGAGATGGGTGAAAACCTGGGCGGATATGCCGGAAGACTCTACAAGATGCTGCCTTCAGCCAGTAAGAAAAATACTTTGCGTGAACCTGATGTGGCATCCCTGGTGCAGGAAGTACACAAACATTCCAATATTGTGGTATATCCTGAGACCAATGTGGGTTCTGTTTCCGGCGAACCGGGACGGTTTTCAGTAGAATTAAGAAATGGAAATGTCACCACCATAATCGTCGGATCTGTAGTAACAGCCACCGGGTGGAAATCTTATGACACCGGGAAACTTGGGAACCTGGGCTATGGATCCCCCAAGGTAAAAACACTGGAGGAGTTTGAAATGCATATTCAGGAGGTAAATGTTCCGGACCAGGTGCTCTTTATACTCTGCGCAGGATCCAGGGACCCAAACCATTTACCCTATTGTTCTTCATACTGTTGTAGTGCAGCATTGAAACAGGCACTCTATGTCAGAGAAAAGAATCCTGACTCGGAGGTATACATCATCTACAGAGATATCCGGACAACTGGATTTCAGGAGGATTTCTATAGGTTGATTCAGGACGATTCTTCGATCTTTCTTACAAAAGGCCTTGTGGAATCGGTATCCGAAGAGGGGAATTCGGTGCAGGTGGCGGTTAAAAATTCTTTGCTCGGTGACAAGATTCAAATCAATACCGATATGGTTGTCCTGGCCACTGGTATGGTCCCAAACATCACCCAGGATTTACAGTTGCAATACAAGCAGGGAGCAGGATTACCGGAGATCGAGTATAATTTTTCCGATTCTCACTTTATTTGCTTTCCCTATGAAACAAGAAGAACCGGGATTTACGCAGCCGGGACTGTCAGGGCTCCCATGGATATTGAATCTTGCCAGGAGGATGCAGGAGGTGCCATGATGAAGGCAATTCAATGCATTGAGAGTGTAAAAAGGGGAGAGGCAGTCCATCCGAGATCAGGGGATATGACATTCCCTGAGCTTTATATGGAACGTTGCACAGATTGTAAACGTTGTACCGAAGAGTGTCCGTTTGGCAGCTACGATGAGACTGAGAGTGGGACACCTTTACCTAATCCCGCGCGTTGCCGAAGGTGTGGAATTTGTATGGGATCATGTCCGGAAAGGGTGATCGGATTTGCCGATTATTCAATCAACAGCATCTCCGCCATGATCAAGTCAGTATGCGTCCCGGACGAGTTTGAAGAAAAACCCAGGGTATTGGTATTTGTGTGTGAAAATGATGCATATCCTGCATTGGATGCGGCAGGCGTTCATCGTCTGGGATACTCTCCCTATGTAAGAATTATTCCCGTAAGGTGCCTGGGATCCATAAACAAGGTTTGGATCTCCGATGCACTTTCACACGGATATGATGGGATCCTTCAAATTGGCTGCAAGCCGGGAGATGATTACCAGTGCCATTTTATACATGGAAGTGAACTTACAGAGCAACGTGCCGAAAATCTTAAGGATACTCTGGAGACAATGATGCTTGAGCCGGAGAGAATCCGGACCAGATTTGTTGAAATAACAGGCCATCATCAGGTTCAGGAGATAATAAACGATTACGTGGAGGAGCTGGAGCTAGTCGGGCCAAATCCATTTAAAAGTATGTAGGGCATAAGTTGCAAACAAAGTGAGTCTAATTATACCGGATATCGGATTTAAGAGAGAGCTGAGCCTCATGAGCGGTTCACAGCTTAACCAGTGCATGCAATGCGGTAATTGCTCCGCAGTATGTTCATTGGCTCCGGTTGATAAACCCTTCCCCAGAAAAGAGATGGAATGGTCTGGCTGGGGTTTGAAAGAGAAACTCATTGGAAACGTGGATGTATGGCTGTGCCATCAGTGTGGAGATTGCAGCAGGTACTGCCCACGTGATGTAAAACCATCTGATGTGATTTCAGCCATAAGGCAAAAGAGTTACATGCACTATGCTCGTCCGATATTCTTGAGCAAGCTTGTCAACAGGCCCGCATGGCTTCCAATTGCCATCCTGATACCTGTTTTTGTCATTGTGGCAATCCTGTCTACAGCAGGAACTTTTCGGATTCCGGAAGGACCTGTGGATTATTCCAAATTTTTTCCGCACGGTTGGCTCAATTCTACCTTCTCCGTTATTACACTTGTTTTTTATTTGCTTGGATCCTGGGGGATTGGCGCTTTTTGGAAGCACATGAAAAGATTAAACCCCCGCCCCTATAATGCAAGGATCAGGCTGCCGGTAGCGAAGGCTCTGAGTGAGGTAATAACCCATTCCAACTTTTCCAAATGCGGATCACAGCACTCCAGGCAGGCTGCACATATGCTGGTGTTTTTTGGATTCGGATTGTTGATCCTGGTGACATTGTATGCCATTTGGGCTGCGCTGACACATAATTACCCACTTCCTTTCACAAATCCGATTAAACTGGCAGGCAATGTTGCCTCGCTGATGATATATACCGGACTGGCCATCATGGTATTCCAGCGTTTGTATAACAGGAAGGTATTTGGGAAAACCGGTTATTCTGATTGGTTGTTGCTCATATCCATTGGTCTGTTGACGCTTTCCGGAACGTTGGTAGAGTTGGCCCGATTCGGAAACTGGAGCATTGCATATCACCTCTATTTTTTTCATCTTGTGGCCGTATGGTTTGTGATCATGTACCTGCCATTCACTAAACTAGGCCATATTTTTTTCAGAACTACCGCGCTGGTTTATGCCAAATCTATAGGACGGAAGTAATGGTTGGAGCAAGCGTTTTTTTCTAATTTACTGCGTGTATTTGTTAAACACATTCCGAACCGATCCGTGTAAAAGCAACAATCGTTTTGATTCCTGTTTGTCCAGCCCAAGTTCTTCACTGATCATTCTGGTACCACGTTCTATAAGTTTCTGATTTGTGAGTTGCATATCTACCATTTTATTGCCCTTTACCCGACCCAGTTTAACCATCGTAGAGGTGGTGATCATATTGAGGATCAGCTTTTGGGCAGTTCCGGCTTTCATTCTTGTGCTTCCTGTCACAAATTCCGGACCCACCAGAGCTTCAAGGGGAATGTCCACCTCCTTAGCCAGGGAACTGGAAGGATTGCAGGTGATGCAGGCTGTTAACAATCCGGCCTTTTTACTATCTCTGACCGCACCAATCACATAGGGTGTTCGGCCTGAAGCTGCTATTCCGACAACAATATCATGGATATGAGGTTTGAATTTTTCCAGGTCCCGCCATGCCCCATGAAAATCATCTTCAGCAGATTCCACTGCCTTCCGGATAGCCTTGTCGCCTCCGGCAATAATACCGATCACAATATCAAATGGTATTCCAAAGGTAGGAGGGATCTCGGAGGCGTCTACGATGCCTAATCGACCGCTGGTACCAGCCCCCACATAGAATAACCTGCCTCCTTTCATCAGCCTGGGAATAATCTCCTCCACGAGGCGTTCTATCTGAGGTATGATGTAATGCACCGCTTTGTGAACAGTGCCATCCTCCCTGTTGATATTTTCAAGGAGCTCCTTCACCGACATTTCTTCGAGGTTGTCATACCGGGATGAAGACTCTGTGATGGAGTCTGAACCGGTCTGCCCTCCTCGAATCCGCCTGGAGTGGTATGTCACCAGACCATCAATGGGAGCGGCGATGATCTGAGTAAAATTCAGATTGTGCTTCTGTAACACCTCTTTCAGGATTTTGCTAAAATGGAAGGCAACAGAACCGGCAAACCCAATATCAATTTTAGAATAGTCTGCGTACTTGCAAATATTTTTTTTGAAGAAATCTTCGAATGCAAGTGAAACGATCGCCCTTATTTCTTCATTATTGATATGCTTTACAGCAATTTTGGCAAGCGAAGCGAGGTACCTGTTTGCATGGGGTTTTTTGTATACATTTTCCAGGATCTGATCTGCCGAGAGCCCTTCTTCTGAAATGATAAGCTCTCTAAATTTGTCGCTGAGTGTTCTTTTGTGCAGTGCGTTGACAAGCCGCTTTCCAATATCGGTCCCACTTCCTTCGTCGCCGAGAGAATAGCCCAGTGCAGGCACTTTATCTTCAATTTTACCATTTATGTACAGGCACGAATTGGAGCCGGTACCGAGTATGCAGGCAATGCCGTTTCCTTCCTGGAACAGCGCTCTTGCGACACCTAAAAGATCGTCCTCTATATGTATAGAAGGATGTTCGCCAATCCTCTGCTGAAGGCTCTTGCGTATGAGATTCTTCATTTCATCATTGGCAACACCTGATCCATAGAAATAGATTGTCTGGATCTGAGGTTCACGGCCCGCAAGGTCTAAACTCTTCAACTCCGCTGTAATTTCTTTGTCCGAAGAATGAAATGGATTCATACCGCGGGTAGTGAAGGATTGGACAGCCATACCATCGATTAATCTCCAATCTGTTTTTGTTGCACCGCTGTCGGCTAATAATACCATATCACAGTAATATGAATGATGTATGACAAATTTAATGTTATATATTTACATTACAAAGAGCTGGAGGATGGATGATATTTTTCAAAAAATAGGGAGTAAACTAACACTCAGTCAGCGTATTGAAAGAACTATTGAAAAAGCAATCAGAGAGAAAAAACTTATTGCAGGTGATAAACTACCTACTGAACGCGAGATGTGTGAGTCGTTTGGTGTAAGTCGAACTGCCCTGCGGGAAGCAGTCAGGAGACTGAGTGCAAGAGGCCTGATCTCAATCCAGAAAGGCAGTGGAATGTATGTATCTGAAATCCGCATTGAAGATGCAATTAAAACTCTCAACCTGTACTATGATCTTAAATTTGATGCAAATCTTCTTTCTCAGATTATTGAGGTGCGAACCTTATTTGAGCCTCAGATAGCGGGCCTTGCCGCTGAGAACCGGTCGGACGAAAATTTAGCAGAGTTAGAGGAAAACCTCGTGGAGTTTGACAGGTGCAATCCCGATGATACGCAAAAGGAGGCAGATTTGGACAATAAGTTTCATCTCACGATTACAAAATCCACCTCCAATCCAATGGTTCAGGTTGCCATGGAGCCCATTTATACGCTGTTGCCCCGCATGCGCAACTACATATACGGGAACATCGAGGGTGAAAAGGAGAGTACTCTCGGGTATCACCGTCAACTCCATAGTGCTATTAGCAGCAGGGATGCGGAAAATGCATGCAAGGTGATGAAGGATCACCTGATCCGAACCCGGGAAATATATGAAAGGTATATGAACAAAACCAATTC
>CAZCQL010000039.1:29471-43227 GCA_964500835.1 uncultured Bacteroides sp.
ATCACCTGATCCGAACCCGGGAAATATATGAAAGGTATATGAACAAAACCAATTCCTAATCTCACAAAACCAATTCTAAACATAACAAAACCAATTCTTAATCTCAAAAAATTCAAATTATGGAAACTATCGAAATCGTGATTAAAACTTTGAATGCATCATCAGATCCGATGAAAGCGGGTGAAATAGCTGAAGCATCAGGACTGGATAAAAAAGAAGTGGATAAAGCCATGAAAATATTGAAACAGGATGGACGGATCGTCTCTCCCAAATATTGCTTTTGGACCACTGCATGATCACGTAAAACAAATACCCATGACGAGTGTTATTGTCTTCATAAGGGCAATGGATGAGTAAGAAATTATGCCGGGATGGCGACGATCTGGCGATAAAGATTAAGCACAAGAAGAAAAAGTATATTTGCAGAAACTGCGAACAAAAATCTCCTAAGGAAAAATGGTGTTGCAAGCCGAAGGCAATAAAGCAATGATTCTCGCGGCTGGCATGGGAACCAGGATGAAACCATTGACGAACCACAAGCCGAAAGCACTTGTCGAGTGGAATGGCATCCCAATGTTGGAGCACATAATATTAAAACTGAAGGACAATGGTTTTACAGAGATAATAATCAATGTACACCATTTTGCTGACATGATTGTGGATTTCGTGACACAAAAGGATCACTTTGGAGTTCGCATCGAATTTTCTTATGAACGCGATGAACCACTCGATACGGGTGGAGGCATAAAGAAAGCTGCCTGGTTTTTCGGAGAGAAGCCGTTTTTGGTCCATAATGTTGATATAATGAGTACATTAAATCTGAAAGAACTATTTGAAGCCCACTTACAGAGTGGAGCGATTGCCACATTGGCAGTAAAGGACCGGGTTACTTCACGTAGCCTTTTGATGAATCAAAAAAACCAGTTAAAAGGATGGAGAGATAACAGATCGGGAGAGACGATTTTGGTTGACAACTCAGAGGAAGTATTGAATCCAATCGCCTTTAGCTGTGTGCATGTGATGAATCCGGATATTATGACGTATTTCCCTGCAGAAAATCGATTTTCAATTACCCCGTTTTATTTGAAGTTAGCGAAATCAGCGCCCGTCAATCTTTATCGCCATGACAGGGACAGTTGGACGGACATGGGTCGATTGGATTCTTATTCTTAGTAGATTGCAAGTATTTGGGAGCGTCTGAATAACAGAGAAATAGAAGATGGAGTTAACAGAAGAGTTGAAGGCACAGATTGCAGAGTGGAACGAAACGTTGAAAGAGAAAACTGCGGTGGGGGTGCTGGGCTATTTCCTGCAATATTTTGGAGAAAAAGTCGTCCTGTCCACCAGCCTGGGACTGGAAGACCAGGTGCTTACAGAGATGGTCATGCGGCAAAAAAAAGATGTAGAGGTTTTTACGTTGGATACAGGAAGACTCTTTCCAGAGACATATGACCTCATTGCCAGAACAAATAAACAATTTGGGATCAGGATGAAGACCTATTTTCCGGAACCATTGCAGGTGGAAGAGATGGTAACCAATAAAGGGATTAATCTCTTCTATGATAGTGTGGAAAACAGGAAAATGTGCTGTAGTATAAGAAAAGTTGCCCAGCTGCCCAGGGCCTTTAAAGGCATGGAAGCATGGATTTGCGGATTGCGGAAGGACCAGTCGGTTTCAAGGTTCTTTAATAGCCTTGTCGAGTGGGATGAACACAACAGTCTGGTGAAGATAAATCCATTGATAAGATGGACTGAAAAGGAGGTTTGGGCTTACATTAAGACACATAGCATCCCTTATAACGTCTTACATGACAGGGGCTTTCCGAGTATTGGATGCGAACCTTGTACACGGGCCATTGAACCTGGTGAAGATATTCGTGCCGGACGCTGGTGGTGGGAAAATGAACTCCATAAAGAGTGCGGACTTCATAAAAGATAGGGTTACCTGTGGATCACTCCCGATCCGATCAGTTCATCCTTTTGGTACCATGCTGCAAACTGTCCGGCAGCAACTCCTCTCTGACGTTTGCGAAATACAATGTACATTCCATCATCGGTCATATGAAGTGTGGCTTCCTGCAAAGGTTGCCTGTACCGTATCCTTACAAGGTAATCGCGGCTATCACCTGGCTCCATCACCTGGTCCTTCCTGATCCAGTGGACTTCACTGCAAATGATTTTTAATCCGCGCCTGTACAATCCTGGATGGGATTGACCCTGACCTACATAGATGCGGTTATCCTTGACATCAGTTGAAAGCACAAACAGGGGCTCTGCCTTACCGCCTACCTGAAGCCCTTTGCGTTGTCCGACCGTAAAGAAATGGGCTCCCTGGTGCTTGCCCACCCATATTCCATTTTCCTTCACATAGCTCCACGGGCTGCAAACTGACTCCATGTCAGCCCTGTTCTGTTTTTCTACCGAATATTGAGGCAGATCGGAAGGGATCTCAAAAATATTACCCTCCTTCGCTCTCAGCTTTTGTTGGAGAAAGACTGGCAAGTGGACCTTTCCCACAAAACAGATTCCCTGGGAATCCTTTTTATCTGCAGATGCCAGTCCTTTATTTTTAGCTATCTCCCGCACTTCTGGTTTATGCATGTGACCGATAGGGAACAAGGTTCTGGCCAGTTGTTCCTGTGAGAGCTGACATAAGAAATAGCTTTGCTCCTTGTTGGGATCATCTCCAGCCAGAAGATGGTGTACTGCCGTTCCATTCTCTTCGGTGGTGACTTTTTTACAGTAATGGCCCGTGGCCACATAATCAGGAGTGTATTTTTCAGCGGCCTTCAGAAATGCATCAAATTTGATCTCCCGGTTACACAGCACGTCAGGATTGGGAGTCCGGCCTTTCTGGTATTCAGAAAACATGTAATCGATGACACGCTCGCGATAGGGTTTACTCAAATCGACCATATGGAACGGAATATCAAGCTTTTTTGCAACCATTTCTGCAAACACCACATCCTCATCCCATGGGCAATCGGCATCAATAACCCCGGTTTTGTCATGCCAGTTGATCATGAACAGCGCCGTCACATCATACCCCTGTTCCTTTAAGAGGTAAGCTGCCACACTGGAATCTACTCCCCCCGACAATCCAACTACCACGCGCTTTGCCAAAACTTTTATTTTGGCACAAAATTAGAAAATTCCGAAGAATATAACCCTGTTCCACAGGTAATCGGATTTTTCAATAAGAAAATCTGTCGGATCGAATGAGGAGAGACATCAAACCTACTCCACCAGCTTGCCCTTGCCCGAAATAAAGGTGAGATCGGAAAAGAAAAGAGAAATCCCTGCCAGGAATGTAAGGTCATGAATGTGGTGATGGCCACCTCCTGCCACATTCCATTCTCGTGCAAATGAGTAGAGGACCTTGGCTTCAAATGCAATTTTTTCCGTGAAGAACAGATTGATCCCCGGACCTGCCATGATCTTAAATACCTGATGACTGGGTACGAATCCATATCCGCTAAATCCATACAGAAACACCTGCATATCCGTATCTCTGGGTAGATAATACCGGATATTCGGTCCGAATAAAAATGAATATTCGGCAAAACTGAGGGTGCCCAAAGTTCTGTCATAGTCAACCAAAATTGAGCCACCTATGGCCAGCCTGTTCTTAATAAAATAACCTGCTTCGGGCGAAAACCCTATCTGGATAGAGTTCTCCTGATAATCCACATTATTTGGTTGATGAGTGAACCCAAATCTTCCTCTGGTAGCTGCAGAGAAATAAGAAGATCCAGTGTTAAATTGACCCATGGCTGTGATGACGGCTGACAGCGTTAGTGCTATTCCCAACAATATCCCTTTCATGATGAATCGGTTTGTGAATAAATTTCAGTTCAATATGATTATAAATATAAAACAGAATATTTACAGTCCAATGAAATATGGGGGAAGGTTCATATATTTACGAAATGTCCCCGCTAAATGTATACAAGGCATCTGCCGGGTCAGGCAAAACATTTTCATTGACCCTGGAATACCTGAAATTGCTCTTTAAATATCCACGAATCCACAGGCATATTCTGGCGGTCACATTTACCAACAAGGCTGCCGGGCAGATGAAACAGCGAATTTTGGGTAAGCTGGACGAGCTTTCCAGGTATGACGGCTCTGTCGAAATGGAAGAAATGGCCACATTGATGGAAGTTACCGGCGAGGATAAATTGGAAATCCGGCTGAGAGCAGGAAAATTACTTAAAACCATCCTTAATGATTATTCCGGATTTTCAGTGGGGACCATTGATAAATTCTTTCAATCAGTAATCCGGGCATTTACGCGGGAGATTGGGATTCAGCCCGGATATAACCTGGAGCTCGACAGTAACAGGGTGCTCACTATGGCTGTCGATAGATTATTTCAGGATATCTCTGAGAACCCGGAATTGCAAAATTGGCTGATTAGATTTGCCGAGGAGCGCATGGAAGAGACACGTTCCTGGAATTTCAGACATGAGCTGGTACAGTTGGGAATGCAACTCTTCAGGGAAGATTTCCAGGGTTTATTCGCGCAGCAAGATCTTTCTGTCCTGGAAAAAAAGAATCTGGATATCTATTTGACAGATATAAAAAAGATTGAGGAGGATACCCGAAAAAACCTGGCCGAAATTGGTGGTATTGCCCTGGATAATTTGCTGCAAGCTGGATTGAAAATTGAGGACTTTAAATTGAAAGCCAAATCACCTCCATCTCTTTTCCGGGAAGCAGCTGAAGGCAGGGAAGTTAAATTCACACCATCAAAACTGGAATCACTGGAACAATCAGTGAAATGGTATAATAAGGATGCTGCCAGGGATATAATAGAGATCTCCGAGCATGTGCTCATGCCTTTGCTAAATCAGATATACACTCTGCAAAAAGTGTTAAATACAAGCATTGCCATCAGGCAAAACTTCTATACACTCGGTATTCTAGGAGATTTATGGGAACAGGTGAAATCCTATACTAAGGAGCGAAATCTTTTCCTGATTGCCGATACGAGCCGCTTCCTTCGGGGAATCATTGGAGGCAACCAGGTGCCATTTATCTATGAAAGGACAGGAAACAGGTATCATCATATTATGCTGGATGAGTTCCAGGACACCTCTGTATTTCAATATGATAATTTCAAACCCTTGCTAAACAATTCACTGAGCATGGGCCACACCAATCTCGTGGTCGGTGATGCAAAGCAATCCATTTACAGATGGAGGAATTCCGATTGGAAAATACTGGCTTCCGATCTGGAAGATGATTTTAAGCACCAGGAATTTCAGGTGCACACGCTGAATCAAAACTATCGAAGCCGGGAACAAATCATTCGTTTCAACAATACATTATTTCAGCTAGCCCCCAAATTATTATCCCAGACAATCGAAAAGGAGGTCCCCGGATCAGATGGGATCAGGGAGGAGGCTAATCGCGAAGTAAATCGATTTCAAAATGCGTACGCTGATTCAGTACAGCAGATACCGGAGCAAATGATTGGCTCAGGTGGTTGTGTGAAGATCGAATTGTTTGGTGAGCAGGATGAAAAGCCGTTTATGGAACAGGCTTTGTCGCGAATACCTGGGTGGATACGTGAGATTCAGCAATCAGGCATCGATCCCGGCGAAATTGCTATTCTCGTGCGTAGCAAGAGGGAGGGGATGGCGGTTGCCAACACACTTCTGGATTATGCAAAGAGTTCCGGTGAAACCAATCATTTCCGACTTATTTCCAATGAGTCGCTTTTATTGGTTCACAATGCATCGATATTGCTGTTGCTTTCAGCTTTATGTTACCTGGTTTACCCGGGCGATGATCTGAATAGTTCGCTGTTGAAATACCAGAGCGACCTTCTGACGGATGTTCCGAATCGGGATTCAGGCAATCTGTTTGATACGTCCACCCCGGTTGATAAATTTTTGCCGGAGGGATTTACCACAAACATTCCATTTCTAAAGCAGTTGCCTTTGTATGAGCTGATTGAGTCCCTGATCAAACTGTTCGGGCTGGATAAGCGACCGCAAGATCTTCCATACATTCAAGCGCTGCAGGACCTGGTCCTGGATATTCATAGAAAAGAACCTCTGAGCATTGCAGGTTTTCTCAATTACTGGGAACAGCATGGATCTAAAAAGGGTATTTCCATCTCTGAAGAAACGAATGCTATCAGGATTCTGACCATACATAAAGCAAAGGGCCTTGAGTTTAATGCGGTGATCATTCCCTTTTGCAATTGGGAGATTACTACAGACCCTAAAAAGGCCAATATCCTGTGGTGCAATACAGAAGGCACCCCATTCGATAGGATTCCCACTGTTCCTGTCAGGTTTACCGGTACCATGGTGCACACTCTGTTCTCCAGGGCTTACTTCGAGGAGAGGATGAAAGGGTACATGGATAATCTGAATCTGATGTATGTGGCATTTACCAGGGCAAGAGATGCACTCTATATAGGAATTCCCGATTCAGTCAAAAACAGTCTCGGTAATGTAGGGGATTTGGTACGGAGTATTATGGACCAAAGACCTGAAAGAGGTCCTTCTTTGGAATGCCTTAAAATCTACCAGTCAGGCCAACAGATTTCCATAGGAGAATTGCCAAACTACACAATGCACAGAATGGAACAGGATCCCTGGCAATTTGCTACTTATCCCGTAAACCAGAGGAACCAGACCCTGAAAGTACGCATGCGCAGCGATGAATATTTCATTGATGAGGATGGGACATTCAGGACCGGACAGATGTACGGCAATGTGATGCACAGGGTCTTTTCAATGATCTCATCCCTAAAAGATGTAGAGCCATCGCTGACAAAGATGCAGATGGAAGGCCTGCTGCTTGCCAGGGATCGCCCCGCTCTGCAAAGGGAAATTCTTGGGATGATCACACAAACGGGAGTCAGGCATTGGTTTGAAGAGGGCGATCGGACCATTATCAATGAAAGGAGCATATTTTGTGGAGATGGGAGGGTCATAAGACCGGACCGTGTAATTATTGAAGGAAAGTTGGCCACCGTAGTGGATTTTAAATTCGGCCTGGTTGAGAGAAATTATTATAAGGACCAGGTCAGAAATTATATGCTCCAGCTTAGCAGGCTAGGTTACGGGAGAGTAGAAGGTTTTGTGTGGTATGTAATGTTGGAAAAAACAGTTCAGATTAAAACAAGATGATGTATTCCTGGGGAACCGAGAGAAGGATTAATGCGTACAGCGACTATTTTAAGCGGAGGTTTGGAGGCCGAATTCAAAAAATTACGGTCGATGCAGGATTCACATGTCCAAACAGGTTCGGAACCAGGGACAGGGGGGGGTGCACATTTTGTAATAACAACGCCTTCAATCCCTCGTACAACGATCCCACAAGTTCCATCAAAGAGCAAATCAGAAAAGGCATGGAGTTTCACCGTACCAGGTACAGGAAGGCCATTAAGTACCTCGCCTATTTTCAGGCTTATTCAAATACATACGGGAACCTGGCACTATTAAAATCGACCTACGAACAAGCACTTAAAATCCCTGAGGTGGCTGGCATTGTTGTTGGTACAAGGCCTGATTGTGTGGATGAAGAGAAGTTGGATTACTTCCGGGAACTCTCGGAAAGAAGTTTTGTGGTTGTTGAATATGGCATTGAATCCACATTGAACAAGACCCTGAAAAGAGTCAACCGCGGGCATGATGTGGAGAAGACCAGGTGGGCTATCCATGAAACAGCTAAACGGGGCATACGGGTCGGCGGACACATGATTATTGGATTGCCAGGTGAAACCCGGGAAGATTTCATTAAATCTACCGATCTGATCTCAGGATGGCCACTGGACAATGTAAAGTTCCATCAATTACAGGTAATAAAAGGAACAGCCATGGAAGAAGAGTACAGGATTCAGCCGGAAGATTTTACGGAATTCACGATGGAGGAGTACCTGCAGTTAATGAAAGAAATTATTGAACGACTAAATCCTGCATTTATAGTAGAACGGATCGCAGGGGAAGTCGGCCCTGACATGGGAGTCCGGACGGGATGGAATGTTCGATACGATGTGGTATTACGCACATTTGAGGATCTTCTTAAAAAAAATGACACCTGGCAGGGAAAGTTCTATAAACCAACAGTAGATGCAGCCAATCCTTGAGTCGTTAGCAATACACCTGATTCGCAGCGGCGGATCAAAACTGGTTGATACCAGGATCATCCTTCCTAACCGGAGGTCGGGGCTTTTTCTCCAGCGCCACATGGCCAGGCATATTACACAGGCAGGGTGGTTACCACAGATCTGTTCCATTAATGACTATGTAAACGAGGAGAGTGTTTTACGCAGTAGCGATTCCATTGATCTCTTATTCACACTTTATGACGTTTACAAGAGCCACGTGAGTAATCCGGAGCCTCTTGATGAGTTTTATCACTGGGGAGAGATTATGCTCAGGGATTTCGACGAAATTGATAAGTACCTGGTGGATGCCCAAATGCTGTTTACCAATATCATTGATCTGAAAGAACTTGAAGAGCCTTTAGCCGGCCTTGAACCCGATCAGGTTACCTTTATTCGCCAATTTTGGGAGGGCTTCCACGAAGGGGACAGCACAAAGGAAAAGGAACATTTTTTGAGTACATGGAGCCTCCTCCCCGTCTTATACCGGCTCCTGAAGGACGAACTTTTATCCAGGGGAGAAGGTTACCAAGGCATGCAGTACAGGGAAATTGCAGAAAGGATTGATCGTGGGGAAATGGCAGACTCCATGAATTTAAGAACCATAGTAATTGGTTTCAATGCACTGAATGGGTGTGAAAAACAGATATTTACCTGGTTAAAAAAACACGGAGCCGAATTCTATTGGGATTATGATCATCAATATTCGGATGATACAACGAGCGAGGCCGGAAGGTTCCTCAGAGAGAATATGAAAGAGTTCCCTCCACATTCAAAAATTGAGGAATTCAGAGGCTTAAAAAGTGAAAAAGAGGTGAGAATTTTCGAACTTCCTACCGATGTCCTGCAGGCAAAAACTGTACATAGAATTTTAGATGAAAAGGAGCCGGTTTCCGTCAGTGAATGTACCGATACGGCATTGGTTCTTTGCGATGAAGAACTTTTAATGCCTGTAATCATGTCACTTCCTGAGTCTGTGGAAGAAATCAATGTGACCATGGGTTATCCCATGAAAAACACCCCTGTATTCAGTTTTATTGATGCGCTTCTGCGGTTACAACACAATTTACGGCTTGACAGCAAGGGATTGGAGCACTTTTATCACAAGGATGTGACATCTGTCCTTCTACACCCATATATGAGAACAGTCGAAGACAGCTCAAATCATCCGGTTTTGGATGAAATTACCAAATCGAACCTGATCACGGTAGAGCGTAAGATCTTCAAAGGTGAACTGGAAAAGCAGATCTTTCGCAAGGTAACAGGAGGTAAAGACCTGCTTACCTATTTCAGACAGATAGTGGAGCAAATTCTTGAAAACGTATCAGAACTGACAGATAAGTTGCATCAGGAACTTGACCGTGAATTTATATTCCAACTATTGATTCATCTCAATAAACTTGAAAATCTAATTAACTCGCGTACCGATATATCATCCGGGATGATGGATCGCCTGCTACGAAAAATAGTATCGGTACTTCGTGTTCCCTTCGAGGGCGAACCACTTTCAGGGCTGCAGGTTATGGGTATTCTTGAAACCCGGTTGCTGGATTTTAAACATGTGATCCTGCTGTCCATGAATGAAGAAGTTATGCCTGCCTCGCCGCATGGTCTGTCAAATATTCCTTATACCCTTCGCATGGCCTTCAGTATGCCGGCGGTGGAGGATATGGATGCCATTTATGCGTACTATTTCAATCGCCTTCTACAGCGCGCAGACAAGGTCGACCTCCTGTATAACAGTGGATCGGAGGGCGTTCGTACGGGAGAAATGAGCAGGTACCTTTATCAGATTATTTTTAGTCGCGGTACGGAGGTAATCAGGCCTGGCATGGAGGTAATGGCCCGGGAAATCCCTGCCGTAATGGTTTCACACAACCCCGAGATAGAATGTAAACTGGAGAAATACTTAGCTAAAAACGAATCCGGGAAATACCTTTCTCCATCGGCCATAAACACCTACATTGATTGTTCGCTAAAATTTTATCTCCGTTACCTGGCCGGAATCGGTGAGCCCGACGAAGTACAGGAAGAAATTGATGCAGCTGGGTTTGGGACAATCGTTCATGAAGCGATAAAAATTCTCTATAGCGAGATTGCTGAGCGCAATCAGGGTGAAATTACCAGAGAAGAATTAGCCCGGCTCGAAACTCTGGATCGTCCTAAAAAAGTATTAAAAGATGCGTTTCTTCAACACCATTTCAAAGGGAGAAAAAGGGGCTCACTGGAGGGCCTGAATATTATCGTCGTGCGTGTGATGCAGAGGTATCTGGAGAAGATCATCATGACCGACCGGAAGATAGCGCCTTTTAAGCTGGTTTCAGTTGAAAATACCTATCATCGAAACCTTGCCGTTCAGAGGAAAGGAGAGGGTCTGGAAGTCCGTCTGGGTGGTAAAATTGACCGGGTGGATAAGGTTGGCGAAATTCTTCGTGTGATTGATTATAAGACGGGCAATGCGCGGCTGGGATTTCCATCCCTGACAGCTCTCTTTGATTCCTCTTTAAAGAGCAGAAATGGGGCGGCAATGCAGACCCTTTTCTACGCGTGGCTTGTGGCTGAAGGGCAATCGGGGGAAGAGATTATGCCCGGTCTTTATGTGATGAAAGCATTGTACGGTGAGAATTTTGACCCTGCTTTAACCATAGGCAGCCATAACCAGTCAAGTAGGATTAATACTTTTTCGAAGGTCGGGGAGGAGTACCTTATGCTCTTGAAAAAGACGGTTGAATCCATGTTCGACTCTTCCCTGCCTTTCTCTCAAACAGAAGACAAAACGAAGTGCCGCTACTGTGATTTTGCCACTATTTGCAATCGAACTTTCATTGATTAGGTTTTCTTATATTAGCTTATTAAACTTGAAAAGATGGTGCCCGGTCACTCCTCCTTCACTGTAGAAATTAAGAAACTGAAGTTTGAAACAGATGCTGGCAGAAAGTTTCCGGGTACAGCTCTAATCAAGTTCGAACTGGATGGCAGGGAGAAGACCCACGTAGAGCTGATGGGGCACCTCGAGGAGAACGAGATTTACAATGCTATTGACCGTGGTGATGAGTTGAATCTGGATCATTGTTTTGTGGATAAATTCAGCCTGAGGGATTACAGACTTACCAGAAACCTTGGAGCCAGGGATGAGGTGGTAATGAAGGGATTTAGTGCTAAAAATACATTGTTTAGTGGTGAAACTTCGCTTGATTTCTCACATGCCGTATTTGAAGGAGCAACATTTAGCCTGGAGAACGCCTGGATCAACCGGGGTGATATCATTTTTGAATCGGCACATTTCAAAACCAGGGAGACAGTTTTTCACAATGCACGATTTCCTGATGGATATTATAATTTCAAGAATGTGGCCTTTGATTCTGACTCGATTGATTTCAAGAATTGCCGGTTCGGGGAGGGAGTGAAGGACTTTCAATATGCTTCTTTTGGCCGTGGAAATGTGTCCTTTGTGAATACTGAGTTTACTGGCGGAAATGTCAATTTTATTAATACTGATTTCGGACATGGGGATACCTCCTTCAAGGTTGCCCGGTTCGGGAAAGGAAAAGTAGATTTTCATTTTGCTTCTTTCAAAGAAGGGAATGTCAGCTTCGAACGGACTGAATTTGGAGATGGCCGGGTCGATTTCCGAACCGTAGAATTCGGAACGGGAAGGGTGAACTTCAACCGAGCTGTTTTTGGTGAGGGAGAAGCAACCTTTGATGAAAGTGAAAAGGATGGCGGAAAATTCAGTTTTAAGCGGGTAATATTCCGCTCGGGTGATTTTAGTTTTGAAGAAGCGATGTTTGAACATGTGGAGGTAAGCTTTGAACGGACAAGTTTTGGCATCGGTAAGGTGAGCTTTTATAAGTCATGGTTTGGCACGTTGTCATTAAATTTCTGTCATCTGGATGGTTTTGTGGATCTTCGCCTTCACCAAAGCAATTCGGTCGATCTTTCAGATACTATTGTGAGGGATATAATTGATCTTAATCCCTATGATTATTCTGCGCGAATCCGAACTCTTTACATTGCAGGGATGCGCCTCATAGGAAGGATCTATATTGATTGGAATCAGAATAATCTCCGGAAGATGATATCTTCGCAGATGGAGAGCAGCCATCGGGTGAAAGCTGAGCAATTCAGGATCCTCAAAGAGAATTTTAAAAACATCGGATTGTATAATGATGAAGACCGGGCTTATGTTGAATTCAAACGGGCCGAATCGAAAGCCCTGCGTATTGAATCAATAGAGAAGAACCGGTTGAATGGCCTTTATCAACATCCTCTTTATTTGTTTAAGCTGGGTTTGTTTGATAAAGCAGGGCTCTATGCCACCAGCCCGGTAAGGGTCTTGATTACCATGCTTACCTTCTTTGTTCTATTCAGTATTCTCTATTTGCTACTGATGATTTACACATCCGCAGATATCATTTCCTCTGTGAATGACCATTTAACCATGATTTCCAGGGCATTTTATCACAGTGCCATTACATTTTTGACTATAGGTTACGGGGACCATTACCCGTTCGGATTTATCCGATGGGTATCCTCGGCAGAAGGTTTCTTTGGACTTTTTCTCATGTCCTATTTTACGGTAGCTTTTGTCAGAAAAATCCTTCGATAAACTTTCTTAAGATTCATCAAACAGGCCGGGACGAAGTTTCCTGGTTCGTTCCAGCGATTGATTGTGCTTCCACTCGGATATTTTTGCAGCATGTCCGGATAATAGGATCTCCGGGACCCTCCATCCTTTATATTCAGCCGGACGCGTATATACCGGGGGTGCTAAAAGACCATCCTGGAACGAGTCGGTAAGTGCCGATGTTTCATCAGATATGGCCCCCGGCAGAAGTCGTGTAATGCTGTCGGTGATCACAGCGGCTGCGAGCTCACCTCCGGTCATGACATAATTCCCAATTGAAATTTCACAAGTAATTAATTGATCCCTTACACGCTGATCCACTCCTTTATAATGACCACAAAGGATGATAATATTTTCTGCAATAGCGAGTCTGTTCGCTTCTCTTTGATCAAACAGATGGCCATCGGGAGAAGTGTAAATTATTTCGTCATAATTTCTCTCTGAAACTAGCCGGGAGATTGCCCGGTGAATGGGTTCAATGCACATCACCATCCCAGCCTCACCTCCAAAAGCATAATCATCCACACGTTTATGCTTGTCAAGTGAGAACTCCCTTAAATCATGCACATGGATCTCTACCATCCCCTTAGCCCTCGCTCGTTTAACGATTGAATGATCCAAAGGGCTTTCTAATAATTTCGGTAATACTGTAATGATGTCGATGCGCATGGTTGGGCGATTTTCAGCTAAGATAAGAATTAGATTTTCAGCTAAAAAGCCAGCAGTTCCAGGAAAAATGTCTAATTTGTGTTGTCTAGCGAGTGCATTAACCCTCTACCTGTCATGAAAAATAGTGATGCAAATGATCCTCTTAAAGAAAAAGAATTTAACGAAGAGCAGCCAGAAAAACAGCACACCGAACCGCTAAAAGAGGAAGAAGAGATTTCAGCGGATCAACCCGTTCAGACCCAGTCAACTCAGGAGGAAGAGAAGATTACTCCTGCGGATGCCCTGATCCCGCAAACCAACGATACAGAACCATCTGACGCCACTCCGGATCC
>CAZCQL010000040.1:0-43142 GCA_964500835.1 uncultured Bacteroides sp.
CTTTTCACCATAATTTATGGCTGTTTGGAAGCCAATATTCCCATCAGATGGCCACAGTGAGATCAAATATCCCCTTCTCAGGGTCTTAAACTATCTAAATTCTGTCTGCGTAATCCGTTTAAGAGGTTCATTTATACATTGTTTACCATATATTCAACAGGAAGATCAGTACGTTATTTTATCCCCAATCTATATGATTTGCCATCCCTACCTGAAGATTTCAAACCTTCCGGAAGCCAAAATCAACACTTAATCAAGATTAGAGCATCCTCCTTTAAAGGATAAGCTTCACATCCCCTCAAAGGTAATTACGGAATCCAAGTTGTATTTCTTCAATTTCTTTCTACCCTCAAGTGCAGGCAGCTCAACCAGGAAAAGTACTTTTATAACTATTCCACCCAGTTCCTCTATCAATTTACATCCAGCTTCGGCAGTCCCACCGGTGGCAAGTAAATCATCCACTACAATTATTTTCTCACCTGGTCGAATGGCATCATTATGGATCTCGAGTGCATCCTCCCCATATTCGAGCTTATATTCCATGCGTTTTTTATGGTAGGGGAGTTTTCCTGGTTTCCGAATCATTACAACACCACCTCCTAATTTGCCACATAGGGCTCCCGCAAGTAGAAACCCCCTTGCCTCAATCCCTGCAAATTTATCATACGAAATTCTCCTGGAATTCTCATCGATAAGAAATCCCGAAAGCAAATCAAGTGAAATCGCCATTGCCTTTTCATCCTGAAAAATCGTAGTCAGATCTCTGAAGATTATTCCCTTTTTTGGATAATCATTGATTGATCTTGCCGTATTTTTCAAATAAGTGATGGCATCGGATTTATCCATTTTTCAACTTTTTGTTCCACGTGGAACTATCTGCCCATATATATTAACAAAACACTTATATCACTAGGGGAAACTCCCGAAATTCTGGAAGCCTGACCAATTGTCCTTGGCCTAAGCTTACTCAATTTTTGTCTGGCCTCTGTGGATATACTTTTTAGTCTGGCATAATCAAAGTTTTCATCCAGCTTAATTCTTTCCAGTCGTTTTAGTTTGTCGGCCATCTGGCGCTCACGAACAATATACCCTTCATATTTTATGGTTATCTCTGCCGCCTCAAAAATTTCATTTCCCCTGCTTCCACAATTGGTATAGATTTGCTTCAGCCCCGGCACCTCTTCCATCAACTCAAACAGATTTACCTGTGGTCTTTTTGCAAGCTCAATTAGCTTCATCTTTTGCTTAATTGGAGAAGTTCCTGTTTCTTCAAGAAATCTATTAATCTCATCAGGAGCAATGCTGTACTCATTCATGAATGTAATCACACCCTGTGATAATTCATTCTTCTTTCTTAATAACCTTACTCGTTCTTCTTTTGCTAATCCGATGGTGGCGCTTAATTCTGTCAATCTTTCATCGGCATTATCTTGCCGAAGAAGAATTCGATATTCTGCTCTTGAAGTAAACATCCTGTATGGCTCATCGACACCTTTAGTTACCAGATCATCAATCAATACTCCAATATAAGCCTGGTCGCGACCCAGTACAAATTCCTGATCTCCCTTAATTTTCAACCCGGCATTAATTCCGGCGATTAAACCCTGTGCTCCTGCTTCCTCATATCCAGTTGTGCCATTAATCTGGCCAGCAAAATAGAGGTTTGCAAGATTTTTAGTTTCCAATGTGTGATATAGCTGAGTGGGTGGATAATAGTCATATTCTATGGCATACCCGGGTCTGAAAATCCTCACATTCTCCAAACCTTTTATTTCAAGTAACGCATTGTATTGAACGTCCCATGGCAATGAAGACGAGAATCCATTAATATAATATTCTACAGTATCTAACCCTTCTGGTTCAAGAAATAACTGATGCTGGTCTTTATCTGAAAAAGTAACTATTTTATCCTCAATACTGGGGCAATATCGTGGACCAATGCTTTCAATTGTCCCGTCGAACATCGGGCTATCTTCAAACCCTTTTTCTAATTCAGAATGGACCGTCAAATTTGTATAGGCAATATAACAGCTCATATGGCTTGTGTAGTCAGGCTCGTAATCAAGGTAGCTGAATTTCCTGAACTCATTATCGCCAGGCTGCTCCTGAAGCTTAGTAAAATCAATGCTTCTTCCATCTATCCTTGCGGGGGTACCCGTTTTCATTCTTCCCACTTCAAAACCATGTTCCTTTAATTGCTCGCTTAAGCCATATACCGGTGGCTCACCCATCCTCCCGCCTTGCATCTTTACCTTACCGACATGCATTAATCCATTAATAAAAGTGCCTGCAGTAAGAATTACTTTTTTTGAGAAGAATTGAATGCCCATGAGAGTTTCAACTCCCTTTACTTCCCCCTCTTCAATGATCAACCTTGTTACCTTATCTTGCCAAAATTCAAGGTTGTTAAGACTTTCAAGTATCTTTCGCCATTCCAGGGTAAAAGTAGACCTGTCGCATTGTGCCCTGGGACTCCACATGGCTGGCCCTTTGCTTCTGTTCAGCATTCTGAATTGGATCATGGACCTGTCCGTTACTAAGCCAGAATAACCTCCAATAGCATCTATCTCCCTTATTATCTGCCCTTTAGCTATGCCACCCATCGCTGGATTACAGGACATCTGGGCAAACTTAGTCATGTCCATGGTGATCAACAACGTCCTGCTCCCCATATTTGCAGCTGCGGCCGCAGCTTCGCAGCCGGCATGACCACCGCCCACAACAACCACATCGTATTCAGAAATCATTTTAATCGTTTTTCAACCACAAATGTAGTGCTTCATTTTCCTTTTCCCTCATTGTCTTCTTATCTTCAATAGATGAATCTTTAAAACCAAGCAGGTGCAATACTCCGTGTATCATTACCCTTCTAAGCTCCTCCTCCATCTCTACGCCGTACTGAATTGCATTTTCATTCACCTGATCCACACTAATAAAAACATCACCTGAGCTGATACCCATTTGGGTATAGTCAAAGGTTATAACATCTGTAAAGTAGTTGTGGTTTAAATAATCCTGGTTCATGAGCCTGAGCTGCTCATTGGAAGTAAAAATAAAATTAAGTTCTCCAGGTATTCTATTATAAATTTCTATTGTTTTTCGAATCCACTGTTTATGCCTGATCTTATGCTTTATATCAAAGGAAATTCCTTCACTATGAAAGCTTATTGCCACTACAATCTAAACTTAAGCTCTACAATTCTACCTTCTTCAAGGTACAGAATCTCATCAGACAGGCGTTCCATCAGGAATATTCCTCTTCCATTGATCTTTTCCAGGTTCTCTGGTGCTGTGGGGTCGGGGATACTTGCATGATCAAAGCCAATACCCTGGTCTTCTATATGTACTCGAAGCTCCTTCTCGTCAAGCAGAATATTAATGCTCACATTTTTACTGGGATCGGAATTGTTGCCATGAATAATGGCATTGTTTGTGGCCTCCATGGTAGCAACCAGTACATTACCATAAACCTCATCGCTAAGATCCAGCTCCATTGAGAGCTCATCTATTGCCTTTTCCACCAATCTAAGGTTCCCAATTTCTGAGGGAATATTCAGGTCTTTTTTCATAATAATTCCAATGGACGTTTCTTATACGGTTGTGCACAACCAAAGGTTCCAAAAAAACCATTATTTACTGATCCACTCCTCGGGGTTTAGAATATTTTTTTCCTGCCAAACCTGAAAATGTAACTCCGCCAGATTTTTTGTGTCATCTGTAAAAGCTTCACCAAGGACTTCCTTGGTGTGGACTTTATCTCCTGACTTGACCCGGACATTTACCAGATTCTGGTATACCGAAAGAAACTCCCCATGCCTGATCAGAACTGTAAAATTTGCTCCTAAAATAGCAAACACCTTCGTTACTTCTCCTTCAAAGACAGCTCTTACTTCGGTTCCCGGTGTACTATATATATCAATCCCATCGTTCTTCACACTCGATCCACGTAATCCGTCCACCTCATGATTTCCATAGCCAATCGAAATAATTCCTTTCTCCACAGGCCAGGGCAGCTTCCCTTTGTTTCTTCTAAAGTCGTTACCTACCAATTCCTGTTCAGGAGTGAGTGCAGCATACATGTTATCAGCGTTGAGTCTTTTAGCTTCCTCCTCAATAATCTCTCTGATCCTGGCTTCGAGCTCACGAGCTATTCTTTCATTCTCCTCAATTTCACTCCTTAATCTTGATTCCTGCACTTTCAATTCATTAACCAGGTTCGACCTTTGTCTCCTTTCACTGACCAGCTTAGCTTGCTCACTCTCCTTCTCCTCCAGCAAGGATAATTTTTCATTCTTCATTCCGGTTAATTCCTCCCTTTTTTGATCAAGTACCCTTATCAAGGCCTCTATTTCGGATGCTTTTTGAACACGGTAATCGCCAATATATTTCAGGTACTTATACCTTTGATAGGACTGAGAAATTGAAGCTCCTGCAAGGATATACATCAATTTCTCATAATTCGTGTGGTTCCTGTATGCATAATAGATAAGCCGGGCATACTCCTCTTTATTCCGTTTATTTTCAGCTACCAGCTTATTAATCTGAGCCTGACCATCTGCAATATCACCATCGATAATTCCTACCTCCTTTTCCAACGTACCTATCAAATTTGCCCTGGAGCTGATTCCCCTTTGAAGGAGGCGAATTCGTTGAACGGAAGTGGACTTTTTCTCAGCAGTCTGCTCCATGAGCTCCCTGGCCAGTTTGATTTCGTCAAACGCTTTTTGTCTCTGGTGCTGCAAATCTTCTTTTGACTGAGCCGCAAGCGAGGATACAAATACTACTCCAAGTACGAAAATGATTAACGCCCGGTTCATCTTAGTTCTGTAAATGTATATTTTCTGGGATTTACATCCATTTTAACTTTGACTGCCCGGTTGTATGAAACCGTCCCTCCCCTGGCAATTATCTCAAATTCTGTAATCATAAAATTCGAATAGACCTTAAATCCATATTCAATTCGTTCACCCATCAGGTACTTGTCCGTTCGTTGATGATAGAACTCAAATGTATTCAATTGCAATAGATTGCGGTCCAGGGATACGCGCTTTTTAATATAGTCTTCATCGAACTCAAACAGGATGTGATTCTTCATATCATCCGTCGCCTTGTCCAGATCATCGCACAAATTGTATCCTGAAATTATATTTTGTAAATCGTTGAAATTAATTGGGTATTGATATCCGAAACGCCTGTATAATGGAGCCTTGTAGACGATCCTGTTCAGCCTGTTTATGACCTTAATCGAATCATTTTTTACACTGGCCCGAATGATTTCATACCCGCTATTTACTGCTGAAAGGTAGATAATGGAATCTTTTTTCGAATAGAGCGTGAGGGTTACTTCATACCGCTCATCGTCAAATGTTAATATGGCATTTGCTTTGCTCACAAGAATGCTCAGAATCGTATCACTTGTTGCGCATTTCTGAGCCATTCCTTCTATTCCCTTTAACACGGGTAAATCTGGCTTTGTAATCTCCCTGACAACCTTACACTGCTGCAATACAGCTCCGGTCACAAAAACAATTAGCCACAAGCTTCTATTCATTCCCCTATTTCTTGAAGCTTTTAATTTTCTTTTCCAGACGAGCCCGTTTACCACCCAGTATAATGGATTTTTGATAATAGGATTCAGCTACCTTATACCTTTCAAGGGCAGCCTGAATATCTCCGGCATGCTCATTTACTTCCGGATCCTTGTCACCACCTTTTTCAAGTGCATTCAGTATATACTTTTCCGCTCCTTCAAAATTTTTCAATTTAAATAACACCCATGCATAGGTATCCAGGAAAGTGGCGTTGTCCGGATTATTTCTAATAGCTATTTCACTCCACTCTTTCGCCCTGTAAAGCTTCGCTCCCCTCTCGGCAAGGTAATAACTGTAATTGTTCAGAACCATATAATTGTCAGGCTCTTCTCTTATTAATTTTTCAAATAATGAATCAGACATTGGAAAATCACCCAACCTGTAATAAGCTTCAGCAAAAAGCATTTTTGCTTGCGAGGAATATTCTTTCACAGAGAAATTTTCCAGAGAAATAGCCTGAAAATTTTCAATAAGCAAATCATACTCTTCCTCCTCATAGAAACCCAATCCACGGAAAAAGCGAATGTCAACGCTATCGGGAAATTGGATTAGTGCCTGTTCTGTCATATTTATCAATTCCTCGTTTTGAGAAGTGGCATTGGCAAGCATGATGGCTTGCATATAAAGAGGATAATTTCCCTTGTTTGACTCTAAAAAAACCTTCAGCTGGGAATAAGCCTTGTTGTACGAACGCGACTGTATATAGAAATCTGATGCAATCAATCTGCCTTCAGGATTATCCGGATGTGCCTTCAGGAAAACCTGCAACAAATGGTCCAACTGGTCCGGGTAATTTAGCACAAACTTATCATCCGATAAATAATAGGACAGAATCGCTACTTTTCTTTTTATATCAATCTGATTGTTATTAAAAGATTTAGCCAAAAACCTGAAACTATTAGGGTAGTCCTCCTTCTTCCTGTAATAATCTGTGAGATTGGTTAAAGCGAAAATATTGGTGCTGTCAATCTCTAATATTTCAAGATAATAATCTGCAGCCATCTCCTCCTGATTGTTTTTCAAACTCAATTCAGCAGCCGCAATTCTGAACTGAATAGCTTCCGGAAAAAGCACCATAACTTTTTCGATCTCCTGCTTCGCTAAATCATATTTTTCTTCACTTTCGTATACAGAAGCTTTTAGCAAAGTGATTTTTTCACTGAATCCCCTATCATTTTCAATCTTGTTAAGCATTCTTAATGATTTCCCGGCCTTTCCCTGCGTAAAATATACACTGGCCAGCTGAAAATCCCATTCTACTTCTTCTGGATCCCTTTTCTTCTTCTCCTTTAGGATTTTTGTAATTGTCACATAATCTTCACCTGCACCTAGAGAATTTAAATATGCTAAAGTATACCATTGATTATCAGGGTCAAATGAGTAGGCTTTAGCCAAGTTATCTTGTGCAAGCTCAACCTGATTCGACATCAGGTAAATGGATCCAAGTTCATAATAGGCTGCCTGACAGTCAGGTTGATCCTTAATGACCAGCCTGTATAGCTTTACTGCTTCAGAGATATTTCCAAGGTTTTTTTGCTTCACTGCCTCAATAAGCGCATACTGGTAATCGTTATTTCTTTCAACCTCCTGCCCCATGCAGTAAACGCCGCCAAGGAGAAGCACCCAACAAAGTGCACTTGTTATACCTGTCTTTCCCATGCTCTTCTTATCATTATCCTATTATTTTCATATCCTCGAAAATTAGGGCTTACGTTCTTTGTTAGAACGTAAATTACTGACTTCCGGTATGCCCAAAGCCGCCAGCTCCCCTTACAGAATCTTCCAGTGAATTAACTTCAGTCCATGTAATTTGTTCTACCTTATTTATCACCATCTGGCAAATGCGCTCTCCATCATTCACCTCAAAATCAATTTCTGAAAGATTAATCAGTATAATGCCTATCTCTCCTCTATAATCGGCATCAATGGTGCCTGGAGTATTCACCACTGATATACCTTTCTTAAGGGACAGTCCGCTTCTTGGCCTAATTTGAGCCTCAAAACCTCCCGGCAGTTCTATAAACAAGCCCGTGGGCACAAGACGCCTCTCCAGCGGCTTTAGAGTAATCGGTGCATCAAGATTAGCCCTCAGGTCCATGCCTGCCGACAAGGGTGTGCTATAATCCGGTAAAGGATGCCTGGAGCGGTTTACAATTTTTACTTGCATAGATTTATCCATATTTATAGGCATTAAATGTACCTCGTTCACTGAAATAAACCATGGTGCCGAAAAGCGTTAAGAGGATCAATCCAGTGAAATTATGCAGTTTTATTGCATCATGCAAAAATAGCTTATTGACAAAATATATTACCAAAGCAATTGCTATATATACAACAATTCGTCCAACTTTGTAGGGCACAGCATAGTGCTTTCTGGACCAGATGAAGGATAGAATAACCATCACACTGTAACAGATCAGATGTCCCCAGGCTGAAGCCTGATACCCATATTTGGGAATAAACAGCAAATTTATACCTGCGGTAATCATCGCTCCCAGGGTAACCAGGAGGGCACCAATCATTGTCTTGTTTGTCAGTTTATACCATATGGAAAGATTAAAGTAAATGCCCATCACCAGGTTAGCCATTAGGATTACCGGAACGATATGTGATCCCTCCCTAAAATTCTTGCCAATGAAAAGAATAAAATAATCGAGGTACAAATTCACAAGCAGGAATATTAGTAGCCCTGCCACAACAAAAAATGTCATCACATCGGCATACAGTTTCCTGGCATTTTTCTCCCCAGATTTTGAAAAGAAGAATGGTTCGGCGGCATATTTAAACATCTGTACAAAAAGGGTCATTAGCACAGCCAATTTATAATTGGCTCCATATATCCCAAGTTGCTCCATAGGATTCAGTTCCAGAGGGAGCAGGTGCTTCAGCAATATCCTGTCAAGCGCCTCATTCACGGTTCCGGCCAATCCAGCCACAAGCAGCGGGTATGAGTATTTTAGCAGGCTGCCCATCAGTATTCTATCGAATGACGACCTGAAAGCTGCCAATATTTCAGAAAACAGTAATGCGAGTTTACCAAAAGAGGCTATCATGTTAGAAAGCAATACATATCCAACTCCTATTTCCTCCCTGTAAACCATTTCGACAAGGTGGGAATCGGTATGTCTGGGGCAATAGTAAAGGAAAAACAGATTAAGGCCAATATTTATGGACACTTCAGCAATTCGAATAATTGAATATTTCCCAGCCCTGTTGTACAACCGGATCCTTGCAAAGGGTATGGAGGTAAATGCATCTACCCCCACGATAAGTGCCAACCACTTAATATACTCCGGGTTTGTGCCGTAACCCATGGCACGGCTAATGGGCCCACTCCAAAACAGCATACAGGCAATGAACAGGATGGAGGTGAAAAATAATGATCCCATGACCGTAGTATAGACCTTTTCCTTTTGCTCAGAGTTACTTGCAAACCTGAAATAACCTGTTTCCAGACCATATGTGAGGATAACCAGAAGAAAAATGACATAGGCATATAGTTCGGTGATAATTCCATAGGTTGCTTTGTCAAATATCCTGGTATAAAACGGGGTCAGGAGCATGTAATTAAGCAGGCGGGGCAAGACAATACCCAAACCGTAGACAGCGGTTTGCCCGAACAGTTGTTTAATGGGATTTTTCAATAGTGTAAAACCAATTTTTCAAAAGTAGTATTATCTTCCGGATAAGGAAGTCTAATGGTTTATGGAACTTTTATTGAACATTCATCCTATATTTGTGGAAGGATAGTTGAATAAAATTATGTGATTTATGATAATGAAGTATATAGTAGGTCTGATTGTCTGCATGCTGTGTATGCAATTGCCTACAGACCTCAATGCCCAGAATGAAAACCCCCGGCCCGAACAGTTGATAAAATTTGAAACTAGCCTTGGAGACATGGTGGTTAAGCTCTATAATGAAACGCCACTCCACCGCGACAACATGATCAAACTCATCGAAGAAGATTTTTTTAAAGGTCAGTTATTCCATAGGGTGATCGCTGATTTTATGATTCAGGGTGGTGATCCACATTCAGTTGGTGCCCAAAAGGGTCAGAGATTGGGAAATGGGGGGCCTGGCTACACTGTGCCTGCTGAATTCAATGAAACGCTGATACATAAAAAGGGTGCACTGGCAGCTGCCAGAAAAGGGGACCAGGTGAATCCGGCTAAAGAATCTTCCGGGTCTCAATTTTACCTGGTTCAGGGAACCGTCTTCTCTGCCGAAGATTTGAACCTTATGGCGCAACGCGGTATGGTAAACCTCGGTGCTGAGGCGATCAAAATATATACCACTTTGGGGGGCACTCCACACCTTGACGGGAGTTATACAGTTTTTGGAGAGGTTGTAGAAGGTCTTGAAGTTCTGGACCGGATAGCTGCGGTTAAAACCGACACCTATGACCGGCCCATCGAAGATGTGGTCTATGCTATTTCGTTGGTAGAATAATTTTCCTTCTTTATATTTTTATAGCTTCAATTAAATAAGATATGCTCCGGAAAATAGACAGGATCCTTACTGAAACCACTCAATTTAGCGGTACATCCAAGGAGGATATAGAACAATTCAGGATTAAATACCTGGGAAAAAAAGGATTGCTGTCTGAACTCTTCAACGATTTCAAAAATGTTCCCAATGAGCATAAAAAGGAGGTAGGGCAGAAATTAAATCAACTGAAGCAGTTTATTACCGATAAGCTGGAGAACCTGATTTCAGCCACATCCCAGGATGAGGCGCAAGATGAATCAAACGATCTTACCTTACCCGGGCCACCTCTTCAATTAGGTGCCAGACATCCTATATCCATTGTGCGAAACCAAATCATTGAAATCTTCGCAAGGCTTGGTTACACAATATCGGAAGGACCCGAAATAGAGGATGACTGGCATGTCTTTTCAGCACTCAATTTTCCTCCTGAGCACCCTGCTCGAGATATGCAGGACACTTTTTTCGTGGAAAAGGATCCGGATATTCTCCTCAGAACCCACACCTCCTCTGTTCAGGTGCGAGTGATGGAAAATGAACAACCACCGATTCGCACCATTTCTCCAGGAAGGGTATTCAGGAATGAAGCTATCTCTGCCCGTGCCCACTGTATTTTTCATCAGGTGGAAGGTCTCTACATTGATGAAGACGTATCCTTCGCCGACCTAAAACAAACGCTACTCTATTTTGCCAGGGAAATGTTTGGAAAAAAGGTTGAAATCAGGCTTCGTCCTTCTTATTTTCCTTTTACAGAACCCTCGGCTGAAATGGATATTAGTTGCCAGATCTGCGGAGGAAAGGGATGCAATGTATGTAAATATACAGGGTGGCTGGAAATATTAGGGTGCGGTATGGTCGATCCAAATGTGCTTGAATTCAATCATATTAATTCAAAGAAATACACTGGATTCGCATTTGGAATGGGTATTGAACGGGTAGCGATGTTAAAATACCAGGTCAGGGATCTTCGTCTCTACTTTGAGAATGATGTCCGTTTTCTGGAGCAGTTCCGCGCAGCCTATTAGCAGAATTAATTCTCGCCAGGTTTTTCCGAGGGATGTGGTATAGGCGGACTGGCATTTTTTGGCGAAGCCGAATAAGCATCTCGCGCTAACACATCCCTCGCAATATTTACTCTTCTATAATAATCTCGTGGGTAATCGGAAAGGCTTTCGAGTAAGTTGCTGAAACACCACAATACCTGGTAGTTGAAAGGTGCACTGCTTTTTCTACATTTTTCCTGTTAATTCCCTTGCCTTTCACCCTGTAAATGATTTTCATCGCCACAAATCTCTTGGGATGTTCTTCAGTAATGTCCCCTTCTACTTCAACGATCAAATCTTCAATTTCTTCCCTCATTTTTTTAAGTATGGCTGTTACGTCCATTCCTGTACAGCCTGCCAATGCCACCATCATCAGAGGCTTTGGTCTGGGTCCGGTATTCTTACCACCATGTTCGATTGAAGTATCCATGTATATCTTGTGTCCGTTCACTTCCGCTTCAAAGCTTAGGTCGTTAAGCCACTGAGCTTTTATAGTTTCCTTCATTGATTTAAGTTTTCAATTAATATTTGTTTATTTTGAAATGTCAATCTATTCTTCATGTTCGATTATCCCGACGATCCTGGTTGCGATTCCTGCATTAGCAGGAGGCATCCCCTGTTCCTTCACCTAACGGATGAAGAGCTACAGGAAATTTCATTCCACAAGGTAACAGAATCCTACAAAAGAGGTTCTATCGTCTACCACGAAGGGAACCGAATGAAGGGTTTCTATTGCGTCCAATCTGGAATTACAAAGATATACAAAACCGGGAGTGACGGAAAAGAGCAAATTATTCGATTTGCCAAACCTGGCGATCTTATCGGTTACCGTTCGGTTGTAAGTAATGAACCGGCATGCACCACAACGGAAGTTCTCGAAGAATCTATTCTCTGTCATATCCCTGCCAATATTTTACTTAATCTTGTCAAAACCAATGGCAACTTTGCTGTGGAATTGATGAAACTCACCTGCAAGGAGTTGGGTGAAGCCAATTCTTATATTACAGATGTCGCTCAGAAAACAGTAAAAGAACGACTTGCAGAGATACTGCTTCACCTGGATGGAGAGTTTGGAAGTGATGACCAGGGTATACTGAAGATCTCTTTAACCAGGGAAGAACTTTCCAACATTGTTGGAACGGCTACTGAATCCATCATCAGGCTTCTTTCCGAATTTAAAAGTACCAGGTTGATTGAAATTAATGGAAGGAAAATAAAAATCCTGGACAAGCCAGGATTGAAGCACATTGCCAATATATAAAGGGATCACTCTACTACTTTACCGATAACAATATGGGCAATTAGACCTCCTACGATAAGTACAAGGCTGAGCGAAAGATGTGAATTGGTTTGAACTTTTGTAAAGACAGAAATGCCAAGCACAATCACTCCAATCAGAATAACCAGAAGTCCCGCATTTTTCAATAATTCTTTTAACATATCAGCTTATGTATTTAGTATCAGTTCCTCACAAATATATATAAAATATCAGAATAAAAAGTTCTGGTTATCTCTATATTTGCCAAGGTGTTCATAGGCAATCTTTGTGACTTCTCTTCCCCTGGGGGTCCTCTTTATATAACCCTCTTTAATCAGGAAAGGCTCATAAACTTCTTCAATGGTTCCCGCTTCTTCACCGACTGCCGTGGCTATGGTATTCAATCCTACCGGACCACCCTGGAATTTATCTATGATAGTGAGTAGGATCTTATTATCCATCTCATCCAGTCCAGATTGGTCGATGTTCAAGGCATCTAACCCGTATTTGGTGATTTTCATATCGATGATCCCATTGCCTTTTACCTGGGCAAAATCTCTTATCCTTCTGAGGAGTGCATTCGCAATGCGCGGAGTGCCGCGGCTTCTGGAAGCGATTTCCACGGCAGCATCCCCCCTTATTTCCACTTTCAGAATCCCTGACGAACGTTTCACAATTCCAGTAAGAACCTCGACATCATAGTATTCGAGCAGTGAATTGATTCCAAACCTTGCACGCAACGGACCTGTAAGTAAACCCGAGCGGGTGGTGGCTCCCAGTAACGTAAACGGTTGAAGGGTAAGTTGGACAGACCTGGCAGCTGGTCCCTTATCTATCATAATATCAATGCAATAATCTTCCATAGCCGAATAAAGATACTCCTCGACAATGGGAGAAAGCCTGTGGATTTCATCTATAAAAAGGACATCTCCCTCTTCCAATCCGGTAAGCAATCCCGCCAGATCACCAGGTTTGTCAAGAACTGGACCGGATGTAATCTTGATACCTACCCCCATTTCGTTGGCTATAATATAGGCAAGGGTCGTTTTGCCCAGACCAGGGGGTCCGTGCAGAAGGACATGGTCGAGGGCTTCATCCCTCAAACGGGCAGCTTCCACAAAGACTTTGAGGTTCTCTACAACCTTTTTTTGTCCATCAAAATCTGAAAAAATTCCAGGTCGTAACTTGGCCTCAATTTCCAGATCGATTTCTGATAATTGCTTATCCCTTAATTCAAAATCTTCTGCCATCACGAACTCAGCGAATTAATGTAACATCACTTTCGGGAAGCTTAATTCTGATCCCGTTGATTCTTTGTTCTGCATCGTTTTTATATGTGATTGTCATCACCAGATTACCTTCATTATCATACTTCTTCCAGTTCTTCTCACGAATACCAAGCTCATAATACTGATCCTCTTTTAACACACCGGAAGGGTAATAATACTTGTGTCTTTTGTCGGGATTCCCCTGGGAGTAGCGACCTTCATATTTTAGATTTCCATTATTGTAAAAATATTTCCAAACTCCCTCCCTCAACCCGATCACATAGCTGCCCCGCTCCTGATGGTCACCTACCTGGTATATCCATTCACCTTCTTTTTCTCCACTAATATAATCACCCTTGGTTAATATTCCCCCTGCCCTGTCATACTCTACGAACATCCCGTCTTCTCTACCATTAAAGTAACTCTCTTCTCTCCAGGTATTTCCGTTAGAATAATGCCATATCCACAATCCCTGATACCTGCCTCTTTCGAATCTCCCCTTTTGCTCGATTCCTCCTGTGTGGAAATAGTAGGTCCAGTTACCAGATCGCAGGTTGTTCTGGTAGGTTCCTTTTGCCCTGATCTCCCCGGTGGTATAATAATCAATCCACCTCCCTATTCTTCTTCCCTGCTCATCAATAATTCCTTCGGAAATTTTGTTTCCGGCTTCATTGTACAGATACGCATTCTCAACCGTACCAGTGGTATCGTAAAACCTGTGAATTCCCACAGGAACACCCTCTTTATATCCTCCGGTAAAAATCAAACGGCCTTTTTCATCATAGGTGCTTTTCATATCCAGAATCTCTTTCAACTCTTCGTCAATCTCTTCCATGATCTGGCCCCGTTCATACCTCATAGCTAAGACGAGTTTACCTGTTCCATCAAACTCGCGGAAGTACCCATGCAATTGATTATCCAGATAATGTTCCTCCCTTTTGATTTTACCATTTTCATAATACTCCCGAAAAGTACCCTGCTTCTTTCCTTCACTATCCTTCCGGTTCACCCTTTCCCGGTTTATTAAATAGTTATCGTTATATTCTACTACTGTGATTAGGGTACTATCTTTATCATACTCTCTTGATAATCCCTGTTTCCTCCCATTTTTATAAAAAACCACAAGATTTAATTCACCGGTCGGATGGTAGTAAAATGAATTACCTTCCTTCTTTCCATTAACGTAAAGTTCTCTTGAAAGGACAGTTGGCTGACCGGGATTCAATGGATTATCATAGGTATACCTGATCGAGTATCCACTTTTTTCCCCAATCTGGTAATTGATCCTTTGAGTTAATTCTCCTGCTTGATTATAAAAATTCCACGTACTATCAAGCAAGTAATTCGTCCTTTTTCCCTCTGACTTGATTACTCCCGTTACATAATATGTTTTCCAGTATCCATCTGGTTGATCATTGCGCATATACCCTTCACTTGAAAGCTGGGCATTGGGATAATAAAATTGAACAAAACGCCTCTCATCGCTCCCGTCCTGACCTTTAAGGCCTATGCCATGCACCACCAAACAAACAAAAACAAAACAGTATCCGGTCAGCTTCGTTACCATTGAAAACTAGTTACAATTGAAGTCTTTTTGAAATCTCCAGCATTCTTACAATTGATCCCCTGGCTTTATCCATCAATTTCTGTTCCAAAGTTATTTCCGGAAGTTCATTCTTCAAGGTAGTATAAATCTTTTTTAGCGAGATAAGCTTCATGTACTTACAATCATTACAAGCACAGGTGGAGTCATTGGGCGGTGCTGGTATAAAGGTCTTATGGGGACTGGCTTTTTTCATTTGGTGAAGTATTCCCGATTCTGTAGCTACAATAAATGTCATTCCTTCATCCTTGATAGAATAATTTAAAAGTGAAGTCGTAGATCCTATATGATCCGCTACTATAAGAATAGGTTTTTCGCATTCAGGGTGGGCAATGATTTTAGCATCAGGATTTTCGTTTTTAAGCTCCAAAATCCTCTCCAGGCTGAATTCCTCGTGTACATGGCATGCGCCATCCCAAATAACCATCTCCTTCCCGGTTACACTTTGAATGTAATTTCCAAGATTCCGGTCAGGAGCAAAAATAATCTTCTCATTTTCAGGCAGGCTCTGAACTATCTGAAGTGCATTGGTAGATGTACATACGATATCGGTCAAGGCTTTGATCCTGGCCGTTGTATTCACATAAGATATCACCGTATGTCCCGGGTATTTATTCTTAAAAGCTGCAAATTCATCGGGAGGACAGGAATCTGCCAGTGAACAACCTGCCTGTAGATCGGGGAGAAGCACCTTTTTTTCCGGGGCCAGGATCTTAGCTGTTTCAGCCATAAAATGAACCCCGGCAAAAAGTATGATATCTGCCTCTGTTTTAGCGGCTTGTTGAGAAAGACCCAAACTATCTCCCACAAAATCTGCAATGTCCTGGATCTCTCCCTCCTGGTAAAAGTGTGCCAGGATGACAGCATTTTTCTCCTTCCTTAACCTTTCAATCTCTTTCACCAGATCGAATGATTTATCAACACTTTCCATGATATATATTTTTAATAATAGTTAAGTAAATATCTTTAAAATGATGATGATAGGCGGTTCATGATGTTTTAAAAAAACTACGCGTATCTTTGCATTTTCGAATCATTAAATGTTTAACACATACTATTAACAATTGAAAGATTTGTTAAGTTCTGAAAGCGGGCAAGATAGAAAATGACTTAACACTTGTTAATAGCCGGCTATTTTGAAAAATAGTATGCTGGTTCAAAGATAACGACTGTTGACAATCTGTTTATCATTTAAGGAATTATTTGGATGATATTTAAGAAAGAAAAGAATAGCAGGATAGCATGCAGGTTATTAAAATGAATGAACAACAAATCAACAGCTTGTTTGTTAAAAAAAGGGACAATGAAGAAAGAAATTGCCATAGCTTCTGATCATGCCGGATATCAAATGAAGTTGTCCATCATTGAGTATTTGAAAGAAAGGGGATATACTATAAAAGATTTCGGTACCGATTCAACAAGTGCTGTAGATTACCCCGATTTTGGGCACCCGCTGGCAAATGCGGTGGAAAACGGGTCCTGCAGCTTAGGGATTTCACTGTGTGGCAGTGGAAACGGAATAAATATGGTGACAAACAAGCATCAGTTAATAAGAGGAGCATTGTGCTGGAATAAGGAAATAGCCCGATTAGCCAGAAGTCATAATAATGCAAATATTTGTTCCCTTCCGGCGAGGTTTATCGATCTTTCCACAGCAAAAGAGATCGTGGAAGCATTCCTGGAAACAAAATTCGCAGATGGAAGACACAGCCCAAGGGTTAGCAAAATTCCTGTAAAAACTTAAACTATGCTATCAAATACCAGCAAGTATGCCATCAGGGCAGTCATCTACCTTACACTTTATTCTTCAGCCGAAAAGAAAGTTGGAATTAAGGAGATTTCATCTCAGTTGGATATACCAACACCATTTCTTGGAAAGATCCTGCAGTTGCTGGCAAAGCAAAATATTCTCAAATCGACCAAGGGACCTCACGGGGGTTTCAGCCTAAAAAAAACTGCCATGGATATCTCAATCATGGAAATCATTGAGATCATCGATGGCTCCGATTCTTTTGATGTATGCGTTATACGAACCTCCAAATGTAGTCACGACACACCCTGCAGTCTCCATGACAAGATATCCCCGTTAAGAAGTGAGATGAAAAACATATATATTACAGAGACCGTGGCTAATCTGGCAGCGGAATTCAGACAAGACAAAGATAGAATCAGGATTTAACCGATCCGAAGGTTCTTAGATTACGGAAAATACGGAAAGCAAAATACCCGGTAATCAAACCGGTAAAATTGGCCACCAGGTCTAACCATTCGGCCGAACGGGTTTCTACCACAGTTGCCTGAAGCACCTCAATAAGTGCACTGAGAATAAAAATATTCAGGAGTAAAATCAAATGAAACCGCACGCACTTTTCCTTGCAACGACCTTCCAGCAGCGCAACAAATCCTAATAATCCATACATCGAAAAATGGACGAACTTATCAAGGAATCTAATTGAAAAAAGTGGTGAATCTGGCATACTGCTGCTGGGTATCAGACTGAGTGTGGCAATGGCAATTGCCAGAAATATGGAAAATTTGTAGCGGATCATGTACCTTAGCATGTGGGAAGTGGCTTATTTACCCATCACAAATATGATAATAATTTCGAAATGAAGTTAGATGATTTGCTGACAGTCCTGAACAAGGAGAAGATAGATACCTGGTTTGACCTGGGACTGTTCGTCGACAGGTTTCGAGAGCAGAAGAAGTATCCCTCCATGGAATTTACAGGATCCTATGAGGAGTTCAAAGAAAATCTGAGAAAAGGAGGCATTGGATTTATTACCTTCCACTACATGGTGGATGGCATTACGGTGGAGGTTGAAAAATATTCCTCGCTTATCAGGCGCAATATTCCGGGTATTCCGGTGCATTATATTGCAGGAGAAATACATTCGAAAACAGCTCCGGTTATCAAAGAGGATTATAAGCAGCATGTGATTCCGGAAATGGCAGGCTTTGATGATTGGGAGCTTTACAGTGATTTCTATTTTACTAAACTTGAACGGGGAAGTGAGACCTACAATGCGCTGATCAAAAAATTGTGGTCACAAACTCTCACGATTATTGAAAAGCTCGGACAATATATTGAGACAGAAGAAATCAATATTCTCTATCTTCTCAATGTAAATTCCAATCCTGGAAACGTTGCATTAGCACTTGCCACTGTGTTGCTTTCAGAGTACCTTGGAATACCCGTCATCAATAACAACCATGATTTTTACTGGGAGGGAGGCATGTGCAAGGCAGACAGGATTAAATCCGGATCTCATTCAGGTCCCAGAGATTTTTTCTTCACAAACTGTCATTTAGGGGAAGTTTTTTCTGTCATCGAGATGTTGTTTCCCTGGCAATCAAGAACATGGATCAATGTAAACATCAACGGGGGTCAATCGGAGCATTTGATCAGGATCAAGGGTCATAATCCGACCAATGTGATGGAGATAGGAACAGCGGTGGATACCTCCCATTATACCAAGAGCGACAAACGAAAAAACATCAATACTTTTCTACAGGTTGAGAAAATTCTTGCGAGGTACCACGATCCATTAGTTGGTTATTCTGTGGAGGATGTGCTTTCAAGGGGCTTGGTGGCAGAGCACAATCCGAAACCCATTCTTATTGGAGCCCACACTGGGGTGGCGAAAAGTTTTATTGGCGAAAATATCATTTTTCTGCAACCCACAAGGATTATTTCCAGGAAACGTATAGAGACCTCTTTTAACCTGCTGATTAAGATGTTTCAGGAAGAGGAGATGGTGCTAAGGTTCCGGAAAACCTCTCTGCTGAAGATGACACTGCTGATAACCGGCCCCATCGCAGCAGGACACTACGGCTACTACAAAAAACTCATTAAGCGATTTCAGGGATTGCTGAGCCAGGTGAATCCAACCCTTAGAAACCGGGTGTACCTTGCTTTCCTCTTTGGTGAACTTGACAAGGAGACGTTTAAAACACGATTTGAAAATCCAGCCGGAATAGCGGAGTTATATAACATCTCGTCTCTGATATTGCTTCCGAGTAAAACAGAAGGAAGGGGATTGCCGATTATTGAGGCCACGGCTTGCGGTACGCCTATATTCTGCAGGCGGTATGAACCAGAAACAGTCTATTCAGAAGTTATTGGAGAGCACCTGGGTGAGAAAGACCGGTTAAAAGTACTGGAATTCAAGGGGAAGAAAATAACCAGCAGCATTGTCAAACGAATAGTAGACAGGGTGTTCTTCCCACACAGGTACACAGATGAATTCAGGCACAACCGAAGGGTTGTGCATAAACGCTATAGCCTGGATGCGCTCAGCGATAATATCCATCAAATACTCCATCGCCTCTACAGCCAGTTAAAAGGGAATGAAAAGCAACTTCGGATTGTACGGGAAAATATGGATGATTACAGGGAGATGGTAAATTTTACCAATGAGGATCTTAAAAAGTTGCTGGATACCCGGAACAGGCACTACATGCCGGGATATGGGCGCCTTTCCTTTATGCTGATGTTAAAATCACTCATCGACCCAAGCTATTTCAGGGTTGAGCAACAACTATTCCGTGGAATGGCATTCCATTTTTCACGGTCAATTATTAAGAATGATCCGGATTCAGAATTCGTCCCATCAACCATCATCAACCAGTTCTACAATGCAGTGGAGACTATTTTTGAAATTCGGGAGGGGGAGACAACCATTCAGCATGATCATTCGATGTCCTACCGGCACCGGAATAAATCACATTATCCCTATCAGGATTATACGTTCCAGGAGCTGACAGGATTAATAAACTTGCTATATATCAAAATTGTCCAACCGACTCCTTTGAATAAAGTAAACATCAATCCCCAGTTTTTCACAGATTGGAACCTGGCTCTTATGCAAATAACCGGGAGTTCCTACCTGGCAATTGATGACCGGGAAAGGTTGATTGAGAGATTGAGGTCAAACCTTCCGATTGCCTATTTTCCCGGGGCGTACATCATGTATGAACTGGAGTTTTTTGCACTGCAATCCATACGAACAAGGCTGCAGCTTCCTCTTGAAGTGACCATAAGCCGGGAGATGTTGGACAGGAATGCCCCTGACCTGCAACCAATTTTCATTTTTGCGCAGGAGAAGAATCTTGGCAAACAGCTCAACAAGGACGAGATTACCGATTATATTATTAACGGGACCTCAGAGGAATTGAAATTACTCTATGAATACAAAGTGATTCAAATTATCAGGACCAAGCAGGTGTGTGTGGGGATTCACTTCCCGCAGCTGGGTAGAAGAGCATTAAAAATATTACGGCAAATTAAGGAAAACCACGGATATCTTTTGACCAACCGGAGTAATGCAGCCATGATGACCGACATTGTAAACATGGACCGCTTTCACATTGGGAAGGTGCCTAACCAATTTACAGCTCATATCATGGGAATTCCCCTTCATAGTGGATATATTCAATTTGTACCAGCAGGAGTTAGAGCTACCCTTTCCTACCCAACCCCGGTACAAACCTCAAAAGATTTTGAAAATGCTTTAAAAAGTGATCTTTATAAATCTCTCATCAAGAAATACGGGGAAGATAGGATCATGTCCGATATCCGTGAAGATTCTATAGAGCGTGGTAGTCCGGTGATGCATGTGCTTCAATCACGGGCTCAGCCGGCAAAGACCAAACAGAATGTCACCTATGAGTTTGTGAGCGGAATCCATGATGACGGAATGCCTTATAATGGAGCCGTGGCACAAGTAAACTTCAAGGAGCGAAAATGGGATTTTGCGGCTGTTTCAACAGGCGGGAGACCAAAAACCGTTCAACAATTTGTAAAATCCTTTAACAAACAAAATGAAGCAAATGCCCAAATCGCCTGGAATGGAGGGTACATCCTAAATCCAGAATTGGTAGGGAAACTTGGTCTGCCTGAAACCTATATCGGCTCTCCACTGGGCTTGCTTATTTCGAAGGGTAAAATGATTTCCCCCCCACTCTTTAATAAGCCCGCGTTGCTGGTCCATCATGATGGCACCATCGGGATCCGGAGAGTTACTTGTTCGAGGGGCCTTCGAGTGGAGTGGAAAAACGGAGAGATGGAGTTTACAGCGGATGCTTATAACCCGGTAATGGCAATGGATAGGAGTTATTATGACCTGCTTTATCCGGATCACGAGATCGCCGCAAACGGTAGAGTGATTGTCAGATTAGCGGGTAACGTGATCAAGGAAATTGCCAGGACTGAAAAGGATGAAAGGGTTCCTGTGGTACCTGTCGGTCTGACACTGGCTCTGAATCCGGAAGCTTTGCCAGGCGGGTGGAAAGCAGGAACACGGATAACCTTATCTATTCCTGGTTATGAAAATATTTTTCATGCAGTGGAGGCCGGACCATTGCTCCTTAAAGACGGAGAGCTAGCCATTCACATGGGTATCGAAGGGTGGAAATCGACCAACTCCATTCGTACCCAGGCTGCCAGACTGGACTACACCAAAATGCGCGGACCAAAAATAGCTGTTGGGATCAATAAAAAGGGCCAACTGGCGATCTTAACCATCAACGGTAGGATTCGAGAATCGGTTGGAGCCACACATGCCGACATGGCCGGTATCCTGAAAAAATTTGGCATGGAGAACGCCATGGGATTTGATCCGGGAGGAAGCAGTACACTGGTTGTGGGTGAAACAGCCCTCAATATTTCTCCCTATAACAAAGATTATGAATCAGATGTTTATTCCCTCCCTCCGGAATCAAGGGCTGTTTCCAATGCCATCATTGGATTCATTGATCAATAATCATCCGTGCGCGGACTTTACATACATATCCCCTTTTGCCGACAGGCTTGCAGGTATTGTGATTTCTTTTTTACGGTGAGTCTTCGCTTTGAGGATGAACTTGTGAGACGAATAGTGCAGGAGATCCAGATGCAAAGCAAAGATTTTTCCAGTGACCCTCTGGAATCACTCTATCTTGGGGGCGGAACCCCTTCACTTATCTCCGCAAAAAACTTAGATAAGATTCTGGACACCGTATATGATGCTTTTTCGTTTCGCGAAGATGCAGAAATAACCATCGAGTGCAATCCTGATGACCTGAATCCAACCTTTCTTCGGTATTTGAAATCCCGGGGATTCAATCGCCTTAGCATTGGGGTACAATCTTTTCACGAGAGGGACCTGGAATTAATGCGAAGATCTCATACTGCCATACAGTCAGAACAAAGCGTGATCAGTGCTGCTAAGTCGGGATTCGAAAACATTACCATCGATCTGATCTATGGTATTCCAGGTCAATCCATTGGGGAGTGGGTGGAGAATCTCCACAGGGCAATATCACTCCCCATTTCACATCTTTCTGCATACCACCTTACTTTTGAGCCCGGTACCGTATTTGATCACTGGAGAACAAAAGGAAGATTGATTCCTGTCCATGAAGATGAAAGTGCGCATCTTTTCCATTTGCTCAGGGAAGAGATGCGCTTAGCTGGCTATGACCACTATGAAATCTCTAATTTTGCGTTACCTGGCAGGATGTCTAATCACAACCTTCTTTACTGGTCTGGCTTGCCCTACCTGGGTGTAGGGCCATCGGCTCACTCATTTGACGGTTCTCATCGAAGATGGAACCTCTCCTCTCTGAAAGGGTATATGGAAGGCATCTCCGGGGGCATGGGGGTTAGTGAGTCTGAAAGCTTATCCCGGGTTGAACAGTTCCACGATTATCTAATCACCTCATTACGAACCAAATGGGGGGCAGATCCTAAGTTTATGGAAGATAATTTTGGTAAAAAGTTCCGCCGGCACTTTGAACGTAATTCAGTCCCTTTTCTGGAGACCGGAACCATGTGGTTAAGGGAAGACAAAACAGCCATTCACCCTGCTCACTGGCTCATCACAGACCATATACTAAAGAAATTATTTTTAGACTAACCTCCGGCTGCAGTCTTGGCTTTGTCAATGAGTTCAATAAGCTTCTCCCGGAGGGTATCATAACTGAAATATTTTTTCCCCAGTTCAAAATTGAAATCCGCGATTTCCTTGCAAAGAGCAGGATTGTAAATGACCTCCGATATCTCCTTGACCGCCTCCTCAGTGAGAATACTATTTTCGATCATAACAGCTTTAAAACCCTTATTACCAATGTCTGGCATGTAAACCGGTTTATAGTTATTGACAAAAATCGGACGTTTGGCCAGGACGGCTTCCACAAACGCATTCCCAAATCCCTCGTATGTACTAAAATAGGTACACGCCCTCGCACGGGCATACGCATCGGAAAGAGAAAAGCGCACCTCGCCGTTTCCATTAGAAAGGCCTTTGTTATGGAACAGATGGTGTGCAAAACTTACCTGTTCCCCAAGCTTCAGCTCATGGATCTGGTTTACCAGCTCGTTATAATAGGCGCTACCCGCATCGTCTGCGTAGTTACCACTAATGATCAACTTGATCTTTTTGTCATGAAGCTCATGAAGCAGCTGAATGGCAGATTCGATCCCTTTTCGCCTGACAATCCGGGTTATCTGGAAAAGAAGTAAGTCATCTTTTTGAAAACCCATATGCTCATACAGATTCTCATTCTTCTTATTTTGAACACCGAAAGGCATGTCGAAATCCATCACATTTGGCACATTCACTGCTTGCCGATTGAAACGCTCCATTAATGTATCACATGCATGGGTATTAATCACAGCATGAACCGAGTTAGGAGCCCGCAACGGAAATACCTCAGTCACAAAATCATTGATATCCTTGTGCGGTGAAACATACCGGTCGCCCCGCTCCCACGCAAAATCGTGGTCATGGGTAATCGTAGGTATTCCAGATTTATGAACGGCTTTGTTAATTGCCATCCCCATTTCAAGGTGGGAGGGAAGGGCGGAAGCATTTTCAGAAATGATCAGGTCGATCTTTCTTTCACTGACCCAGTTCAGAATTTTTTTGTAGATAACCTTTGAATACAGGTTTAGATGTTCGATGAGCTCCTCGAGATTGGTTTCGGGATAGAAGAAAGCTTTTTTCTGACTCCAAAAACTTTCAGGAGAGAAGAAAGACATCTCAGGAACAAGGGTCTCGGTGGCAGAATCCATGGGTCTTTCCTGAAACTGACCGGAAAGTGTATAGATATGGTGTCCCATGGACTTTAGGACATCAATCCATTTCTCAGTTTCCAACGCTACGCCATCGACTCCCCCAATCCGTCCAATAATAATTCCGATGTTCATCCTGTGCGAGACTTCTTATTTTAATACAAAAGATGAGTGGGCGATAAGTTTGCCTTCCGTATAAAGCTCCACTGAGTGTTCGCCAGGAACGATCTCTCCATCGTTGGTCCAAAAGATGGAAACCGGCAGATCTTCATTTTCATAGGTGACAGTACGGGATGATGAAGCAGGTACCTGTTCACCCTCAAATTCGAACATTTCCATCTCGGGTGAGCCTAACAAGACCTGGTCGGGACGAAGTATTCTTAAGTATATGTTTTTTTCTCCCGGGGTAGTTACTTTATTGGCCCTCAGCACAAAATCGACTCTCACCTTGACGGCCGACCTTATCCTGGAGGTCTCTTTCTCGCGTTTGTTTAGCATAACAAGATTAAGCTCAGAAGCCTGAAGTGTGGTAGCAAGGTCCTTAATCTCTTCCAACTGAGATTTGTCCTTTTCGAGCTGCTCCTTTTCGGTAGTAAGCCGGCGTTCGGAATTCCTTAGTTGTTTATTTGCAGCCAACAATTCCTGATTTTGCATGTTAAGGGAATCGATTTGGACAATATAACTCCTGAGTACGGACCGTATTGTCTCCATTTCCCGCTTATACATCTTTATTTTGTATGCGTCGTCGGCCTGAATGGCAATTAATTTATCTATCTTAAGTTGTTGCTGTTGCATTTCGATCTGGATCTCAAGGTTGTCAGTCTCGAGAGAATCATACTGCACATAGATATTTCTTAATTCTCCTTCCAGTGAATCACGTTCGATCCTGAAATACTCTGTTTTTTCAGCCAGGTCGGCAGTTGCTATGGTTAGGTTTTTCCTCGTATCAAGCAACATATACACGGCCACGGCCAACACTACAACCAGCAGACCAAGAACTCCGTACAAGACACCTACGTTTGATTTGTTTTCTCCCATGATGAACGAATTATTTTTCACAAATATACATAATCCTATAAAGGATTTTTGGTCCGAAGTTTAATATCCGTTTCTGTGATCCCGTATTGCTCATCTTCTTCCAGGTTTCCGTGGGGCTCTACATGAACCATGATATCGTAGATATTTTTAACATTTGATTTGATGCTGTTCTCCACATTCCTGGCAATTTCGTGCGCCTTTTTTACACTGAGATCGGGATCTACTTCGATATCCAGGTTTATCATAAAGTGGTTACCAATCTTGCGGGCACGGACACGATGAGGATTGCTCGCCCCATCTACCTTGTTCACCGCTTCGAACAACAGGCAATAAACTTCTGTGTCCTCAATGCCGTCCATCAGGTCGATGTTTGATTTCATGAATAGACGGAAAGCCTGATACATGATAAAGACACTGATTGCCAATGCGATAATTCTATCTATATGGGGTTCCTGCAGCAAGATGGTAAATAGAAGGCTGGCCAGGACACTGAAGGAAATAAAGACGTCGTTTCGCATGTTTTTAGCATTTGCGATGAGCATGGGACTCTCAGCAATTTTCCCCGTGCGAAAAAGAACCAGCGATAAGACCAACTTACCAATGATGGAAATAACAGTTATCCATATGGCCGGACTGGATGGTGTTTTCATGACAGAGCCCTCGACGAGGATCCTGATTGTCGAATATCCAAGCTGGGCTCCGGCAAAAAAGATTACAAAGGAAAGCGCCTTTGTGGCTACTGTATCTGCCTTATTGTATCCAAAGGGAAATTTCACATTGGGGGGTTTTGAAATAATCCTGGCTGCTATAAGTACCACCAGTGATGATGCAATATCGGTAGTCGAATCAATGCCATCAGCTATCACAGCAAAACTACCCGATAAAAAGCCAATGGCAAGCTTCAATGCAGCCAGCAGGGCATTCCCAATAATAGCCCACCACGAAGCCTGAATGATCTTGTTTTCCCTTTGCATTTATGTACCCTCTATGTGAATGAGCTGGGGATCATGGGGCGTATCGAACTCAAATTGAAGGGTAATATGTCCGATATGGAATTCCTGAAGCAGCACTTGTTCAATCTCCGAATGGGTTCGTTTTACCTCGCTTAACTTCAAGTCGTTTTTCAGTTCCACATGTGCTTCAAGGTGTATCTCACTTTCGGTTAGCATCCATGCATGTAAATGGTGTATGTTGTTTACCTGGGCGATTTGTTCTACTCGTCGCTGTATTTTAGAAAGGTCCAGCTTATCGGGGGTCGATTGCATCAGGATATTCACTGCCTCCTTCAGGATCACGAAAGCTTCACGAATGATATAGATTGATATGAGGAAAGTAATCAGCGGATCGACCCAGATAAAGTTAAAAATCTGGACGAGTATTCCACCTATGATTACTACTACAGAGGAGAGACTGTCGCCGACCAGATGAACATAAGCCGCTCTTACATTGATACTTTTATGGACATCTTTTTTCAGGATGATTACAGCATATAGATTGGCCAGCAATCCGATCATTGCCACCAGAAGCATGATCATGGAGTTGATAGGTTTAGGATCGTGCCAGCGCACGTAGGCCTCCTTGATAAGGAAGACACTCATGACAATCAGGATAACTGCATTAAATAGCGCAGCAAGGATCTCAAGACGTTTGTATCCGAATGTTCTTTTTGGATTTGCATCCCTTCGCCCTATCACGGTGGCCAAATATGCAATAAACGTGGCAAAGGTGTCGCTCAAATTATGCATGGCATCGGAAAGCAGGGCAAGACTTCCCGATAGAATACTGCCGGCAATTTCTACAACGGTAATTACGATGTTTAGCAGGGTGGCAGCCAACAGGCGTTTTTCATTCACCTGGCGGTCGTGATGACCTCGGTGCTTATGGGATCGGTTGGAATCTGGCATCTTAAATAAACAGCAAAAAACCTGGAGCCGCAGCTTCCACTCTTCTGATTTCGAATGGATTTTCAAAGCCGGGCATCACCTTGGCTATCAGCGCTCTTTCAATCAGAGTGGATAACCCGGCAAACAATAAGAGTCCAAATGCGAACCAGAACTTTCCCGATTCCATAAATGTTACTTTTTGGCAGCTTTCTTTCCTTTTTTAGGAGCTTTGGGAATAGGTTCCTGTGAAAAATATTTTGGATGAGACCTGGTAAGAAGAATCACAAGCACTCCAGCCAGAATAAATGGCAAACTAAGCAACTGGCCCATGTTGAACTTCATCCCAGCCTCGAAAGCAACCTGGTCGTTTTTAACAAATTCGATGAAAAACCGGGCAGAAAAAAGAAGAATCATGAATAAACCAAAGATAAATCCATCGCGCACCTTCATGTACCGTTTCCTGTAGAATGATAGCAGGATGAAAAAGATAACGATATAGCTGAGTGATTCGTACAGTTGGGTTGGGTGACGAGGAACCGTAGCCAGCAATTCACCTGTATTTGGATCATATAACCTATCCCGTACAAATTCGATTCCCCATGGCAAGTTGGTGGGTAAGCCGTAAATCTCGGAATTAAACAAGTTTCCCAAGCGAATAAACGCACCACCTAAAGCGACGACAATCACGATGCGATCGATGAGCCAGAGAAATGAGAGTTTATTTTTTCGAATGTAGAGCCAGAGGGATATCAGGATACCAATGGCTGCACCGTGACTGGCCAATCCTCCTTTCCAGATCTTAAGGATTTCAATGGGATTTTTCAGAAAATATTCCGGCTCATAAAAAAGACAATGTCCTAGTCTGGCGCCAAGAACTGTACCTATGGCCACATAGATAAGCAATTGGTCCAACATTTCGGAGGTAAGCCTTTCCGTGGAAAGATACCGGAGAAATACGATGTATCCGGAAAGAAAAGCGGAGGCAAACAGCAAACCATACCAACGGATACTCAATTGGCCTATGCTGAAAATCTCCGGATCAACATTCCAGGTAATGGCGTTCAATATCATGATGACGCTACTTTTTACAAATTAAACTACAAATATAATAACATTCCGGGGGTTTCACCTGAAGCATATATCTTTGTATGTTTGCATAAAATTTTACAAAGAGTGGTGTACCGCATCATTTTCTTCCTTTTGCTTGCTCTGTTTTGTTGGAATTGTGCCCAGCAGGGATCTCCGACAGGCGGCCCGAAGGATGAAGATCCCCCCAGGGTTTTAGAATCCATTCCACGAAACTACTCCACCCGGTTTGAAGCTAAAAAGATCCAGATCACCTTTGATGAGTTCATCGTACTGGATAATGTGAATCAAGAACTTATCGTGTCACCTCCCATGGAAGAGAAACCCGTGGTTAGGCTCAAGAATAAGACCATGGTCATTCAGTTTGAGGAAGCTTTAAAGGACAGTACCACCTATACCTTCAATTTTGGAAGTGCCATCAAAGATCTCCATGAAGGGAACAAACTGCTTAATTATGAATATGTATTTTCAACGGGAGATGTCCTTGATTCTCTTTCAGTGAAAGGGACCCTTAAATATGCAGAGGACCTGTCGGTTCCTGAAGATCCGATCTCCATCCTCCTCTATGATGATCTGAGAGATTCGGTTCCCCTGACCCAGATCCCTCTCTATGTGGGCCGCTCGGATGACAGTGGCGTATTCAGTGTCAATAACCTGCGTCCAGATACATTTAAAGTAGTTGCCCTGAAAGACGGGAACAATAATTTACTTTTTGATCTGCCCACAGAGGAATTTGCCTTTCTGGACACAAGTCTCATCGTGAATGCAGAATTTACCCGTTTGCTCCTTCATGCAACAGAAAATCAGGATACGACCTTTCAGGATACGACCTTTCAGGGTGCGACCATTCAGGATACGACCATTCAGGATGCAGTCACGCCCGATACGACAACGCCGGATTCAGCTGCTATTGCTGCGGACAGTTTACAGGCAACAGGGCCCGATCTTAATGCCATCTATATCGACCTCTTATTGTTTATAGAACAGACAGAGATCCAATACCTCAAGGATTACTCCAGGGAAGACAGAAGGAAAATCCAAATGGTATTTGCCCGGCCTCTAACCGACACCTTCAAATACCGACCGGTATTGACAGAATCCTCGAATTCCATGCACGTGTTGGAACATTTTTCAGCAGAAAGGGATAGCCTGACTTTGTGGTTCATGGATTCCCTCGATTACAAGAAAGACACCCTTGCTTTCGAAGTGAATTTTACCGCGAGGGATACAGCTAAACAATTTGTAACACAGATTGACACCCTGGTGTTTTCGTACAGAGAAAGAAGCTCCAGAAATAAAAAAGAGGTACAGGAAGAGATGCCACCCGAAAAACTTGAGATTTCAACCATTCGCAATGGAGGGGTGCAGGATCTTAACAGGGACCTGTCCATTACATTACAATTACCGCTAAAGGAGTTTCAGGATTCTTTAATCAGTTTTTATCATATCCCCGATTCGGTGGAAATTCCTGTACCATTTCAGATTTCAGCCGATACTTTATCGCTGACACGGGGGTGGTTATCTTCTGATTGGAAATCGGCCAGTCAATACCGAATGATCCTCTATCCGGGAGCTGTCTCCAGCATCTATCCGGTGGAGCATGATACCCTGGATGTCACATTTAAAACCCGCGATATCGAATATTATGGTCAAATTCTGCTGACCCTTGAGAATGTGCAAAACCGGGTCCTGGTACAGTTGATCAACAAAGACAGGGTGATCAGCGAATTGGTAACTGAAGGTCCGGGAATCTATCCCTTCAGTCATTTAATTCCACAGGAATACACCATAAAAGTTATTCATGACCTGAATCACAATGGGAAGTGGGATACTGGCAAATACATGGAGAAGCTTCAGCCCGAACCAGTTGAATTCTTGCCGGTTGCAATCACAGTTCGTTCCAACTGGGACCACGATGTAACCATGAAACTGGAAAAATAATCCCTCTAGGTAGTTTTTCTGTCGAGCCGTTTCCAAATCAAAGCGGCGGCTCCAAGTACGGCGATATTCTTTTTCAATAGGGCAGAAGGAACAATCTCAATTTTATCGCGATAAATAGGGAACAGATGCTCTTCCATGCTTTTTTTGGTGGGCTCGATAATCCATCTTCCTGCTTTAGCCAATCCGCCAAACAGAAATATTTTTGCCGGGCTAATGTGTGATACCGAATCGGCCAGGCACCGGCCCAGCAGAAACCCAGTCCGCGCAAAGGCTTTGATTGCAATAGGGTCGCCCGATTCGGCCAGGGAGGTAATAAGTTTAGGTTTTAATTTAGAGAAGGGGATTTTTCGGAATTCGCTGTCCACATTCTCCTCGGCCAACAATTCGAATATGGTACGCTTGATACCGGTTGCTGAAACATATGTCTCCATGCAGCCCCTCTTACCACAACCACATTGCCGTCCGTCATCAACGGCCCTTACATGGCCAAGTTCCCCGGCAAAACCATCGTTGCCGTAAACAATATTGCCATTCACTACTAATCCACTACCCAGGCCGGTACCCAGGGTGATCATGATGAAGTTACCCAGACCCACTGCGTCGCCAAAAAGCAATTCTCCAAGGGCGGCCGCATTGGCATCGTTGGTTACCACAGCAGGAACCTGAAACTGGCCCTCCATCAGTCTAACGAATTCGATTTTTCCTTTCCATGCCAGGTTTGGAGCGTTCTCGATGCAACCTGAATAGTAATTTCCATTGGGAGCCCCTACGCCTATTCCCATGATCTTAAAGGATGTTTTCAGCGCATTTAGTTTATTCCTCAGATGTTGATGAAATGATTCTATGAATTTCTCTATGTCAGGTTGTTCACGGCTGCTGATCTCACCCTCAAAATAGATCTTTCCGGTACGGTCGACCAATCCAAATTTCGTAAAAGTACCTCCTATATCAATTCCCAATACAACTTCAATCGCCATGGATACTGCATTGATTAAATGAAACAAATGTACTAAATATCACCTGATTTGGTTAAATTAGCTGATATAACCAAATTAAGCGCTATGACCAACTTTATTGTACCAATCGATTTTTCGGTGGATTCTCTGAAAGGACTGGAGTGGGCACTTCTTTTCTCCCAGAAAAGGGCCATCAATATTCAGATGGTTTATGTACTGTCCAGTAGTGCCAATTTTCAACCCAGTGTAGGGGAGATGGAACACAAATATGCCCAGGCAGAATTTAAAAAAATTATTAAGGAGTACGGCCCCGGGATCGGAAATGATTCCAAACTAAAATTCATTATTAAGAAAGGTAAAGTGTACAGGGAAGTGGTCAACCAGGTGAACTCATATAAAAGGGCCGTGGTATCAGCTTCTACCCATGGAGCCTCGGGCTTTGAAGAGTTATTTATCGGGAGCAATGCCCTTAAAATTATGGCTGCCACAGATCAGCCGGTATTTACCCTTCGCCAGTCACCTGTCCCCGGTCAGATAAGCAAGATAGTATTGCCCATAAAACTACACCGGGATACCAGGCAAAAAGCTACCATTGCAGCTGATATTGCTGAGATGTTTAAGGCAGAATTGCATGTAATATCCGTGTCTGTTCATCACAGCAAAAAGGACCTGCAACGGCTGGAGTCCTATGCAAAACAGGTTGTTAACTATTTTAATGCTAGGAAGCTTAAAAGTGTGACAAAAACGCTGGTAGGTGAATCGTTGCCCACCCTCACTTGCAACTATGCCGAAGCGGTAGATGCTGAACTGATCACGATCATGTCCAGTGCCGTCGACAAATGGAACGTTTTCCTTGGAAGCTACGCCCAACAAATGGTGAATAAAACCAGCATACCTCTACTCAGCATCACCCCGAGGGAGAAACACATCAATGCGGGATTCAGCACATTTGGAGGATAAAAAATAGGGAAAAAAAAAGATCATATCGGGGAGACCCTGGAGTCCCAACTTCGGGCATTGATGGAAGCATTGCCATTTGCTTCCTGGTTTAAGGATTCAACTGGAAACTTCAATCAGGCTAACAGAGAATTGTTGCACTATCTGAATAAAGAACTGCCCGATGTGATTGGTAAGACGAGTTCGGAAGTGTTCGATGAGGAGGACTCCCGGCAAAGTGATGAGGGGGACCGCGAAGTATATAAAACCGGAAAGGTTGAAGAGACGACCTATTCACGCGAGAAAAGAATATTCAAAACTGTCAATTTTCCTGTCCTGGACGGGGAAGGAGAAATAAAGGGAACAGGTGGTTACCGGGAAGATATCACTAATCTGACAGGCTCTTTACAAGAACTGCACCGTGAAAGAGAAACCCTTGAGGCGCTTTTGGAAAATATGCCTTTTTATATCTTTTTCACCGACATGCATCACAGATACATCAGGGTCAATAGTATGATGGCACGCCTGCTCAGGATCCCGCGTTCGAGTGATGCCAAAGGGAAAAAGAACAAAGAATTTTTTTCCAAGCGCGTAGCCCGAAAGATGGAAGAAGAGGACCGGATGATTCTCGAAACGGGAAAACCGATCGTCAACAAGATCCTCTATTTTGAGGACGAGGGCGTAGATGGTTTCTGGTTGGAGAAGAACAAAATCCCCGTAAAAGATGAACGGGGAGTTATAACCATGATTGTAGGTATTTTCAAGGATGTGACAGATCTGATGAATATTGAAAATGCCTTAAAAAGAGCCCGGGATAGTGCCGAAGAAGCAGATCGCCTGAAGACTTCGTTTCTTGCGAACATGTCTCATGAAATCAGAACACCCATGAACGGCATTCTTGGGTTTGCCAACCTGTTAAGGGATCCTGATTTAAGTGATGAAGAGAAAGACCTCTATCTGAAACACATAGATCATTCGTCCAATCAACTGTTGAATATCATTGATGATATTATCGATATCTCGAAAATTGAATCTGGACAACTAAAGATTTCCAATAAACCTGTAAGGATTAATGCAATTCTGGATGAAATATATTCCTCTTTTTTCCATCGGATCAGGGGGGATGCCCCCGGGCAAAAAAAAGTGGCATTTAACTTGAAAAAAGGCAATGAGTCGAGTAGTTTCACTATTGTTACCGATGATTTCAGGCTAAGTCAGATTTTTAACAATCTTATTGGAAATGCCATTAAATTCACCAGTGAAGGTTATATCACCTTTGGATATACAGTTAAAAGCAACCGGCACATCGAGTTCTTTGTGAGTGACAGCGGGATAGGGATTCCTGCAAAAAACATGAATCTTATTTTTGACAGGTTTGGTCAACTGAACCAGGCCAAGGCATATCAACCTTCAGGTACCGGACTTGGATTGCCGATATCTAAAAGCCTTCTTGAGCTGATGGGTGGGGAAATGTGGGTTGAATCGATCCTTGGGGAAGGTTCTACATTTTATTTTACCCTGCCCCTGGTAATTGAAGAGCCTAAGGAAGAGTCGCGAAGGCCTATTTCCAACAAGACCTATGATTGGAATAACAGGCGAATCCTGGTAGCTGAAGATGAAGAGTTGAACTGGCTTTTTATCAGGGAAATGCTCCGAAAGACCGGTGCGGAAATTATGCGGGCCAAAAATGGCAAAGAGGCAGTTTCTATTACCAAAAAATATACACCTGGTATCATTCTGATGGATATTAAAATGCCTGAGATGAATGGCATAGACGCTACCCGGATGATCAGGCTTCACGACAAGCGGGTCCCCATAATTGCCCAGACTGCTTTTGTGATGGCACAGGAGAAAGAAGAGAGCATGCAGGCGGGATGCAATCATTTTGTGACTAAACCATTGGACCGTACGATCATCATGGAACTGATAGATAGCTATTTCCATAAAGTATGAAGCGTGGGGTAATTATTGTGGCCGGGGGGAAAGGCCAGCGCATGGGGGGTAAAGTCCCAAAACAGTACCTGAGTCTGGATGATAAACCAGTTATCGTTCATACCCTGGAAAGGTTTATTCGCTTTGATCCTTTAATAAAAGTTGTGCTGGTCATGGCTGAAGACCATCAGAAATTTTGGAATGCGATCACCCTTCCATATGACTATGAATCAGGCATTCAGATTGCTACGGGCGGGCTAAACAGGTATGAATCGGTGAAAAACGGATTAAGGTATATGGACGATGGCCTGGTGGTGGGTATTCATGATGCGGTAAGACCGTTGGTTAGCAGAGCAACCCTCGAAAGGTGTTATGCCGCTGCAGAGAAAGAAGACAGCGGAATCCCGGTGGTGGAATTTGATGAAACAGTCCGGAAGCTTGGAGAACATGGACAATCGACCCATTTGGACAGGTCGTTGTTACGGATTGTACAGACCCCGCAGGTTTTTAAATCGGAATTGATAAAACAGGCGTACGATCAGTCTTATGATAAGAGGTTTACCGATGATGCCTCGGTATATGAGTCTATGTTCGGAATGGTATGCCTGGTAGAAGGAAACCGGGAAAATATAAAATTAACTACTCCCACGGACCTGAAGCTTGCATCAAATCTTATTCGGACATTGGAATGACTACCCCTAATACTCTCATGGTTCGGGAGGTTTTATGACAAAAATACGTTTAAATTATTTACTACCTTGCACTCCTCAGTTTCGTATGTATGGCAAGGGCAATAAAAATCATCGTGGTTGGTTTACTGCTGGGCCATGCGCTGCTAAGCCAGGCACAGGATCGCCTGGTTATTTCAGATGACAAATTGGTCGTTGCAGACATCCTGATCGAGGGAAACCGTGTAACCAAAGAACCCATTATCCTGCGGGAGTTGCTTTTTAAAAAAGGCGATACTATTCCAAAGATGGAACTGCTTCCGGCATTCCAGAGGAGCAAGGAAAACCTTTTGAATCTACTGATCTTCAATTTCGTCTTTTTTGACGCTACTCATCTTCCGGGCAACCACATAAAAGTGCATATTACTGTTACCGAGAGATGGTATATTTGGCCCGTTCCTATCGTGGAATATGCGGAAAGGAACTTCAGCGAGTTTATTAAAAACAGGGAATGGGATAAGATCAATTACGGGGCTTTTCTGAAATGGAAAAATTTCCGGGGGCGCAATGAATTATTAACCGGGCAGGTAAGGCTTGGGTATATCCAGGATTATTCGCTGCTATATACGATTCCCAACTTAGGTAAAAAACAGCAGCACCTTGTAACTTCCGGATTTAATATGAAACAACAAAATGAGGTAATTATAGCCACAGTGAATAACCAACCGGTGGAATACAGGCCGCAGGAGATACCCGCACAAATTCGGCTGAATGCGTTTGTCAAATATGCTTTTCGAAGAAAACTTTATACCTCGCACTCATTCCGGTTTGAGTTTTTCGATTATTCCGTGTCGGATTCAGTGGCCCTGGTAAATCCTAACTTCATGGGAGAGGGGAGATCCCGTCTACAATTCTTTTCAGCTACCTATAATTTCATTTACGATGTTCGGGACTCCAGGATCTACCCATTGGAAGGGTTTGCGGTTAAGCTCAAGGCCGAACAACTGGGATTGGGAATTATACCAGACTACCCATACCCCAACTTCCGGATAACAGGAATTCTGATGTTTCACCAGGAACTGGCCGACCGCATCTATTTTTACAATACTACCAAAGCCAGATACTCCTCGGAAAAACTCATGCCCTATGCGCTTAACAGGGGATTAGGTTATAACGAGTTCCTAAGTGGGTATGAATCCTACGTGATAGATGGCTCAGATTATTTCATTTCCAAATACAACCTGAAAATACAGCTAATAAAACCAACCGTTAAAAAGCTTCCGCTTATAAAAATGGAGCAGTTTAATAAAGTGCACTATGCGGTCTACCTAAATGTGTTTGCCGATGCCGGTTATGTGAATAATGAATTTCCCGATCCAACCAATACCATGGTCAATAATTGGCAGTTTTCAACTGGTGCCGGGCTCGATTTGGTCACATATTATGACCAGGTACTGCGAATCGACTATGCGGTAAACCGATTTGGAGAACGTGGATTGTTTTTTCATCTTGAAACACCTTTTTTCAGGTGGTAGCCATGAAAGATCTAAAAAAGAATCAGGCATCACCTGAATAGGGGTTAAGGATCTATCCAGTCACCCTCCGTCTTCATTAATGTAATCAGAGTCTCGAGGGCTTCCTGCTCAGGAATATTTTTTCGAACAGGCTCTTTGCGTTTGTAGAGGGTAATCCTTCCCGAACCTGCTCCTACGTAACCGTAATGGGCGTCGGCCATCTCTCCGGGACCATTCACGATACAACCCATCACCCCGATTTTCAGGGAGGTCAGATGGGATGTAGCTTCCCTGATTTCTTTAAGCCTGGCGAGTATGTCGAAATGAGTCCGTCCGCAGGAGGGACAGGCAATGAATTCGGTTTTGCTGATCCTGGCTCCGGCTGCCTGGAGAATAGCCAGCAATGTCTCATTGATCAGTCCCTGCTTCATGTGTGGATTGCTGACCCATACCCCATCGATGGCACCGTCGACGAGTAAAGAGCCCAGCTCACCGGCAAGCTGCAACTGAAACTCATTGGGATCAGTGGATGAATAACGGGTTTTAAACAGAACGGGTACAGGCAGGTTCTGTGAACAGAAGTGATTCAATTGCGATTTTACCTGCTGAATGGGTAATTCGTACTGTTCCATAAGTAGAATTTTGTCACCGGAATCAAAAAGTCCCGGGTTCTTTTCCCATTGCTCATAGGAAACCGTTTGTCCGGTAATTGTTTCGGGCAACAAATCCACAGCAGGATCGGGAGCGGTGTCACCAATAATTTTCACTGTTGTCCTGTCTCCAATGCCGGCGACGGAATGAGTTGGCCTTCGGTTAAAGTTGAACGGGTCCCAGGCCAGGTTGCCGAACGGATCGTAAGTCAGAAAGGATGGCTTTGGGAAGAGTCGAGCCAGGGTTGAGGCCACCGGAATTTCAACTTCCGGCGGTTCTGTAAGTGAAACCCTTAGGGTATCACCCAATCCTTCCAATAATAACGGAGCTATTCCAACGGCTGATTTGATCCTTCCATCGAGGCCATCCCCAGCCTCGGTAACACCCAGGTGCAAAGGATAACGCATCTCCTCCCTGATCATCTGGTCTACCAACAACCTGACTGACTGTACCATTACCCTCGGATTGCTCGACTTCATTGAAACCACCACCTTTTCAAAAGAATGGTTGCGGCATACCCGAAGAAACTGCATGGCCGATTCTACCATACCTGCTGGTGTGTCTCCATATTCAAGTAAAATGGATTCAGCCAGAGAACCGTGATTGACACCAATGCGGATGGCCGTTCCATATTCCTTACAGGTTTCAAGCAACTCGGGCAACAAAGAATCCACTAATTTGTCTTTCAGGTAATTTCCGGGGTTGATGCGAATTTTATCCGATACCCTGGCCGCTTCCAGGGCCAGGGAAGATTTGAAATGGATGTCAGCTACCAGGGGTGTTTGAAATCCTCTTGAGCGCAGCTCCTTCCGAATTTTTGCCAAATGAGCAACCTCACGTTTTCCTTGTGTAGTCAGCCGCACCAGCTGAGCCCCGGATTTAATGATCTTCAGGCATTGCTCTACCGAGGCCTCCACTTCATTGGTATTGGTATTTGTCATGGACTGAAAGGAGACGGGATGATCTCCTCCCAGGTTGAGATTGCCTACAGCAAAGGGTCGTGACCTGTATGTCCTTATCATCCTAATTGATTTCCCAGTCAGCCCCGTTCTTCCGGTCCTTCACGGTTATTCCCATTTCAAGAAGCAATTGGCGAATTTCGTCGGCTTTTTCGTAGTTTCCGGCAGACTTAAACTTGCTGCGCATATCGAGGTATCCCTTTATAAGATTTTTCAGAATTTCGTCTTTTGAAGTTTCGTTATCAGCTTTTTCCAGACCGAGAACAGAATAGACAAAACCATGGTAACACGTTTTCAGCTTTGAAAGATCAGATGGTGAGATTTGATCTTTTCCTTCCATAAGATTATTTATTTGCTTCACTCCATCAGCCAGGTATCCGAGCAATTTAGCCGTGTTAAAATCATCATTCATTGCCTCCGTGCAGGATGATATGAGAGGCTCCACGTTAAACGTAGAGGTCGAAGGCGTTATGGCATCAAGTTGCTCTGTGGCTTTTATTAATCGGCTCAAACCTTTTTCGGCGCTTTGCAAGGCTTCATTGGAAAAATCGAGAGTACTCCGGTACTGGGCTTGTAGAATAAAGAACCGAATTGTCATAGGGGAATAGGCCTGAGTGAGCATCTGATGATTCCCTGAGAAGAACTCATTTAGGGTGATGAAGTTTCCCAGGGAACGACCCATTTTTTTCCCATTGACGGTGATCATGTTGTTGTGCATCCAATACCTGACAGAAGGTTTTCCGTATCCGGCCACATTCTGGGCAATCTCGCATTCATGATGGGGAAAAAGGAGATCCATTCCGCCACCATGAATATCGAACTGCATCCCCAGGTATTTAGTACTCATGGCTGAGCATTCGAGGTGCCATCCAGGATATCCCTCACTCCATTCAGAGGACCATCGCATGATGTGAGACGGATCGGCTTTTTTCCACAGGGCAAAATCGAGCGCATTTCTTTTTTCGGATTGCCCGTCCAATGGCCGTGTATTGGATAAGAGGTCCTCTATCTTTCTCCCCGAGAGCTGGCCATAAGGATTGAAGGTGTTGTATCGGTTCACATCAAAATATACCGAACCATTCACCTCGTAGGCAAACCCGGCGTTCATGATCTTGCGGATCAGCTCCTGCTGCTCAATAATATGTCCGCTGGCCCTGGGTTCGATACTGGGTGGGAGCACATTGAGCGCATGCATATTCTCATGGTACCGGTTCATAAAGTGCTGGACCACTTCCATAGGTTCCAGAGACTCGACTTTGGCCTTCTTAAGGATTTTATCCTCACCTTCATCTGCATCATTTTCCAGGTGTCCCACATCGGTGATATTTCTTACATAACGCACCCGGTAACCGTGGTGAAGAAGGTACCGGAAAACCACATCAAAGGTGATGGCCTGGCGGGCATGTCCCAGGTGCGCATCACCATAAACAGTGGGACCGCATGCATAAAGACCTACAAAAGGAGGATCGAGGGGTTCAAAAATCTCCTTCTTACGGGTCAGGGTATTATAAATAAAAAGATCGTTGGCCATACCTGTGCAAAATTAGTTAATTTTAGCTATTACCAGAAACCAGTATTCAATGGGTAAAAGAAAAGGAAATAGCAAAGATAAACTGAACCGGGAAGAAGCCTCAGCGCTCGTCATGGGAATATTCGGGAGAAATCCCAAACGGGTGTACAATTACAAGCAGATATCCAAACTGCTATTTATGAATGATAAATACAGACGCGCAATAATTAACAGGACGCTTGACGAATTAGTGGCAGGCAAACAATTGGAACAAGTGGACCCGGGCAGGTACCGGCTACTCAGCAGGGCAGGATATAAAACAGGCACACTTGACATGACTCAGCATGGATATGCTTATCTGGTGGCGGAGGATTCGGACGATGATGTTTTTATTGCCAGGAACAATTTGAAAACCGGCCTTGACGGTGATCTTGCAAAGGTATTTGTATATCCAAAACGAAAAAGGACCGCACGAACCGAGGGGGAGGTTGTGGAGATCCTGGAACGGGCCAGGGAGACCTTTGTGGGGACTGTAGAAATCTCCCGCAATTTTGCCTTCCTGCTTCCCGACAGCAGGAAAATGCCATTTGACATTTTCATTCCCCAGGATAAATTGAATGGGGTGGCACATGGACAGAAGGCCATCGCCCGCATCATTGACTGGCCGGTAAAGGTGAAGAATCCGTTTGGAGAAATTATTGATATTCTCGGATACCCCGGAGAGAATGATACTGAGATGCATTCTATCCTGGCTGAGTTTGATCTACCCATCAAATTTCCAGCAGAAGTTGAAGCTGCCGCAGAAAAAATTCCTGACATCATCTCATCCGAGGAGTTAAAAAACCGGAGGGATTTTAGAAAAACCCCCACCTTTACCATAGACCCGGCCGATGCCAAAGATTTTGATGATGCATTATCGCTTAAAACCCTTGGCGATGGATTTTGGGAAGTGGGAGTGCATATAGCCGACGTATCACACTTTGTGAAAACTAAAACCATCCTCGACCATGAGGCCTATGAAAGGGCAACATCCGTATATCTGGTTGACCGTGTAGTTCCCATGTTGCCGGAAAAACTTTCGAACGGAGTTTGCTCTTTGCGCCCAAGGGAAGATAAACTTACTTTTTCGGCCGTCTTTAAAATGAACGATGAAGGTGAAGTACTGGAAGAATGGTTTGGAAGAACGATTATCCATTCCAACCGGAGGTTTGATTATGCAGAAGCCCAGCAGATCATAGAAACGGGTGATGGAGACATGAAAGATGAGGTGTTGAAGCTGTATGAGCTATCAAAGATTTTAAAGGATAAACGGTTTTCCGGTGGCTCTGTCAACTTTGAAAGGGACGAAGTGAAGTTTCACCTGGCAGAAGACGGAACGCCAACCGGGATCTACTTCAAGGTGCAGAAAGAGGCTAACTGGCTTATCGAGGAATTTATGCTGCTGGCCAATAAACATGTTGCAGCTTATGCCAGTCGTGGGGGAAAGTATGAAAAGGAGGTGAATCAGGGGCAATCAAAAGGTCAATCGAAGGAGGGGGGCCAACCAGCCAAGGCCAAACAGGCAGGCAAGACTTTTGTTTACCGCATCCATGATGTTCCCGATCCGGAGAAGATAAATTCGTTCTCTCGTTTTATTACTAAATTCGGACATACGCTGAATCCACAACAATCGGCCCACCGGTTATCCTCGGCCCTGAATTCACTGCTTGAACAGGTACGAGGAAAAAAAGAGCAAAATGTAGTGGAGATGATGGCTTTGCGTTCCATGGCCAAAGCACGCTACTCGGTCAATAACATTGGACACTATGGACTGGCATTTAAAGATTATGCACACTTCACCTCACCCATCAGGCGGTATCCCGATTTGATGGTACACCGGTTGCTTGCCCACTACCTGGAGAAGGGAGAATCGAAAAATGCCGAGACCTATGAAAAGAGGTGTCAGCATGCCTCAGAAATGGAGCGAAGGGCAGTCGAGGCTGAACGGGCCTCCATCAAATACAAACAAGTCGAATTTATGCAGGACAAGGTGGGAGCCGTGTTTGACGGGGTCGTTTCTGGTCTTACAGAATGGGGTATCTACGTAGAAATTGCAGAGAACAAATGCGAGGGTATGGTTTCCATCAAAGGGATTGTCGATGACTTTTACGAATTTGATGAGGAAGAATACATGATAGTAGGGAGACATTCGGGGAGGAAATTTGAAATAGGAGATGAAGTGCAAATAGAGGTGATGAACGCGAACTTATCGAGGAGGCAACTGGATTACAAGCTAGTGGAATTGGAGCGGGAAACCTTTGGTTCGGGGTAACGCGCTCGCGTTATTCTTTGGGACTGACTGCATTGGCCATTTTGAGAAAGATTTCCGTATTCTGATACATCCCCCGGAAAGTTTCGCTTCGCGGTCCATCTGCAAAGACAGGAATCAATGTGGCTGAATGTGTACTTGTTGCAAATGAAGGTTCAATGTTCATGTAATTACTGCTACCCATTGAACCGCTATGCTCTGCGCTCAATGTGAATCCACCCGTTTCATGATCAGCGCTGACAACGACCAGGGTATTGCCATCTTTCTCTGCGAAATCCAATGCCACAGCAATGGCCTTCTCAAAATCGAGGGTTTCTGAAATTAACCGCTCACTCTCATTGGAATGGCCTGCCCAATCGATCTGGGAGCCTTCTACCATCAGGAAAAATCCCTGGTTTTTCCCGGACAGGTATTCAATGGCCAGGGTGGTGGCATCGGGCAAAAAATCTCCTCTTCTTCCGGGCATTGAGGGCATGCCAACGCCAGCAAGCAGAAATCCATATTTATGATCGGGAGAAAGGAATCCGGATTTCGGGAGTGCTAATGTGTCGATGATAAATCCTTTCTCTCCGGCAACGGAAAAAAGATCCGTTCTGTCCCTGCGTTTATTGAAAAAATCAAGTCCTCCTCCGGCAAAAAAATCAATCTCCGAATTCACAAGCTGGGTAGCGATCTCCTCTTCCATAGCTCGTTGCACCACATGTGCATAAAATGATGCAGGAGTTGCATGAGTTACAGACGATGTAGATATTACTCCGGTATTCCATCCCAATTCCGATACAGTTTCGACAATGTTTTTAACGGATACCCCGGCTGTGTCGACTCCGATGGCCCCGTTGTATGTTTTTACCCCGGCTGCCATGGCGGTTGCACTGGCTCCCGAATCGGTCACTTTGTGAGTGGCTGAGGAAGTAATGCTCAGACCAATCTGTTTAAACCGCCCGAATTCAGAAACCTTGTCCCCATAATAAACTGTAGTTGAAACAGCCGAGAGACCCATTCCGTCACCAATTAGAAAGATAATGTTGGAAGGGGTGTCGGTAGAATGACGTTCTGTATCAGAATTAGAGCAGGAGATAATTACGGCAAGCAGCGAAAGAATAATGATATTTTTCATTAAAAACGGATTTAGATCGCGGGAGAAGCCTACAAAGAAAAGAAAATGTGATAGAAAATCCTTTAAAATCAAAGGTTTTCTTTTAGCCCGGCAGGCCGGTTGGCAGGAACGGCTGGCACTCCCGGCATCTTCATTTTCCTGGTGTCCCAAAATCGAAAGCGGCGAAACTACTGGCTCCTGAATCCCGATGCGAGTCAACCACTTATTTAAGGTAAGGTAGAATGCCGGAGATTTGGATAAACAAACGTATTTTTATCGGGAATATGTTGAAATTAAGCCCTAAATTTTCATGTATATAAACGAAAAATCATATAACCAACCCAATTATGCATACCAC
>CAZCQL010000041.1:0-42877 GCA_964500835.1 uncultured Bacteroides sp.
AAAATAATATATGGATCGAAGATTCCTCGGAGCAGAGCTCCGAGGAGCTTCAATTTTCTAACTAAACTGTTCAATCATTTCACCTACCCTAAGCAGGGCAGCAACAGATATCGCATGGGATATGGTTCCCCTGCCCACATGAGGCGGATTACCATCATAAGCCTGGGAAATTCTCCCGATACCTCTTTCCGGCAGGACACTCTCAAATTCATGGTATAACCTCTTAATCAGCGTATGTCCGGATTTTTTATGTACATCGAGGTATCCTTTTGCAAAATGCTCCAGCAACCAGGGAAAAGCTGTCCCCTGATGAAATGCCTTACCACGGTTCTCTTCGTTTCCTTCACATACTTCTTCGTATGCCTCATTTTTTGGTGAGAGAGACCTGATCCCGCGTGAAGTCAGCAACTCACTTTCTACCACATCCAGGATCGATTTCTTCATTTCCAAAGTGAGCGGAGAATGATCCAGCGCCACGGGAATGATCTGGTTTGGCCTGACTGAAAAGTCCCTTACATCACCATTCGCATAGTCAGCCAGGTACCCCATTTCTTCATCCCAGAATAAATCTGTAAAAGATTTTCGAATTAGCTCGGGAACCTCTTTCCATGATTCTCTGAACTTCCTGTCCCTCCTTCCGGCAAATTCAATGGCACTACATACTGCATTATACCACAGCGCATTAACTTCCACAGTGAATCCAGCACGCTGCGTGACAGGCACTCCATGAACCATTGCATCCATCCAGGTTAGCGCCTTTCCTGGTTCCTCGGCATATATCAAACCATTTTCCATCATCCGGATAATCCCCGAACTTCCATCCCTGTAAGTTTCAAGCACAGATTTTATGGCTTTCCCATATTTTCCCCAGATATCAATTCCAGGATCATATTTCTTATATTGCTGAAGCGACCAGATAAACCAGAGCGGTGCATCTACAGACTTGAAAGCAGGATTTTCCTTACTTACAGTGGTCGGGAATAACCCTTTTTTCATGCGAACTACCATGGAATCTATCACTCCAAGGGCGGTGCTGAATTCACCTGTTGTCAGGGTAAGACCCGGCAAGGCCATGAACGTATCCCGTCCCCATGTACCATACCATGGAAAACCAGCCTTTATCTCTGTGGTTTTTTCAGTTCGCACAATGAACTGTTGTGCTGCGTTAAGGAGGCAGTGTTTGTAACTGTCCTTGCCAATTCGCTGGTTAAGCTCATTGGTAAACTGACGTGTAAGCCCATCAGGGGAAATTTCGGAGGTAGAAGCAGAAAAGATAATCGATTCGCCTTTCTTTATAGGCATTTCAAAATAGCCCGGTACATAAAGATCCTCTTTATAGTCATACCCTCGTTTCTGTTCTTCCAAATATTCGATATTGTAATACCAATCAGGTACCGGAACAAATTCGGCCCGTTTAGAAATTTGCATATAGAGGCCCGGATAACCTTCATACAATCTGGAAATGATCCCGTTTCTTGTCTCTTCATACCGGGTTCTGGCATAAAGATTGGATTTGCTCAACGCATGGAAATTCCGAAATGCCAGAAATGGTTTTAATCTCAATACCGTATCTGAGTTGGCTTCCTCAAGGGTATACCTGATCAATACCTGCTCTGCCTCAGAAATCAGAACCATCTCTTTATTTAAAACTACGCCCCCAACCCGATAAGAGATGAATGAACCCCTGGTGGCATCATAATCCCTTACATACTTGTGTCCTTTGGGTAAATAATTGTCTCCTTCGTATTTATGGATTCCCAGGTTGAATTCCTTCTCATGCTGAATGACCGTAGGGTCCAGGGTGGACAACAACACATGATGTTCTCCGTCCATCTCTTCCAGTGGACAAACCAACAGTCCGTGGTATTTTCGGGTATTGCATCCGATCATGGTGGTAGATGCATAGGAACCTGCACGGTTTGATCTGATGAGTTCCCTGGAAAGGGAGTATTCCAGGTTCACCAATTCGGATTTTTCAAACATCAGGTAACTCATTTATAAAAAGGTTTAATTTAACAGAACAATTTTTCAGGTAGTAAAACAATAAGATTAATGCCGGCCAAATAAAAACAAAATTGCATAACACATGAGTAGTTGGCGATGGGTATTTCTGTGCAAATTTATAAACTAATTATTACATATAACATTCTTGTTATTTTTACACAGAATATTCCATCTATGCACAAAATACAAAGACAAATTACTTTGATCCTTATCCTGCTGCCTACCCTTGGATGCAACCAGAGAGATGGGGAAACCAGGGGAAGTTTGAATACAGATTATACGGTGAGCATCAAAGGCTTTTTAGAAGCTGGCGGAGGTCAGGCGGTGGTACTTGAAGAAATGGCTGCCAGAGAGTATATCCCTTTGGATACGGTGATTTGTACTGATTCCGGGGATTTCGAAATTTCTATCGAGCCCAGGGAGGTTGCCTTCTATGTCTTAAGATATGGTCCATCGGGTTACGTCACCCTGCTCATAGAACCTGGTGAGGACATCGATTTTTCCGGCCATATTGATCACATTGACTCTTATACGATTGAGGGCTCTGAAGGCTCTGAATTACTAAATGTCCTCTCCCGGGAGCACAGATCAGCCCTGAAGGCCCTTGGAGAAATTGCCAGGAAGAATACGGAACTGCTATCCACATCCGGCTATGCTTCAATGAAACCAGTAATTGACAGGCAATTTGATTCCGTGACCAATGATTTTCATGATTACTCTGTGCAATTTATCCACGCACATGCAGGAAACCTGGCTATTCTTGTTGCCCTTTACAACCTGTATGGACAGGGTCTCCCTGTATTTAATCCGGAAAATGATCTTCAGGTCTATGAATTTGTCGATTCGGCTCTTATGTCAAAATACAATAATGTGGAAGCCGTAGCTTTACTAAACGCCCAGGTAAATGAGGCAAAACGAGTCCCAGATGATACGGGCCAGGGAAGCAAATTAAAAAAAGGAGAGATCGCTCCCGATTTTGTATCTTCACGCACCGATGGAAGCCAGCTGGCGCTCTCGGACTTTAAAGGCGAGTATGTGTTGATTAGTTTTTGGGCCGGGTGGAGCCGATTGAGCAGGGACCAGAACCCATTCCTGAGAATGGCTCACGAAAGATTTGGAAAATACGCTTTTCGGATCCTCCAGGTATCGTTGGATGAAAGCAAGGAGATATGGACCAGGGCTATTCGTGAAGACAACCTTGAATGGGATCATGTAAGTGATCTTTTGCGATGGGATACTCCAGTTGCCGACCTTTACAGGATTGAAAGAATCCCCAGCAATGTGTTGGTGGATCCAACGGGTAAAATTGTGGAGACAGATCTTTTCGATGATAATTTATTAGATAATCTTGAACTCATTTTTAGTAAGTGATATGAAATTATACATTCAACGTAGTGGATTTCTATTTTTGATGGTGGTGAGCTTTGCATGTACTCATCATAAGACAGAGATTAGCGGCAAGATAAGTGGTGGCGAGGCTGAAACCATTTCCCTTGAAAGACTGGATGTGAACCGAACGTCGGTAATAGATTCTGTGAAAGTTAGTAAAACTGGTTCGTTTTCATTCAAAACGGTAATCGAGGAACCGGAGCTTTATATTCTAAAAAATCAGGCAGGTGACATTATCAACCTTCTTTTAACTCCGGGTGAAAAAGTTTCAATCCTTACGAGTTCTGAGAACTTCGGAATAGGATACAAGGTGACCGGTTCGGGAGAATCGGAAAATATCAGGTTGCTTGTGGAGCATCTCAACCGCACCAGAAGAGATATTGATTCAATCGTTCATGTGGCTGACTCTGTTAAGATTCCTGACAGTCCCCAGATGGATCTTATACGAAACGCTTATACTCAAACCATCATCAAACAAAAAAGGTACACCATCAAATACCTGGTGGAAAATATGACCTCTCTTTCAAGTGTATATGCCCTTTACCAAAAATATGACGAAGAGAATTATATTCTTGGGACCGAATCTGATTTTCAATATTATAAAACAGTTGCCGATTCGCTGGAAATGGCTCATCCTAACTCTTCATTGACAAAATCGTTGCGCGCCGATATTGAAAATCGTGAAGTCCAATTCAGCCAGGCTCACAAACTAAATACTTTGCTGAGCATGGCTGGTGAAATAACCGGAATGCTGGATCTTACAATTCCAGATCGTGAAGGAGAAGAGATCTCGCTTTCTTCCCTTAAAGGCAAGGTGATTTTGGTGACCTTCTGGGCCTCTGGCAACAATGCCAGTGTTCAATCTTTGCTTCAGCTGCGTTCTACCTACAATAAGTATCGCAACCTTGGTTTCGAAGTATATGCCATATCGATGGACAACAATAAAATAAACTGGATGTCAGCCCTGGACTTCAACGAATTTAAATGGATCAATGTGTCTGAACTTTCTTATCCCGATTCCAGGGCCAACCTGCTTTACAACGTAACAGAACTCCCTTCCTCTTTCCTCATTAACCGCGAGGGGGACATAGTGGCAAAGAATATTTATGGAAGAAAATTAGAAACCTGGCTTGACAATCTACTTTAAATTGGTTTATGCCTGAGAGAATCCGTATATATTTTGCCTCTGATCTCCATCTGGGCATGCATCCGCCCGAGGATAGTCTCCGACGAGAAAGGCTGTTTATTCAATGGCTGGATGAGATCAAACAGGATGCCAGTGAATTGTGGCTGTTGGGAGATGTATTCGATTATTGGTTTGAATACAGCAAGGTAGTTCCCAGGGGATTTACCAGGTTTCTTGGAAAACTGGCTACTCTAAGTGACGAAGGAGTAAAAATACATTTAATACCTGGCAACCACGACATTTGGATATTTAACTATCTGCCACAGGAGATTGGTCTAGAGCTTCACCCTAAGCCTGTGACAAGAAGCTGGAACGACCATCTGTTCTTACTTGGGCACGGAGATGGCCTATCGAATGAAGATTGGGTTTACAGGATGTTACAGGCGATCTTTAAAAATCGCTTAATGCAATGGCTGTATGCCAGGCTACACCCTAACGGATCTATTGCATTTGCCCATTGGTGGTCAAAGAAAAGCCGAATAAAGCACGGTACATTCGGAGATTTTTTAGGTGTGGATAAAGAGCACCAGGTTCAATATGCACGGCACATACATAAGGATGATCCAACCATTGAATTCTTTATATTCGGCCATCGACACATTCCATTTGACATCCGCATTTCTGAGAAGAGCCGTGCAATTTGCCTGGGAGATTGGATCGGTAACTTTACCTATGGGGTATTCGACGGTGACGAATTCCAGCTGAAAAAATACCTGCCTGAACAGGGTTGCATAATTAAACAATAAAAAAAATGTGCCTCTTTCGAAGCACGTTTTCTCCAGGTTATATAGAATTTAGCTAAATAAACCCATGGTTACGGTTAAGCCTGCCATGACAACAGAGACCATTGTCATCAGTTTGATCAAAATATTCAATGAAGGCCCTGAGGTGTCCTTAAAAGGATCTCCCACAGTATCACCCACCACGCCGGCTTTATGAGCGTCACTTCCTTTGCCGCCAAAGTTGCCTTTTTCAATGTATTTTTTGGCATTGTCCCATGCACCACCTGAGTTATTCAGCATGACCGCAAGTGTAAATCCGGTGGTAAGTCCGCCAACCAGCAAACCTACTACGCCAGCCACACCAAGGATAATTCCAATAAATACTGGAACGATGATAGCAAGCAGCGAGGGCAGGATCATTTCCCTTTGGGCTCCTTTTGTGGAAATAGCCACACATTTGGCATATTCGGGAGTTCCTTTCCCTTCCATAATTCCCGGGATTTCGCGGAACTGCCTCCGCACTTCTTCAACCATTGAACCAGCCGCACGACCCACAGCTTTCATGGTCATGGCACAAAACACGAATGCCATCATTGCACCCACAAATATACCTCCAAGCAACATGGGATTAAAGATGGAAAGGTCATAAGCCCCGACAAAATCGTGAATATTTGCCGAGCTTAGTTGCACTGTGTCAATTCCATTGACAGCTGCAGGAGCTGTATCGGTATAAAATATTGTGTCTCCTACCTGTTTGATTCCCTCCACCGTCTTGTCGGCAATCCTGCCCAGCCATAACTTTACCTCCTCCATATATGCAGCCAGCAATGCCAGAGCAGTCAGAGCAGCCGAACCAATGGCAAAACCCTTACCGGTAGCTGCCGTTGTATTACCCAGCATATCCAGCGCGTCGGTCCGTTCCCTAACCTCGTGCGGAAGTTGCGCCATTTCTGCATTTCCCCCCGCATTATCCGCAATAGGACCAAATGCATCGGTAGCCAGGGTAATCCCCAGTGTGGACAGCATACCGACGGCAGCAAATCCGATACCATAAACTCCCTTTGCAAAATCCTGGAATCCGCCAGAAAAACCATAGGCGGCGATTATCCCAAGAACAATGGTTACCACGGGGATCCAGGTTGAATACATGCCAACAGCGATCCCATCGATGATGGTTGTTGCCGGCCCCTGTTTTGCCTGTTCGGCTATGCCTTTGGTAGCCTTGTATTCGTCCGATGTAAAAAGTTCTGTTCCCTGTCCTATGATTACACCTGCAGCCAACCCAGCCACTACTGCTCCGAATATGCCCCAGGTTACCACACCCAGAGCAGCCATTACAGCCATGGCACCCAAGATCAGGACAGAACTTCCACCCGTTCCGAGCAACAATGCGTTCAGGAGGTTTTTCTGGGTAGCAGATTCCTTTGTCCGTACCATGAAAATGCCTGCGATAGATAATACGATTCCGATACCGGCAACAATCATCGGAGCAACGACAGCCATGCCCTGCTCAACACCTGAAAGCCCGGGTAGAGCTGCGCCAAGAGCTGCCGTGGCCAAAATTGAACCACAATAAGATTCATAAAGATCTGCGCCCATCCCAGCCACATCACCTACATTGTCACCCACATTGTCGGCTATGGTAGCAGGATTACGAGGATCATCTTCGGGAATTCCGGCTTCCACTTTTCCGACAAGGTCAGCACCCACATCAGCAGCTTTGGTGTAAATGCCTCCACCCACCCGGGCAAACAGTGCCTGGGTGGATGCACCCATTCCGAACGTAAGCATGGTAGCCGTGATTTCGATAAGCTTCTGTTTTTCAGTAGTTCCTTCATGGACAAAAGTTAAGCCGGCCCAGGAAAACCCTGCTGCCATGTGCTCTGGTGTAAAGACCCATCTATTCAGGATCCAGAACCATGCAGTAATATCAAGCAATCCAAACCCAACAACAATAAGGCCCATTACAGCCCCGCTTCGGAATGCTACCTTGAGGCCCTTATTTAAAGAAACAGATGCTCCCTGAGCAGTCCTGGCCGATGCGAATGTGGCGGTTTTCATCCCAAGGAATCCACACAATCCGGAGAAAAAACCACCCGTAAGAAATGCCACAGGTACAAATGGGTTCTGAACCCCCAGGTAAGCAAGGAAAATAAGAATAACAAGCAATACGATGAATACCATTCCCACAACCCTGTACTGGCTCTTTAGATAAGCCATTGCACCATCACGTACATACTGCGCGATCTCTTTCATTCGGTCGGTTCCTTCCGAATTTCTCATCATATTTTTAAAAAAGAACCATCCAAAAACAAGCGATACAACAGCGGTCAGAGGAAGCAACCAGAAAAGTCCAAAAATTCCATTCATAACTCTATATTTTAGGTGTTTAGTTTCAAATAAGCAGCAAAGATATGGAATTTGATTTTAGAATAGGTTTATTTGATTAAGATATTTAAGAATTGACATTCGCAACAATTGCTGCTATATTTGTAATAACCTAAAGAAAGAGCCATGAAAAAAATAGTACGGTTATTTGCCATTCTTGGCATTTCGGCATTTGCGGTTTCTGAAGCTACTGCTCAATGCAATCCAGATACAATGAATTGCAAAGATACTGGCAATCCAGGCCAGATCTGTCCACGGTTCCTTCCGGAAGTAAAAGTAAATGTCGCGTATGACGAATCCATTACGGTGATTGCGCCTGGTACCTTTGATTATCTGGGAACTCCAATTAATGTTTCATACATAGTTGTTGATTCTGTGATAAACCTTCCTCCTGGAATAACATATAATGCCAATGCAGATAAATTCTATCCCGACTCGGCCTATTGTGTTCAGATTTCCGGAATACCTGAGGAAGCTGGAGATTTTCCACTTTCAATTTATGTTTCCCCGTTTATCGATATTGGAACCGGGCCGGTCAATGCAGGTCAGATTGTTGATGACACATCGGTGGTAATGACTGTCCAGGGACCTTCTGGAATTAATCCTTACCCTGTAAATGAATTTAGGGTACTTCCCAATATTCCTAATCCATTTAATGAGATAACAAGGTTAGGAGTCTTTACACCTTTCGATGATCGAATTGAGCTTCAGGTTTATAACATACTTGGAAAATTGATGCATGAAGAAATGCTGGGGGCACCTCCAGGCGAACATTTCTTCCAGTTCGACGGAAGCGAATTACTGCCCGGCACTTACTTTTACCGGATCAAAAACAGTTCAACGTTTTATACAGGCAAATTCATTAAATCAAGATAACAGGGTTAGAATGTAATTTTTGCCTGAACTGTGATACTGCGCGGAGGTCCTATATCGCCAGGCCTGCCCAGGAATTCTACATTGAATGCATTTCTAAGAATCGTGTTGACCCTGATCACAGAGGAAATGTTCCATCCCAATCTTAAATCAATCAGGGTATAGCCTGTGGCATGTTCATGAAAATATTCGGGAAAGCCCGGTTGTAAAATGTTGCCCACCGGTCCAATGAAAACTTCATCCACGTTGATCATTCTGGAATTGTACTGGAAGTCAATTCCGGTAAACATTTTCCAGTATTCAACCTCCAAATCTCCTTTAACCAGGTGGCGGCGGCGGTATTTCAGAATATAAGCTTCATCCTCGCCCTTCCCTTGCTCCGAAACGATGGAAGGGTCAATTGGATTCATGAAAGTATAACCACCTGTTATCTGTACCTTAACGGCTCCCACGCGTCCAGCGCCATTCAAAGTAATTTCGGCTCCGTTTATCCTGGCAGTGCCTATATTGAGGGCCTTGAAACCAACATCATCAAGGGTCGGGACATCTGCAGAATCTGCAGGATAGGCCCCAAAAGTATATTCGATCATATTATTGTATTCGGTCCAATAGAGTGCCAGATCGGCAAATCCCACCAATTTTCCCAGGGAAAATCCTTGTTTTGCGCCAATCTCAGCTGCCCATCCTCGCTCAGGTTCCAACGTGGGATTTGGAAAGATTTTCAATCCACCTACATTCGCATCTGCAAATTTCTCGGCCACTGACGGGAAGCGGTAACCCTGCCCGAATGATGTCCTGAAGAAGGAAGCCTTCCCGGCCTGGAAATTCAATCCTGCCCTATACACAGGCTTCGACAAGAAAAGATCTCCGTTCAAAGTGTTAATTTCCCAACGAACCCCTGAAGAAATCTTGAGCCGATTGAGGAGATGGGCATCCAACTGGGAATAGACCGATGAGTTGGATCCCCTATGATTTTCATAGAGGTTAGCCAACACAGTATTGCGTGAAAAAGCTACACCACTGGTCCAATTGGTTCGCGATCCAAACTTCTTCAGGTAGCGGTATTCTCCATACCAGAGTTTTGTATAGCTGCTTCTTTTCACATTAAGCGTGGCATTCCCCACACTGTATAGCCTGGTTTTAAGGGAGTGCTTATCACCACTAGCTGTGAAATACTCAACGTATGGATCAATATTGTACCTGTGACCTGTCAATGGCGTAAGAGTTTCAGGATTCTGACGATAAGCCCCCGAATCGGCATCCTGCCACAGGAGGAAATCAGCCTGATCGATATACATGGCGCTTGAAGAGATTCCTGCAGTTAATCCCCTGATTTTTTTAAAGCGGTAGCGGAATGCCAGGTTCCCTCTGACCCTGTGTTCATAATCCCCCTCCCTGTATCCATCGTCCTTGTAATAATTTCCTCCCACCGAAAGATCCAGGTTCCCAATTTTTCTCAGGTGTGAAAAGGAGGTACCTCTCATAAGTTGCTTTTTATCCCTCCATACCAATTCCTTTCTCTTCGGTTCCATATATAAACCACCAAAGAGAGTTACCTCGGTCTTTGGCTGATTGGCTGGAAAACGAGTTCGAAGATTAATGGCCCCATTAAGCGCTGATGAGCCATAAAGCACAGAAGAGGCCCCTTTAATTATTTCAATCTGGTTCAGGTTTTCTACAGGCATGTAATTCCATTTGATATCTCCGGCATCACCGGAGATCATAGGCAAGTCATCCACCAGCATTAATACCCTGCTTCCTACTCCATAGCTGAAGCCGCTTCCGCCCCTGATGCTGGGCTGCCCATCAAGAATACTTATCCCGGGAGTCTTCTCAAGGATCATGTCAAGTGAAGTAATGTTCTGTTTTGAGAGTTGGTGGGGTTTGATTACTTCGAGCGACACAGTCACATCGGAGATTTTTTGCTCATACTTTCCGGCGCTGACTACCACCTCTTCAAGCAACTTGCTTATGACAGACATCCGGATTCCTATTCTGAGCACTTCTCCGGAAACCACGGTAATCTCCCGCTTCTCCATCTCATAACCTACATAAAAGAACTCGATAATGTGTTTTCCGGGACTTAGGTTAAACAGGAATTTGCCCTGCTCATTGGTTGTCGTTCCTTCCGTCCGGTCTGCGGAGATATTTGCTGCAATCATCGGTTTCCCGTTCTGTCGATCAAGCACAGTACCCACAAGCATTCCAGTCTCCTGACCCGAAAGACAAGTACCCATCACCATGATTAAAACGGAGATTAACTGCCTCATTGAAACAAATAACAAAAAAGTCCTGGATATTTGTACGTACGACGCTGCCCTTTGTTCACAAAAGATATTTGATTGAATCAAATTATTATATTTATCAAACCAATTTACCCTATTTAAATAAAAAAAATCTATGCTGCTTCATCAACAATTTGTTAAAATGGCCAAAAAGCACTCAAAAAAGCTTGCCATTAAAGACAAAACTACTAAAAGCGAAGTACCCTACGGGAGAGCACTGATCGGTGCGCTAATTCTGGCAAAAAAGTTTAACAAGTACGATAAAGGGTATATAGGAATTATGATTCCGACTTCGGCAGGCTGTGCACTAGCGACTGTGGGTACCCTGATGAGTGGAAGGGTTCCCGTTATGATAAACTATTCTACAGGAGCGGAGAATAACGCAAAATACGCCCAGGAGAAATGCGGTTTTAATACTATTATTACTTCGAAGGCACTGCTGGAAAAAATCAATTGTCCTGTCGTCGATGGAATGGAATTTATCGAAGATATCATGAAAAGTGTCAGCACGGGTGATAAGCTGAAAGCAGCATTAAAAACAAAGCTTCCCGTAGCTATGATACTGAACAGAATACATAAAGGCAGCGAGGATGACAACGTCGCTATTTTATTTACAAGCGGAAGTGAAAAAGATCCCAAGGTGGTCCAGCTCACTCACAGGAATATTGCATCGAACATTCAAAATTTCTGTGATTATGTAGGCATTACGGACTCTGATATTATTTTAGCCAACCTGGTTTTCTTCCATATTTTTGGCCTTACAGTAAATTTGTGGGTCACCTTTGTGAAAGGTATGACGATGGTCACATACGCAAATCCAACGGAATTTCAGACTATCAGCAATATTGCCCGGGAAGAAAAACCTACCATCATGGTCGGAACCCCAAGCTTTTTCTGGGGTTATCTTCAAAAATCAGAACCGGGCGATTTCAAATCATTGAGGCTCATGGTCGCAGGTGCCGATAAATGCCCAGATGCCTTGCGTGAAGGCTACCTGAAAAAACATGGTGTAACCCTCCTCGAAGGATATGGAGCCACGGAAACCTCACCGGTTGTATCGGTTAATTCTCTTGAATACAACAGGCCTGGCAGCATCGGCAAGGTGATCCCCAATGTGAGCGTGCGTATCGAACACCTGGAAACCGGAGAGAAGTGTCTGCCCGGTGAGGTTGGTAAAATCATGGTAAAAGGAGACCTGATAATGAAAGGATATCTTGGAGAACCTGAGCTTACAGCCGAATCCATTGTCGATGGCTGGTACAATACGGGTGATATGGGTTACTTGGATGAAGAGAAGTACTTATGGCATGCGGGAAGGTTCAAACGTTTTGTTAAAATCGGAGGTGAGATGGTTTCGCTTGTAAAGGTTGAAAATGTAATGGAACAGTTCCTGCCGGAAGGAGTTTCATGTTGTATCGTAGAAATCCCCGACGAAGTAAAAGGTGCTAACATTGTGGCTGCTGTTACCAAAGAAATTGATAAAGCAACTTTACTAAAAAAAATGGGGGAAGTATTGCCTAATATATCTCTTCCCAGGTATTTTTATGTGATAGAGGAATTGCCCATGATGGGTACCGGGAAAATCGATTTCCGGTCCGTAACAGAATTGGTGAATGATATGGTGGACAATCCGGATGCCAATTAATCTAATCGATGTTTGATTTTTCATGGAATTCGGATGATACGCATTTCATTACTGCGCTGGTGTGGAGTGTGGTTGGTTTTGCTTCATATTACTTCCTGTCCCTTAATAAATCATTGACAAAAAAAATTTCGAGATTGAATCCTGGTCTCAACGACCAGGTAAAATATGTAGTTCTTCAGAGATCCTGGGGATTGCTTTTTCTCGGAGTAATGTCCTGTCTGATCATCGCCCTTATTTTAAAGAATTCTCTGGCTGATTTCGGATTGGGACTCTCTTTTTATGCAGCCCCACCCTGGTGGTCATACCTGAGTATACCTTTGATTGTAGTGGCAGTCTATTTCACCTCCTCTAAACCTGGCAACTTAGCCCTGTATCCGCAAATGAGGATCAAGGAGTGGACCCCCGGAATTCTGGTTTTAAGCAGCATTAGCTGGATATTCTTCCTTATTGCTTACGAATTTCTCTTCCGGGGTTTCTTATTGTTTTCATCCCTTGAGGTACTAAAACCGTGGCCCGCCATCGCTTTGAATTGTTCCATATATGCATTCGCTCACTTTTATAAAGGTCCCGGGGAAACATTCGGGGCCATTCCTCTTGGATTCCTGCTCTGTTATCTAACACTGATCACCGGGAATATTTGGAGCGCGGTAGTTATCCACAGCGTGATGGCAATCTCCAATGAATGGTTCTCCATCAGGGCAAATCCTGGTATAAAGTGGAATGTGAAAAAATTAGAAAATGAAAAGTGAACAGTTCTAGAAAATTGAAGGTGTGGATGTATTTGTATCAGGGGCGACAGGTTTTATAGGAATTCAGCTCGTTAAAAGATTAGCGGGAATGGGATTGGTTGTTCATGCCTTGTACCGGTCGGAATACAAAGCCGACCTGATCAGGATGAATGGTGTGGAACTCTTCAAAGGGGATATTCTTGACAAAGAATCTCTAAGTTTTGCTATGGAAGGATGTGATCAGGCCTACCATACAGCCGCTTTTGCCGGAGTATTCACAAAAGATCCTGACATGGTTTATCAGTTGAATGTGAAAGGCGCACTAAGCGTAATTGAAGTAGCCCTGGAATGTGGGATTAAGCGTGTGGTTGTCACCTCCACTGCAGGAATTTTGGGTCCGTCCGATAAAGAACCAGTGACTGAAGAGAGTCCTCCACCTAATTCATTTTTTACTCCATATGAGTTATCAAAACACCTAATGGAACAAGAAATTATGGGCCGGAAAGAACTTGCACCGGAAATAGTGATTGTGAACCCAACCCGCGTTTACGGACCCGGGCTGCTTAGCGAGTCGAACGGAGTAACCACAATGATCAAGCGATATATCGAAGGGAAATGGAGACTCGTTCCCGGGGATGGAGAAAGCCTGGGCAACTATGTATTTGTGGAAGATGTGGTTACAGGCCACCTGCTAGCCATGGAAAAGGGTAAAGCTGGGGAACGATACGTGCTGGGAGGAGACAACATTTCCTATAACCAGCTCTTTCATTTCTTGAGGGAATCCAGCAATATCAGGAAGAGGCTCTTAAGGATACCTTTATGGGTAATGCTCTCTTTTGCCTGGTTTATGAAGAAGATTTCAAAGATCACAGGAAATTCCCCGTTAATAGTTCCCGACCTGGTGAGAAAATTTAATCACAACTGGATTGTTTCGTCGGACAAAGCGATTTGCGAACTTGGGTATAATCCTAGAAGTGCTCAGGAAGGCATTGAGAATACTTTGGATTGGCTACGTTCGTGAAATCTTTCGAACTTCGGCTCTGACAACTTGCCACATCTCCAGTATCGAAAGCCCGGGAGTGTTCATGTGCCTTAATAAAGAGGCCGACGGCTTTGAATTTAGCAGCAGATTCCACGGTAATTTATAAATTAAAGGTACAATATTTAGCGATTTGAGCCTCAATTTATTACTTTGGTTTGGCAGGAGAGAATCGTATCAATAAATGAACCGAAAAAACAAATCCTGCTAATAAAGATTGTACTCATTGCCAGTGCAAATGGTGTTTTTCCCCAAGTCATCCAGCCTTCCATCGATAACGTCCAATTCACATTTGATGAATCTATTCAAGCAATTACTGTAACGGCAGAAATCGAGTTTATTCTCAAAGAGGATCGTTAAACCTATTTTAATTATAACATCATGAAACGAACGAAAAATCTTCTTAATATCGGCATTCTGATTGGGGCGGTATTAATAACGGGATGTACCCAACCTGGCAAAACAAAGAAAGAAAACGGCGAATCGGAAAATCGCAAGACAGGGATCGATACAATAGAATTTCTAAAGACCGGCTCTGTAGACAGGTTTCAACCTGAACTCGATCAGATAATCGCTCCTGGTGTCAGGCCCGAGATCATTGCGGAAGGATTCGACTGGTCGGAGGGTCCGCTCTGGTTGCCAGAACAAAATATGGTGATATTTTCTGATATTCCTAACAACTCTATCTTCCAATGGTCTGAGAAAGGTGGTCTAAAGCTCTACCTTAAGCCTTCCGGATATACCGATACCATTCAGCGAGGAGGGGAAACAGGTTCCAACGGTTTACTGCTTGACTCCCGGGGACGGCTGATTTTATGCCAGCATGGTGACCGGCGGGTGGCCAGAATGAATGCTCCTTTGGATCACCCTAAGGCTGATTTTACGACGCTTGTGGACCAGTGGGATGGGAAGCGGTTCAACTCGCCCAACGATGGTGTGTTTAGTCGCAATGGGGATCTCTACATCACCGACCCGGCCTACGGTATGGAACTAGGCTATGATGATCCAAAGCGAGAAATGGACTTTACAGGAGTTTTTAGGCTGAATGAGAATGGGGAGACGGTGTTGTTAACCGACCAGATGAGCGCTCCGAACGGCATTGGCTTATCGCCTGATGAGCGTGTGTTGTATGTGGCTAATTCCGGTGGCGGGGAAAAATCCGTATGGATGGCCTATCACATTAGTGAGGATGGTTCACTTACCAATGCCAGGATATTTCATGATGCCAGTATTGCATCAGATACACTGAGAGGAGCTCCTGACGGACTGGCAGTGCGAAATGACGGGATCATCTTTGCTACCGGACCGGGGGGGGTGTGGATATTTAATCCCGAGGGTGGACATCTTGGCACGGTTAGGACAGGAGAAGCCACTTCCAACTGTACCCTGGATTCGGATAATCAATACCTTTATATGACAGCTGATATGTATCTGATGCGTATCGAGTTATTAAACTAATAAAGATATCACAGCTGCTCCCGGATTTTGATTTTTTCTGACCCGGGTTGTCCTGTCTGAATTTTTTGCTGGTTTATTTACACCGATGGCAATGTCCAGGGTTTGCGGTAAGCGGGTCTGAGGTATCTATCCGCTTCCGCATCATTAATAAAATTACCTTTATCCCCATCCCAGTATAACCTTCTACCCGTTTTGAATGCAATGTTTCCAAGGTGGCACGTCCGGGCGACCCCGGCAGCGATTTCAATGGGACAATTTAATTTGGCTCCGGTTTTAATTCCATCAATGAAATTTGCCATGTGATTTTTCAGTCCTTTTCCATCGCCTTTGATCAGATCAACTTTCTCAAGGGTAGGATCTCCCCCCTTCGGTTCAGGAATAACCTCCCAACCTCCCCGGTCTACTACCAGCGTGCCATCATTCCCCACAAATCCTACTCCGTGTGACCGGCCATAATAACCGCCATCGATCCCGATTCCGTGGTCCCAGAGCACAGTGAAATCATCAAATTCATACAGGGCTTGTTGGGTGTCAGGGGTTTCAGTGGCATCTTCCGGATAGGCGAATTTACCTCCAAGTGACATGACCGATTTCGGGGCATACTTTTGCATCCCGAACAGGGCATAGTCCATAATATGAACTCCCCAATCGGTCATCATCCCACCTGCATAATCCCAAAACCACCGGAAAGTAAAATGAAACCTGTTTTTATTGAAAGGCCTCTTTGGCGCAGGCCCTAACCAAAAATCGTAATCAACTCCATCTGGTACCGGTGAATCGGGAACCACGGGGACCGATTTCATCCAGCCCTGGTAGGACCAGGCCCGTACTGTACGTATCTTACCCAATTTCCCCGTATGGACATAAGCGATGGCATCCTGCCAGTGTTTGTCACTTCGCTGCCATTGTCCGATCTGTGCTACAGTCCCATATTTAGAAGCAACTCGTTCCAAAAGACTGCATTCCTCGATGGTATTGGCCAGCGGTTTTTCACAATAGATGCTATATCCTTCCTGGGCGGCATATATAAAGGGAAGGGTATGCCAGTGGTCCGGAGTCCCAATAATTACCACATCCAGTCCTTTATGTTCGAGTAAATCTCGAAAGTCTTTGTATCCCTGTGGTGCCTTTCCCTGAATCTTTTTTACATCAGCAATCCTGCCCTGCAATACGTTATCATCCACATCACATAGCGCAGCGCACTCTGTATTGGGCTGATTAAGAAAGGTTCTCAGATCGGCAAATCCCATTCCATTCACACCAATTGCACCACAGACTAATTTTTCATTAGCTCCTAATATACCGGCATGTAGGGAGGGAAATGAGGAAGTAATTCCTATAACTGCTGTGGCAGTGGCTGATTTTTTAATGAAATCTCTTCTGTTCGTTTGCATACGAGTGTTGGTTTAATGAACCTGTTTTTTGGTAACTGATCTCCTCCGCTAAATATACTGAACTTAGAGGAACTTTGGGAACAAATGACGTGTCTTTTTGGGATCTTATCTAAATCAATGCGCTTGCACAATTTATTAATCTTTGCGCGCAGCGGCAACTTCCTGAAAAAGCCATATACCTCTTCATGGTGGCCCGGGTCCCAGTGGAAAGTCGGTGACCTCCTATGACAAATTTTAAATTGGCTGAAGTCCTTCTTAAAGACAGTCGTAAATGAACCATTTAACACCAAAAAACCTGTATGAACCAGTCCGGAAGTCAGAGTATAAAACTTTTTTTTACATTTAGTTCCACTAAATGTTCGTTGACTGGTGATGAATGGCGCATTAAAACTTACCATCTTGAGTTTTAAAAAGTGTTGTTACGAGTCTGGCATATTAGGACCTAATGCATCGTACACGCAAAAAAAATACATGGCAATATTATGTAATGCGGCACTTTCTTCCGGCAGCATTTCTGATTTGCATTTCATTCAGCACTTATGGACAGGTAAGGGTAAACGGTGTGGTCACCGATGCAGAGAGCGGGGAAAAGCTGATAGGCGCAACGGTCGTTTTGAAAGGATACCCCACCGGAACCATTACCAATCCGGATGGTGAATTTGAAATAACCTTTGAGGAAACACTCCCCCTCACAATAATTATCTCTTATATGGGATATGTTTCACAGGAAATGATTGTTAAATCTCCCAACCAGGAATTAAACATCAGTCTTCGTCCCGATGCCTACATTTTAGCCGATGTCGTGATCAGGGGCGACAGGTTATCAGAAAAACAAAAAGAATCTCCCCTTACCGTCGAATCAATGGATATTATAGCCATGAAAGAAACCCCTGCTGTTAATTTCTATGATGGCCTGGGCATGCTTAAAGGTGTGGACCTGGTTGCGGCAAGCATTGGTTTTAAGATTCTAAATACCAGAGGATTCAATAGCACCAATCCGGTCAGATCCTTGCAGATTATTGACGGTGTTGACAACCAGGCACCTGGATTGAATTTTTCTCTGGGTAATTTTCTGGGAGCTTCTGAACTGGATCTGCAGAAGGTGGAGATCATCGCCGGGGCAAGTACTGCCATGTACGGACCTAATGCGTTTAACGGAGTTATAAAAATGACTACAAAGGATCCCTTTGTTCACCAGGGACTGACTGTCATGGCAAAGGCCGGGGAGAGAAACTTGCTGGAAGGTGTCATCCGCTATGCCAAGGTAATCAGAAACAAGGAGGCTGATGACAAACTGGCGTTCAAGTTCAATTTGTCCTTCATGAGAGCCGATGATTGGGAGGCTAACAACCTGGATGCCACAGAAGAGTCAGAAGTGGGTACGGATAATCCCGGCGGTTATGATGCGGTGAATGTGTATGGGGATGAAAGACTGAGTGCAGGTGAAAATAATTTTTCGGACCTTTACGGACAGAAAACTATGCCCGGACTGGGGATATATCACCGGACCGGTTATCACGAAAAAGACATTGTAGATTATAACAGCCGGAACTTAAAGCTTGGCAGTTCACTCTATTATAGATTGACCCCGGAAATTGTAGCACAGTATTCCTACTTCTTTGGAACCGGGACAACAGTGTACCAGGGTGATAACCGCTATAGCCTGAAAGATATCGTATTCCAACAACATATCTTTGAGATAAAGAAACCTGACAAATTTTTTATCAGGGCGTACTCAACACGTGAAGATGCAGGAAATTCTTATGACGCGGTATTTACGGCATTGCTGCTTCAAAAAGCTGCGAAAGAAGATGCTGCCTGGCGAAATGATTACAGTTCCTACTGGCTCCGGGAAGTAAGGCCAGATGTACAGGCGTTACCAGGCTTCCCTCCCATAATAAATCCCTATGACTATGAGGGAGCGAACCTGGCCATGTCACAGAATATCGGTTTGCTCAACCAATGGCACACCGAGACAAGACAGTATGCAGATGGTCCGGGTAACATCTTTACAGCAAGCTCAGCTTTCCTTGAGCCGGGAACGGAAGTGTTTGATTCTGTATTTAATAGAATAATCTCCAATGCCAGGTTCCTGGAAGGAGGTTCGGGATTCAAAGATAAGTCGGCCCTTACCCACGTGCATGGAGAATACAAATTTTCTCCGGAATTTATCGAAATCGTGGTTGGAAGCAATTTCAGGCTTTACAGACCTAATTCTTCGGGTACTATTTTCAGCGATACGGGGGTGGTTATTAAAAATTATGAATATGGTTTCTATACTAGCCTGGAAAAAAGATTCTTTGGAAACGACCTTATAGTAACCGCTACCTCCCGGCTGGATAAAAATGAAAATTTTAAATTCTTAATCTCCCCGGCAATCTCTGTTGTCTACCGTGCAAATACAGATAATTATTTCCGGCTCTCTTTTTCTTCAGCCATCCGTAATCCAACTCTGCAGGATCAATATCTTTACTATGACGTAGGTCGTGCGCTGCTGGTAGGGAACCTCAATGGATTTGACTCGCTGGTAACCGAATCTTCACTGACTAATTATTTTGATGGACTGAACAGGGATACACTCGAGTGGTTTAATGTTCCCCCGGTCAGACCTGAAAAAGTAAAATCCATTGAAATTGGTTACAAAGGCACCTTGTTTAACTCACTTTTTATAGATGCCAGCTATTATTTTAGTGTCTATCGTGATTTTCTTGGCTTTAACGAGGGAGCAACCCTGGAATTTAAGCAGGGTATCGTAAATGAAATACAGGGCTACCGCGTTTCTGCCAATTCTCGTGATATGGTTACCACACAGGGATTCAGCATTGGAATCAATTATTACTTTCGAAAATACTATTCATTGATTTCCAATTATTCATTTAACCGGCTTGACAGGCGTGGTTCGGAAGATCCTATCATACCGGCCTTCAATACCCCGGAAAATAAGTTCAACATTGGAATATCAGGAAGAGATATTGTGGCTCAATTGCGATTTTTAAACAGAATATCAGACCGGTTGCCGACACTGTTTCTGAAGAATTTTGGCTTCTATCTGAATTATAAATGGCAGCAGAGTTTCTTGTTTGAGGGTTCTCCCCAGTTTACAGGGCATATCCCCAGCTACGGTATGCTGGATCTTCAGTTGAATTATCGGGCACCCAGGATCAGCACCATATTTAAATTAGGTGCATCAAATATCCTGAATAACCAGGTATATCAAACCTATGGGGGCCCATTAATTGGAAGATTAGCCTATGTTAGCGTGCTGGTCGAGCTGGAATAGTGACAGTTCCAAAATGCACTAAATAATGCATTTATTTGTTATTTTTTGATACATTTGATTTAATATACAATAAGTTACGAACCCTTAAACATGCAACTATGAAAAAAAAACTACGCTTTGTCTTTGTTTTCGTGAGTTTGCTGATCGCATTTAATTTGAGCGCTCAGCACAGGTATCTCGATGAAGTATTTACCGATGTAACAGTCACACCCGACGTCAAGTATGGTGAGAATTTTACCGTTATTACAGGAGCTCCTGTTCTGGAAGATCTCCTTATGGATGTATATACCCCCGACGGGGATACCAAAGAGATGCGTCCCCTGATTATACTGAACCATGCAGGCAGCTTCCTTCCCAAAGGTCTCAATACCCTGCCTTTCGGGGACAGGAAGGATAGTTCGCTTGTTGAGATGTGTACTCAGTTCGCTAAAAGAGGCTGGGTAGCCGTTTCCATGAGCTACCGCCTTGGATGGAATCCGCTTGCTCCGGACCAGGAAGGAAAAGCAGGCACCATTATGAATGCTGTTTACAGGTCGGCCCAGGATGCCCGGACCTGTGTCAGGTTTTTCCAGGATGACGCAGCAAATGCGAATGTGTACAAAGTTGATACGACAAAAATCACGGTGGGGGGCTCTAATTCGGGTGGATATACTGCCCTGGCCGTTGGATACCTGGATAAAGTAGAGGAAATTAACCTGGTTAAGTTTCAGGATGCAACCGGTACTTCCTTTATAAACCAGGCGCTTACAGGTGGTTTTTATGGAGAGGGAGGCCTGGCAGGGGTAGTTAATAACTACAGCAATCCGGGTCACAACTCAGAGGTTCAACTGGTGCTTAATTTTGGCGGAGCCATTGGTGATACCACCTGGATGGAGCAGGGTGATATCCCTGTGGTCACTTTCCATGGAGTTGCCGACGTTACAACTCCCTTTGAAACTGCAGTGGTCATTGTACTGGGGACCGGCCAGCCGATTGTGGAGGTCAGCGGGGCACATGATATTGCACGGTATGCAAATACGCTGGGCCTCAACCAGGTATTTATTGATGCTGGTTTTGACGATCCTTACACCCAGGCGGCCAAGAGTCGGAGTGAATATGAAGGGTTGTTGCCCTTTCTTGGCCTGGCCGACGGACTTGAACCCTGGGCCTGGTACGATCCTGCTGATCCGAATATCGATAATACCACGCCGGGCGCAACCGGATTCGGTTCCAAAGCCAATCCCTATGCTACCAAAGACAAGGCTCTGGCATTTATTGATACCATTATGGGGTATTTTGTTCCAAGAGCTGTGGTTGCACTTGATCTTGAAACCGGAGTGGGCGTGGAAAACAGGAGCTCTCCGGGGTTCTTCAATGTGTATCCGAATCCTACCACCGGACTAGCAACCATTCAAACCAATGAACCTGGACAATATTCAGTTGTTCTGACCTCACTGAATGGACAGCTTATTTTCAGCTCTGTTTCTAACAAGGACAATCAGCAATTAGATCTGTCATCCTATCCGAAAGGAGTCTATTTCATCACCCTCAGGTCGGCTACATCTACCATCACTGAGAAAATAATTAAATATTAGTTCATCCGGACCATCCCTCCCGGTCCAGGTTGCGGTAATTGACTGCCTCAGCCACATGGGAGGCAAGGATATGATCGGATTCCTCAAGGTCTGCTATGGTGCGGGCAACCTTCAGGATCCGGTCATAGGCCCGGGCTGAAAGTCCAAGATGCTGCATGGCTAGCCGGATGATGGCTAGCCCTGTCTTATCGAGAGTGCAATGCTTATTCATCAACCCGGATTCCATTTGGGCATTGCTGAATATATTATCTACTCCCTCAAATCGCTTTTGCTGGATCTGTCTTGCAGCTTCTACCTGTCTCCTGATCGATTCACTTTTCTCAGATTCAACTGTTACTGAAAGCCTGCTGAATGGTATGGGAACCACTTCCATATGAATATCAATCCTGTCGAGCAAAGGACCTGAGATCCGGGAAAGATATTTTTTTATGATACCCGGTCCACAGCCACACTCTTTATCCGGATGGTTATAGAATCCGCACGGGCAAGGATTCATCGAGGCGATAAACATAAAATTTGCTGGAAAGACAACCGAATAATTGGCCCTGCTCACGTGGATGGTACGCTCTTCCAGGGGTTGCCTCAATACTTCAAGTACATGCCGATTAAATTCCGGCAATTCATCCAAAAAGAGCACCCCATTATGCGCCAGGGATATCTCACCGGGCTTTGGACTGGTTCCGCCGCCGATTAAACCCAGATTTGAAATAGAGTGATGAGGTGACCTGAATGGCCTGGAGGTAATTAGGTTTCCTTTGGAGTCGATTTTCCCGGCCACCGAATGAATCTTTGTGGTTTGAACCGATTCTTCTAATGTCATTGGGGGAAGTATTGAGGGAAGACGTTTGGCCAGCATAGTTTTTCCGGATCCGGGTGGCCCGATCATGATCATGTTGTGAAATCCGGATGCAGCAATAAGGAGGCCTCTTTTCACCGAATCCTGGCCTTTTACATCTGAAAAATCATTTCTGAACTGCTTATTCCTTTTATTGAAAGAGGATTCACGATCCTTATAGACAGGCAGCACATCCTGGTTTCCATTTAAATAAGAAATGACACTGGTTAATTCGGAAACCGGAATAACCTCAATGTTCTCAACTACAGAGGCCTCCCCGGCATTTCCCTCTGGGAGGATCACTCCTTTAAAGCCATTCTCCTTTGCATTCAATGTCATTGGTAAAACACCTTTCACAGGCATTACACTTCCGTCAAGAGATAGCTCTCCAAGGATAACATAGTCTTTCAAAAACTCCGAATTGACCTGATTGGAGGCTGCCAGGATCCCAACTGCCAACGGCAGATCAAAATGTGTTCCTTCTTTTCGAATATCTGCCGGAGCAAGATTAATTACCACCCTGTACCTGGGCCATTCAAGCCCATTATTGATAAGAGCAGATTCAATCCGCTGCTGGCTTTCTCTGATGGCATTATCGGCCAGGCCCACTATAAAGAATCTTATTCCCTGGGTAATGTTGACCTCAATTGAGATTATGGTAGCATTGATCCCCTGTAGAGAACTGCTAAAGGTCTTTGTGAGCATTTTCCACTTATTGGTATTTAAGTTTATGCGCTCATGCCTCTACATATCGTTATGTGTGAATGGATAATTTCAAATAGTTGTGTGCTAAATCGATTATCGTGTATGAATTTTCTTTGGACCATAAAAATATTTGACTTACTTATCTGCCTGATTATATAATTGTTATATGGTATTAGGTGAGATTTTTACTGCTTTTATAGTTATTCTACTGCTTTTTTAGTTGATATACGTAATAATAAGTTATATATTTGTCTAATCCTATAAAGTACGCAAGATGACAAAACGACTTACCAGGGCAGAAGAGGAAATCATGTTGGTCCTCTGGAACCTTAAAGAAGGGACCATCCGGGATGTATTGAATGGCCTTCACCAACCCAACACACCCTACACCACCGTATCCACCGTTGTCAGGGTCCTGGAGAAGAAAGGAATTGTCGGCCATCATGCAGTAGGAACCACCTATCTTTACTATCCGTTGCTCAATAAGAAGGAGTACCTGAAAGGACATTTAACAGGGATTGTCTCCAATTATTTTGGAGGCTCCTTTCCCCGGTTTGCTGCATTTTTCGCCTCTGAAAATGACCTTAATCTTGATGAGTTGCAAAAATTAATCGGTGAAATTGAAAGTGAATTAAAAGTAGACTCCGGCGATGAATGATCTGTTCATATATCTGCTGAAAGTGTCAGGCGGACTCGGTATAATATTCCTGCCATACTATTTCATCTTTCGAAATGACCCCAACCTTGGCATGAAGCGGTTTTATCTTGTGACTGGTCTGATTGCTGCCTGGGTATTCCCTCTGATCGCATTCAGAAGACCGGATATATTGGTAAACCTGACCCCGATGGTTTTTATAGATCCTTTGGACAATGAGACAGGGCAGGTCTTTACCGGCACGGGATCGACTCACAGCATCACCGTCCATTGGTTCCAGGTACTGGTTCTTACCTATCTCACAGGCGTCATATTTTTACTGCTGAAGAATCTTTTCATCATACTAAAATGGAACCATACCTGGAGCAAAACTAAGAGTGCAGACGGAATAACATTCACCAGGAACAATGAGGTTTTTACGATTTTCACAAAAATATTTATACCCGGGAAGCTGCAGTATAACCAGGACCTGGACAATGTACTCCTTCATGAAAAAGCACACGTACAACAGCTCCATTTTATCGATCTTACTATGATGGAACTTACCCTTTTGCTTACATGGTTTAATCCCTTCTCATGGCTTATTTCCAGGATGATTAAAGAAAATCACGAGCATCTTGCTGACAGACAGGTTCTATCGGCCGGAGTTAATCCTGCTCGTTACAGGGCACAACTGCTCAACTACACCCTAGGTGTAAATGTGTTCAGGCTGGGCTCTCAGTTTAATCATTCATTAACTCTTAAAAGATTTAACATGATGAAAAAGCCAAAAAAATCCCCTAAAGGGATCCTTAAAATTGCCTTACTAATTCCAGCGGTATTACTAACCCTGGGACTCACGGTCGGTATGACCCCTCCACAAAAAACTATTAAAGGCAAAGTTGTCCTTGCTGAATCAGGTGAACCTGTACCGGGTGCATCTGTGGTCATAAAGGGGACAACCAGTGGTACGGTCACTGACCGGGATGGATCTTTTATGCTAAATATTGATGGTGATCCCCACATTGTAATCTCATTTGTAGGGTACTCTAATATCGATATCAAAGCCTCGAAAATCAAGAACAAACCTTTAAAACTGGAGCAAAAGGTTTTTATGGTAAACCTGGATTCAACACCCGTTCACAACTCCGAAAAAGAGGTTGATAAGATACATATCAGACCATCTGATGACCCTGAGAAAGAACCGGTTTTCTTTATCGTTGAAAACATGCCCATGTATCCGGGCGGTAAGTCTGAGTTGAAAAATTACATCTACTCTCACGTGAAATATCCGGAAGTAGCGAAAAGCAAAGGGATCAGTGGAGAGGTATTTGTCCAGTTCATAGTCTCTCAGACAGGCAAACTGGAAGATATAACGGTGGCCAGAAGTACAAACAAGGCATTTGAGCAACCCTCTTTGGAAGTCTTTAAGAATATGCCTGACTGGAATCCCGGTTCACAGCGGGGAAAACCAGTGAAGGTTCAAGTTATTGTTCCTGTCAAGTTCAAGCCTGACGTGGAATAATCCTGGATAAATAAGCCAATTCAGAAGAGGGGTCATCTCGTATGGGATGACCCCTTTATTCTGTATCGTACATCCTCCTTATTGGACACCCTTTTCAATTAGCAGAACAAGGATATGCAATATTTTGATGTGGACCTCCTGGATTCTGTCCGAATGTTTTCTGCCCTTCACCCGAATCTCCTGGTCCACCATTCCTGATAACAATCCCCCACTGTGCCCGGTCAGCCCAATAACATTCATACCCTTCTCATGAGCAGCTTCCACTGCCTTGATCATATTCATCGAATTCCCACTGGTGCTGATGGCCAGTAATGCGTCTCCCTTCTGACCAATTCCTTCGATAAATCTCGAAAAGATTGATTCGAATCCAGAATCATTGGCCGTACAGGTAATGTGGGAAGGGTCCGAGATGCTTAAGGCAGGCAGTGCCGGCCTTTTCTCTCTGAAGAAACCTGAAAGCTCCTCTGCAAAATGCATGGCATCGGTCATCGAACCTCCATTTCCACAGGATATAATTTTATGTCCACTGTTTACTGCTTTTATCAGGATAGCAGCTGCAGTTTCAATGGCTGCGATATTACCGGCTTGAACAATGAATTCATTTAATACCTCGCCGGCTTCCTTCAAATTGGCTTTAATGATTGCTTTCATACAGTCAAAAGTAAAAAACTTTCCCATTCACTTTAATCCTTTTTTACCTCAACCTTTTGACTTTTTGCTACCTTTACAGGGTCAAACATTTGTTATGGGAATACCCAGGTTTATAAAGCTCCCGGGCCATAAGCAGTTTAATTACTCTCCAAGGTACTGGGATCCTGAAAAGGAAGATCGCGAGGATCGAATCAGGCGGATCAAACAGGAGATGGGAATTGATCTGCCATCTGATCCCAACAGAACCACTATACGGCGTGGATCCTTTCGGCAGGTATCCCGGAATACAAAAGTGAAGGCTACAAGGAGTTCAAATATTCGACTCATCGTCATTTTAGTTGCACTCCTATTGATAGCATATCTTTTATTTTACAGGTAGATGTCGGATATCATCCATGTGTTGAGTGATGCGGTGGCAAACCAGATCGCAGCTGGGGAAGTGATCCAGCGACCAGCTTCAGTGGTTAAAGAACTGATGGAGAATGCGGTTGATGCAGGAGCTTCTTCCATAAAAGTAGTATTAAAGGATGCAGGCAAGACCCTGATCCAGGTTGTTGACAATGGCAGGGGTATGTCTGAGGCTGATGCGCTGAATAGCTTTAAAAGACATTCCACTTCTAAGATAAAAAGTGCAGAGGATCTGTTTGTGATTCAAACCTGTGGCTTCCGTGGGGAGGCCCTGTCGTCCATTGCGGCAGTGACTGAAGTTTCCTTAAGGACACGGAGATCTGGAGATGAGCTTGGAACCCATGTTCGTGTGGCAGGATCCAAGCTTGAATCCCAGAATCCGGTTCAAACAGCTCCCGGAACTAATTTTCAGATAAAGAATCTATTTTTCAATGTTCCAGCCAGGAGAAAATTTCTAAAAAGTGACCATACCGAGTTACGTCATATTATCAACGAATTCAATCATGTAGCACTTACCCACATTGATTCAGAATTTACCTTGATCCATAACCAGGCCGAACTAATCCGCCTGTCACCATCCAATCTCAGACAAAGGATAAGCGGTATATTTGGAAAATCAGTGAATTCACATCTGATTCCACTGGAGACTGAGACTTCTCTTATTAAAGTCAACGGATTTATCGGCAAACCCGCACATGCCAGGAAAACATTTGGTGAGCAGTTCTTTTTTGTGAATAACCGATTCATTAGACATTCCTATTTCCACAAAGCAGTTATAAATGGCTATGACCAGATTATTGCTCCTGACCATTTTCCCTCTTATTTTATATTTTTCACGATCGATCCTTCTAAAATAGATGTAAATATTCACCCTTCTAAAAATGAAGTTAAGTTTGAGGATGAAAAATCCATTTGGCAGATATTACTGGCATCGGTTCGTGAGGCTATCGGAAGAAACAACTTGTCTCCATCCCTGGATTTTGATACGGAAGGGGTAATATCTATACCGGTTCTTACCAAAAATACGGAGATCAAAATGCCTGAAGTTGATACCAATCCCGGGTACAACCCATTTGCAGGAGAAGATACTTACACACGGGGAAAAAGAGCAACTCCCTACCAGAACCGCCATTTGGAGGATTGGGAAAGGCTTTTCGAGCCTATCGCCAATACATCACTATCCGTTAACAGAAACTTACAGGTAAAGAACAAATACATCCTTTCTCCTGTTAAATCTGGACTGATGGTAATTGATCAGAGAAGAGCACATGAGCGAATCCTGTATGAAAGGATGCTCGAAGCCCAGGAAAAAAGGAAACCTTTGGCTCAACAAAACATGTTTCCCGAAACAATCCGCTTAAATTTGGCAGATTACCATGTATGCCTGGAAATGATCGGTCAATTGGAGGAGCTGGGATTTGATATTAGGGACTTTGGCAATAACAGTGTTGTGGTACATGGATTCCCGGCCGACATGAGCCCAACCAGTGCAGGGATTAAGCTGGAAATGATGATCGAGCAATACAAATCCCTCCAGGGAGAAATTAAGGCAGGAACCTCTGAACGCATTGCGCGGGCTGCATCCCGGGCTTCTGCCATTGACTATGGTAAACATTTTTCAGATTTGGAAATGCAGGACCTTATTGACCAACTTTTTGCATGCAACAATCCAAATTATTCACCTTCCGGGAAGCTCATCGTAAAAATTATTGAGCTGGAAGAACTGGACAACCATTTTAAAGGATAACATGATGAGTCGAATATTTGGCGGATTTTTAAGCAATACACCCCCCGTAACCAAGAACCTAATTCTCATCAATGTGGCTTTGTGGGTAGTGAATATATTATTCCTTCAATTCTTCCAAACCAATCTTAACTACCTGCTGGGACTAATTTATTTTCAGTCACCTCTGTTTCAACCCTGGCAGATCGTTACCCATATGTTTATGCATAGCAACGACAGGATTTTTCACCTGTTCTTCAATATGTGGGCACTTTGGATGTTTGGGAAAGTGCTTGAAAGCGTATGGGGAGGCAAACGTTTTTTAATTTATTACCTGGTTACCGGTCTTGGTGCTGCCCTGGTCCACACATTTGTGAACTATTTACAACTTGGCCCTGATGTTGCTGCACTCAAAGCCGCCTATTCTGTCGACCGAATTAACATGGCTCTGTTGAACGAAATCCTGCAGCCAGGCAATCCTTACTATCAACTTGGGATTAATCTCAGGATTCCTACAATAGGTGCTTCCGGAGCCGTGTATGGAGTCCTGCTTGCATTTGGAATGCTCTTCCCAAATACACCCCTCTATATCATCCCGATCCCTATTCCTATAAAAGCCAAATGGCTTATCATCGGGGCGGGTGCCGTATCACTCTACCTGGGATTGTCCGGGAAGGGGGGTAATGTAGCCCATTTCGCCCACCTTGGTGGTATGATATTTGGGTTTATATTAATAAAATACTGGAACAGGTTTACTCAAAATTTTTATTAAGTAGCTGAATATATGAGCATTGGTGATGAAATAAAGGAATCCTTCCGAAACGGAAATACTCTTCATAAGCTGATTTATCTTAATCTTGGACTATTTCTGGCAGTACAACTTGTCAGGATCATCCTTTTCCTGTCTAATTCATATGACCTTTTTGGGAATTTCCTGAACTACCTTGCCGTACCATCAAACCTTGATGTGCTTGCCACACGACCCTGGACCCTTATCACATATATGTTTCTGCATGTTGAATTCTTCCACATTTTTTTTAATCTGTTATGGCTTTACTGGTTTGGATCGGTATTTATTCAGGAGTTAGGCTTAAAGAAACTTTTAAGCACATACCTTCTCGGGGGTTTGATGGGTGGATTGTTCTATGTAATCTTTTATAATGTTTTCCCTGTTTTTAGCCAGGTCAGAGAAAGCTCTGTTGCACTGGGGGCTTCCGCATCTGTGATGGCAGTAGTAGTAGCCGCTTCCACTTACCGGCCAGACAGGCGGATGCATTTGATCTTAATCGGACCGGTCAAGATAGTATATATTGCAATTGCCATGTTCATTCTTACCTCCATGGTAGACTTTTCAGTTAATACAGGGGGGAAAATAGCACACATAGGTGGTGCGTTGATGGGCTTCCTGATTGCTTATTATTACAAGCAAGGAAAGGACATTACTAAGGGATTTGAACGGATGATGGACAGAATTGCCACCTGGTTCAAACCAAGAAAACAGAACCTGAATGTAACCTTCAAACGTCCATCAAATGACATTGAATATAACGCTCAGAAGGCAGATGAACAAAAAGAAATTGACAAGATTCTTGAAAAAATATCCAAAGCCGGATATGACAGTTTGTCGGCTAAGGAGAAGGAGCTATTATTTAAAATGAGCAATAACAAATAGTCTGGTGAGAAAATTAGCAGACCGAATTATTCTGGTTCTGAATGCAATTGCAGCAGCTGGAATGCTTCTTGCTTACCTGGCTCCTGTAGTTAATCCATCAAAAGCTATCATCCCTGCCTTGTTTGGACTGGCTTATCCTTTCTTGTTACTGTTGAATTTGCTACTTATGTGTTATTGGCTGATTCAGTTGAAAAAGGAATTATTTATCACTCTAATTGTCATACTGCTTGGATGGAATCATCTGAATAACCTTTTACCTCTCAATTTAAAAGATGCTAAAATCCCCGGTTCCTCCTCACCAGACCGGATGATCAAGGCACTCTCCTATAATGTGAGGGGATTCGATCGGTATAACTGGACCACTGATCCGCAGATAAAGAGGGAGATTCTTGACTTCACAATTGAACAGGATCCTGACATTCTCTGCTTTCAGGAATATTACTCTTCTTCCAGAAAAGGGGAATCGCATTCAAAGTTTTTAAAAGAGCTGCGGATCCTTCCGGAAAGTGCGGTTTACTATACAGTCGACCAGGCTAACAAAAGTGGATTTGGTATCGCCACTTTCAGCAGGTATCCGATCATCAAAAAAAGCCGTATTCCGTTTAATACTTCTTTTAATGCGGCCATGTATACAGATATTCTTTTTCAATTGGACACCATAAGAGTTTTTAACGTTCATCTTCAATCGATTAATTTTAGACAAGAAGACTATGCCTTTATGGATACCGTACGGCTGAAGTATTCCCACGAACAAATTCGTGGAATCAAAAATATTGGATCTCAATTAAAAAAAGCATTTACCTTGAGGGTCGAACAATCTGAGATGATTGCTAATTATATTAAGAACTCTCCCTTTCCAGTTGTAGTAATGGGGGATTTCAATGATACTCCCCAATCCTATGCCTATCATAAGATTAAAAAGGGTATGCATGACGCATTCAGAGTAGCTGGCCGGGGCTTTGGCAACACATATGCCGGCGAGTTACCGTCTTTCAGAATTGACTACATTATGTATAGCAACCCCATCACCTCTTTCCAGTTCAAACGAATCAAGACCGACTACTCCGATCATTTTCCAATCACAACCTGGCTATATTTTCCCTGAGAGACGGTGATTTAGCTGTCCCAATTTCATTACTGGTAGTGTTTAACGCCGAATCAGGAATTTGCCTGTGAAAACACGGCCTGTGGAATGAATGGAATAAAAATAGATGCCCTGCTCCAATTGATGCAATGAAATTTCCATACCCGATAAACCGGTATGCTCTGAAAATTGTTCCGCATAAACTTGTTTTCCAGTAACATCATAAAAGGATATCCCTGAAATTGAATGACCTCTTGTTTCAATATGCAGAACTTCCGAAACGGGGTTGGGATAAATGTTCAAGACGGGGTCCCCATTTACTAAAACTATTCCCGTAATCTCAAGACTTTGATTAATGACTGCAACTGCATTGGCAATATCATTTCCGGCCGGAACGGCTCCTTTGTGTACAAGGATCCCTTTTTTGTCAATCACCATCAATCTGTCATAGGTTGTCTGGTAGTCTTTGGCTACAAAACCCGCTTTTATTGCCAGGGGAAATGTTATCCCTGTTATATCCCTGAAATTGGCAACAGAGGCCTTGTTGGAGCTGGAATTCCATGTGTCAACACCGATGGCAGTAAATTCCGGATATCCCTTAAAGGCCTGGTATAATGATGATTCGATATCCGGCCCTGAAGCCCTGCAGTAGGGACAACCATTTCCAAAGAGATAAACTACCACCACGTTTCCCTCCTGAGAAGATAACCTGAATATGGCTGAATCCGGTTCCAGCAGATTCACTTCAAAATCAGGTGCCGGTTCACCTACGGTTTGTGCGTATGATGGAAATGTACCAGTAATCAGGAGAATCATTCCTACATATATACTATTCTTCATCACAGCTCCATTAAAATTTTGTCTTTAGTCTTAGTTCTACCCCTTCAAAATCCAATACTTCATAACATACTCCTGAAGTACAGGCAGGGCCACCCCTTCTTTTCCCAGCAAACAATGAAAGCGTATTGGTGGGATTTATCCGGTAACTGGCTTCAAGACCTGGCCAGTGCCTGTATGAGGTTTCTACAGCCGGCGTATCGGGCCTGTCGTTTAAAAAAGGATCATTGCTCAATTCCCATATGGCAGAAATGGATAAACCCGGTGATTTTGACACACCCAGGATCACGACACCATTATGCATCACATTGGTTTCCAAAAGCTCCCTTTCCAGGTACTGATATTCCAGATGGAGTTGAGTAGACCAGCTTCCAAGTACCGAATATTCCCATACGGTTCCAGTAGCATACCTGGTGTTCTCAGACTTAAACTGATCAATGGTATAATCGGCAAACAGAGTGACATTATTTTTCTTGCCCGGGTAAAAGTTATACTCTGCAAATACTTCATTAAATATAAAATCCTGAAAGAACTGATTTACCGAACGGGAAAAATTAACCACAAGATGCTGGCGGTTTTTAAAGGTGTAATACCCCTCGAGCTGAATACCCGATTCGTCAACCAGTTGGGGTACATGAATGCTTCTGTTAAGCACCTTGTATTTTTGCTCCCTCACTGTAGTAGGAGGATCACTGATTCCTGTCCCGATAAGTAAATTATGGTAGTCTTTGAATTCCAGACTCAATCCAAAGGAACCCCGGCTAAAACTTAGTGAACCATACAAGCCATATCTGGACATATCATCTTTTGCAATCACCGGCATATCTTCAGCAAGGTTATGGGCATATTCAAAATTGTAAGAAATAATCCCAGGTATTGATCCTGAAAACAACAGAGAGTAGAAATAGTCTTTTTCAAACGGATTACTATTGCGCATAAGGATCACTCCCACAGTCTGATAAAAAGCCGAGATTCCTGTTTCCACTGCTTCCACCAGGTCAATTCTGCGGTCCTTGTTCGGAACCGTGGGTGGCAAGGTATTCACCAGGGATTTTCCCCTAATCGCCTGAAAAAACCATATATCACCACTATATTTCACGGAAAATCCTTGTAAATCACGGTAAAAACCATAGCGGGTCCGGTAGGCTTCCTCTTCAAATACCGAACCCGTAATTTCATACCCCCTGAATAGCAGCCCATTTCCCAATGTCTTATTGAAATTTCCAACCTTTAATTCAAGTTTATCCCGCCTGTATTGCACCTGGAATTGACTCAGACTCGTATAGGATCTCTCTTCAATCTGACTAAGAAAGTGTTCATACCGGATAGAAGCCTTCAGTCCTTTATACCTGTATCCCAGATTTAACTGGTCGTAATGGGAAGAGAGATCTGAAGGATCCTTATATGGCAGGTTTCCAAGCTGATATTCTAACAGATTACTCCCGGAAAGCTGTCCGAATACTTCTCCGACGGGGAGTAGGGCTAATAAAAACAGTATGTTCTTTCTTCGCATCTTATTCAGCCAGGTAACTCTCAAGATGCTTCCGGATAACCTCTTCATCACCCGGCCTGAATCCCTCATGGAAGAGAATTAGTTCACCCTCCTTATCATAAACCATAAGGGTTGGTACCACCGATGCGCCCAATTCGGCCATCAATTCACTGTCAATATCCCTCAGGATTGGATAAGAAACTCCCATGGATTGAATAAAAGGCTTAATTTTGGACTGGTTCCTGGGCCCATCTACACTAACTCCAATAAAATTTACTCCGCCAGGAGAAAATTCATCAGACATTTCACTCAATTCCGGGATTAACCGTAAACAGGGCTGGCACCAGGTAGCCCAAAAATCGATCACAGTTAAATTGCTTCCCTTAAGATCTTCGTATTCCTTCCATTGGTTATCCAGGTCCCTGAGCCGGAAAACTGGCTCCTGTGCATGCAGGTTCGATACAACCAGAAGCAATGCAATAACTGCTTCCCATTTTATTTTTCTCACGATATGATAATGTGTAGGTGCAATTTATTAATTCCGTCTAACTTGTTGGACGATATAGTACTACTTTTCTTACAAAACATATAAAATAATATCTGGTTCAAAGAATTTGACCAGCAATAATCCATGTTTGACTTCCACAACTTCTCTTTCACGACCTCATACCTGTTGTCAGAAATATTGAAAGGGAAACGGATAAGGACCGGAAAAGTGTCTTATGACCCTGATTATTAACATTTAATAGTTATTAACAATTCGGTTTATAATCAAATATCAGAATATGGTATTTTCATTTATCTTTAATCAAATAGAACCAAAACGTATTAGTTATGAAGAATTTAGTAGGATTCGTTTTGCTCGCAATGATCGTCTCATCATGCAGTTTGTTTCAAAAACCATCCATGACCCAGGAACAAATTGATGCCATGGTTGCCGAAAACCAAGCGTTGAAGGCACAAAGTTCGGGCACCAAAGACCTGGAGGATCAGTTGGCCCTCACCCGTTTGCAAGTGGATGAAGCCATGTTAAAACTGGCAGCGTGTGAAGAAGCCGCCAAATCAAAAGCTCATATCATCGTAGGAGCTTTTAAGATGTCCTCCAACGCGGATGAATATTCCACCGAGATCAAAGGAATGGGGTATGAAGGCAAAATAATAGCTGGCCCTTACAGTTTTAACCTGGTATCTGCCAGTTCCCACGAATCAATTCAGGCTGCCCTGAATGCCCTTGGGAACATCAGGGAAAATGTGATTGAGACTGCCTGGATTTATTTAGAGTGAACAGGGAAGGACTGAGCCTATGGGTGACGTTCGTGAATTATGATGGAACTGCGCCTACAGGTGAAGGTGCTACGATCCACTCATGATGAAGAGTGGCTGAAATTCGAAACTTTTAAAATGCGGGCGCAACCGCTCTGTGTTGTAATGCTTTTTCACATCAACAAGCTTCTTTGTACTTGTAACTACATCCAGTGGAGCATTGTCGTAACGCCCATTGCGAAGAACCACAAGCCGGCCATGGATCCCTTTTATTATCAGGTCAAGGGCGAGGTTCCCATAAGCCATTGGTACAATAGAGTCGATAGCATCCGGATCCCCGCCTCGAACCAGGTACCCCAGGTGCTGACTGATTACATTAATAGGGATACCATTATTGAATTTTGCCGATTCTATTTTGATCATATCAGATACTACCGTTCCGATCCCTCCTAACTTTGCGTGCCCGTACGCATCCCTCTCCCCGTTCTTAAACATCATTTCATTCATTCCCTTGAATTTTGCACCTTCCGAAACCAGTACCACCGAATAGTTGCTCGGATTTTGAAGTCTGTCCTTTACCAATAGTTTGGTAAGATGAGAAATTTCGAACTGGTGCTCTGGTATAACGCACCGGTTTGCTGACCCTGCCATTGTGGGGATCATTGCGGTAAAACCAGCATACCGGCCAAAAACTTCGAGAACAAGGATGCGTTCGTGCGATCCTGCAGATGTTCGTAAAGTATTGGTCATATTGATGGTTCGCGTGACGCAGGTACTAAATCCAATACAGTAGTCAGTCCCTGGAACATCATTGTCCATGGTCTTGGGAATGGCTATTACTTTAAATCCTTCTTTATACAGACGTACCCCGTAACTAAGGGTATCATCTCCTCCTATAGGAATCAGGTAATCGACACCGAGGAAGCTCAGATTCTTCAGTACTTCGGGTGTCAGGTCATTAAGATCCTTTTTGTAGCTTTCCTTTAGATGGTGAGGTACATCTTCCTTCCTCACCTTGCTGGGATTAACCCTTGATGTATGAAGAAAAGTCCCCCCGGTACGACCCGACTTGTTAACAATCTGTTCGGTAAGTACAACGAAATGGCCGCTGTTATCTGCGTTCTTGTCCCGAACAATTTCAGTTATGCCAGACCAACCTTTCCTAAGACCAATCACCCGGTAACCTTCCCGGAGGGCACGAATTGTTACAGCACGAATTGCCGGATTGAGTCCGGGTACATCTCCTCCACCAGTTAATATGCCAATAGTTTCCTTCTTTGTGATCCCCTGCGCCATGATTTTTCTTCTAAAAATAAGCGAATATTTCGGATAAATCAATGGGACTGGTAGAAGACTACTCTTCCCATTTCAGTATATTTAAAAAATCATACTCTTCCGGGTTCTTCACATATTTCTTTGCCGCACGGTAATCTTCTTTACTGATGTAATGCAGATTATTTCTAAAAATTAGCTGAACCTTCTCAGAATCAACATTTACTAACCTGGGCTTAACCTTTCCATTTTCATCTTCAACATCCTTCAGGTAAAGAGGTGAGATATTGCCTTCCCGATCGACTGTTGTCATGCATCCGGTTTCTCCCCTGTTATACAGCTTAAACACCCCAAGCCCGAGGCGGGTAGCATAGGAAAGATCATAGGCTATAGGCCGGCAACAACGAAGTTCATAGCCAATCTCTTCGGGTCGGCTTCTTACTGTGATGCGAAGATTCTTTAAATGCTGCTGCGTAAGCATATTGAAAATATGCGACTTACTCACATTACCCAGTTCCGGATGACCATGATCATCGTAGGTAAAGTTGATTCCCGTATCAATAATCTCTTCATCACTCATGAAGTGGAATACCCCTTCACTGATCATTGCTACACCATAATCAATTCCCAGGATTCTGCGCTTTACCATGGATGATATGACCATTCTGGTGATCTTATCGAATGTGATCTTTGTCTTGTTAAACATCTCAGGAATCACAATCATGGGATAATGACATGCTGTTCCGATTCCAAATGCAAGGTGCCCGGCCTCACGTCCCATGGCACTTACCACAAACCAGTTTCCACTGGTGCGGGCATCCTCATAGATCGTAGTGGATAGGCGCACCCCCTCCTCTTTGGCTGAATGATAGCCAAAAGTTGGAGTTCCTTCCGGTAAAGGAAGATCATTATCAATGGTCTTAGGTACATGGATGTTTTTGACCTCCAGCTTTTGTTTGGAAAGGAATTTAGCCACCCTGTTCGCGGTGGATGCAGTATCATCGCCTCCGATGGTAACAAGCAGTTTGACATTATTTTTTTTAAAGAAATCAACATTGAATTCATCATCTTTCGGCTTGTACCGGCTCATCTTCAATGCGGAACCTCCACGACTGTAGATCTGGTCGGCATAGTCGAAATCCAGGAACTCAAATTCCGGTTCATCTGAGAAGAGACTCTTATACCCCCCATTGATGCCCAGCACATTGAAGCCGTTGTTATTGAAGACCTTTGTAACTGCACTGATTACGGTATTAATTCCGGGCGCAGGTCCGCCTGCACAGAGTATGGCAACAGCTTCTTTCATTGTATTAGATTTATATTATATGATGGTATTTTCAGCCCAATTGTAAAAATGAGCCGCCAAATTACTTAAAATTGAAATTATATCCATCGAAATGGTGGTCTAAATTTGTTCGCTTTTATTACTAATTTTGCCCCAATCATACGGCGAATGGATGGATACTCACATATTCTGAAGTATATTAATAATTTCTTTCTGGTCAGATGGATAAGGGTATTGGTCATATTTCTGTTGACCATCCCCATTAAAGTTTATCAATGGATTATTTCACCCGCACTTCCGAAAACTTGCAGGTACTATCCCACATGTTCTGAATACGCTCTGGAATCGCTAAGAATTCATGGTCCCCTTAAGGGATTATTGTTGGGAACAAAACGAATCTTAAGTTGTCATCCCTGGGGTGGTCACGGCCACGATCCTGTTCCCCCGAAAGGTATATCTCTCTACAGAATATTTAAGCCAGCAAAGAAATGAGCAAAACCGCCCTGGTCCTTTTCTTTTTACCTTTACTCATAGCCTGTAAATCTGGAACCTTGACCTCAGATAAGCTGGTGGTAAGTGTAACTATCCTGCCTCAAAAATATTTCATTGAACGCATTGCCGGGGACCTTGTTGAGGTAAATGTTCTGATTCCGCCCGGGGCGAACCCGGCTACATATGAACCTTCAATTTCTCAATTGAGCTATCTTGGGCAATCACCACTTTACATGAGAATCGGCTATGTGGGTTTTGAACTTAGCTGGATGAAAAAAATCAGCGCTGCAAATCCACAAATGAAAATAGTTGACCTCTCAACCGGTATTGAACCAATCAATGAAGAAGCACAGAATAAAGAAGAAGAGCCTGGTCAACTGCCTGGACATTTTCCCGGTGGTATCGATCCGCACATTTGGATGTCTGCAAGAAATTCTAAGATCATTGCTGAGAATATCTATAAAGAACTGAGAGATCTAATGCCTGAAGAGGATGAGTCCTTAAATGCACGGTTCAATAAGTTACAGATTGATTTAGATTCGATGCATGATTCCATATCAGTGCTTTTGTCAGGAAAGAAGGATCGTAGTTTTATGATCTATCATCCGGCACTCTCTTACTTTGCCCGCGACTTTCACATGGAGCAGTATCCATTGGAGTTAGGTGGGAAAGAACCTTCTCCAGCCCATATGAAATGGATGATTGATCTGGGTATACAGAAAAAAATCCACACCATCTTTCTTCAAAAACAATTTGATCAGAAAAACGCGGAGATTCTCGCAAGAGAAATTAATGCGGAAATAGTTTTTTTTAACCCCCTGGATTCTGACTGGGCAGGCCAGATGTTCCACATTGCTAATCAGTTAAGTTCTTCCTTGTGATGAGTAAGCCGCTAATACAACTAAAGGATATTGATGCTGCTTATCAGAAGCAGGTAGCATTGACCAATGTTTCTCTGACCGTTAATGAACGCGATTTCATAGGAATTATTGGGCCAAACGGGGGAGGTAAAACAACGCTTGTTCGACTGATTCTCGGTTTACTCAAACCTATAAAAGGCACCATAACATATTCCCTCGACAGGTCTGATATAGGCTATCTTCCACAGGGAAATCAGGTGGACGAAAAATTCCCAATTACAGTTCGAGAGGTTCTGGCCTCAGGAGTTGAACGAGGCTTAAAGGTTAGCAGAAGTACCGGAAAGGAAGAAAAACAACTGATTGATTCTGTGCTGGATAAGGTGGGCCTGACCATGCTCTCCTCACGATCCATAGGTGAACTTTCAGGAGGAGAGCTTCAACGTGCACTGTTGGCCAGGGCTATCATTTCAACTCCGAAAGTACTTGTTCTTGACGAACCTGATACCCATGTGGACAACAAATTTGAAATGGAACTTTACGGGTTATTGAAAGAGCTTAACGAAAATATAGCTATACTGCTGATTTCGCACGACATCGGGACCATCTCGCCATATATTAAGACAATTGCATGCGTAAACCGTGAACTGCACTATCATTCCTCTAATGAGATAAGCGAAGATCAATTGAAAGTGTATAACTGTCCAATTGAAATCATCACCCATGGTGCCGTACCTCACAGGGTAATGAAGGAACACAATCATTAAAACCATGGATTTACTAAAGCTGTTCAATTATCACTTCATACAACATGCATTTCTCGCTGCATTGCTTATGTCAGTGACTTGTGGAATAGTTGGCACATATATCGTTTCAAGACGCATGGTATTTATCAGCGGGGGTATTACCCATGCCTCATTCGGCGGAGTTGGAATGGGATATTTCTTTGGGTTTCCGCCTCTGGCAGGTGCTGCCATTTTTGCGATAATTGCCGCATTAACCACCGAACACCTTACCCGGAAAAAAGTTTTAAGAAACGATTCCATTATTGCCATTTTATGGTCGCTTGGAATGGCGTTAGGCATTATTTTTGTCTACCTGACGCCCGGGTATGCTCCAAATCTGATGAGTTTTCTTTTCGGAAGTATTATCACAGTGACGAACACTGATTTGTGGCTGATGCTAGCTTTGGCTATGGTAGTATCCGGCTTTTTTACCATGTTTTACAGGCCTATTTTGTTTGTATCGTTTGATGAACAGTTTGCCAGAACCCGCAGAATACCAGTCATGCTTCTTAATTATTTGCTCATCATTCTTGTGGCGCTAACAATCGTTTTAAGTATTCGCATTGCGGGTATCATCCTGGTACTCTCAATACTTACCATTCCCCAGAACATTTCGAACATCTTTACCAATCGGTTTAGTTATATCATTATTTCGTCCATCATCCTCGGCATCGTGGCTTCTGTACTGGGCCTGGTCATATCCTATTACCTTGACATTCCATCAGGTGCAACCATTATATTCACTCTTGTAGTAATGTACCTGACAGCCCGATTCATTAAAGTTGTTATTTTTGCGAGGAAAAGCCAGAATTAATTCGAAATCAACTATGAATCTGAAAGAGACAATAGAAGCAGCCTGGGATAACCGTGATTTGCTTAATAAAACTGATGTACAGGAATCCATATTTGAGGTAGTTGACCAATTGGACAGAGGTATTATTCGAGTAGCAGAAAGGAAAAATGGAGATTGGAAGGTGAATGATTGGATTAAAAAAGCTGTCATCTTATATTTTCCAGTAAGGAAAATGGAAACCATAGAGGTCCCGCCTTTTGAGTTTCATGATAAAATTCCTTTAAAAAGCGGATACAAAGAGAAGGGAATCCGCGTCGTTCCTCATGCTGTCGCAAGATATGGAGCATATCTCTCAAAAGGGGTTATTATGATGCCTTCCTACGTGAACATAGGGGCCTATGTCGATTCAGGGACCATGGTAGATACCTGGACAACGGTTGGATCGTGCGCTCAGATCGGTAAAAATGTTCACTTAAGCGGAGGTGTTGGAATTGGGGGGGTGCTCGAACCGGTACAGGCAGCTCCTGTGATTATCGAGGACAATTGTTTCATAGGGTCGCGTTGCATTGTGGTTGAGGGCGTCAGAATTGAATCAGAAGCAGTTCTTGGTGCCAACGTGGTCATAACCAACTCAACCAGGATTATTGATGTAACGGGACCGGAACCAGTTGAAATGAAATCTGTAGTCCCGCCCCGATCTGTAGTCATTCCAGGGTCTTATACAAAATCGTTTCCTGCCGGGGATTACCAGGTACCCTGTGCACTGATAATTGGCCAAAGAAAACCTTCTACAGATCTAAAAACATCCCTGAACGATGTGCTCAGGGAATATAATGTGGCAGTATAATGCGGATTGGATTTGATGCAAAACGGGCCTTTAATAACTATAGTGGACTGGGAAACTATAGCAGGTATATTATTTCCAATATCTGCCGGTTTCATCCGGAAAACGAGTATTTGCTGTATACCCCCAGTATTGCAGACGAAGATTTGTTTCAAGAACCGGAAGGAACCATAATCAAACGTCCTAAAACCCGAATCGGTAAATACTCCAGATCCTACTGGAGAAGTTTTAGGCTATCCCATTGGTTGGGTAACGATGCAGTAGATATCTACCACGGGCTCAGCAATGAACTTCCCTATGGAATTAACCAAACTTCAATCAAAACCATTATTACCATTCATGACCTTATTTTTCTAAAGCACCCGGAGCTTTACAAGCAATTCGACCGGTACGTTTATAAGAGAAAGGTAAAGTATGGCGCAAGGGTAGCCAGCAGGATCATCGCAGTTAGTGAAGAGACAAAGCTGGATATCGTCCGTTTGCTGGGTGTGGATGAATCGTTGATAAGGGTAGTGTATCAGGGATGCCACAACCAGTTCTATAACAAGGTTAGTGAAGAATCATTGACGTACACACACCAGCGCTTTGATCTGCCTGATGAGTATTTATTGTATGTTGGCACAATTGAGGAGCGTAAAAATTTGCTTAGGATCGTGCAAGCTATGCATTCCGGGAATATTGATTTTCAATTGGTTGTGGTTGGAAGAAAGACGACCTATTTCAATCAGGTTAAAAGCTATATTGAAAAAAACAAAATGAGCAATATTCATTTTCTTGACCAGGTTCAAGTATCTGACTTACCAGCCATCTACCAGGGTTCCCGTGGATTTATATACCCGTCTTCCTATGAAGGGTTTGGCATACCCATTCTTGAGGCACTAAATTCAGGCGTTCCAGTAATTACTTCCAGGGGAGGTTGCTTAGAGGAAACTGCGGGTAAAGGAGGTTTGCTGATCAATCCACTGGACCGGGAGGATATGATACATGCCATCCAAAAGGTCCTTGAAGATTCAGCGTTGAGAGACCGATTAATTAGAGAAGGCAGAGCCCATGCCCTTCAGTTCCGGGAAGAGCAAACCATTCCCTCCCTTTACAACGTATATCTCGAATGCCTGAATGATGAATGAACAAGTGCAAATAGCAGGAGATATTGTCCTCAAGGGGGGCATTATCCTTTATCCCACCGATACTATTTGGGGGATTGGCTGCGATGCCACCAATCAGGAGGCCATTCAAAAACTTTTCAAAATAAAGCAGCGACCAGATAATAAAAGCTTGCTGGTACTAATGGATGGATTAAAGATGCTTTCAGTCTACCTGGAATATATACCGGATTCTGCCAGAGAAATCATCAATACGGCTCAAAAACCTACCACTATCATTTATCAGAAAGCCCGAAATCTCGCTCCAAATCTGTTGGGAGAGGATGGATCCGTCGGCATCCGTATTACTTCAGATCCATTCTGTAAGCAACTGATGGGCTTTACAGGGAAACCTATAATTTCAACATCTGCGAACCTTTCAGGGAAACCAACTGCCTCTTCCTTTTTCGAAATAGAGGAAATTATCAGAGACAGTGTTGATTTTGTGGTTGAATGGAGGCAGCATGAGACGGATCCCGCAACGCCATCATCCATCCTTAAGATTGGTCCGAAAGGCAAAATCACCGTCCTTCGTCCGTAAATCAATCTCACTCCCGAAATCAGGGGTGCTCCATATTTTACAATGCCACGGCTTTCCCCGATCCTGATGAAA
>CAZCQL010000042.1:0-13592 GCA_964500835.1 uncultured Bacteroides sp.
AGCATGTAAGCTCTCTGTGTATAGTCATACCCCCTGTTTTCAAATGAGTTACCCTTCAGTCTGAGTGCCGGCGGGTGGTTCCAGGAACGGGCCAGAGAAAGGATATGCTGATCATCTTTATTGGTCATCCCATAAAGCGCTGCCTCTCCATTGGGATCCCCCCAGCTAAGGGAAGAGTGTGCGGCCCTGTCAGGAGCAAAGGCACTTCGCCCATCTGAATTAATCTGGGCCACAGGCCAGTGGTTCCACCATGGGAAATGGGAGTATTCTGGCCTTACTTCCAGGTTAAAGACCTCAAATCCGCCCCCTTCGCGGAAGATCAAGAAGGGTTTATATTCCGATTTCAAATTTATCACCTGGATCACAGCATCGTCCAGATCAAATTCAGGATAGCCGTTCTCCCACGAATATGACTTGCTTTCACCTTTCAGATTCAATAATTTACAGGCTTCCAGTTCAATATTATCTTCCGGGCGGGTTCCCGGTTCATTAAGTAAAATGGTCTCCTGCCACCCACCCCTTCCCGGAAGCACTTTCCTGACTCCCGCACCGTCCGGGTAAATGTAGTACAGCTCATTGCCCCATTCCCCGAATCCGGTATTGTTGGGAAGGTCCTTTTGGCGGAATTTCACATCCATCTGCAAGTACCTCCAGTTAATCACTACCCTGGCATCATTGCTCTCAATAATGGATACCCTGGAACTCCTGCACTGCACATCCGACATGTGTTCGATACAGCCCGTGGGCATCTCATCCCTTGAACCTTGCGAGAGAAACCAGTTATTGCCGGTCTCCCGGCTCTGGTCGGCCATCCATTTTCCATTTTCCGAAACCCAGCAGGCCGAATACCTGGTTCCACGCCAGAACATGGTTTTAACAGGCAGCTCGTCAAACTGAACCACTACATCAAGGTTTTCTCCTGCAGGCCAGAGTGCATCCCATTCAGAATAATAGCTGAGCCGGGTATAGTTGGCTCCAAAGCGTCCTGAAGGCTTGACGGAAGGAAATTTTCGTGCTTCGAACTGGGGCTGGTTTTCCGGAATAGTATTTGTGTAGAGATTTTTTACCTCATTCGCGTCCAACGCCACCTTATATATTTTCAGCTCATCCACAATCCCATCCAGGCTGTACCTGGATGGATAGGTGGCCCAGTCACGGATGGGATCGGTCGGCGCAAGGGCCTCCCTGTTCATTCCCATTCGGAAGCCTTCATCCAGGTTGCTATAGGCAATTCCGTAGTCAAATTCAAAATCATTATAGGTCCCTGCCAGTTCACCATTAATGTAAATAGCCAAACCATCCCTGGGATCATAGGTACCCACCACATGGTACCATGTATGAAGCTTCATTCCTGTTTTCGTCTCGGGGTTCACAGGCGCATTACATTCGTGCCAGACAGAAGTTGCATCCGACATGTGAAATCCGGGACATCCCCTGGAATCGATTCCAAAATAAAACCCAGTGACCTTATATTTTCCGATGGTCAGAATGGGAGCCCAGTTCCATGGATAAGCGCCCAGGGAAACCCAGGCTTCAATACTGATGGATTTAGGGAATCCCATTTCGTCATCTTCTTCCTCTGCGTTCTCATCTTCAGAAAATATGTTACCTTCCACATAGGATGAAAACCCATCAAACTTGATCGCATTTCCTGTTACACCAGGTACTAATTTCGCCAGACCGGTAATCTCAAATACATTACCGGACAACAATTCTTGTACCGACCAACTCCTGGCTTCTCCCTCCTCCTCTTCATCCATATCATCTGCCACTACAGCCATTTTATCAAAATTCCAATGGGCCAGTATCTCTGATTCCATAGGTTGTGCATAAGCCACTGACAATATGCAGGTTAAAAAACAGGAAACAAATAGTAAGTTCCTCATGGTGTTGAAATTAGCTGGTTAACAATTTATTACATCCTTTAGGTGTTTTATCTTACTTTCTAAAGTTAAGATTTTAATGTGAGATCATTGTTTTTAATCACATTATTATATATCTTTTCAATCGAAAACTAATCTTAATTAAAACCAACCAACATGAAAAAACTTCTACTCGCATTAGTCGCCATATTCCTGGTATAGGGAATGTATGCGCAACTGGACGATCAGCCACTGCTACTGCATTTTGACTTTGAAGATGAAGATGATATTGCCCTCAATGAGCAGGATATGACTTATGATGAAATTGAACCAACGGCCGAATACAGTACCGATGCAAAAATCGGTACAGGCGCAGCATCATTCGACGGTGTGGCCCAACCCAATACTGGTGAAATTGGTGTCACTGACTATGAAGAACCGCCTGAAACTCCAGTCGAGGAGTTTGTTATGAAAATTGGATACTCAAACAGCTTATGGCCAGCAGATGAAGCTGAAGAAAACCAGTTTCCCTATTTTACAGGATTAATGGATGACTTCCGCATGTATGGCACAGCACTTAGCGCTGATGATGTGGCAGAACTTTTCGCCGCAACCTCCGTGAAAGGATACAGTGCAGATCTGGACTTTTCAGTATTTCCAAATCCAGCATCACAATATATTATGATTAAATCGACAAGGGTTAGGGATCTTGAAATTTTCAATGCTGTAGGCCAGTTGGTTCAAAGTGATAAGAGTGTTCAGGATGGCAGCATGATCAGTATTGCCAATCTGGAAAAAGGTCTCTACTTTGTAAAATCAGAAGATGTGACTCAAAAGCTAATTGTTGAATAATATTACTTTTTCGAAATCTAATTGAAGAGGTTGCTCGCCATTGGTAACCTCTTCTTTTTGGATATCAATCCTATCAAATTCCTATGAATAATAAGGTCCGGATTTCAGCAATTATCATCTTGGTAACTTTTACCTGTTTTCAATGCAGAAGCAATAAAAACCCAACAGAGCCCCGAAAATTTGTTGGGGATATTGAGCATTTGCTGATCGATCCGCCCGATCATGGTTACGTAACCAATATGCCCGCTTCAAAATGGGAAGAAGCAATGATCACCGGCAATGGCACATTTGGCGCCCTGGTAATGGGCTATCCTCTTAAAGAACGCATTATCCTGAGCCATGAGAAGTTATTTATGCCTGAAAATCCGCCCACCAATGCGCCCGATCTGGGTGGAAACCTGGATACCATTCGTAAGCTAGTACTAAACGGTCAAGGAGAGAAGGCATCTGAACTCTCAGTCAAGTTGGGTGAAGAGGTTGGAACTGATGGCATGATCTGGACCGATCCATTGATCCCTGCATGTCAGATAGAGATAGAATCCCTGGATAAGGAAGCACTGCTGAATTACAGCCGGTCAGTCAACTATGAAACCGGTGAAGCCACCACAGCCTGGGTTACCAAAAAAGGACTGTTTAAACGAACTGTTTTTGCCTCAAGGAAAGATGGAATTATAGCCACTGAATTCAAGAGTCTCGATGGCACCTCTTCAAAATTGCGGATCAGGTTATCCCAGCTTCCTGTAAATGATGGCGAAACCAACGACGAGGAGCAGGAATTCGATGCAGGTACTCTAATCGAAAACGTGAGCGCCTCAGTACAGCAGGAAGGGATCCTGCGATATACCACGCGATTTAAGAAAAAATGGCCAGGTTCGCTGAAAGGATATACCGTGGAAACCCGGATTGCCAGCACTGACGGAACAATGCGCTCAGATGGCGAATGGCTTTACCTTGAGGGCTGTAGCGATCTCCTCCTCCTCTCAGGAATTTCGCTATCTTATGAATTGCCGGTTTCCACTGAAACAGGGATAAGCCAGTTTACAGATATTGATTACAGCAGATTGCTTAACCGGCATGCCTCCATTCATGGTGAAATGTTCAACCGATTCTCAATCAGCCTTGGTAGTAATGATGAAAATTATCAAACGCCGGATCAGTTCATCCAAAGCTCGTCCTTCGGTAATCTGAATAACAGCCTTGTCAACGAACTATGTGAAGCCGCAAGGTATATCCTGATCAGCAGCACCGGTAAGATCCCACCCACTCTTCAGGGTATCTGGGGCGGGACATGGCGTCCGGCCTGGTCGGGTGACTTTACACTGAATGGAAATGTGCCTTCGGCCATTGCCAGCGGTTTGAACACCAATTTTCAGGAGGTGACAGAAGCCTACATGGACTACATGTTTTCTATGTTTGACGATTTCCGGGACAATGCCAGGGACCTTTATGGGGCTCCGGGAATCTTTGTCCCTTCGCGAACCAGTTCCTCGGGAAAAACTTATCATTACAGTGCAGAGTACCCACACCTTTTCTGGTTTGCAGGCGGAGCCTGGACCTCACAATTCTTTTATGATTACTGGCAGTATACCGGTGATGAGCAATTCCTGGAAAAGAGGGCCATTCCCTTTATGCTTGCAGCTGCAGATTTTTATGAATTTATCCTGACGGTGGATGAGAAAGGCCGGTTTATGTTCCTCCCTTCCTATTCTCCGGAAGTGGGGCCTCTTGGGGAACACCCCTTGTCCATCAACGCCACCATGGATGTTGCAGCCCTGAAACAATTGCTGAGGAATCTGCTGCACCTGGCCGACGAAGGTTATCTGGAGACCGGGAAAACTACAAAATGGAAGCAGATCCTGGAAAATTTGCCTGCCTACGGCATTGATAAAACCGGGGACCTGAAGGAGTGGATCTGGCCAGGTCTGATGAACAACAATGAGCACCGTCACGCATCTCACCTATACCCCCTTTTCTACGAAGTGGATCCCGATTTTAAAGCGAAGCCCGAATTAATAAATGCGGCCGCAACAGCCATTGAGAACAGGTTAAAATACAGGAGGAAGAAAAACGGTGCAGAAATGGCGTTCGGACTGGTTCAGCTTGGCCTGGCTGCAGCTCATATAGGGGATACCGAACATGCCTATGAATGTGTGGACTGGCTATGTAACTCATACTGGTCTCCTGCATACACCTCATATCATGACCCGGGTGAAATCTTTAATGTAGATATCTGTGGAGGACTGCCCGCTTTGGTGACAGAGATGATCATACAATCGTCAGCGGATGACATTATTTTACTACCGGCGCTTCCAGATCAATGGCCAATGGGGGAAGTAAAGGGAGTCCGGACCCGTTGCGGGGTCACTTTGGATCTGACCTGGGAAGAAGGGAAACCTGTTTCGGCTGTTCTGAAGTCAGAAAGAAACACCTCCTTTCAGTTGCACTTTCAGGATAATTCCTGGAAAATGGAACTCAAGGCGGGTCAGGAACAGCATTGGACCATGAAATAAAGCTGTAAAAAAGTACCTCAAATGAATTATTATATCAAAAAGGCTCTCATCAACGGATCCTTTATTCTGCTGATCATTCTAATCATTTCCTCATGTGGGAATGGGGTAAATAACGAACTTGAAAAAACTGAACTAACATTCTCCTTTGATCAGGCTGCAGTAGTGATTCCTTCTCCGGCTGACGTTCATCTTGAACCGGGAGGACGGTTTGAATCAAGGTACCTGGGCAATATCAAATATCTGAAGTATCAACATGACCATTTTGGCCACTTTATGCTGGACGCATTTGCCTCACGACATTATGCACCGGGGAAACTGCTTGAGCGAATCTGGGATGGGGAATATGCCGGGAAATGGCTGGATGCTGCCACCCGGACAGCTGTTAACACAGGCGATGTGGCATTATTGAACCTGGTTGACTCCTTTGTGGATTCGATTCTAAGATACCAGCATAAGGATGGCTACCTGGGAATCAAATTGCCCTCTGACAGGGACCTGAATGCCTGGGAAAAGGAGTGGGACAACTGGAACCTTTGGAATGCACTCAATGGTTTGCTCACTCATTATGAGTTACGCGGATCACTGCAATCTCTTGAAGCAGCCTCATCCATAGGGAATTGGATTATAAAGACCTATGGCCCTCTTACACATAGCAGCGGTCCCTTTCTTACAGGGGATATCATCGAGGCCTTCACCAATGTGGTGGTCATTGGTCAACTTGTCAGGTTATACAGGCATACAGGGAACCCGGATTTTCTTGAATTCGTTCAACAGGTGATCCGGCACTATACACCCATTCAACAAATGATATCAACCGGTGAACCCTACCTGATTCATCCATACATGCTGAGTGCAGTCTTGGAAGGTATGGCAGCTTACTCCCTTGAGACAAAAGATCAGGAGATAATTCTAACGGTGGAAAAGGTATGGGAATCACTTTCATCGGATCATCTTTATCCCACAGGATCACTGGGTGAAAGGGAGAACCTTGATGATGATCCGATCCAGGATGTTCCAGGTGGCCAGTTGCAGGAGACATGTGCCACTACTGAATGGATCTTCCTGAATACACTCCTGTTCGAAATCACAGGCAGGGAGCGATACGTTGCTGCACTTGAAAAAACATGTTACAATGCCTTACTGGCAGCCCAGTCTTCCGATGGAATGAAGTGGTGTTACTGGACCCCCCTGCGTTATACCAAAGATTGGTTTCATGGCCCCACAAGATGCTGTTTCTGGTCAGGGCCAAGGGGTATTGCCAGGATTCCTCAGCTCATATACGCATACAACGAGAAAACCATTTATGTGAACATGTTCGAATCAAGCCAGGCAACCTTGTCTGCAGGTGCAGATCATGTGCAAATTATTCAGAATAGTGAATTCCCGAAAAAAGGCTTAACCACACTCACCATAAAAACTCCTGAAGGATGGGCAGGGACATTGCGGGTACGTGTTCCGGACTGGACTTCTGAATTCAGGATCAGTCTCAACGGCTCTTTGATACAAGGAGAACAAAATGTATCAGGTTATCTGGATATCGCTCTTAATGAAAAGGGGGAGCACCAGGTACTCATTGAATTTGACATACCTCTTATCCTTGAACCCCTGAATGACCAGGATTTTGCGATATGCCGTGGTCCCGAAGTACTGTCCATTGATATTCGTGATAACATTGATACATGGTTAGGCAGCGATGACCTGATATCAATTCCGCCTGGAATTTCATTCAAAGAGACAGGTTCAATGATACCCTACAACTGGCCCGGACCGAAGGAGGATGATGAGGACAGGAGGCGCTACCGGGTTGAGGTTCAAGATGCAAGAACTGATGAACCCCGCAGTGTGATTCTGACCCCTTATGCAGATGCAGGCAATGGAGGGGCAGCTTTTCGCACAGTCTTCCCTCTTGCAGAAGATTAACAACATAGGATACTTTTCCTTGAAAACAAAAGCACATGAAATTATTCAACGTTTATTCCATTTTAGCAGGAGTACTGCTATGGGGTACATTAGTTAATACAGGCGGCCAGACAACTCACCCGGGTGAGCCAACTCCTTATGACACAACCTGGGAATCTCTGATGCAACATGAAGCTGCACCCCAGTGGTACCAGGATGCCATCCTGGGATTCTATTTTCACTGGGGACCCTATTCTGTCCCAGCATTCAGCTGCTCAGGTTACTGGAGGATGTATATACCTGGAGATGAATGCTATAAACAGGTAAAGAAAGAGTATGGAAAGCCGGGGATTGAGTTTGGATACAAGGATTTTGTTCCCCTCTGGAAGGCTCCCAACTACGATCCTGATGAATGGGCTGCACTTTTCAAATATGCAGGTGCTGATTTTGCCGGACCGGGTGCAGAGCACCACGATGGATTTGCATTATGGGATACAGACTATGATGAATGGAACGCAAAGGACATGGGCCCCGGTATTGACATTGTTGGCACATTGATTGAAGCCGTAAAAAAACAGGGATTGAAAACCTGTATCGCCTGGCATAACTGGCGCACGTATATCACCTACGATACAGGCCGGAGGCTATGTCCCGATGGAGTCGACGTGAATGATCCGGCTTATGTGGGTTTGTACGGACCCATCCACGAGCCCATGCATGAAATGCCCATCAATAATGAGTACCCAGGCGCCGACTGGCCTGCTGAGTATTGGGAAGAGCGGATGAACAAGTGGGTGGAACTTGTGGACAAGTACCAGTTCGATCTGGCCTGGTGGGAGCACATGGACTCAGGTGAACCACCGGATGAACTGAAAAGAAAGATGCTTGCTCACTATTTCAACGCAGCCGATCGCTGGGGCAAAGAGGTAGTTGTAAGCTCAAAAAAGCTATGGGAAAACCGCAGGCAGGATCTTCCGCCCCAGGTTTCTCCGATCAACCTGGAAGGTTGGTTTTTGGATCAGCCTTTTCCACAAAAATGGCAGACTGATATACCATTAGGAAATAGTTGGGCATATACTCCGGACGTGGGATGTAAAAGCACTAAGGAGATTATTGACATCATTGTGAACAACGTGAGTAAAAATGCATTGACTCTTTTCAGCGTGGCCCCAAAAGCAGATGGCTCATTGCCGGAGGAACAGGTTCAGGGATTAAAGGAGCTGGGAGATTGGATGGCTATCAATAAAACAGCACTTTATGGCACTGTCCCTGCACCCTTTATGACTGGCGGGGCAATGGATGCCCTGATTCCAAGCGAAGCGGAAGACTTCAGGTTCTTAAGGAAAAAAGAGTACCTCTACGCAATTGCATTGAAGCGGCCAAAACCTCCCCTTGTATTTGAAAATCTCATTGCACTGGAAGGATCTGAGATCAGGATGCTGGGCAGCGATCAGAAACTGAAATGGCATCAGGATGACGAATCCCTTATCATTGATGAAGTCCCCGATCCCTTGCCCTGTGAACACGCCTGGAGCTTCAGGATCCAGATCCTTGACCAGAGCTGGTAAGAATAATATATTTGTTAACGTGGGATGCAGAATAATCTCGAAAATGCATGATAAACACTCATTTCACATGGAGACCTCCTCCTACAGGAGCTGGAACCAGAGAGTGATACTCCCGGGACATTAGATTAAGGGAAACCATAAATATTAGATAATAAGCTATTCCTTAAGCGGAGAAAGCTCAAACTCCACTGCTTCCTGAGCATGCATCCTGATCCACAGGACCAGGTCGCTTCCAGTGGGTGTATCTTCGTATCCCGCACGAAAGTCCCTGCCGCGTTCCACGAGCTTTCCGTTCATCTTCAGTACAAACCCCTCCCGGTCCCAGTCCTTTATTATGAATGCGGGATTAATGATGTGCATGGGACCGTCTTCAGGTTCATCCAGCATCCATTCCAGCCTGACCGGACCCCTGCCCTTTCTGGGCACAATGTAAGCCTTCTGTGCCGGATCGTAGGTATACACCCCGTATTCATCTTCCAGCCCATCCATACGCAGTGGTGGATCCGTGATCCAGGACCAGGCAAGAGAGACCAATTCTTCCGAGTGACCTCCAAACATCTTAAAAAGGGTCAGTGCTTCAATCTCAATATCATCCGTGGGAACGTGTCCCGGCTGGCCTATAACTACTGACTCCATAAATTCATGGACGGTGGAAGGTGGTTCACGGTCGAAACCGAAGGGCCTGCTTACCGGTGCAAGTCCGGTATAAATCCTCATGCGCCGGATGTTCGTCCCGTCAGGGTAGATATAATGCCACTCGTCCGTCCAATCCCCCTTCCCATAAGGGGAACCGCTGGGTATGTCCGGATGGGCGATGTCGCCCAGATTGTTGTTCAGCGCATAGCGTATCCGTACCACAATGCGGGCATCGGACTGGTGCTCGATCCATGCCCTCACGTAACGGCCCTCGTCATCCATCCCAGGTTCGAAGGAAGCCAAGCCCCCTGTGCCATCGAAATCCCTGGGATCATAGGTTTCGGCTGCAAGGTTTGCAAATTTGATATTGTTTTCTGTGACCATGCAATAGGTCCAGGGCAGGTCAAAAGACATGGCCGTTGGCAGAAGGTCAAAGTTAACCCGGATCGCACCCACTTCTTCCGGCTTCTGCTTCACAGGAAATTTATGGCTTGCTTTTTCATTTCTCAATTTTATCTGAATTGACAATTTATGAAATTATTTTGTTTCTTTCTCAATTTTAGAAAGTTTAAAAATATTTCTATCTTAGTCCAAGATGGCATTCGGATAAAATCACTGTATGGTAATAAAACTACTGTTATCTTTAACGGCAATTCCCAGGAAGTAAATCTCAATAAGGGCGAAAGCCTTCTTCTGCTATGAAAAAGTTTCTATTGTTTTCTCTGGCTACCCTGCTTATTCTTGACTCGACTCATTCACAGGTCGTACTGAACGAGTTCATGTCCACAAATAATTCAACCATTTCCGACGAAGACGGGGATTACAGCGATTGGATCGAGCTATTTAATGCCGGTGCGGATCCTGTGGATATATCGGGTTACAGCTTATCAGATGATGCTTTCATGTTCGATAAATGGACCTTTCCAGCCATTGAACTGGGCAGTGGGGAACACCTCCTAATATTTGCATCCGGCAAGAACAGACTGGAGTTTGGAGGAGGCTGGGAAAATCTTATCAAGGAAGGCGATACATGGTCCTATAGAAACGGTCAGGATGTGGGTGATATGAACTGGATCCTTCCATCCTTCGATGATGCCTCCTGGAATTCTGGGCAGACTTCCATCGGCTATGATCATCACGATGAAGCAACACTGGCAACTACCGTAAATACACCCATCATCTCTTTGTATGCACGGAAGAAATTCAGTATCTCCGACCTGAACAGTATTACCGAAGCCATATTGCATATCGATTATGATGATTCTTTTGTGGCCTACTTAAATGGCAACGAAATTGCCAGAAGCGGCATCGGCACTGAGGGGGACAGGCCCACGGCAACGCAGCTTGGAGAAGAGCATGAATCGGTCATGTACAGGGGAGGAACACCGGAAGCATTTACCGTGGATGTATCCCAACTGACCGAAGGTGAAAATACGCTGGCCATTGAGGTCCATAATACGGAGTCAACTTCATCCGACATGGTGCTGATACCTTTCTTCTCAGTATACAGGAATACTACTGTCAGCGGAAATCCACCTGCAATATTGCAACTTCCATCCGGTAAACGGCTTCACACGAACTTCAAGATCAAATCAGGAGGTGAATCCATCTACCTTTCGGATACTTCAGGAAGTGTTATCGACAGTATTGCAGCCATTGCACTGAGTGGTGACATATCCTATGGCAGGACTTCAGACGGAACTTCCTCCTTCAGCTACTTCAATCCTTCCACCCCCGGAAGTACCAACTCCGGAGGCGTGAATGAGATCATCCAGGATAAGCCCGCATTCTCCCTTGATGGGGGATATTTTAGCGGCAGTGTATCCGTGGGAATTACCGCAGTAGCAGGAGGAACGATCCGGTACACGACCGATGGTACCATCCCATCTTCCTCCTCCAGTATGTATAGCTCTGCCATCTCCGTTTCATCCAGCACAGTTATTAAAGCGAGAATTACTTCCAGTGGAAAATTACCCGGACCTGTGGTTACCCGGAGCTTTATTCATGAGGATGATGTGGATGACCTGACCCTTCCCATGATCTCCATTTCTGCTGATCCCGATGATCTTTTCTATGATCCGCAGGCATTGTTCAATTACCAGCCCGGGGAGAATGAGAAACCGGTTTATATCGAGCTGTACGATTCAGATAAATCCCTGGGATTCAGGTCCAATGCAGGAATGAAGATCTTTGGGAATGAATCCGGTACCGGCTATGACTATCAGCAATCCCTGGCCTTATTTGCCCGCAGCAAGTATGGCGATGGTTCCTTTGACTACCGGATATTCAGGGAAAAGAATCTGGATCATTTCGAAGCCTTCATTCTCCGCAATAATAACAGCGAGTATGCACTATTTGATGGTGTGGGTCAGGGATTAACACAGGATATTCTGGATGTTCAGGCATATCAACCCGTGGTGGTGTTTATCAATGGGGAGTACTGGGGCATCCTGAATATGATGGAGAAAATTAACGAGCACTATGTGGCCGGGAATTTCGACCTTGATCCGGACAGTATCGATATCCTGAACGGATTTGAAACCAACATGCCTTATTACCACCCCGATTGGCCCATTGCGGGAACGATCGACCACTATGCTGAACTGACGGACTACCTCAGGAATAACAGTTTGAGCAGCGCTGCTAATTTCGATAGGGTCAAGACCATGATAGACGTTGATTACTTTGCCACCTACCAAAACGCTGAGATCTACATGGATAACCACGACTGGCCGGGAAATAACATGAAATTCTGGAGAGAACAAAGTGATTCCGGGAAATGGAAATGGATCGTTTTCGATATTGATGCCGGTCTTGGGGCCTGGACAGATGGCGATGCCTGGAGAAACAGCCTGGATATGGCTACAGAACCCTTTGGACCCGAATATGAAGAGACCTGGCCGAATCCGCCATGGTCCACCTTTATCCTGAGAAGCATGCTCGAAAACGAGGATTTTGAGAATTTGTTTATCGCTACGATGTGTGATCTGATGGCCACCAATTTCACCCCTTCGGTGGCAGGTGCATGGGTAGCACAACGGCATGATCTGGTTGAAAAAGAGATCTCGAACCATGGCAAACGATGGCGGGAGAGCACGGATGCATCCGATCTGGACATCATGCAATCCATGATGATGGACTTTTTAAACAGAAGAAAGAACCGCGTTATCGGGCACTACAAAAATCATTTTGACCTGAGCGGAACCATGCATGAACTCAGGCTTGATGTTCCTGATGGCGGTGGCATTATCAAAGTCAACAACCGGAATATTGAAAGATACCCATTTACAGGCCAGTATTTTGAGGAGCTTGAAATAAACCTGACCGCCCTTCCTAACAGAGGTTTTGAATTCCAGGGTTGGACAGGAAGCGATGAGACTACTCCTGTCATCACCCTGTCCATGGAGCGTGCCCAAGACATTTCTGCTGTTTTCAGGGAGGTTGATGGCTATGAAAGAATCAAGATCACTGAGGTCAACTATGCATCCTCGGCAGATTTCGATACCGGTGACTGGATCGAACTCCTGAACACCACGGACAAGACCGTGGATCTCTCCGGCTGGATGATCACCGACAAACCCGGAGCAGGGTATATCTTCCCGCAGGGCAGTGAACTGGACCCGGGTGAATGCCTGGTCGTCTGCAATACACTGGCCGACTTCCGCGTACACTTCCCCGATGTGGATGCCATCGGTGATTTCACCTTTGGTTTGAGTAAGAGAGGAGACAGGATCCGGCTCTATAACTCGGAGAACATGCTGGTGGATGAATTCGAGTACAAAGTGGTATATCCGTGGCCGGAAATAGTCCATGATGCTACTAACGCCATTACACTGAAGAACGAATATTCAAACAGTACCTTCCATGGGAACTGGAAAAGGAGTAAAAACAATGGCAGCCCCGGAGCCTTCGAGCAGGACCTGTCGAATTCCATTCAGGAGGACAAAGTTCCTGTTCCATTTACCTGTGGAGTATCTCCAAATCCATTCACATCCCGTCTGACGCTTCAGTGTATCTCAGCGTACAGATCCGACATCAGGATCGTGATGAGCGATATACAAGGGAGGGTCGTCAAAAGCATCTCGAAGCTGGAAATGATCTCAGGCCATAACCGCTACGAAATACACACGGGCGATCTGGATGCGGGCGTGTATTTTATCTCCGTTCAAACGCCTCATGGCCAATACATCATAACGGTAATCTGCGTGAATTGAGCCCCTCTAAGTTTGCAAAAGGAACTTAGCATTACACATGAAAACGTTCAT
>CAZCQL010000042.1:13692-16256 GCA_964500835.1 uncultured Bacteroides sp.
ATGAAAACCAGACTTTTTCTTATGGCAGGTCTTCTTGCCACAGCCCTTATGCTGTACGGCCAGGACAGTTTTTATGCCTACCATACCAAGGTGCCCAGTACGTACCACGCTGGGTAACTCCTTCAGGAGCATACATGGTAGATGAGTTCTTTCCTGACAGGGATAGCGATCCTAACATGGATTACAGTTATGTACGTCTTATGGAGGAAAGCCCTGAGCGCATCGTAGTCCACTGGAGATACTTTCCCGATATTCAAAGTATCAGAGAGGCAAACGACAGGCTTGAACCTACCTTCCTGGGAGGTTTCACCGCCGCGGTACATGAAACCTTTACCATCTATCCGGATGGGACCGGGATCCGAAAAGTGGTATACAACAATTCAACGACTGAAGCCCCCGGATTTCAGGATATCCAGTTCTTTACCAATCCAGGGGAAACAGCCCTGGATGTGGTACCACTCAATGCCGTCACGGTCGGAAATATTTATGGGGAGACAGAAGAAATGGTATGGAAGAAACCAAACCGGAACCCGCAGACCGATCTGCGTGAGGCTACTATACAATACCAGAATATTCATGCTGATTGGAAGATCTATGCCCTGTATCCGGAACCCGTAATTGGAACCTGGGGGAGTTTTGAGCAGTCCGCCTATACCGACGATCCCTTTGCAGGCCCATGGAACCACTGGCCGGTAAGTGTGGTCCCCTCTGACGGAAGATTTGCGGTAAATACAGACCGTGTTACTCATTTTGCAGTGGGCGCCGGAAATCACCGGTATCAGGGGAGGCGAATCCCTGGGCTTCGACCGGCCCGAAAAAGCCTACCAGCTCCGTATGGAAGATAGCGAAATCCTGGACTTTTCCATTGCGGCATCGGGGGAGCACCCCGTGGTCAATCCCGCCCTTGTGATCAAGGGCAAAAAGCTCAATTTGAGCGTATTTTGATGTTCACAGGGTCGGTGTATGCTGTATATAACCATAGTACCAGCACATTCTGCCAGGTGAGGCCATCATCGCTATCAAGGGAATCATAGAATCCTTTAAACCACAAAACGCCATCTAAAGCTAAAAGCACACCAAGCAACGAAATTATGGATTTCATATGGGCGTTTCGGTCATGTTTCTTTCTTAATGTTAGTAAGCTACTTGAAATAGCGCTACATTTGAAAGAATACAATGCGTAGATTCTTACAATACAATCATTATATTTTAACATCATGAAATCTACTAAGATTCCGGTCATCCTTTTTCTTGGCTTTTTGTTTTCAGTCAGTGGATTAGCTCAGCAAAAGGAGATTTACAAACTTCCATCAGGTCCGGATGGCCCCGGTACTTTTGGAGCCTATTACGCACATCTAAAGTACGATCCCGTATGGGATAAGAACTGGAGAGTCGGGGATCACCCGGACATTGTGGTCCGATTTGATGACGGGGGACATAAATTTGTTTTCTGGCGGGGAACAAGTTATATCCCGTGCTGGGTAACCGACAATGGAATCTGGTACACCAATGAATTTGTGGAACGCAGGGGCATCCACAATGAGAATACCGAGGGTTGTGTCGAGCCCATGAGCGACAAGCAATGCCGCTTTTCCCAGGTTCGTATTATCGAGAGCAATGATGCCAGGGTGGTCATTCATTGGCGCTATTCCCCCATCGACGTGCAATACGAGCACGCCTTTACCGATCCGGAAACGGGCTGGTTCGACTGGGTAGACGAATATTATGTGATTTACCCTAATGCCACCGGGGTACGCGATATTACAGTCCGTAGCTCCGGGTTGAACAAGTGGATTGAATACCAGGAAGGGATTGTCGTGAACCAACCGGGAACTCTTCCGGATGACAATATTGAAGCAGGGGCAATCTCCATTGCCAACATGGAAGGAGAACACATTACCTACTTCTGGGATCAGAATGGAGGTCCGGTTTTTGACAGGAATCCGGACAGGGCCAATATCGTGACAGTTAATCTGAAAAGTGAGAAGCGCCCATTCGCTCTTGTTCCCCCGCCGGAAAAGGGCAATAACATGATCACCTCCTATGGGGGGCACAGCCGCAAATCCATATTCAACTGGTGGGATCACTGGCCGGTTTCACAGGATGCAAGTGACGGCAGGTCTGCGAGCAGTGCTGCCCGCCCCTCCCATTCTTCCCTTTTTCACATTTCCCTGCAAAAAGACCCACCCATCGATTGTTGGGGTGCAGATGGTTATCACACCATCATTCAGGACAGACAACTGAATTGGACCGCGGCAGATTGGAGTACCCTTAACATGGATTTCGACGGAGAATTTGACATATCTGATTCGGTGCTGATTGAATTTGACTATATAAATCTGTGGCTCTCTGGTCTTCGTCTGATTTTCAGCGATGACAACGGGGGAAGTACAGAGGCTATTCTGCTGAATGCAAAAGCACAAGGCCTCGTTATGAATGACATGGAAAAACGAAGATTCAGCAGGAAGTTTTATTTGCCAGACATCCGGGGAGAGGCAGCACTGAAAGTTATCAGGGAAGCTATGCTGGATATGGAAGGTAATGATGAAGTGCAAACCATGATG
>CAZCQL010000042.1:16356-29517 GCA_964500835.1 uncultured Bacteroides sp.
TATCAGGGAAGCTATGCTGGATATGGAAGGTAATGATGAAGTGCAAACCATGATGCTGGACAATATTCACTTTACCAGTTACTCGGATTCCGAGAATGCGCTTGCCTTCACTCTTGATTTTGACCTGCCTGACGGATCCCGGATCGAGGATCTCAATCTTCCTGAAAAGGCGAAGTGGGAGCCTTACATGGAGGAGGAGCAAAAGATCAGAAAACTAATGATGCATGGTATGTCCGGAGACCCAGTGGAGGACCTGGTACCTCTGGCAAAAAGTTGGACTAACCCTCCTGAACTGATGCTTTCTGGCGATGGGTTTGAAAACATCGGGTATGATCCTGCACAGATGGCATATGTTTTGGACCGGACCTCCCTTACCAGCCAATCATTGGCGTTTAGCTTGGAAGCCAGAGAAGAGGCACCATTGGTAAATCCAGCCTTTGTGATCGGTAATTGGGGAGACAAAGGGATCACGCTGATGGTGGATGGCAAACTTCTTAAAGACGGTGAAGAATTTCGGGCAGGATATGCAGCGTCACTATCCGGAACCGACCTGGTCGTCTGGGTAAAGATGAGATCCGAAAAACCAACTTCATTTTCAATGATATCCACCAATAATTAGATCTACAAACCATGCGCAGACGGGAGACGGACAGGTTTTCAGAAATCATAATTTCATTTGTTGTCCTGATATTCTTCGGATCAAGCCATTTATCAGGGCAGATCAATGTGGACAACCGGAGTTTTGAACCGGTTGCCTGGTTTGATACCCTGTATACAAGTTGCCAGTCGAACCATGAAGGCCTGCACCAGGAATACATCAATTCTCTGCTTCTAAAGACATACCATGGCATCACCAATGACCTGGAGAAAAGAAAAATGTACTGGGAGGTTGAAGATCATATCTGGAAATTTGATCCTCAGGATCATCTTGTAAACCGTCTTGCTAAAAACTATACAGAAGCCATCAGACAAGATTTTCAATTGCTGGATTATGCTGAGAAGATCGGTCAAGGCAATCCGGATGAAACGGATCTTCAAATGATCAGGCAGATTTACTCGCTTGATAAATACAGTATACAACTGAATTATATAGCTACTAATTACAGAGAAGACAATCAGGCATGGAGAGATTATAAGCGCAAATTCGAACTGAGTGTGGATGAGCTTACTGTTCATATAAAAAATTATCTCGCAGATAAAGATGCAGCAACGCAAGACTTATGGTCGGTTTTCAGTAAATTGAACGCACTTTGTGAGGTCATGCCGGTCCGCTTACCCTCTACCCCTTTGCAACCCGGGCGATTTGGGGCCTATTACACAAATTTAAAATATTACCCGGACTGGGACAAGAAATGGAGGGTCGGTCCCGATCCGGATGTGGTGATTCAGTTCCCGGATGACATACATAAATTTGTTTTCTGGAGGGGGACCAATTATATCCCGCATTGGGTGACAGAAAAGGGATTCTGGTTTAACAACGAATTTAACGAAACCTGGTTTTCAGAGGGTTCTGCAGAACCCATGTCAGACAAACAATGCAGGTACAGTCATGTCAGGGTCATCGAGAGTAACGATGCGCGGGTTGTTATCCACTGGAGGTATGCCCTCAACGATGTGAATTATGATATCGCCTGGCCCGATCAATTTACCGGCTGGGGGGACTGGAGCGATGAGTATTACTACATCTATCCGGATGCAGTAGGTGTCAGAAAGGTAATCCTGCATACTTCCTATGCAATTGACGACGGCACAAAATCCACAGATGAACAGGGCCATGAATGGCAGGAGGGCATTGTGGTCTACCATCCTTTCACAAGACCCGAAGAGTATTTGCACATCGATGCAGTACACGTAGCCAATATGGAAGGTGAATCGGGGAAATGGTCCTGGAAGAAAGCAGGGGAACCCACCACACCGACACCCGATGGAAGCAATATCGTGATGATGAATATGAAATCGGAATTAAAACCTTTCATCATTTCAGCCGAAGGGTGTGATCTGGCAGCGTATGAAGGGGCACAGGGTGGATCCCATTTTCGATGGAGGGATCACTGGCCCACCACCACCGAGCCAACACCCGGAAGGGATGCCAGCGGGAAACAGGCAGCACACGGATCCTTTTTTCACGTGCTTAATATACCCTACTATGAAATGGCTCCGAACCGGCTGACCAAAGTGATGCTGCATGGACTTACCAGGAGCTCCGTAGAGGGATTGGTCCCGGTAGCCAGTTCATGGCTGCATCCTCCTGAACTGAAAATGGAAGCTCAGTCCGGACATGCTACATACCAAGGATATGATCTCAGTGAAAGGGCCTATGTGATTAATCTACAGGGAGATAATAACCCTGGTGAGATCAGTTTACAAATCAATGCAGCCACTGAAAATCCCAGTATCAATCCGGTATTCATCCTGAATCACTGGGGAAGTCAAAAACCTCAGGTTCTACTGAATGGATCAAAGCTTGAGTATGGCAAGGATTTCACCTCGGGAATTGAAAGGGGCCCCGATCAATACAGGTGTGTGATCTGGCTGAATAAAGAGCTGGCAGGTCCCAGCCACATTATCATTCAATAAGCAATGAATATGTTACATAAGCATCCGGTCATATTGTTAATGGCGTTCTGCTCGATCAATTCCTGCAGCAGCAACAACAGTTCTTGTGATTTGGATCCTTCGGTCATCGAAACGATCAAACAAATCGCCTCGACAGAAGGCTTTAAACCCTATGAAGGCAACCCGGTTGTGGATGTGGGACCGGCTGGCTCCTGGGATGCCGGAGCACTTGGTTCCATGACTGTCCTAATAGCGGGAAATGTCTTTCACCTCTATTACGAATCATGGGGTGTACGCAGTGGCAAAGAATGGGATGCAGCTGAATACGAATCCCTGCAGATCGGACATGCCACATCCCCGGATGGCATCCACTGGACGAAAGATCCGGCCAATCCTGCCCTGCCGCAGGGAGGCGAAGCAGATTTTGACCGGACAGGTGTCTGGGATCCTTATGTGATCTTTGAAGACGGCATATTCAAAATGTGGTATGGAGGCGGAGGCGGAAGTCAGCCTAATTTCGGCTGGGCCTTTGCCACCTCAACAGATGGATCACACTTTGAAAAAAAAGGACTGATCGGCATAGGCAACCAGACGGGCGTAGAGGATTGTCATGTAGTTCATGATATGGAATCCGGACTCTACTATATGTATTACTGGTACGGATGGGATGAGCCGGAAGGTCTCTACCTGGTCACGTCTCCAACCGAGACCGGATTCGATTTTAATGAGGCTGTGAACATTAAGATCGAAGGTGATGATTCGTACATGAAGAAATTTGGCCATGTCCTCAGGGATAAAGATGGCTGGCATATGTTCTACTCAAATTTTGTCCAGCCACACTGTCCCAATAGCATCACACGCTATGCATACTCCAAGGACGGCATCCACTGGCATGCAAAGAACAAGAGACTCCTCAAGGGGCATGACTCCGAGGTCCTGCAGGTCACCGATGATCTGTACATGATGTTTTACAGTCCACAGAACGGTTTTGACAGGGTTGGATGTGACATACGTATGGCTGCATACAACGGACGCTTACCCGAACTGGCTTCAAAGCCTCCATTTATTCCTATGGAAGAGCCCACCTCACTGGTTGGGAAGAAATTGTCAGCAAGTGTAGACGAAGATGAGCCTGTAACATATACCTTCAAAAGGGACGGTGAGGTGCTTCTCTCAAACTATTTAAATTAAACATTGATGATGATTAAAATCAATGCTTTCAAATTTGTCTTAGTACAGACCGCTATAATTACCATCATTATTATTGGAGCTTGTAACTCAAATACCCCAGTGGTTATTTATCCTGATGGCAGTTCCGATCTGGAGGAACTGGCCGCCAGGGAGGTGAGGCGATATCTTTACTTACGAACCGGTAAATTGCTGCCCGTTCACTCCGTGACTTCCCTCCCCGCTTCAGGAGATTTCATCCTGGTAGCAGAAGACAATGATCCACTCATTAAAAGTGCGACCGGTACGGAAGCTCCAACAGGTGGATTCTTTATTAAATCAAAAACCGGGAATAACCGAAATGTGCTTATCATTTCAGGTGATGATACAATCAGCACCCTGTACGGGGCATATCGCTTTGCCGAAAAACTGGGTTGCCGTTTTTATCTGCACGGCGATGTGATCCCTGATAAAAAAATCCCTCTCGAGCTGGGCGGCTTTGATGAAAAAGGTCAACCGGTCACAAAAAATGGAAGGCAGTGGACCACAAGGGGTATACAACCTTTCCAGAATTTCCCGGCCGGGGCAGTTATGTGGGGAAAGGATGACTGGAAGATGTATGTTTCCCAATTGCCCAAAATGGGGATGAATTTCATTGGACTGCATACCTACATGCACGATCCTGAGGATGATCATGTGGGGGACTATGGTCCCAATCTGAATATCTGGCTCGGTCATGAAAATGACCTGAATAAAGACGGAACAGTGGATTTTGCTTTCAATGCTACGTTCTTCCATACCCACCAGGACATTATCGGCTGGGGCAAAACCAATACCAGCGATCTGGTTGGCGGAACAAGCAGCCTGTTCCCCACCGACGGATACCCATCGGAAATTATCGGAACAAGCTACCACAAGGATCAGGAAGGATATACCCGGTCATTTAATAATGCAGCAAAGCTATTCAGAGAAGTTTTTTCCTACGCCAATAGCCTGGGGGTAAAAACTGCCACAGGAATAGAGATCCCTCTGGGAAAAGATGCTGAGACGGAAGGAGATGAGATGGTCAATGGAATTCCCTTTGAGCTCCAGGATCGCTTACGTGACACCTACGGTTTGGATCCTATCTCAGAGGAAGCTTCCATCGAACTCTATAAGGGCATGTACAAGTGGTTGCTATACAATGATATTCCTGTGGATTATTTCTGGATGTGGACCACGGAGATCTGGATGCCATGGGGAGGAGCTTCCCGTGATCCGGTAAGGGTTGAGGCTGCAAAACAAAGCATTCGCAATGCTGTCAGCGTCTATGATCATATGTCTGAAAAACCCTTTGGCCAGTTTGCCCTGGGTGGCTGGATTCTTGGTGCCCAGGGAGATCCGGCTGTATTTGAAGATGTATTGCCAGATCTGAATGCGGTCTATTCCTTTATGAATCCGCCATACAATGAAGAAGGAGACCATATGAAGACTGAAGAGTGGATCGGACAGGTCCCCGAGGGCCGGGTTAAATGGCCCTTTACCTGGATGGAATATGATTATGCACTCGAACAGCCTTCCTTCCATATGTACCGGGTGCTTGAAGATGGGCTGGACGCTTACGATCAAAATGCGGACGGGTTTATAGCAGAATTCTGGCGTACCAAAATGATCGCCCCCATGTTTGCAACCTATAAGGACCTAACCTGGAATTACGCAGCCACGAAAGATGAATTGGTGATAGACATCCCCCCGGATCATACCAGCAGGCAAGCAAAAATTGATCAAATCCATCTTGACTGGGCGGTTCATGAGTTCGGCCCGGGGACTGCAGCAGAAGCACTGGCGGGCCATTTTGCCGCATTTGAAAAAAGAGAAGAACAAAGATTTATGAATGTCACCGATTTCATAGAAGGGGCCGATGATATCTATTCACAGGGCTACATTACCGGGTGGGACTGGGGGAGCAATCATATTTGGGGACCGTGGGAAGAGGAAAAGGCCAAACTGAAATGGATCGATGACTGGGAAAAATTACGCCCGACTGTTGAAGGTGCAGGAAACCTGGCAAGATTCGACTATTGGCTCCATGTGCTGAAGGCATACAAGCTGATGGCTGAATTTGCTTGTGAGCTCAATCAATATGAAGCTAAAACCCTGTCAGGTGACCTGGGGAGTGCTGCATCTCACCGTTCCAGGTTGGCCCGTATATGGGAACAGATGATGAGCACCCAGGTACAGCGGGTATACGACGAGGTAGATCTGGGAGTTATCCTGAACCTGGAATGGCGCACCTGGAGGAACTGGGTGGTGGGGAAATACGATGCGAATTTTGTGAAAGCAGGCGGCACCTTGCCAGAAAATAAGGATCCTTCCCGGGAATATGAAGGTAGCAGTTTCATCACCTGCATGCCCCTGCTCACCCATGCCAATCCGGGGGAAGCAGTCAGGATCAAAGCCCTTATCATGGGTACAGCCGTTCAGCCGGAACTGCATTACAGAAAAATGGGTTCTGATGAATTTGAAACCATGGCCATGGAACACGATGCCCGGGGTGTGTACCGGGCAACCATACCAGGTCAGCAGGAGGATTTTGAATGGTATGTGACCGCAGGCACCAGCCTGGGTGATGTAGTTTTCCCCTCTACTGCCGGGGCCGACCTTGCTGCGCGAATGTACCAGACAGTGGTGGTATCCGATCTGTCCGGGTATGGCTTATCAATAAACAAGTAAAACCTTGAATATGAGGATAAGGCTATTCATGATTCTATTTATACCCCTTTCTGTTCTTGCACAGGAAACGGGGAAGTGGGGCGACCAGGGGAACGGGACCTTCCGCAATCCCATCATTGCCGGCGACTACAGTGATCCGGATCCCATACGCGTAGGCGAGGACTATTACATGGCAGCCTCCACCTTCGAGTCTTCACCGGGCGTGACGATCCTGCATTCCAGGGACCTGGTGAACTGGGAATATTCAGGCAGCGTATTTGACGACCTGACAGTGGTGGATCCCGCATTCCGATGGGACCGGATGGAAAGATATGGAGAAGGAGTATTTGCTCCCTCCCTGCGATACCATGACGGTAAATTCTGGGTTTTTGTCAATTTTTTCACTGATGGTTTCTATATGGCAACTACAGGGCATCCCTCTGAAACGTGGGATATCCATCAAATCAAGGACAGAAACGGAAGACCATTGAGAACACGCGGGTGGACCGATCCATGTCCATTCTGGGACGAGGATGGGAAAGCCTATTTGGCTTCAAGCAGACCGGGTGACGTATGGTATGGCTATCTTTTTGAAATGACCCCCGATGGCAGACAATTGCTGGATGCCGATGTAGATCACATGAATATTGAGGATATTGAATATGGTTATCCGATGGGAGGAACGGTATATTCACCATTTCAATCCACCGAAGGAAATAAAATATACAAGCGCAATGGATATTACTTCCTGATCCATATTGAATTTCTGCCCGATGGACAAGGTTGCGGGACTTATGTAATGAGATCGAAAAACATTTATGGCACCAGGGATGACGGAACTCCTGGAGGGCCCGGAGATCCTGGAGAATATGAGATTTATAGAATCGGGGAAGATGGTTGCGAGGGGATCAACCAGGAATTTCCGGGACAGGGTGGCTTGGTGAATACTCCTGACGGCCGGTGGTTCTGGATCGGGCAATTCAACCGGATCAATACAGATAAATACAGGGTACCACATTTAGTGCCCGTTGCCTGGATAGACGATTGGCCGGTATTTGGTGCTGATATTAAGAATGGAAAGGGTGAAATGAAATGGGAACTTCCCAAGCCCATCAAGGGCTATCCTATGGTTTATCCATTTATAAGTGATGATTTTGAAGATCCTGAATTGAATCCAGTGTGGCAATGGAACCATCAGCCCGACAACAGCAAATGGTCACTCTCCCATAACCCGGGATTCCTGAGGTTATATGCCGGAAAGGCGAAAAGCTTCTTCAAGGCCCCCAATACCATCAATCAAAGACATTTTAAGAGCGACAGCACATTAGTAACCATAAAAATACTGATCAGTGGCATGGAGGAAGGGCAAAAAGCCGGTCTGGCGCACTTCACCGGCGGCACCAGTTATGCCGGACTGGGTGTGGAAATCGCGAATGGCAAAAAACGCCTGGTATATGATGCCAATGGTAAGAAGAACACAATTGAAAACATAGAGACAGGTCAGGAGATTCTTTATCTGAGGACCAGGATTAGAATGACTAATCGTGTTTCATGGTATTACAGCTTTGATGGCAACAATTTCACTGTTCTGAAAAAAACTTATGATATACAATCCGGCAATTTCCGGGGAAATATGGTGGGAATATTCACCTATAACACTGAAACTGATTCCGGGTATATTGATGTGGACTGGTTTAAATATCTCGTATGTAACAAATAAACTGAAGAATTATGAAGAATTGTCTTTTCGTAGGTTTACTGTTGGCTTTATTACTACCAGCTTGTAATGTGCCACCTTCCTCAATGGAGATTTATGTTTCCCCTGAAGGCAGGGATTCCAATCCGGGAACCCTGGAGGAACCTTTACTTACATTTGCAGCTGCTAAGAAAAAGGTATCCTCCGTATTAGTAGAATACTCTGAAATCAACGTTTATTTCAGAAACGGCGAATACCTGTTTGGTCAAACAGAAATTATCGGACCAAATGACTGTGCCGAAAATGTGCACATCACCTACTCAGCCTATAAGGATGAAAAACCGGTATTTACCTCGGGAATAAAAACCGACCAATGGAAAAAGATCGGTGATGATGATCCCAATTATGCCTATCTCCCCGATGAGGCTAAAGACCATGTTTTCGTTGCCAGTTTTCCGGAAGGTATTGACAATATAAACTTCCTGGCCGATAAACAATCAAACTGGCTTGAACTGGGTAAGATAAACGTCACCCCGTTTGTAACCACAGAAAAGTATATCCATGGTCACTCTGTAGAAGGACAGATGTGGGATCCGCCGGAGGAAAAAAGGATTGCTCAATTCTCTCAATCACTGGAGGGCTTATCCAATGTGGACAGCGCACTGCATTTTACAATCTACACGGCCGATTTTGAGCTCCAACTGGTCCCGGTAAAAGAAATCAGGGGCAACACTTTGATTACGGCCACGCCTGCAGGCCACAGGCTAGCGCTCCCGGAGGAAGGCCAGCGGCATGGAAGTGAGGATTTGGCCCATTTGCACAACCTGGTGGAAGGCATGAATGGACCAGGCATATTTGCAATTTACCCGGCCATCAGGAAAATTTACCTTTGGCCGGCTGGCTCCATCGACGAGATATATGCCTGCACCCTGAATGAATTGATCCGCGTAGAAGGATTACCAAAGGGTAAAAAAGCCTTGTTTACGAAAGAAGATGACCAGCCCATCCAACATATAAATTTCGACGGTATAACTTTCACAAATGCCAGCCAGCCCGTCTGGCTTAACGGCGATAATTCCGCTCAGCATGACTGGGCCATGCTGGATAAGGACAACGCACTACTCAGGTTCAGGGGAGCCGAAAACTGTGCTGTTAGGAACTGCGTTTTCGAAAAAAGCGGAGGAGCCGGCCTGGCATTTGATCTCTATGCAAAGCACAACATTATTGAAAACAATATTTTCAAATATCTGGGATACGAAGCGGTCAGAATTGCAGGTTACGGGATTGGACAAAAAGATGAAAATAAATACAATACGGTTAGAAACAATGAATTTCACCATGTGAACAACATACATCAGTACGGCGCAGCCCTGGTCCTGTGGAACACCGGATTCAATACCATTGCAGAAAACTTCTTCCACCACTTCGCCAGCAGGGCCATTCTATTTTCAGCGCCCCGCAGCAGGGCCTTTACCCGGAATAACCAGGAGCTCTTTTCCACGGACAGGATCATGCGGGAACAGGCCTGGCCCATGGCCAGGTGGTTTGAAGTTCCGGATAGTGCGCTGGCTACCATCTATTATGCAATGGAAGAAGAAGAGGATGAAGTACTGAAAATCAGGAGAGTTGAAGTGAATGGTCATAAGCAGGGCTCCCAGGGTGGTTTGATTGCAGACCAGGTTTGTTCGCATTTCAGATATTTAAGAGGCAACAGGGTTGAGCGAAATGTGATTGGTTATGGAGCTGAAGCACTTTTTGCAGACGGGATATTCTACATCACCGGCTGTGCTTCGGGAGAATCAAACAGGATTACTCAGAACTATATCTACAACACGGGGGTGGACCTGCCGAGACCCAATATTCCCTTCCGCCTGATCTATATTGACGGGTATACGGGAGGCTTCGAGTTCACCCAGAATTTCGCCTATAACTGCAAATTCAGATTTGAGGTAACGGCCATGTATAATTGGTGGGGTGAGGTGGAATCCCATGCTAATGTTTTTTATAATGTGGAAGGCGAGGAATATGGTAACGGAAATATTTGTATTGAATGTGGGAATAATGATCCCCGGGAAGAAGATAAGGACCGTTATATAGCCATGGCAGAGCTCTTATCGTCAGGTCAGTTATCCGGTCCCGAACCATTACCCGGGGCAAAAGAAATTCTTGAAGCGCTGAACCAAACCATTTCAGATTTTAATTAACCAACTTCGTTTAAAACTATGAAACATCTGCACATCCTCATTCTATTTGCTTTCGGATTCCCTCTGCTGGCTCAGAATTCCATTCAGCTGGATCTCAAGAATGACTATCTCAATCTTCCGGTATCCTACAATGAGGATGATCTGGTATCCCTGGAACTATTGGTTGGGGATGAAGTGGTGCGGTACCTGGATATCTACCTGCCAGATTCCGATCCTGATTTCTGGGTATTTATTGATATCCGTGACTGGAAAGGCAAAAGTGCTAAACTAAAGACCGGAAAAGGGGAAACAAAAAAAGGGCTTGGTTTGGTCTACCAGTCCGATGACAGGAAGTATCTCAATAACCTGTACAAAGAAAAACACCGGCCCCAGCTGCACTTTTCCGCCATGAGGGGCTGGATCAACGATCCCAACGGGCTGGTCTGGCATGACGGGGAGTTCCACCTTTACTTCCAGCACTACCCCTATGGTTATTACTGGGGTCAGCCCCACTGGGGAAGTGCCGTGAGCACCGATCTGGTCCACTGGGAACAGTTGCCGGATGTCCTATACAGGAACGAACACGGCGGGATCTATTCAGGAAGCTGTGTGGTCGATCATGAGAATACATCAGGATTCAAAAGTGGCAAGGAAGATGTCATGGTGGCCATATACACCACCAGTCACGATTTCGGAAACCGCATTGCCGCCAGCCAGAACATTGCCTACTCCAATGACCGCGGACGGACATGGACTCAATATGAGAACAATCCTGTGATCGGCGACAGGAGGGATATACTGGGTACTGACAATGCCCGCGATCCCAAGGTGATCTGGCATGAGCCCACACAGCGCTGGGTAATGATCGTCTTCGAGCGGATCGGTAACTCCATATTCACCTCCCCGGACCTGAAGAACTGGGAATACCAGAGCCATGTGGAGACTTTCTGGGAATGTCCGGAGCTCTTTGAACTGCCGGTGGACGGAGATCCTGGGAATAAGAAATGGGTGATGTACGGGGTGTCAGGTGACTACCTGGTCGGGGATTTCGACGGAAAGACATTCATGCCTGAAATAGGGATGTTCAATTACCTGCAGGGGAAATTCTTTGCCGCCCAGACCTTTACCAATGTACCGGAATCGGACGGACGGCGGATCCAGGTGGGCTACTGTGAGATCCCGGGCTGGGTGGACATCCCTTCGTCGGATCCACCCTTTAATGGTCTGATTAGCTTTCCCACCGAACTCACCCTGCGCAGCACGGCCAACGGCATCCGCATGTTCAATGAACCGGTCGGGGAAATTAAGCTGCTTCATGAGAAATCATACAGCTGGACAGACCTCAGTATGGAAGACGCTAACGAGGCCCTGGGTAAAATCGATGGAGAACTGCTGCATATCCGCTGCGAGGTCGAGAATGAAAATGCCATTGCATACAGCCTCCACTTTGATGAGGATGTGCTTTACTACACCCTGAAACCCAATGTGTTTTACTACAACCACGAGGTGGATGAGGCTGAATCTTTCACATTCAAGTACCTGCCTGAACTGGCCAGCAATACCATATACTATGAATGCATTGTGGACCGGACCAGTCTGGAGGTATTCGTAGACCATGGAAGATTCACCATGATCCTGCCCAGGAAGCTGGATCCGGAGAAAAAGGGTTTCCGTTTTACCGCAGGTGACGGAGGACAGGAAATAAACGATATCGTGATCAGGAAGCTGGAGGCCTATGAACTGAAATCAATCTGGGAATGATTGCATTCCCTGAGAAAAACTATTCTACCACCAGTTTCTGCATGCCACTGACACCATCCACGCTTGCATTCACGAAATACAGGCCCCTCGGCAAGGAGCTGATATCTACGCGGGATTCGTTAAAAGAATGCATAACCATCTGTCCGGCAACATTATAGATACCAACCTCAACCGATTGACTCCTGGAATCAATCACTATGTATTCACTTGCGGGATTGGGATAGATCCTGAAAGCATTTGCATCCGGCAAATCCCCGATCCCAGTGGGTGCATATTCGAATAATTCCTGTACTTGCTCCGGGGTCAATCCCACATTAAACAAGCGGAAATCGTCCATAAATCCCTCGTAAAACATGATATCGGGGAATTTTTCTCCATCTTCGTCAAGCCACCCCTGGCCGGCAAAACCGAGCTTGATATTGTCATCCTCCAGTGAAGCTTCGGTGAATCCTTCATCCGCAATGATCTGTTCAAGGTCTGCTGCAATTGCAATGGGCTCTTCCTCCTGCCCTGCCAATACATTATCCACATAGATGCGCATTGTCCCTGCTTCCACAGAATGCGAGATCACCACATGGTGCCAATCCCCGTCATTCCAGGGCACAGGGTTAAGTGTTCCATCGTCGCCTACCCATCCTATCCAGCTGAGTTCAATATTGAATATACCTTCATAGCTCGACAGGAAAAGCCCCCCTACCCTTGGCTCCTCGTCATACCAATCGGTGAGGGGATCTCCGGAATAGGTCCCGAAACTCATAATCCCCCAGAAATCTTCAGTGGATTCTGTCTTCAGCCAGAAGGACCAGGTCCAGTCCATTCCGTGGTTAAATCCTTCGAGGGGATCATATACGATCCAGCTCCCCACGCCATCAAAATAGGCAGCGCCCCCGAATTTTCCATCGTCGGCTTCCACACCTACTTCTTCCGTGAGTTCAAAATCGTCATCAGTGTAAGAGAGATCAGTTTCATCATCGAAGCTTACATACAGGATCTGGGCGTCCTCAAAACTGAGCTGAGCCATCAAGTTCCCTACAAAGAATATAGTCAATAAGGTAAATAGTAAAAATTTTTTCATCTGTGTAAGTTTTAGTTTGAGGATTGAAAATT
>CAZCQL010000042.1:29617-42842 GCA_964500835.1 uncultured Bacteroides sp.
AATTCAATTCCTAAAATAATAAAAATAAATAACATACCAGCACTTTTGATTTGAATTCTTAACTTTAGAAAGTAAGTATTAATCATTTGTATCTATGAAATTGAATTATGCGCTCACTTCCTTGATCCTTGTTTCCTGCATAAGCTGCTCGGACCGAAGAAACTCCCTGGACTATATGAATCCGGAGCTTAGCTTTGAAGAAAGGGCGACCGACCTGGTCTCACATCTGACGTTGGAAGAGAAGATTGCTCAGATGAGCAATGATGCACCATCTATTAAACGACTGGGAATTCCTGATTTTAATTACCAGGGAGAGGCCCTGCATGGCATCGCTGAAGCAGCCGGAGGGAAGTATATGCCGGCTACCTCATTTCCCCAGTCCATCGCCATGGGAAGCACCTGGGATCCCGATCTGATGCTTAGAGTGGCTACTGCCATTTCGGATGAGGGAAGGGCATTTTATAACATGGGAGAGATGGACATCTCCTTCTGGAGTCCGAATATCAACATGCTGCGAGATCCCAGATGGGGGCGAAACGATGAAGCATACAGTGAGGACCCTTTCCTGATGTCAAGAATGGCAGTGGCATTTGTCAGGGGGCTTCAGGGTGATGATCCCATTTATCTCAAATCTATTGCGGCACCCAAACATTTCGTGGCAAACAATTCTGAATTCAATCGCCACGATGGCTCTTCTGATATTTCAGAAAGATGGCTGAGGGAATACTATTTTCCATCTTTCAAAGCTTGTTTTCAGAAGGGTGGGGCCTTCTCCACAATGTGCGCCTATAACCGGGTCAATGGTGTCCCGGCCTGCGGAAACGACTGGCTGCTGAATCAGATACTGAGGGAAGAGTGGGGATTTAAAGGCTATGTGGTGTCTGATTGTGGAGCCATCGGGGATATGTATGAGAATCATGAATATGTACCTTCCCCTGAAGAAGCCGCCGCGCTGGCTGTGAAATCAGGCTGTGACCTGAATTGCGGATTTGTATTTGAAGATGCCCTGTTGAATGCTGTAAAACAAGGCCTTGTTTCCGAAACTGGGATCGATAAGTCCGTCCAAAGGCTTTTCCTGGCCAGGTTCAAGCTGGGAATGTTCGCAGATCCGGATGAAGTACCCTACAATGAAATTGATGAAAATGTGGTTGAATGTAAAGCGCACAGGGAACTGGCAATGGAGGCTGCGAGGGAATCCATCATCCTGTTAAAGAATGAGAACATTTCCCTTCCAATATCTGATGATGTCAGAACACTGGCAGTGATGGGACCCAATGCAGATAATGCTGTGCTCGGGGCATACAGCGGGAAGCCCAGCAGGAGGATCAGTGTGCTTCAGGGAATCGAGGAACAATGCAATGAAAAGCTTGAAATTTATTATGAACGGGGATGCAATATTACCAGTCCTGATAAGATCGACTTTGATCCGGACGAAGTGGTTGGGTTTAACGGTCCTGAAGCAGAACTGGAAGAATTGAAAATGATTCGTGAAGCGTACCTGAAAGAAACCAATGAAAGTGATGATGTATTGATAAATCGTGCTGAAGATCTGGCAGCGAAAGTTGACAAGGTAATCCTGGTCATGGGTACCAACCGATTCATTTCCAATGAGGAATCGGATGCAGAAAATTTACGATGGCCCGGCAGACAGGGTGAGCTTATCAAAAGGGTGTATGCAGTAAATCCCAATGTGGTGGTGGTGTTGGTTAATGGTTTTCAGATCACCATGAACTGGGAAAAGGTACACATCCCGGCCATCTTAGAATCATGGTACGCAGGACAGGAACAGGGGCTTGCCATAGCAGAAGTATTGTTCGGTGAATACAATCCAGGGGGGAAACTGCCGGTCACTTATTACAAATCGGAGGATGACCTTCCCCCCATCGGCGATTATGACATCACAAAGGGTCGTACCTACTGGTTTTTCGAAAAAGAGGTTCTCTTTCCATTTGGACATGGCCTGAGCTACACCACTTTTGAATACAGCAATCTGAATACAGGACAAAGATCAATTTCAGTTTTATCCCCTTCCCTATCTGTTTCAGCAGAAGTAAGAAACACAGGCACCGTGAAAGGTGATGAAGTGGTTCAGCTTTACCTGAAGGATATTCAGTCAGAAGAAATCCAGGCATATAAAAAGCTAAGGCGTTTCAAAAGGGTCTCGTTAAATCCAGGCGAATCAAAGACCCTTGAATTCGAACTGGATGAAAATGATTTCAAATTCTGGAGCGAAAAAAGAGGTGACTGGTACCTGGAACCGGGGGAATTCGAGATCCAGGTTGGGAGTTCCTCGGAGAATATTAGATTGAAAAAGATTGTCAATACGGGACCTTAAAAAGTAGCATGAGGACCATAAGCAGCATTCTTCCCCTTCTTTTTCCTTCTGCCTGCTCCATGCAGTTGGTGGACACGGATAAAACTCTTGTTTCGTGGGTGATCCGCAACGACAAACTTACTGATGGAGGAAGTGACTGCGTGGAAAATGAGTTCAACATAAAAAAGATAATACCATGACAAACAAAATCAGCAAATTCATCTGGATCTCAATTCTGTCAGTAATCACCCTGGTGTACCAGGGCTGCAACACCCAGCCCGATTATCTGAATTCCGACCTGCAGGTGGACCAGCGGGTGGAAGACCTGGTTTCACGCATGACCCTGGAGGAGAAGATCTCCCAGATGAGTCACCTGGCCCCTGCCATCGAAAGACTTGGGGTAGTAGCCTATGAACCCAATTTCCCAAATCCCCTTCTAACAGATGAACATCCCGACTATGACAAGGTGGAGATGGAGGAAGAGATGAAACTGCGCCCATGGGAAAACCTGGAATACTGGGATGAGGGCGGATGCCTGGATGGGGGCTGGTGGAACGAAGCCCTTCATGGGGTGGCCCGGGCAGGACTGGCCACGGCATTCCCCCAGAGCGTTGGATTGGGAAGCACCTGGGATCCGGATCTTATTGAGAAGATGACTGCCGTGGCCAGTACAGAAGCACGTGTTCACCACAATGTCTACGGAAAGAAACTCACCTACTGGTCCCCCACCATCAATATCCAGAGAGATCCACGTTGGGGCCGCAACGAAGAGTCCTACAGTGAGGACCCCTACCTGCTCTCCCGGATGGCAGTCTCCTTTGTAAAAGGCTTCCAGGGAGATGATGAGAAATACTTGAAGGCCATCGCCACCATCAAGCACTTCCTGGCCAACAACAGCGAATATAACAGGCACAACGGCTCCTCCGATATCAGCGAACGGTGGCTGAAAGAGTATTACCTGGCTGCCTTCAGGGCCGCCATTACCGAGGGCGGGGCCTACTCGGTCATGAGTGCCTACAATGCGGTAAATGGTATCCCGGTAAGTGCCAACCCCCACTACCTCACAGATGTCCTCAGGAACCAGTGGGGCTTTAAAGGCTATGTGGTATCAGATTGCGGGGCAGTAAGCGATATTGTTCACCAACATAAATATGAAACCGATCCTGAAAAAGCCGTTGCCATGGCCGTAAAGGCGGGACTGGACCTGGAATGTGAGACCTGTGAAACTGAGCAATTCATGTTTGATAAATATCTCCCGGGTGCCGTTGAGAAAGGTTACATTTCTGAGGCTGAGATTGATATTGCTGTAAAGCGTTTGTTCAGGGCACGCATGCTATTGGGAGAATTTGATCCACCAGAGCTGGTACCCTACAATGATATAAGCGAAGAGGACCTGGATACAAAGGAAAGTCAGGAACTGGCCCTGCAACTGGGCCGGGAGAGTCTGGTCCTCCTTAAGAACAAAGACAGATTCCTTCCCCTGATGAGGGAAGACATTGGAAGCATTGCAGTGATCGGACCAAATGCCGACAGGGCCGTTCTTGGAGGATATTCAGGAAGCCCGGGCATCCTCATTGATCCTTTAACAGGAATCAAAGACCTGGTAGGAAATACTACTGAGATCCGGTTTGCCAGGGGTTGCGAGGTAACAGACCAGCATGAGGTAGACTGGGATGAGGAGAAAGATGAACCGGTCTTTGAAATCCTGGAGGAGTCAGAAACCATCCAAAAAGCAGCATCTATTGCTGCTGAAAGCGATGTAGCCATCCTCTTCCTGGGAACCAACCTGGACATCGCCAATGAGGCGGCCGACCGAACCGATCTGGATCTGCCCGGAAATCAGCTCCGGCTGGCAAAAGCAGTATTTAAAGCCAATCCCAATACAGTGGTGGTGCTGATCAATGGCATGCCACTGGCTGTAAACTGGCTTGATGAACATGTACCTGCGATCCTTGAAGCCTGGTACCCGGGTCAGGCAGGAGGAACAGCTATCGCCGAGGCGCTGTTTGGTCTCTATAATCCTGGAGGCAAGCTTCCGGTTACCTTTCACAGGGGTGTAGAGGATCTTCCGCCACTGGGTGACTATGATATTACAAAAGGACGTACCTACTGGTTCTATGAAGGGGATGTACTCTATCCCTTTGGCTACGGCCTGAGCTATACCAATTTTGAGTTCGGTAAACTGCAGATTGACCAGACATCCAGCCTGGATTTCAACAGCAAGGTGAAAGTAACATTGGAACTAAAGAACATCGGACCGGTGAAAGGAGATGAAGTGGTCCAGCTCTATGTGAAAAACCTGGAATCAGAACGTATTCAACCTTTGAAAAAACTGCGTGCTTTTAAAAGAATTTCATTGAATCCAGGTGAATCGAATACCATACAATTTGATTTATCCGGAGAGGATTTCAGGTTCTGGAATGAAGAGAAAGGTGACTGGGAAATTGAAGCTGGTGAATTTGAAATTCAAATTGGAAACTCTTCCCGGAATATTTTTCTTAAACAAATAATTCAATAAACTGAATCATGAGCTATTTTAAAAAACTTGCAGGAATTTTGATAATTTCTTTGGTTTTCACCCATACGGGTAATGGCCAGGAGAGAGCTATAAGTGAAAAAGAACTTAATGATAAAATTTCAGCCTTTTGGCTCGGACAGCTAGTGGGCAACTATTATGGTCTTCCGTTTGAAAACAAGTATGTTGACGAAGCTGTACCTTTCCTTGTTAACAGGGTGTATACATACAAAGACGATGAAGCAATCATTTTAAACAGAAACGACTGGCGCGGTCACATTCCTGTTTTCATAGATGCTGTTGAAGGTGCTTTTGCCGATGATGATACTGATATCGAGTTTATTACTTTGTACGCCGTGGAAAAATACGGTCTCGACATTACCTATCCCGAGATCACAGAAATGTGGAAAAAGCACATTAATCGTAGAATTTGGGTGGCTAATCGGACAGCACGATCGCTTATGAACAACGGATTCGTTGCCCCCGAAACAGGACGCAAGGAAAATAACAGGAACTGGTTTCAGATTGATCCTCAGTTAGTCAACGAGATATGGAGTGCATTCTATCCCGGTATGACAAAAAAAGCAGGAGAAAGAGCTTTGTGGGGAGCGAGAATTACAAATGACGACTGGGGCACGCATCCAACGATAGCCTATGGTGTTATGATCAGCGCAGCGTTTTTCGAAAAGGATGTTGAAAAACTGGTGCAGATGGCCATTGATGCTGTCCCCAACGAAGGTCCTTTTGCTGAAGGATTGCGAGATGTAGTTAAATGGCACAAAGAGAATGACAATTGGCGGGATACACGAAAAATGATTCATGACAAGTATTACAGATACAAGAAAGGATCGTATGAAGCTCCTGTCAGTGTGGTATCTTCCCTGAATAACGGATTGTGCGGCATCATGGCTATTCTGTATGGCGAAGGAGATTTTATGAAGACTGTAGGAATAGCTGTGAGTGCAGGATACGACTGCGACAATCAGGCAGCAACATGTGCCGGTCTTATCGGAGTGCTTCAGGGAACAAAGTGTCTTCCAACCAAAATGGTAGAGGAGTTTAACGATCAGTATGTCTGTTTTACCCGTGATGATGTCCAAATAGCAACACCACTTTCAGAAATTGAAAAACGGATCGCGGCAATAGCCAAGACAGCAATTCTTGAAAATGGAGGTCGGATTGAAGTTCGAAGTAATGACGCATCGTCTGTAAAAAATAAAACAATCCCCTTTACTTATGGAGGAGTCGATTATACCATGCAATTTGGCAGTGAAGAAGCAAGCATTTCCGGTGGAATCTTCAATAAAGAAATGTTTGTTGAGTATATACAGGCAGGAGATCGTGTGCGCTGGGAAATTTGGGATGATGACGACCCTCTAATAAAGCTTGAAGGATTTTACGATGGTGAAAAAATATCATCCGTTAAGGAAATTTTTGTTGACATTTTTGATGACGATGTATATGGTGAAATAACGTACATTATTAACAGCGATTTTTAGCCTGCTAAATACTGGTAAAACATCCTCACAAAGCGCAATCTAAGAACGGATGAATTGAGAACAAAAGATAACTAATGAAATCAAAACAGAACTCAAATGACGTGTAATAACTTAATTATTTGTGCTTTAGCACTCAACATCCTGACTGCCTGTGGCAGTGGGAACAACAAAACGGCCGAAGCCCCCGGCAACTACGAACCCAACTGGAAATCCCTTGCACAGCATGAAACTCCAGAATGGTTTGAAGATGCGGTTCTGGGATTTTACTTTCACTGGGGAGTTTACTCTGTGCCCGCATTCGGGTGTTGGGGAGGCCGCAACATGTACATGCCGGATGGCGGCACTTCTGAAGCATGGGGACATATTGAGGACCAGTATGAAAATACCTACGACTACGTGAGTAAGGTTTACGGGAAGCCCGGACTGGAATTCGGTTACAAGGATTTTATTCCCATGTTCAAGGCCGAGAATTGGGATCCGGATGAGTGGGCAGCCCTGTTTAAGGAGGCAGGTGCAGATTTCGCAGGACCGGTAGCCATTCACCACGATGGTTTTGCCATGTGGGACAGCGAGCATCACGAGTATAATTCCATGGACATGGGACCAGGGCGGGATGTGACTGGTGAAATTCTGGAAGCCGTCAGGAAACAGGGGATAAAGACCTTCGCTTCCTTCCACTACTATACTAACTGGTTTTATTTTAACCCGGGGAGGATGCTTTGTCCTTATAGGACAGATGTGAACGATCCCAAATATGAAGGGCTGTATGGTCCGGTACGAGACACAAAAGGGCCCTGGCAGAATGAGCCGATCAGTGAAAGTTTCCAGAAAGAATGGTACAACAATGTCATTGAAGTCATCGACAAATACAGTCCGGATCAATTGTGGTTTGAAATTGGCTTCAGTGATCCCGATTGCATCGGGGAGGATTATGTGAAATCCGCCCTCGCCCACTATTTCAATATGGCCAATAAGAAGGGAAAAGATGTGGTAGTAACACGAAAGGCCGACGACCTTCCCCTCTCCTGCTCGGTGTTGGATATTGAGGCTGGAGAATTGGACAAAGCTCAGAAAGTGGTTTGGCAAACTGATATATCCCTCGGAACCAACCATTCCTGGGCCTACTCCCCGGATGCTGTATGCCGGCCGGTCAATATGCTCGTTGATGAGATTGTAGACCGGAAAAGTAAGAATGGTGTTTCACTTCTAAGTGTCGCACCAAAGGCAGACGGTACCCTTCCTCCATCCCAGGTTAAAGGGCTAAAGGAATTGGGGAAATGGATGGCTATCAATAAGGAGGCGTTGCACGCCTCAAGGCCGGCCCCATCTATGGATGGCGGACCGGACCAATATAGATCAGGGACCATCCGCTATACGCAAAAGGGGGATTACGCCTATGCCATAGAATTGGGAAACGAAGTACTGGAAATGGAGGATGCCGACAAATATACAGCCAGCAAACAACCCACAGCACCTTTCATCATCCCAGGAGTGAAACCCATCGATGGATCTGAGGTTTCAATGCTTGGAATTGAAGAACCACTTCCATGGCATATGGAAAGGGGTGATTTGGTGATTGAAAAGATCCCTGATCAACTGCCATGCGAACATGCCTGGAGTTTCAAAATAAAGGTATTATAGGATTCGCAACATGTACACCATGGAAATGATGATGAAAAATATCGCTCAAATAGCAGCGATTACGGTTTTGATCTGCGGCTGCAAAGGCGAAATTCCTGACACTGGGAATGACGCTTCACTGAAGCCGGCAGAACCTCTGCTTGAGACGGCGAAATTTTTCCATGCGGAGGGAGTGACAGAGCCCGTTGTAAAGTATCTGACGGAACCGGGATTTGCGGTTCCCCGGGAGGTAAGCCGCATCGCCGTTCAGGTCCATTTTGATATGGTCCCCATCAAAATGCGCTTCAGCATGCCCTGCTATCCCTGCATGGTCACGGAAAACAACATCCATTATTCAAATGGCTGGACGGAAACTTACGACCCTGAAGCATCCAGTTCATGTGAGGTGCTCTGGGATGATGAAGCCCGTTATGCAAGGATGTGGATCGAAAGTCAGAACCCTGCCCGAATTGTGGTGCGGGTGCGTGCTGCCCTGAGTGATCCCGACGGATACATCGCCCATTCTTACATTCCCAGCGGTTCGCCATATGGTGAGGGTGACTGGACCGACGAGTGGTATTACATCTATCCAGATGGGATGCATACACGTCATGTCCGAATCTACACGGGACTGGCAGGCCAGAGCCTCACTGTGACCGACGAGCAGTTCCATGGAGTGGCTCCCATCCGGGAGATCCCCCCCACCGTAGTTCACGAATTTCACGAGGAGTTTATTTTCGGGCAGGATGGACACATTCCTGAGGATGATATTTCCCTGTCGCCACTGACCCTGATCAAGATGGACGGCAGCAGTAAAACCATCTCGTACCAGCCCTATCCCAAGGATTACGGCAGTTTTAATCAGGCTAACATCATGGTGGTCAATCTGAAATCCAGGTATAAACCCTTCACAATTTTTATGCCCCACGGCATTGAAAATCAAACCTATCCCCTTGAAGGCAGGGCACCGCATACCTTCCAGACCTGGCCAGCCAAGCCCGGTGATGAGGGTTATTCCGTCTCGCTCGGACACACGCTTAACTGGTGGCATTACAGGCGTACAGACAGGATCCTTGAACAGGTATACCTCTCAGGGATGATAGCCAGCGATGATCCTGCTGCAGAATTAAGCGATCTGGCCAAATCATGGCTGCACTACCCCAGGCTGATGATGGAAGGCTTCGAGTTATCATATACAAGGCCCATCTATGATCAGGCCCAGCGGGCATACATTGTGCCCCGGGAAGATAAGGGAGCACGCCCGTTCAAATTCCAGCTGGGATTTCCTGACAGATTCCAGGAGGAGCTTGCCATACCGGTTTACATTGTAAATCCGGCATTTGTTATTAAAGACTGGGGGAACACCGATGCGGAAGTTAAGATCAACGGAAATATTGTCGAACCTGGAGACAAATTACGAATTGGTTACGAGCAGCATGACAGTGGTACTAATCTGGTTGTATGGTTAAACTATAAATCCCGGGAAAACTTACATGTTGAAATCAAACCATTGGATAAAAATGAGATTTAAAAAACTTTACAACACGGTGCTCAGACCGATGGTTATAATCCTGGTGAGTATGATGGGTATTGTCTCATGCTCAGATTCTTCAGATACTTCGAGCAGACCTAACATTATAGTGATCATGGCCGATGACATGGGTTACTCGGATATCGGCTGCTACGGTGGAGAAATTAACACTCCCAATCTTGATAAGCTTGCCGCAAATGGTTTACGTTTTACACAGTTTTATAACACATCCCGCTGCTGCCCGACACGCGCATCACTTTTAACGGGGCTTTACCCGCACCAGGCAGGTATCGGCCATATGACAGATTCAGGACACGAACTGGAAGCATACAAAGGTGACCTTAACAACAATTCAGTGACCATTGCTGAAGTGCTCAAGCTTAACGGTTATTCAACTTATATGGCGGGGAAATGGCATGTTACTCCTTATGTAACACCGGAAGGCCCAAAACATAACTGGCCCCGTCAGCGCGGATTTGACAAGTTCTTTGGAACAATTATTGGTGCCGGAAGTTATTATGATCCCAATACCCTCACAGATGATAATACACAGATACCTCCTGGTGAGAACTTCTATTACACCGATGCCATCAGTGATCGTGCCGTAGATTACATTAAGCAGCATGATCAGGAAAATCCCTACTTCATATATGTAGCTTATACGGCAGCTCACTGGCCATTGCATGCGTTGCCAGAGGACATTGCCAAATATAAAGGTGTGTACAACAGGGGATGGGATGTGATGCGGCAGGAACGTTACGACCGTATGATAAAGATGGGCCTGATCGATAAGAACTGGGCCATGTCCGAGCGTGATCCTGATTCATATCCATGGGAAGATGAGGAATTGAAGGAATGGCGAATTCGATGTATGGAAGTGTATGCTGCAATGGTCGACAATATGGATCAGGGAATTGGACGTATTGTAAATGCCCTCGAACAAAAAGGGGAACTGGACAATACATTGATACTGTTCCTCCAGGATAACGGCGCCTGTGCTGAAACTATCGGTGTTGAAGAATTATATGACCCTGAAGAATATGACAGGATGGGAATGAAACCCATGCAGCCGGACGAGCTTCAATTTAGAATGTTCCCTGAATATACACGAGAGGGCAACCCTGTACGTATGGGTATCGGAGTGATGCCCGGTCCTGCAGATACTTATATTGCATATGATCTCCCATGGAAGGAAGAAGCCTCCTTCCGGCTTTCGCAGATAAGCCGATTGAGAGAGAAGCGCTGTTCTGGGAACATGAAGGGAATCGTGCCATACGTATTGGAAAGTGGAAACTGGTGGCAAGGGCATGGACTGACAGTGAATTTGGGAGGAGTGATTTAAATAAATGGGAATTGTATGACCTTGATGCCGACAGAACAGAAATCCATAACCTGGCTGCTCAATATCCTGAACGTGTGAAAGATATGTCAGCACAGTGGGTGAACTGGGCAAATCGTCTGCATGTACTCCCATGGCCATGGGAGTATAAATTAGATCAATAAATTGCATGGCAAAAAAATTATACGGTATGAAAATTGATTTATCAGATAAGATTGCAGTGCTTACAGGTTCAACTGGCGAGTTGGGACGCACAATGGCACGCTCATTGGCGAAATGCGGGGCAAATATTGGGCTCTGTTATTACAACAACAAAGATTTTGCACAGGACCTGAAAAATGAAATCGAAAGTGATTATTCTGTTAAGGCAGTTAGTGTACAAGTAGATGTTACAGATTTAAGTTCTGTAATGCGTATGAAAAATAAGATTAATGAAAACCTGGGTATTGCGGATATTATTGTGAATAATGCCGTTATCCAGATTCAGGAATGGAAAAGCGTTATTGATCAATCTTCAGAAGATTATGAAAGTCAATTTCAATCATCCGTCATGCAGAATGTATATATGGCGAAGGCCTTTGTTCCGGATATGCAGAAACAGAATTATGGAAGAGTAATTGGTATCAATACTGAATGTACGATACAATGTTTTACTACCCAGTCTGCATATGTAGCGGGAAAAAGAGGTATGGACGGAGTGCTTCGTGTGCTGGCAAAGGAAGTGGGACAATACAATATTACTGTAAACCAGGTGGCTCCTGGCTGGACCATCAGTGATTCAAGTCGTAATCATGATGGAAGCGAGCATAACATTAATCAAGAGTTTGTATATATTGATCGGGTTCCTATGGGTCGCCGGGGCACGGATACTGAAACGGCAAATGCGGTCTGTTTTCTGGCATCAGATCTTGCTGGTTTTATTACCGGAGCTTTCTTGCCTGTTAGCGGTGGAAATATTATGACTAGCAATTAATTATAGTAAAATAAAAGTGAAAATCAAGTTAATGCTTATAATCTTTTTGCTGACCGGCACCTGTTTTGGTCAGAAAAATTTTAAAGCTTATTACACCAAACTCAGTTCCGGTGAGCCATGGGAATCAGGTTTCAGAATGGGTGAACATGCCGATATTATCGTACAAATGAATGATGTTGGAAAGTTCTATTTCTGGAGAGCTTCCAGTTACCTTCCCAGGTGGGTAACTGCCATTGACTCCAATTATGTTTCAATGGCACCTCTCTATTTTTCAGGTGATGGTGACGGAATCCGATGGGACAAATTATGCAGGCACTCCCATATTAGAATAATTTCGTCAAATAATTCTGAAGCGCTTATACACTGGCGCTACGCTCCGGTCTTTGATGATACAAGGGCCCCGGCAATGCCTAACTGGACAGGCTGGGTGGATGAATATTATACAATTCGATCAAACAATACGGTTACAAGGTTGGTTTACGATTACGACTCTGTTACTCAATTTACGTTTGAGTATACATTAAACTCCGACGGCACCATTACAGAAAACTCTCTGAACAAAACTTCATTCACACCGACTGCTCCTTCCTTTAACAGCCCTACAATCTTACCCGAAGGGCCGGATCTGGGCTTCGGTGCATCTTATACCAAACTGGGATTTTCAGGTAACTGGGATAATGATGCCGGATCTCCGTCAGATGTGTGGAACGACAACTGGCAGGTTGCCGATCACCCGGATGTGGTGGTAAATTTCGATGGCACATCAAACAAATGGGTATTCTGGAGAGGAACAAATTTCATTGCACATCTTGTATCTGAAAACGGGGCGTGGTATAGTAATGAGTTTAATGAAACATGGGGTGCGCCGGGAATGTGTTCGGGCGGTGCTGAGCCAATGTCAGATAAACAGAACAGGTTTGCTCATGTAAAGATTATTGAAAATACCCCGGCAAGAGTCGTCGTTCAATATAGATTTGCATTGATAGATAATTGTTATAACCTGGTGAACCGAGAAGATCAGCCTGAGGGTTGGGCAGATTTTTCTGACTGGTATTATTACATCTACCCTGACGGAGTTGCCGCACAAAAAAATACCCTTTGGAGCGGAAAAGATCATGGCAATTATGAATATCAGGAAACGATGATTATTCACAGTCCGGGCAGGTCACCTTATGACAATCTGGAAGTAGAAAACTGTGTAATTCTGGCGAATTTAGATGGTGAGCGTAATTTATACAGCCTACCAATGCCTCCGACAGATCATCCTTTTGGCAATCCTCCTGCCAATGCAAATATTCAACTGGTAAATTTAAAAGACACAGATCAGGATGCCTTTACCATTGTTGAACCGGGTGATGACATATTATTTGCGACATACATGAAGGAAGACGGCTATTTTACCTGGTGGAATCACTGGCCGGTAAACAATGTAGA
>CAZCQL010000043.1:0-41582 GCA_964500835.1 uncultured Bacteroides sp.
GTGGAGATGGATCTCTTGTTGAGTGTAACGAAGGTGTTGATACAACGATTATAATTTATATTGAACCTGCACCATTTATTTCTGTAAATGTAATACCTCAGGACACCATCTGTAATGAGGATATGATAACCTTCATAGTAACAAATCCTAATCTACCCCTTGGAGAGTGGAAATATAGATTAGAGATCGATTATGGAGAGCATCTGACCGGGCAATTGCCAGCAGACAGTATCTATACGGAGTTAACTTTACCTGAGGTTATATTCAACGATGATACAGCTTGGTATGAGGCCGCATATAAGTTTACGCCGATTATTTCACCATTTGGAGGGGGCCCAGATTGCCAGAATAACTATGACACTACTATTTACGTTCGGGTAAATCCTACTCCTGCCATCAGGGTCATTGCAGCGGATTCCATATTGTGCAATGGTGATCAGGCCGAAATAACTATTAATAATCCAAATGTGTTTGTATTTGGAGATTGGGAGTATGATCTTAGCGTAATTGCGGATCCTGGTATGAGTGGATACAGGGCCAGTGATACTGCCTTAATCGGGACATCGATTATCGATCCTCTGGTAAACAACGACACTATAGTTCATAAAGTTGCATACCGGTTCACTCCTAAAAATGCCTATGATAGCTTGCTTTGTGGTGGGGGAGAAGATACCGTTATAGTGATTTGGGTGAATCCGACACCAGAGATTCGAGTCAGGACGGACGACTATGTTCTTTGTGATGGGGATTCAGTTACCCTGGATGTAAGGAATCCAAACTTCTCGGTGCGGGGAGAATGGTCCTATGATCTGGAGATCACAGCAGATCCTGGAATTGGTGGAGTTGTGTCTGGGACTGTTGAGTACAGTAGTGATACCTCCTTTATTTATGAATTGACAAACAGTGACCAGGTGGCTCGAAGTGTTACCTATCATTTTTCACCTCGAATTACCGATGATGATGGGGATGAATGCAATACGATCGATACCGATACGACCTTTGTAGTTTGGGTGAATCCAACCCCTGTGATCGAGGTGACTGCAAATGACACTCTGATATGTGATGATCAGTTTGCGATTTTATCCGTGGTGAATCCAAATACGACTATTCAGGGACAATGGTTGTACGACCTTGTGGTTACTCCTGACCCGGAGATTACAGGGGCTAGCGGAGATAGTACCTACCTTCCCCCGGATATGGTTATAACAGACCAGCTTTCCAATTCAGATACGGTAGTCCACAAGGTCGTCTATCATTTCACTCCAAGGATAATTCCTAATGATGGTGAGTCGGATTGCGAAAATGGAAGGGATACCACAATTACCATATGGGTGAATCCGGTCCCCAGAATTTTGGTGAGCCTTCTGGATTCAATCTTCTGTGATAATGAAATAACGGATATTAGAGTAAAAGACGGATTGGGAATGGTATCGGGTGATAAAAAGTATATTGTGACAGCCCTGTTTAACCAGGACTCTATATCATTAATTTCCAGGGGATTTAATATCCGGGATACGCTGGATGTGGGTCAACCCATCAATGATTCACTGGTGAACCACTCAAAAAGGGTTCAACCGGTGTTCTATACTTTCAATCCCATCATTATGGATACGAGACCCGGTCATGAAGGCGAGGATTGTTCGGGAGGTGCCCCGATTGTTGTGGAGATCTCTGTCAATCCGACACCCGATATTTTTGTGGGGGCAGATGATACCATCCTCTGTGACAAGACCATACTTACCATTGAGTTGATTGACGTTCTGGGGGATGTAGAAGGCACTAAAGTATATGATCTTGATGTGACATTCACTCCGGGTGCAGTAGAAGCTGCAGGAATTACGCCGGATGGGGAATATTCTGACTATGTGGACATATCGGACCTCCTGATCAATTATACGGATAGCGTCCAGATCATTACCTATCATCTGACACCCAGAATAAAAGATGACCGACCTGCCCATTCAGGAGAATATTGTGATAACGGCTTTGATACGACCATTGTCATTTTTCTGAATCCAACACCCAGGATAGAGTATCTGCTTGCCGAAGACACCCTGTGTTATGATGAGGGATTTGTGCTGACTACCAATTCGCTTGTACAGACAACCCATCCGTTATACTATAACCTGGATATCAGTAATCCGGATCTAATGAGCAACGTGAATCCTGAACCTGATCCTGACAGCGTGGATGTTACAGTTCAGTTGGATGAGTCGGATATAGTAAATCCGGGCTTCTCCGTTGGAACAGTTACTTACGTGATTCATCCCTATATTTCCACCGAACAATGTCTGGGAAGCGATACAACCATTACCATAAAAGTTAATCCGGAACCAGTTATGCAAGTTACCCAGAGTGACACCGCTGTTTGCTACAACTGGGGATATGCTCTCTCAATGAATTCTCAGGTTCTTACTACCACGGGACAATTAAAATATGACTTGTTGACCGATGGATACAATCCAGGCATGGTTAGCGGAGTACCCGGGGATGGTTTCTATGACATTGTCACTCTCGACCAGGCAGGGGTAATGAATAATGGGGATTCGCTGGAAAATGTCACCTATCATTTTATTCCGACTATTTTAAACGCAAGATATTCAGGTAATTGTGCGGGAGACCCAAAAAATCCAATTATCGTTCAGGTTGCTCCCGAGCTGATCGGTGAAACCTTTGCCGATACGACCAATTTCGGAGGGTGGAATATTACTTGCTTCGAGCAGAAGGATGGAAAGATCGATCCCAACATAAGAGGAGGTTATTACATCCGGCCATATTTGTATAACTGGTGGAATACGGGTGGTAGCGGACTGGAACCTTCCGAAGGTGCTCAGGTTGGTTTGGATACCGGTACCTATTTCTACCAGGTATTTGATGTAATCGGTTGTGAGTATGGGGATTCGGTCACACTGCTTCAACCGGAACGCATGTGGACCGACACGACCGTAGTCAGCGCTCCCTGTGAAAGCCAGAGCAATAAAGGCGGAAGTATCTACCTCGATCCACACGGAGGAACCGGAGATAGCCTGGGTTACAATTATTTCTACAACTGGACACAGAAACCCTGGGGATTAGAGTTACCCGACACATCACAGAATATTGTGGATGGATATGCGGGAATCTACAAGTATGCAGTTGAAATAAGGGATATGAATGGTTGTTTGTATTTTATCGATTCACTCTCTATAAGCTTTGTAGATGCAATTAATCTCGGAATAAACAAGACCGATTATGGTCCCATATACGATATTAAATGTTATGGTGAGAAAAACGGAGGGGCCGAACTAACTGTTACCGGTGGAACTCCCGGATTTGATCTGATCGTCCTAAATGAAGTATTGGATACGATCTATAACGATCCTGTGGATCTTATAGGGGGAGACTACAAGGAGTCGGTTTCTAATTTATTTGCAGGGGAATACACGTTTATTGTGGTGGACGATAAAGATTGCCTGGGTGATGAAATTGAGGTATTTGAAGAACCTGACTCCCTAGTAATTACCTGGGAGAACGAGAGTGATACTGTCGATATAAGTTGCTACGATGAAGGGGATGGGAATATCTTCATTGATATTACCGGTGGACACACAGCTGAAATACCAAATAACTTTACCTGGTCAGGACCCGGTGATCCTGATCTGAATGTGAATGACAGCATTCAGAATAATTCCAACCTGGATCCCGGACTTTATAAAGTTGTGGTGACTGATGTGAATGGCTGGTGTACAGACAGTGCGGAATTTAACCTGATCCAGCCATCTGAAATTCAATTCTGGATAGATTCCGTTTATACACTCAATGGCTGGAATGTTACTTGTGCAGAGAGCGCGGATGGGTACCTCGGCATCGGATCGGGTGGAGGAATTCTAAGCCACGATTATGAATGGAAGAAAGATGGAATTCTGCTGCCCGGTCTGGACACTCCTGTTCTGGAATTCCTGGCAGGGGGAACATATGATCTTACTATTACCGATAGCATCGGATGCACATTGGATACTTCCATTATAATGAGAGAACCAAATCCATTAACCGTTCAGGATAGCATACCACATTATAATTTCTATGAGGTTGCATGTGCCGGTGACAGTACGGGAGAAGTTTATCTGACACCCTATGGTGGAGCCGATTCCTCACAGAATGTGTACCTCTGGTCCACCATCGACGGAATTGTGATCGATCCCGATTCCATGAACCAGTTTGGTATCAGTGCGGGGACGTATAGTGTGATGGTTACGGATATCAACGGGTGCACATATGATACCATGTATGTCCTGGAAGATCCTCTTCCTCTTGTGGTTGATAGCCTTAGCGCTGACAGTGCAAGGTGTTTTGGGACAGCCACCGGATTTGTTTACCTCGAGGCATCGGGAGGAGTTGGAGAATTCGGTTACCTGTGGAACAGTGGTCAAACCACGGAAGACCTGCAGAACATTTATGCAGGCACTTATGTGGTTACCATTTCCGATGCGAATGCCTGTGTGCTGACTGATAGTATTGAAGTTTTTGAAGCAGATCACTTTAGTGTGGATCTGCTGGTTGATTCTGATTACCATGGTGTCCCGGTTTCGTGCGCTGATTCTTCGGATGCTGCACTCTCGCTTAATCCTGTGGGTGGAACGGAACCTTATTTTTACCAGTGGAATACCGGAGACACAACGAACAACCTGGTGGGTATTCCGGCAGGTGCTTATAAGGTTATTGTGAAAGATATTTGGGAGTGTACCGACAGTGCCGAAGTAGTCATCATTGAACCCGAGGCTCTTGATTATAGTATCCAGGTTGAGGATCCACTCTGCTACAATGATTCCACAGGACAGATCCAACTGCTTCTTACCGGAGGAACCGTGTTTACACTGGAGGATTACAGGGTTACGGCAAATGGCATTATCAGAGGTCCGTACATGGATAACCTGCCGGAAGGATTTTATTCTATCCGGATTGAGGACCTGAATGATTGTTTTATTGAGACTGAGGCGGAGTTGATTAATCCAGATTCGCTGGTACTCAGTTTTGATACTGAAAATGCATTCTGCAAGGATAAACAGGACGGGCAACTGAATCTTTACGTAGACGGTGGGATATTCCCATACCTCATTGGATGGGACAGGGGACTTTCCGACAATGAATCTTCCTTTAACGATGTATTCTGGGGGGATTATGTGGCCACGGTAACGGATGCGAATAATTGTGTGACCATCGATTCGGTCTACGTTGATTTTACCTATGCTTCCTGCCTGGTGATCCCCAATGCATTCTCCCCCAACAGTGATGGATACAACGATCTTTGGATTATTGAAGGATTGGAGCTTTATCCGAATGCAGAGATACGGATATTTGACAGGTGGGGCACTTCTGTATATTATTCACCGGCAGCCGGTGATAATCCGTGGGACGGATCTTTCAGCGGGCGTGAACTACCGATTGATTCATACCATTACATCATTGATCTGAACAACGATGAGCCTCCGATAACGGGCAACATAACCATTGTGAGATAATTGCGTAAGAGACAAGGGTGAGACGGATTCAATTCTATATATGGTTACTTATCGGGGTGACGTTCATGGGAAGGCTGGCAGCACAGCAATTGCCGATCTATTCCCAGTATATCCTGAATGGATTCACTATCAATCCTGCCATGGCAGGACACGATGGGTATACCTCATTTAATACCACTGCCCGTCAGCAATGGCTTGGATTCAAAGATGCTCCCCAAACCTATTCTGCATCCTGGCAAACCCGCTTGCTTCAGCGTTCATATAAGATTGTAAATAATCCTGTCCGCAAGAAGAACATGTTGCTTCCCAGTACAAAAGGGCGTGTAGGACTTGGAGCGTATATCATCAACGATGTAAACGCCAATGTGGCACGGACCGGAGTATCTTTTACCTACGCCTACCACATTATATTGAACAATCAGCAACTTTCATTCGGGTTGGCGGCCAAGGCTTTCCAATACAGGATTTATAAGGAGAGCCTGACCTTTGGGGTCGAAGGAGACCCCGTATTAAACAGCGATTTTAATCCGGTGGCTTATAGTCCGGATGCGGACTTCGGGGTACATTTCAGGGGATTTGATTATTTCGTAGGTTTTTCTGTGAGCAACTTGCTTCAGACATCAGTCCTTATAGGGGCCAATGAATTGCCCAATTTTAAAACGTTCAGACACTACTGGCTCATGGGAGGCTACCGGTTTTCGCTTTCAGATGACCTGGAACTGGAGCCGAGTACGTTATTAAAGACTACTGAGAACTGGAATCCACAGGGGGACTTTTCCCTCAAACTCTATTATTCTGATCTTTACTGGGGAGGCATTTCCTACCGGACAAACAAAAGCATTATTGCCATCGTGGGTCTCAGGGTGGAAAGTCTCTATTTCGGGTATGCCTTTGATTGGGCTCTTTCAGAGATTGGCCATTACAACTACGGCTCTCATGAGATTACATTATCGGTAAAGCTGGGCAGCAATGCCCGCCGATACAAGTGGCTGAACCGGTATTAGAATATCTGCCACAAAGATCAGCATACTCAATCGGTTTCTATCAAATCAAACCAATCATGGGTCATATTACTATCAGAGGTTTCTCATCGCCCCCTTTTTTAGCGTATTGAAGATAGATTGCCCCCAAAAATAGCAGCAACAGCAGAAGGGAACTTATCACCGACAAGGTCGTTCCAGCGTAATATGATCTGGGATGGAACTCAAATACGATTTCGTGGCTACCTCCCGGAACAACCATTCCTCGCAACAGGTAGTCCATCCTGAAGTGATCTGTCTTTTGGCCATCCACGGTCGCCTGCCAGCCTTCTTCATAATAAATTTCAGAGAATAGGGCCAGTTGTTCCCTGCGGGTCTCACTCTGATATACCATCCTGTTGGGTTGGTATTCAGTGAGTTGTATTGAAGCTGTTGGATCAACAGGATAGGATTTCTTTTCCAGCAAATTGTCAAACCGTGCATCCAGGGTTGCTTCTCTGGTGATGTCAATGGCAGCAATTGCCTGAATGTCGGCATCTGCATTTTCAACAACCCGGACCCGGTTGACAAACCAGGCGTTCCCCACGGCATGCCTGTTGACGATAGGTTGGGTTTCCGTGTTGATTAAGATATACTTCGTATTGATCATATTCAGCACGTTGGTTTGGGCCAGGGTGCTGTCAACCACTTGATAGTTTTTTGATTGTATGGCTCCGAAAAGGGAGTTGATATCATCCATCATTCCTGTTTCAATCACATCCTGGTAACGCCGCATTTTAGCACCGTGATATCCGCCAATGGACTGATGAAAAAAGGATGTGGAAGCGTCCTGGAACATGGAAACGGTAAGATTCAACACCCTGTTATTGTATCCAGGTTCATTCATAATGAATTGATCTGCGGCTGATGGGGTGAAAGGCTGACTTGCCTGGCGTTTTGATGAAAAGTGCTCCTTATTAAGGTATCGTTTATCAACGGGCCACATATCGGCCAGGAAAAGTATGGCAATACCTGCCACTACCAGATTTACTTTTATCTTTTCCATCCTGAAGAGAAGAATCAATCCAAGGGCGAGCCCCATAAATAATAAGGATCTCAACGCATCGGTCCGGAGCAACGTCCGCCTGTCTGCCTGAAGGGAATCGGCCAGAGCTTCCTGGTAACTGCCATCCCGGGCGGAGATAAAATCTCCTGCGAGATCAGGAAACAGTACAAATAGCAACACTAAACCTCCCACAATTCCAACCGACCACTTAAGAGCGTATGTGAGATCCTTCCTGTTGATATCGCCAAACAAGACTTTATTAAGGGCAAGAATTGCCAGGATGGGCATGGCCAGGGCTGGTATGACCAGCGTCATACTAACAGTTCTGAATTTATTGTAACCGGGTACATGATCCAAAAAGAAATCTGTAAGGAACATGAAATTTTCCCCCCACGACAGGGTAATACCAAGCACCGTAGCTGCAAAAAGCCACCATTTAATCTTTTTGTCTATCACGAACATGCCAAGCACAAAAAGAAAGATTACAATGGCCCCTATATAAATGTTACCGGAAGTAGAAGCCTGCTGTCCCCAGTAGAGGGGCAGGTGTTTAATGACTTCAGCTGCCTGTGCCGGATTGCTTTGAGCAAATAACCGGTAGGTCTCGGACTTTTCCGAAAGAGATCCGTCACTGCTCCCTCCCTTAAAACCGGGAATCAGGAGTGAAAATGATTCACCGATCCCATAACTCCAACCGGTTGCATAACTTTTGGTGAGCCCCGTGGTTTTATCTTCCTCTTCCGACGTAAGCTCAGATGGGCTTCTCATAGAATACTTTCCATACTCCATAATGGTCAACAGCCTCGAGGCATTACTGGCAAGACTGAAACCCACTGCAACTAGCAATATAGCTACCGTAGTCAGCAATTCTTTCACATACTTCTCCTTGATTGCAAAGTAGAACTGACTCAATCCAAATAGCAGGATGATCATCAGTGTGTAGTAAGTGATCTGGGGATGCCCGGCCATGATCTGGAGCGACAAAGCAATGCCGGTAAGCGCTGCCCCCAGCAATCGCTTTCCCCTGAAGGTTAGTAAGACCCCGGCCAGCACGGGGGCCATATAGCCTATGGCAATGGCTTTGGAATTATGGCCGGCAGCCAGGATCACAAAATTATAGGATGAGAAAGCGAACGCGATGGCACCAGCGATGGCAAGAAATGGATTCACCCGGAGGGAAATCAGTAATATGTAAAAACCGATCAGGTACAAAAAAACAAAACTCACGGGCCTTGGACCAGCCTGGAACAGCTTGTCCAGAAAACTTAATTCGTTCCCTTTGTATACCGTACTGATCATGTATCCAGGCATTCCACAAAACATATTATTGGTCCACAGTGCCTCCTGGCCTGTTTCTTCACGAAAGTCGGCAATTTCACGGGACATGCCCTTGAAATTGGCATTGTCATGCCCTCCAAGCTGCTTTCCGTCAAGTACATCCGGGAAATAGGCGAATCCCAGGATGATGAATACCAGGACAGCTAAGATATGAGGTCCAAATCCGGTGAAGATCTCTTTTGCTTTCATCGATTGCTATAATTCTTACGTTTGATTAGTGTGTTTTTTGCCCGATCCGGGGATCAGGTTTTTTGCCACAGTATTCAGGTCATCTGAAATGTTTAATCCCAATACAAGTGAAATAAACACCAGGGAAAAAACTCCTGAACGAATGAGCAGATCAGCCCAAAATCCTTCCAACTCTGGAATTATCCGGTTTAAGGCCAGGGCCGACAAACCAATTAAGATAGCCAGGACCGACTTAATGGAAAAAGGCCAGATCCTGAATTTTTTATATACAAAAACAGTCTTAATAATGTTATACAATGATAAGGAAATAAATGATGCGAAAGCCGCACCATTGATACCGTACCTGGGAATGAATATCAGGTTTGATGTGACAACAATGGCTACCAGAATGAGTTGCATCACGAGAATAGACCTGTAATATTTTGAAATCCCAATGAGCGGGCCGTTTAATCCCGTCAGGACATCTACAACCTTGGCCAGTCCGAGGAACAATACCACATACTCAATATTTCCGAATTTAGGTCCAAGATATTCCGAGATGTTATGCATGTTGATCCAGATCCCGATAAAGATAAAGCTACTGATAACCAGTTGAGTAATTGATGTCTTCTGATACAAAGAATGAATCCCGGCTTTGTCATCTTTTTCCAGGAGGTGCGAAAGTGTGGGGACTGATATGGCGGAAATGGATTTCTCAGGAAGTTGAACAAATGCTACCAGGGCCAGACCTATGGAGTAGAAGGCAACCTCCTGAAGCGAGAGTAGTTTACCTATCATAAGCACATCCAGTTTATTTATCAAGGTAAATGCTGCTATCCCCATCACACTAAATATCATATAAGAAAAGTGCTTTTTCTGAAAGGTGGATGTAATGACAGATTTATTCAAACGGAACCGGATGCTATCCTTCCTTTTCACATATATAAACATCAGGATTAGCTGGATAGCATATATTCCAAAAAAGAGAAAGATCAGCGTGTTGAATTCAATAAAATCAAAATAAAAAAGCAATACGATTAGAAAGTTCCAGCTCTTCAAAAATGAATCCTTCAGAAAGTTGGGAACAGTACTTTTCAGGATTACTTTCGACCAGGCTGCAAATACTTCGAAAAGAGACGAGAACAACAAGATCGGTATCACAATCAGGGTATATTGAGATAGATTCTTAATACCGTCTTCGTTGGAAATTAGCGTGCTCCTGAAGGCGACAAAAAGTGTGGACACCAGAATCACGTTGGTTAACACAATAATCAGGGACAGGGAATATAAATCATTCCCTTTTTCCTTCTTTCTAAAGGAGGGAAAGAACTTGATGATTACAGTTGGGATGCTTAGCAGGGTGAGAGGCAGCAGAATCTGATTATAATATATTATAAGCTGGATTAACCCCCATTGGGCCGGATTTTCATTAAATACCCGGGGTATGATCAAAAAGGTGTAGAGAGCTCCAAGGATGATCCCGATATTGGACCAGAAGAAATTCTTTATGCTTTGCCGGGCAACGATACCCATAAATGAAACTATATTTGTTGGATAAAGATAGTTCATTAAGACAATGGAAGAGCATTACAACAAGAGGATTTTTGATAACAGCGAATTATGGGAAAACTATGATATCTCGGGAGAGATCAAAGCGAAACTTCCATTAATTATGGACAATCTTCCTTCCGATGTAGCTTCTATCATTGATGTAGGGTGTGGTAACGGTGAAATCACAAATAATTTCCCGAATAAATATAAAGTACTGGGAGTGGACCTTTCTGAAGAAGCGCTTACGCATGTTAAAAAGGAGAATATATGTTGTTCCTGTGACGACATATCTCCTGTAAAAGATCAATCTTTTGATATGGTCTTTTCAAGCGAGCTTATCGAACACCTTCCCTCGGAATTGCTTGACAGAACGCTCCGGGAGTTTACCCGGATCGCCAGGAAGTACATCTTCATATCGGTCCCTAACCAGGAGCAGCTCCCCTACTACCATATCATATGCCCCTCCTGTCATACGCTATTTCATGCGTACGGACATTTGAATTCATTTACCGTAGAAAAGATCCATCATATGCTTGGAAGCAAGTATAATATACTGTGGCAGACTACCAGTGGGAAGCGTGCAAGAAATTATAATACGTTCTTATTAAAACTGAGGCATGAGCTGGCTGGTAAATATTTTGCACCCTCAAAATATACGATTTGTCCCAAATGCGGCAACCGGGAATACCCCGAACACAAAGGAAACCTGCTGTCAAAGATATTAAATGGATTAAACCTTTTAATTCCTGCCCGGAAAAAGGACTACTGGTTGATGGCTATATTTGTGAGGAAACAGTGATAGTGTTTACAGTGTGGACTTTATAGCCGGGATGTGTATAATGCGCCAAAGGACTCTGCGTATGCAGTGCGTGCAGTACGAGAAATCTAAGCAAACCTCATTTGTTATTGCTTTTCCAGCACAAGGCAACTCAGATGGTGCAGTTCTGATTTAGCTACTTTTACAGTTGGATTCAGCCTTTCCCCAAAGGTCCACAGTTTGCCGGTAAACGTCTCATAATATTCCTGTGTCCGTATGGACCATGGAGATTCTTTTAGCCACTTGTCAATTTCTTTCCTGGAGTATATTTGAGTAATGAATTTGTAGTTCTTGCCATATCCTGCTTCAGGATGGTCATAAATATTCTCGTAATATTGATCTTCATTATAGGGAAAAGAGAGGATAAGGTACCCCCCGGGTATTAAGAGCCTGAACATATTCTTTACTGCTGCCTGATGATCAGGTATATGTTCCAATACACTGAGGCACGTAATTATTTGAAACTGTTCTTTCAGCCTGGTTTTTGTAATGTCATCTTTGATAACTTTATAATATTTATTCGAGCTTTTTTTGTCGATGGCTTTCACCGAATATCCACAGACGCTTAAGAGATGTGGCCACGATGTCTTGCCTGATCCTACATCTAATATTTTGCCCACACATAATTCTTGTAAATGATGAAATGCAAATGCATATTCTGCAGGACGTTCGTTTATTGTTGTTTTCATAAATAGTATAGTTAATTTAATAATGCAGTAACCGGATCAAACACCTTGCGCCACGAAAAATTTTCTTCGGCATATTTTCTTATCTCTTGTGGAGCAATATCGAAGTTTTGACAGAACGAAATCAGATCTTTAATATTGACGGGAGTTTCATCAGCTGGAATTTTTAGCACAAACTTTTCTTGATCGGAAATACTCAGTTCATCATAGCCAATTATTGATGGCAGTCCGCGTGCGGTGTATTCCCTCAGCTTCAGCACAGACGTGGAGGCTAGCCCGATCCGATGCAATCCCAGAGTACCCATTGCCAGATCTGCTGTTTCGAATTCCTGATCGAGGTCAGCACCCATTTTCGGGCCTCTGAAATGGACATACGCCTCCATTTGGAGAGCCTTACTAAGGTTCTTCAAGGCTTCGTACTCTCCGCCCAATCCAACTATTTTAAAGGTCACCAAAACCTCCTGTTCGCTTTGATAATATCTGAACAGGCCTTCAATCACCCGATCCCAGGCATGCCACCTTGCCAGGTTGGCCACTCCGATAATCCGGAGTTCGTTATACACCGGCCGGTGAGCAATCATGGATATTTTAGTAAGCTCCACCCCGTTGTCGATGCAAAGGGTTGCCATATTAAATATTTGTCCGGTTATCTTCGTGGTGGCCACCGCAAAATCGACGCTTTCATGTAATTTTGTACGGTAACGCCTGTCCTGACTGGTCATTAGTCGCTCAACAAAATTCTTCGGATCCATTTCTGAATCATAAGGAAAGGTAGGAAACTCAATAAAGATTTTTGTTTCGGGGGACTTCACACGACGCAGAAAACCTAAAAAATATCTATCGCTTCTCAAATACCTGATGTAGATAAACCGGTAATGGTTGGAAAGGCAGGTCTTCAGGATCCTCCTGAACAAAAAATAGCGGAAGATAAGTTGCCGGCTGGGCAGGATAAAAATCCTTTCTTCGTTCAGAAAGAGCTCTTTTTTTGACCGGAAGCAGATCACATCGGTCTCGAACCCTGCTTCCCGGAAAGCGTTTACCTGTCCATTGATCTTATTCCGGATCCCGGATTTTTTCGGATTAGCTATTTCATCAAAGTGTAAATAGAGGCCTTTTGCCATACGGGAAAAATAATGAGACACAAAGATAAATGAATTGCTGATACTCGCTAATTCACATGAGAATTACCGAAGGATCATTGAAATCCCTTTTTCCATGGAAATCCCGGGATTCCATTTTAATAGTTTTCTGGATTTTGAGATATCTGCTCTGGTCTCAAGGATTTCATTTTTCCGCTGTTCATTAGAAAAAACCACTGAAAAGTCCATCCTCATGTTTTCTGTAATTAGTTGTGCTAATTCCTGAATAGATGTACTTATGCCTGAACCCAGATTAAAGATCTCAACCTTACTAAAGTCAGCATTTATTGCTTTTGTGTACGCATCAACCAAATCATCAATGAAAATAAAATCTCTTCTGGGCCTGGGATCTTTTAACATGACTTTCCCCGAGTAAGCCTGTTTTATTATAGAAGGAATTAGAAAATTATCATTCTGACCTTTTCCATACGCATTAAATGGTCTGAATATGATAGCTGGTATATCAAAATCTCTGTGATAGGCGTGGCATAATTCTTCTCCCAGTATCTTAGATTGGGCATAGGGGTTGGTGGCATTTAACGGGTGTAATTCATTGATAGGAATATACTTAGGGGATCCATATACGTATGAGCTGGTGAAAATAATTTTGGATTCATATTTTCTGCAAAGTTCAAGTGCATGTAAAGAACCCGTCACATTTGTCTCATAAAATGATGCAGGATGCACAAAAGACTCCGGGACAAAAGTTCTGGCTGCCAAGTGAATAAGTACATCAAAATACCCAACTTTTGATAACGTATCCCATTTAGTTAAATCATGTCCAAGTGCTAAATCAATTTCAATAATTTCTAACTCAAGCCTTCTAAGCGATTGCACCAATTTGGTGCCAACAAATCCCCTGCTTCCGGTTATGGCTACTATCATCTATTTAAAATATTTTATCAATATCTTCACAGGCTATGGCATAATCATCCGGTCGGCCTATATCCAACCAGTACCCATCATAGGATTTAACAGCAGCATTTTCTTTTTTTTCTATCAGCTCGAGCATGAGGTGGTCGAACCCGAAAGCCCGGTCTTCCGGAATAAACCCAAGAATTTTTCGATTGGCCATATACACTCCCATGCTTACATTAAAACTTGTTATTGGTTTTTCATGAAAGCCGGTTAGCCTGCCGGAGTTGTCAACCTCAAGTACACCATAATCATTTTTTTGTGTGCGGACATGGGATGAAATTGTATATATATTCTTCTTTTCGACATGCCAATTATAAAAATCATTAAAATTTAAGTCAGTAAGGACATCCCCGTTCATAATCAAGAAATTAGCAGGAAGATCCTTAATTAATTTAAGGGGCCCCATGGTGCTTAACGGTTTGTCCTCCAACGAATAGTCAATTTTTATTTTCCATTTGGAACCATCCCCAAAGAATGCCTTAATAATATCAGCCATATGATTTACCGTGATGGTAATATGATCAAAGCCGTGTTTCACCAATTGCTTAATAATAATTTCCAGGATAGGAGATTCTCCTACCGGCACCAATGGTTTAGGTAATGAAACCGTATAGGGTTTTAGTCGTGTTCCCTTACCGCCTGCCAGTATGATCGCTCTCTTAGACATTATACAGCTCAGATTTATAGAGATTTAGATTCTTTTCAATCCAATGAATGGTTTCTTTAAGCCCTGTTTCCAGATTGTAGGCAGGTGTCCAATTTGTGTGTGTCATTATTTTAGAATTATCACATAACAGGCGTTCCACTTCACTCTGCTCCGGTCTAATCCTTTTATGATCGGATATTACTTCGATCTCACAGTCGAGAAAACTACCTATTAATCTTACTAATTCATCAATACTGATCTCATTTTTCATCCCAATATTGGTCGCTTCACCAAATAATTTGTCCGAACCGGCAATTTCAAAAAATCCCCTGGCAGTATCCTTGACAAACGTCAAATCTCTAGTGGGGGTTAAGTTCCCCAGTTGTATTTTTCGTTTCCCATTGAGCAATTGCGATATGACTGTTGGAATGACGGCCCGGGCCGATTGTCTTGGCCCATAGGTATTAAACGGACGCACTATTTTTACCGGTAAATTGAACGAGCGGCTATAGCTCAAGGCGATCTCATCTGCAGCAATTTTTGTTGCCGAATATGGGGACTGACCCACAGCAGGATGTTTTTCATCGATGGGAATATATTGCGCTGTGCCATAAATCTCACTGGTGGAGGTAATCATCAAATTCTCAATTCCGCACTCAAGGGCTGACTGTAGAATATTATAGGTCCCTTCAATGTTTGTTTTGATATAGGCTAAAGGCGAAACATAGGAATAGGGAATGCCGATTAGAGCCGCTAAATGAAATACGGTATCAGTATTTTGTACCGCAGATCTCACAGAATCGGAGTCCCGAATGTCCCCGGTAACTACTTCAATTTCATTTTTGCATGGAGAACTTTCAAGCCAACCCCAGTTGTTTTGTGAGTTATAATGCACAAAAGCCTTTACATTTAATCCTTTCTCCACAAGAAGTTCAGTCAGATGAGAACCTATAAAACCTCCGGCTCCCGTAACAAGTACATTTTTCATCATCCAGATTGATTCATATTTTTTTAAAGCTACAGAGATTTAACCAAATCACCCAAAAATTAAAAGGATTGAGCTTCAAGATCACCGGCAATCTTGTCCGTTACCCCGGAACGTGTCTCATATTCCACTCCCTTTCAAAAATCCAGGTTATTAGTAGGAATTATTTTAGCTAAATTGCATGCAAATTTTCAGTTCATTTATGGGTTCAAGAACTAGACGAATACTATTCGTATACAAGGATTTTTCCCAATTTGTCCGAAAGGATTACAATACACTCAGTAACGCTTTCCCGGTAAGGAAGATTAGAAGTCCTTTTGGGAAGTCTCCCGTCTCATTCTTCTCTGCGGGGCTTAAGCAGTTTTTTGTCTTTACATGGTATGTCTGGAGGAGTGATGTGATCTATTGCTGGTTTGCGGACTATCATTCATTCTTACCAGCTGTTTTTAGCAAAATTGCCGGAAAGAGGTTTTACATTGTGCTGGGGGGCTATGACGTGACATATCTGGAGGAATTTAACTACGGTTCATTCAATAAAAAATTTCGGGGAAGCTGTGCCCGCTATTCAATGCGAAGTGCCACGCTGAATCTTCCTGTTGCCAGGGCTCTCGGCATTATGGCCAGATCAAGAGCCGGAGACATCCGGGTAAAGGTGATTCCTACAGGAGACGATCCGGAAATATACCTTCCATCTCATGATAAAGAAGACGTTATTGTCACAGTCAGCCTCACAAAGAACTGGCAACGATTTATGATAAAGGGAATAGATCGCTTTATAGATCTTGCCCGAAAATTACCAGCCATGCAGTTTGTGATCATAGGAATGAGCAAGGAAGGGGAAAAGTGTGTGAGTGAAAAACCTGAGAACCTGCTTATTCTTCCTACGATCAGTCATGAGGATTTAGTTGCATGGTATGGGAAGGCTCGTTTCTATGCCCAGTTTTCCAGGAGTGAAGGCTTACCCAATGCGGTGTGCGAAGCCATGCTGAGAAATTGCATTCCCCTTGGAACCAATGTTGGAGGAATTCCGGAAGCCATGGGAGATGCAGGTATAGTACTCGATGATTGGGACGCCGATGCGATGGCCGAAAAGATACGGACATGTGCCAATCAAGATGTGCTTGCCAATAGGGCCCGGGAACACATCATTCAGAATTATCATACCGAGAGAAGGGAACAGGAACTTCTAAACCTGATGCGATAAAAAGAACACTGAACTTACCTCATTCATCTTACGTTCCGGTAATCTCTTCCAGCTGAGCTGCTATGATGGAGGTGAGGTGCCGGCGCGAATAGATTTCCGTCCCTGAAGGCTCAATGACCAGCTTCCCTTCCCTGTGCAATTCAGCCCATTCTGTTAGAACCGCCTTTAGCCTGGGCTTATCAGTGAATCCAACCATCTCTCCTGCCTGGCATTCTTTAAGGATATCTGCGGCATCTCCGTCTTCCGGTCCGGTTCCCAGGATGTTTCGTCCAGCTGCCAGGTATTCAAATATCTTCCCGGTCTGAATGGATTTAGCATTTGGAGTATGGTTAATGGGAAGGTATAATATGGAAGCTGACAGAAGAAGTGGTATTACCTGATCGTGGGGCAGGTAGTCCTCTATTTCAACCAGGTCCTGAAGTTCATATTTTGCAATACTCTGGTGAACGGAAACATCCAGTTTTCCCACGAGTTTGATGACCAGGTTTGACATTAGTCCAGGTTTTTCTTTGACAAGCTCCGCGATGGCTTCCCAGAATGCAGAATGATTTCGATCCCGGTTCATGGCACCCACATGAACAATGGAGAACTGTTTAGCCGGCGACTTCAGCGGCACCTGAAAATCTGCTTCATCAAATCCGTTTGGCACAACCACCGGTCTGATTCCCTGTGTCAGACTGAATCTTTCGGCCATGGTTTTGCCAACGGCCACTACCCGGTCTGCTTCATTCAGCACTGCTTTTTCCTGGGATTTATGTTTCTGATCGGACCGGCGTGTAAGCCTGAGCTGATCATAGAAATCGATTTCGGTCCACGGGTCCCTGAAATCTGCAATCCATGGGATATTACCCTGCTGTTTTAGTCTCCGGGCAATCAGGTGCATGCTATGGGGTGGCCCGGTAGAGAGGATGGCATCCACCGGGTTTTCGCGGAGGTACTTCCGGAGGAATCTGACCGAGGGATTTATCCAGAATCTCCTGGCATCGGGAATAAATATGTTTCCCCTGATCCAGACAGAGATCCCCTCTTTCTTTTCTGATTTCTCATTTTCACTTAAAAAACCAGCGTTTATCCGGTCCTCAGATCTCATCCCGATAAATCGCTTATACAAGCTATACGGCTCCCAGATGTGTCGCTTGATGATTTGGGTTTCTGCATGGATATCTTCCAGAAGAGAAGGATCATCCACAGGAGCTTCCGGATTTGCCGGTGTATATACCACAGGCTGCCATCCAAATTCCGGCATGTATTTGGTGAATTTCAGCCATCGCTGAACGCCAGCTCCTCCGCTTGGTGGCCAGTAGTACGTTATAACCAGGACTTTTTTCAAGGTGACGGAACGCTAAAGTTTCTTCAAAAGGTTTGAGATGTCCACGTTGTCTTTGATGGTCTCTTTCAGAATCCCCACATCAACCCTGTCCTGCTTCATGGTATCTCTGTACCGGACAGTTACTGTATTATCTTCAAGGGTCTGGTGATCAATAGTAATGCAATAGGGAGTACCAATGGCATCCTGCCTCCTGTACCGCTTCCCAATGGAATCCTTTTCTTCGTATTGACAATTAAAATCAAACTTCAGGTGATCTACAATCGTCCTTGCTTTCTCCGGAAGCCCGTCTTTCCTGGTAAGCGGAAAAACTGCCAATTTCACTGGCGCCAGTACCGGGTGCAGTTTCATAACCACCCTCGAATCGGTGGTACCATCCTCCTTGGTCAGGATTTCTTCCGTATAGGCTGCTGAAATTATTTGCAGGAACATCCGGTCAACTCCGATAGAAGTCTCCACCACAAACGGCACAAAGTTCTTGTTGGTTTCCGTATCGAAATATTGCAATTTCTTGCCCGAATACTCCTGGTGACTGTCAAGGTCGAAGTCGGTCCGCGAATGGATGCCTTCCACTTCTTTGAATCCAAAGGGAAAGTTGAACTCAATATCGGTCGCAGCATTGGCATAGTGGGCCAGCTTCTCATGGTCATGGAACCGGTATTTCTCATCCCCGAATCCAAGGTTGCGATGCCATTTCATGCGGGCTTCTTTCCAATACTCGAACCATTCAAGTTCGGTTCCGGGAGGGACAAAAAATTGCATCTCCATCTGTTCAAATTCGCGCATGCGGAAGATGAACTGACGGGCAACGATCTCATTTCTGAAAGCCTTTCCTATTTGTGCAATACCAAATGGAACCTTCATGCGACCCGATTTTTGCACGTTCAGGTAGTTGACGAAAATGCCTTGCGCCGTCTCGGGCCTCAGATAGATTTTGTTAGCGCTTTCCGAAGTGGATCCCATTTCTGTAGAGAACATCAGGTTGAATTGCCGGACTTCCGTCCAGTTCCGGGAACCTGAAATGGGACATACAATTTCCTCATCAATGATGATTTGCCTTAGTTCAGCCAGGTCGGAATCATTCAGGGCTTTGACAAACCTGGCATGAAGCGCATCATGTTTCTCCTGATACGCAATTACCCGTGGATTGGTTTTGCGGAACTGTTCCTCTTCAAAAGCCTCTCCAAATCGTTTGCGTGCTTTCGCTACTTCTTTGTTGGCTTTGCCCTCATATTTGGCCATCTGTTCTTCGATGAGCACATCGGCCCGGTATCTTTTTTTAGAGTCTTTATTGTCTATTAACGGATCGTTGAATGCATCCACATGACCCGAAGCTTTCCATATGGCAGGATGCATGAAGATTGCAGAATCGAGACCCACTACATTTTCGTGAAGCAATACCAGGGAATCCCACCAGTACTTCTTGATGTTATTTTTAAGCTCAACGCCATACTGGCCATAGTCATATACCGCAGCGAGCCCGTCATAGATCTCACTGGAAGGAAAAACAAATCCATACTCCTTGCAATGTGCAACCAGTTTTTTAAATAGATCCTGCTGGTCCATAAACACAATGTATTAGTTAGAAATTAAGAATCTCAAAAGTACAATAAAAAGAATAAGTAATCAGGCCCACCGGACCGTGGTGAGGACTTCCAGAATCTCACGTGCAGCATGACCATTTCCAAACAAGGGAGGAAACGTTTCGGGGGGTGAGTCAAGGAGGTTGCGGGAGGCCTTCAGGATCATTTCGGTATTAGCACCTGCCAGGCGACCGTTCCCCGATTCAATAATCTCGACCCATTCGGTCTCTTCCCTCAGGACCACCACAGGTTTCTTCATAAACCAGGCTTCTTTTTGTACTCCGCCCGAATCCGTGAGGATAAGGCTGGCTAGCGATTCAAGATTGATCATATCCAGGAATGAAATCGCAGGGATGAGCCTGATAAATCCGTTTGGATCATTCAATTCGATGGTATTTTTCAACTTCAACTGCGTCATGATCCCTGCAGTACGGGGATGCAATGGGAGAACCACGTGTAGCTGCCTTTCACTTGATAATTCCTGCAAGGCTACCACAATGTTTCGAATATTTTCCTCCACATCGGTATTTGACGGTCGATGCACAGTTGCCAGAATAAAAGGTTTCCCAACCAGGTTCAGATCCGTGAGAATAGAAGATTTTCTTTGAGACAAATTTTTGAAATAGAGGGTATTATCATACATAAGGTCGCCACAGTGAAACACTCCCTGTTGATCAAATGTGTGAGGTTCAGCCTGACAATGAACGATCCCCTCCCGTGCCAGGTTCTCCACCCCTGTAAGGGTGGGTGAAAAAAGAAGTGTGCTTACATGGTCGCACGCAATTCGATTGATCTCTTCCGGCATCTGCTTGTTGAATGATCGCAATCCTGCTTCAATGTGAATCACTGGGATGTGCAACTTGGAGGCAGCCAATGCTCCTGCAATTGTTGAGTTCGTGTCCCCATATACGATGACTCCTTTTGGTTTCTCTAGCAGGATAACCTCTTCAATACCCTGGATCATCCTGCCTGTCTGCACCGCATGAGATTCGGATCCGATATCCAGGTTGTAGGCAGGTTCCGGTATTCCCATTTCCCGGAAGAAGACCTCAGACATGGAAGCATCATAGTGCTGACCAGTGTGCAGAATGACCTCTTTAAAAACATCGCTGAATTCTTCCCTGATTACCCGGCTCAGTGCTGCAGCCTTAATAAACTGGGGCCTGGCTCCCACTATAGTTAGTACCTTAATCATAGCTTCCAAAATTACAGGTTTTAAATCATTCTCTGTAGTTTTTTTTATCTTTGTCGTTTATTTCGGACTAGACATAATGGAGAAATATTTTGATTTTCTGGTGATCGGATCGGGTCTCGGTGGATTGAGTTTTGCCCTGAAAGCTGCCGAATACGGAAACGTCTGCCTGATCACCAAATCGGAGTTGGAAGAAACGAATACCCGGCTTGCCCAGGGAGGAATTGCAGCCGTTACTTATGAACCGGATAGCCATGAAAAACATATAAGGGATACACTGATTGCCGGCGATCATCTTTGCAACAAAGAAGTTGTAAAAATGGTAGTCGAAGAAGGTCCCTCCCAGATCAGTGAGCTTATCCAATGGGGTACGGAATTCGACAAAATGTCCAGTGGAAAATATGACCTTGCGAGGGAAGGAGGTCATTCGGAACACCGGATACTGCATCACAAAGACAATACAGGACATGAGATACAACGTGCACTTTCCAAGCAGGTTAAACTGCATCCCAATATTGAATTGCTGGAGTACCATTTCGCAGTTGACCTGATCACCCAGCATCACATGGGCAAGCTTGTGAAACGGAACAGGACAGATATCGAATGCTCGGGAGCCTATGTACTTAACCTCCGGAACGAACAGGTGGTCAGAATACTTTCTAAAACAACCCTGCTTGCTTCAGGAGGAGTGGGGCAACTATACTCTACTACAACCAATCCCCCCATCGCCACCGGGGATGGGATTGCCATGGTCTACCGCGCCAAAGGCATCATCGAAAATTTGGAGTTTGTTCAGTTCCATCCAACGTCCCTCTACAATCCCGGAGTATCGCCATCGTTTCTTATCAGCGAGGCGATGAGAGGATATGGGGGAATCCTAAAGAACCAGCTAGGTGAAAAGTTCATGAACAAATATGATGAAAGGGGAAGCCTGGCACCAAGGGATATTGTGGCAAGGGCCATAGACAATGAGATGAAAATCCATGGCCACGAATACGTATATCTTGATACCACTCACCTGGAAGAAAAAGCTTTAAAGGAGCACTTTCCAAACATTACTGAAAAATGCCTTTCCCTTGGTATTGATATTTCCCAGGACATGATACCTGTTGTCCCGGCTGCTCACTATAGCTGTGGTGGAATAAAAGTCGATATGGATGCACAGACGTGGATTAAAAGACTTTACGCGGTGGGGGAGGTCTCTTCCACGGGCTTACATGGAGCAAACCGGCTGGCTTCCAATTCTTTGATTGAAGCTATCGTGTATGCCGACCGTGCAGTGAAACATGCAGTTGCCCATGCACCGGAATATACAATTGACACCGGTATCCCTCAGTGGGATGACGCTGGGACCACGCACCCCGAAGAGATGGTGCTGATTACCCAGAACCTGAGAGAAGTGAAACAGATCATGACCAACTATGTGGGGATCGTGCGATCAGATCTGCGACTGGAGCGGGCAATAGCACGATTGGAAATCATCTACCGCGAAACCGAAGCTCTCTACAAGAAATCGAAAGTTTCCCTCAGAATATGTCAGCTTCGAAACCTGATCAATGTGGGATACCTGGTCATCAAAATGGCACAGGCCAGAAAGGAGAGCAGGGGGCTGCACTACAACCTTGATTATCCCAAACGGGCCGAGATCAATGATCCCAAAGTGCACTAAGATTTCCCGGGATCATCGCAATCCGGCACAGTTCCTCGTGTGGCGACTTGTCACCCTTTTTCCCAGAATCCGCCTGCAACCACAGGCCTGTAGTCGCCATACCTCATGCGGATTTCGTTTAACAACGCATAGATTTCCTCCACTTCCAGGGTCGTAAGTAATTCAAGGCGGGTCTGCTTAAAATCGGGAAGCCCTTTGAAATAGTTGGAGAAATGACGACGCATTTCGTATACTCCCACAGGTTCCGATTTATATTCAAGAGATTTGGTGAACTGGAGAAGTGCCATATCCACCTTTTCAGATACCGTGGGCTCAGGCAGCAGCTCGTCGTATTCAAGATAATGTTTCACATGACTGAACAACCATGGTTTTCCAACAGCTGCTCGTCCAATCATGATCCCATCCACTCCGAATTGTTCAAAGGCTTTCTTGGCTTCCACCGGATGGGTGATGTCCCCGTTACCGATGATGGGAATGTGAATTCGTGGATTTTTTTTCACCTCTCCAATGAGCGTCCAGTCGGCCTTACCTTTATACATTTGTGAACGTGTCCGTCCGTGGATGGTCAGACCCTTAATCCCAGTGTCCTGAAGCTCTTCAGCCAGCTCCCCGATGACCAGGTGTTTCTCATCCCATCCTAACCTGGTCTTTACCGTCACCGGCACCGTGGAAGCTTTCACAATAGCCCGGGTCATCTCCAGCATGAATGGGATGTTTGCAAGCATTCCGGCTCCCGCCCCGCGATTAGCAATTTTTCTCACCGGACAACCGAAATTGATATCTATGATTTCCGGATTTGATTCAAGTGCCCTGTAAGTGGCTTCAACCATTGACTCCACAATATGCCCGTACAATTGAATTCCCATAGGCCTTTCATAATCATAAATATCAAGCTTCTTTACACTTTTAGCTCCATCCCTGATCAATCCATCGGAGGAAATGAACTCGGTATACATGACGTCCGCTCCAAATTTTTTGCAGAGGTACCTGAAGGAAGGATCGGTAATATCCTCCATAGGAGCCAGAAAAAGAGGCTGCTCACCAAGATCGAGATCGCCAATTTGCATGTGGATAATAAATGTAGGAACTAACCTTCCAAATTGCTTTCTTTGTGCTTTAATTCCGTTTCAAAAATACAAAAATTAGTGGGCGAGAGAGCATTGCTTGCCGGATTGAGACCGGCTGAAAAATTCCTTTTTACAGTGGTGATCTTATTTATTCTGGGATTGGCATTCCAGTTCCTGGGTGCATTTTTGGCGGCGTGGATCTATGGATTTCAGATCTCCGAGATCCTCTCCATGAATGCGTTTGAGGATCCCAGGTACGTAGCCGCTTCAAAACTGATCCAGATCCTGGGATCAATCGGTACTTTTATCATTCCGGCCTTTCTCTTTTCATACCTCTATCAGGGAGACCTGTTTTCCTATTACAAGTTTCAGAATCCGGTTGGACCTGTTCCGGTCCTGCTGACCATTTTAATGATTGTGGCCGTAGTTCCCTTTATCAATTACCTTGCCGAGATCAATCTGAAAATGGAAATCCCCATAAGAGGCCTGGACAGGTTTCTCCGCAGTCTTGAAGGCGATGCGGAAAGAGTGATGCATGCATTTACAGAAACCCGCACCTTCGGTGGATTACTGGTTAATATAGTCATGATCGGAGTGATAGCAGCTATAGGTGAGGAGCTGATCTTCAGGGGTCTGATTCAACGTCTGATGTTTGGAATGGTAAAAAATGCACACCTGGCCATTGTTATCACAGCGATGCTGTTTAGTGCTTTTCATTTTCAATTCTTCTCATTTCTACCCCGGTTTATTCTGGGTCTCATTCTGGGATACCTGATGTTTTACGGGCAATCCATATGGTATCCTGTCCTTGGCCATTTTGTGAATAACACCATGGGTGTGATCTATTACCACTTCTACTCAAAGGGCAGTGCAGATGATTTGCTGGAGGAGATAGGTACCAGTGCGATGATGCCTATGATGGCGGTGATCAGTATGCTCGTGTTTGTTTTCTTTTTTATGATCTGGTACTACCAGACAGGAAGTATTACTAGCCGATCTCTTCGATCCGGGGAGATTGAAAAAGATTGACATTATTCAATTCGTTCTTCCTGAACACATATACCAATCCGTATTCGGATGATTTTTCTCTGCGCATCTCCTCTGGAAGTTCATTAAAAGTGTTTTCCACCTCATTCCAGATTTGTTGGATCACACCGTCTACCATTGCCCGCTTTTCATTTAGCTGTTCCTGGGCGCGCTGACTTCTTTTTTTCAGACTTTTCTGATAATTGTGATATTCCATGAATTTATCAAAGTGAACCGCCAGAACCGCAATGGTCGGGTTGGTAACCGGACTCAATCCCAGGTTTCTCCTTTTTTGTTCGCCATCAATCAGTCGCTGTCCCCAACCGATAATCTCTTCTTCGCTGGCAAGAGCCGGGACTTTCCTTTCTTCTTCCTCCAATCCGAAAAATTTCCGGGTCTCTAGTACCATGTCTCCCCGTGAAATCGCCATATTTACCACCTGGATAAAATGGGAGATGTAAAGACGAACCTTCTTGAGGCGCTTCTGATATTCCTTATTTTTTTCAGTCTGGATATTCAGGGAGTTCTTGTGTTCATAAATAGCTCCTTCAAATACAGGAAGTGCTGCTTGAATTTTTCTAAAGGAGGTTGGGCTGAATGCCAGTTTAAAGGGTGGGATATCCTTTCCCTTTTCATGGGCTGCCTTTAAGGACTTCAATCGTGCTGAGTCTGTGTTAGGTAAGCGGCGGTAGGGCATGTTAGTAAAATTGTTGATAAAAGGTTAAAATGTGGCTTCTTCTGTGCGAATATAGGAATTTTAAATTACCGTGCAAGACTATTCGCAATTTTTTACGATTTGTTAATGAAAAGGTTACAATAAATGATATATGCCATTGCCTGGTAAGTATCGAGACCCGGATGGAGGAGCAAAACATGCATTTAGTCGAAACAAGATTTCAGCTGTTTTCGGCTGTTTGTCAAAAAATGAAGTTACATTTGCCCTTCTGGATCGCAATCAAACATTAATCAAAAAAAAGCACATGTTCCCAAAAGAAGTATACTGGCAGAGAAGGAAAAACCTGCGTGAAATAGTGGGCGATGGGGTGATCCTGTTTCTCGGAAATGATGAAAGTGCCATGAATTATAAAGACAATACCTATCATTACCGGCAGGATAGCAGCTTCTTATATTTCTTCGGAATCAATAAACCGGGATTTCACGGCGTTTGCGACATAAATTCAGGAACCGATACAATCTATGGCGACGACCTCACCGTTGAGTCTGTTATCTGGATGGGAACCCAACCTTCGGTAAAGGAACTGGCAGCACAGGTGGCAGTCGAATCTACAGCATCTCTGGCAAAACTGACCTCAGACTTAGCGACTGCCATGAAATCGGGTAGAAAAATCCATGTGCTTCCTCCCTACCGTGGCGATCATCTCATCCGGTTGACAGCACTGCTTGGGATAAGCCGCGAGGAGGTACAAAAGTATGTTTCAGATGAGCTCATCGCAGCAGTAGTTAAACTAAGGGCGGTAAAGGATCAATACGAAATAACTGAAATTGAAAAGGCAGTGGAAGTAGCCGGTATTATGCATGCGACTGCCATGAAAATGGGTTTTGCCGGAAACTTTGAACGGGAACTCGCGGGTGCCATCGAAGGCATTGCACTTTCTCATGGCGGACCGGTCTCCTTCCCTGTAATTTTAAGTATGGATGGACAAACCCTGCACAACCATTACCACGGCAATGAGCTTGTGGATGGCAGACTGGTTATATGTGATGCGGGTGCTGAAACCGAAATGTGTTATGCCAGCGACATTACCAGGACGTTCCCCGTGGGTGGACAATTTTCAACACAACAGGAGGAGATCTATGCTATTATCCTTTCTGCAAATGAACAATCTATTAAAGCCTCAGTTCCAGGCAGGACCAATCGGGAGATCCACCTTATGGCTGCCAGGATCATCGCTGAGGGGTTGCAAGAGTTAGGGATAATGAAAGGTGATCCGGACGAGGCTGTGGCTGCAGGCGCACATGCCCTATTCTTCCCTCACGGTCTTGGGCACATGATGGGATTGGATGTGCATGATATGGAGAACCTGGGTGAAAACTATGTCGGGTATACCGATACATTAAAGCGAAGCGACCAGTTTGGGCTGGCTTATCTCAGGATGGGGCGAGAGTTGGAGCCCGGATTTGTAATGACCATTGAGCCCGGATGTTATTTCATTCCTGCATTGATCGAAAAATGGAAAAGCGAGAAAAAATTTCTGCAGTTCATCAATTATTCAAAAGCAGAATCCTACCTCGGTTTTGGAGGTGTGAGAATTGAAGACGATATTCTGATTACCGATACTGGAAGTCGTCTGCTGGGCACGCCCATTCCAAAATCCAGTGAAGCGGTGGAAGAGACTATGCGGGAATGACCAGTACCTAAATATCAGAATGTGGCTTTGTAATACTCCCGATTGAGGCGTGCGATATTAGTCAACTTGATGCCTTTCGGGCATTCAGCTTCACAGGCTCCCGTATTGGTGCAATTACCAAAGCCCAGTTCATCCATCTTCGCCACCATTTTTTTAGCCCGTTCTGCAGCTTCCACTCTACCTTGAGGCAGCAGTGCCAGATGCGATACCTTGGCTCCAACGAAGAGCATCGCCGAAGCGTTCTTGCAGGCAGCCACACATGCCCCGCAACCAATACAGGCTGCCGCATCCATAGAGAGATCTGCATAATCCTTCTTAATGGGGATGCTATTGGCATCGGGAGCACTTCCGGTATTTACCGAAACAAATCCTGCTTCCTGTATAAGTAAATCAAAAGCGGAGCGGTCTACCATAAGGTCTTTTATGACAGGAAACGCGCGTGCCCGCCATGGCTCAATAACGATGGTGTCTCCATCCTTAAACTTACGCATATGCAGTTGACACACAGTAATCAGCGAATCAGGACCATGGGGGCGGCCGTTGATGTACATGCCACAGGCACCGCAAATCCCCTCCCTGCAATCATGATCAAACACCACCGGTTCTTCATTCTTGTGGACCAGCTCTTCATTAAGGACATCCAACATTTCTAAAAAGGAACTGTCTGTTGATATGTCCTTTAGTTGGTAGTTTACGAACTTACCCCGGGTAACGGAATCTTTCTGGCGCCAGATTTTCAGTTTCAGGTTCATCGTGAAAAGTGTGTTATTTGTTGATCGAACATTACTTGTAGTTTCTTTGCTTTACCTCGATATTTTTAAACTCCAGGGGTTCTTTATGCAGCTGATGGTCTTTGTCCGGGCCTTTGTATTCCCAGGCGGAGACATATGTAAAATCCCTGTCGTTCCTTAGTGCCTCGCCCTCTGCGGTCTGGAATTCCTCCCTGAAGTGCCCTCCGCATGATTCTTCCCGGCTAAGTGCATCCATGGACATTAATTCACCCAGTTCAAGAAAATCCGCCAGGCGGGAGGCCTTTTGAAGCTCTGGATTCAGATCATCCAACTTTCCGGGAATTTTTACAGTGGTCCAGAACTCATCCCGCAGCTTTCTGATCTCCTCCCTGCCTTTGGCAAGGCCTTCCTTATTTCTGGCCATTCCTACATGGTCCCACATGATTTTGCCCAGGCGCTTATGCAGCGTGTCCACACTCTGGCCTCCCTGAACGGCCATCAATTTTTCCAGCCGGGATTTGACCTCATTTTCCGCTTTCTCAAATTCCGGTGCATCCGTACTAAACCTGGGTGTATTGATTTCATGGGCCAGGAAATTCTGAATGGTGTAGGGCAGGACAAAGTAGCCGTCAGCCAGGCCCTGCATCAAGGCCGATGCTCCCAATCGATTGGCACCATGATCAGAGAAATTTGACTCCCCGGCAGCAAACAGTCCGGGTACCGTGGTCTGGAGTTCATAGTCAACCCAAATTCCTCCCATCGCATAATGAATGGCAGGATAGATCATCATGGGCACTTCATATGGATTGTCATCGGTGATTTTTTCATACATCTGAAAAAGGTTCCCATATTTGGCTTCGATCACCTCCTTGCCAAGCCGGGAAATGGCATCTTTAAAATCCAAAAATACTCCTAAACCGGTAGAGTTTACGCCATAGCCAGCGTCGCACCGTTCCTTGGCTGCCCGTGAAGCCACGTCCCTGGGAACCAGGTTCCCGAAGGCAGGATACCGCCTTTCCAGGTAGTAATCACGATCCTCTTCCGGAATATCAATCCCTTTAAGATCACCCGATTGAAGCCTGTCCGCATCCTCTTTATTTTTTGGGACCCAGATTCGACCATCGTTGCGAAGGCTCTCACTCATGAGGGTCAATTTGGATTGATAATCCCCATGAACAGGAATACAGGTAGGATGGATCTGTACATAACAGGGGTTCCCGAAAAGAGCTCCTTTTTTATGGCATTGCCAGGCTGCACTTGCATTCGCTCCCATGGCCATCGTGGAAAGATAAAACACATTTACATAGCCCCCCGAAGCCAACACCACAGCGTGTGCGCTATACCGTTCCAGTTTACCGCTGATCACATCCCTTCCAATAATCCCGCGGGCCTTTCCATCCACAAGAACCAGATCATGCATTTCCATTCGCGGATACATCTCCACATTTCCCTTTTTAATCTGTCTGCTCAGGGCCTGATAAGCGCCTAAAAGCAATTGTTGTCCGGTTTGCCCTCTTGCATAAAAAGTTCTGGATACCAATGCCCCGCCAAAAGATCTGTTATCCAGAGTTCCCCCATATTCCCTTGCAAAGGGTACTCCCTGGGCAACACATTGATCGATGATATGGTTGCTCACTTCTGCAAGCCTGTAAACATTCGCTTCTCTGGAGCGGTAATCTCCTCCTTTTATGGTGTCATAGAAGAGGCGGTAGATACTGTCTCCATCGTTTTGATAGTTCTTTGCCGCATTGATACCACCCTGAGCTGCTATGCTGTGCGCTCGCCTGGGGCTGTCCTGGTAACAGAAAGATTTTACTTTGAATCCCATCTCGGCCAGAGAAGCTGCTGCTGATGCTCCGGCAAGACCGGTTCCAATCACAATCACGTCAAGTTTACGCTTGTTAGCCGGATTGACCAGGTTCTGGTTGGATTTATAGTTCGACCACTTTTCGGCAAGTGGTCCCTCAGGAACGCTGGATAGTATCTTAACCATATTTATCAGTTTGTTTTATTACATAAAGTAGACCATCAGCGGAATGATGGAATATCCGGCTACCACTAGCACGGTATATATAATGGAGAGCAATTGGATTAATGGAGTATATTTCTTATGATCCAGACCAAGGGTCTTAAATGCCGATTGAAAGCCATGAATCAGGTGGAAACCCAGAAATATAAATGCTGCAATATAAAATACCACAAATGGCATCATCTTAAACTTATCGATAATTTCGGAGGTAAAATCGTGATAAGCAACTCCTTCAACAGTAATTTCAGCAGCGTGGCCAAACTTGGCTTTAAAATAGAAATCCACAAGGTGAATGACAATAAATACCAGGATGATCGCTGCTGTATGGATCATAAACTTTGAAAAGAACGAAGTATTGGAATAGTTCGCTTTGCTGTACCTTTTAGGCCGGGCGATCCAGTTCTGGATCTGCAGAATTGTGGCATAGATCACATGCAATAAGAGTCCGCCAAATAAAGCGATCTCAATGATCTTTATAATGATATTCGTACCCATGAAATGGGCGGCCCTGTTGTATACCATGGGATCTTTAAAAATAACTACCAGGAGGTTGATCCCCATGTGGACCAGCAGGAAAGCAATTAAGAAGATACCTGCCAGTGACATCATTAGTTTCTTTCCAATGGAAGAAGTGAAAATACTGGACATATGAGTACAATTAGAATAAGTTACTTAAATTGCGAGAGAGCAATTAGCAAATATAGCATTTTATTGCGCTGATTATTTCATATTATACATTTCCTGCAACACGAAGTGAGTACCCCAATGAGGTCTATACCCGTTCACCCGGAACTCTTTGTTAAAAACAGGTCAAAATTGGCTCAATTGATGCTGCCCGGGTCTGTGGCATTGGTAGACTCCAACGATACCGTGCTCAGGACCGGTGATCTTTTTTACCCTTATCGACAGAATTCAGATTTTTTTTACCTGACCGGGATCAGCCAGCAGGAGAGTGTCTTCGTACTCAGCAGGGGGGGTAAGCAAAATGAGGACCGCGAGGCGTTATTTATTAAAAAGCCCACCTCAAAATCCAAGTTATGGACAGGGCAGGGACTTTCTTTTGAAAAGGCATTTCACCATTCCGGAATTGAGCAGGTTAAGTGGCTGGATGACCTGGACAGTTTTCTTAAAAAAATAATTCAAAACGCTTCCACAGTGTATTCAGGAGGAAGAGGTTACAGGGAAAAAATTGATGAAGAATATCCTGATCTGCCCCAGTCTCCATTGTCCCCGCTCATGACGCAACTGAGGATGGTCAAGGAGGAGGAGGAGATTGAAGAGATCAAAAAGGCAAGCCATATTACCCAATCTGCTTTTTTACGGGTTCTCCGAATGATGGAGCCCGGGATCTGGGAATATGAAGTGGAGGCTGAAATCATTGCAGAGTTTCTTGGGAAGGGTGCTGAGGGCCATGCGTATGAGCCTATAATAGCCAGCGGCAGGAATGCAATGATTCTTCACTACGTTCAGAATAATAACCAGTGTTGTGAGGGAGATTTGCTGCTGATGGACTTTGGTGCTGAGGTAAATAACTATGCGGCTGATTGTTCCCGGACTATCCCGGTGAATGGTCATTTCACACCGAGACAAAAGGAGGTATATGATGCAGTATTGAGGATCTTTAAAAGAGCAAAGGCGATGATGTTGCCAGGCATTCTATTAAATGATTTTCACAACCAGGTTGGTACACTCTCGGAGGAGGAGCATATAAAACTAGGTCTTTACAGACGGGATGATGCCGCGGGTATGACAAAGGAGGATCCCCTTTGGAAAAAATATTTCATGCATGGCACCTCCCATTCCCTCGGACTGGATGTGCACGATCCCTTCAACCGGGACCAACCCTTTCAACCCGGAATGGTACTGACTTGTGAACCTGCTATCTATATTCCGGAGGAAGGGATTGGGATAAGGTTGGAAAATGATGTATTAATTACTGTAGATGGACCGGTCGATATGATGGCGGATATCCCCATTGAATCGGCCGATATTGAAGAATTGATGCAATCCGGGAGCTAAGAGCAGATGGAAAAAAGTATCAAATATAATAATGTGGAGGTGGTTTATACGATCAGGGGTAAAGGCCCGTGCATCGTACTGCTGCATGGGTATCTGGAGACAGGGGAGGTATGGAAGGGCTTTGCGGACCGGTTTCTGCCCAGGTACCGGGTGTTGACGCCTGATCTGCCCGGTCATGGAAGATCGGGTAGCTGGGGGAAAGTGCACTCAATGGACGATCTGGCTGGCTCGCTATTTTCAATCCTTCGGTCTGAAGGCATTCATGAAATCTTCCTTGTGGGTCATTCCATGGGGGGATATGTGGCCATGGCGTTTGCTGAAAATTATTCCGAACGATTGTGTGGATATTCACTTTTTCATTCCACCTGTTTTGCCGATTCGGAAGAAAAAAAGATGAACCGGGACAGGGAAATAAGCCTGGTCCTGTGTCAAAAAAAACGCCAAATCATCAACGTCAACATTCCCAAGAGTTTTGCGAATGACAATGTGGAAAAATGTATAGATGAGGTAGCGAGGTTAAAAAATCTCGCACTGAGCAATCCCGATAATGGCATTGTGGCCATTCTGAATGGCATGAAACAACGGCCTGATCGAACCAGCGTTCTGAAGGATCGGCAGCTACCCTTGTTGCTTATTGGCGGGATGAAAGATAATTATATACCTGTAAATGTTTTCGAGAAGCTGATACTGCTGGCTCCTCATTCCAGTGTATTAAAGCTTGGAGAAAGCGGCCACATGGGTTTTATTGAAGAACCGGAAGCTGCTGCGAACGCTATCATCGCCATGATGGAATAAACTAACCCAAACTCTTTTGATAATGCCTTTTGTGCCTTATAATATTTCTTCTCTGCTCAAGTTTCATGACCTGCTCGTCGGTGAGGATGTTTCTGGCTTTCAAACGATGTGCGACCTGCAGCTTTTTTATCTTGTTCATCAGGTCAGTCTGCTCGTCGATGATCTTGTTCACAGAATTCATCTCCACATTCTCTTCGGAAAGAAGGGTCCGTTCCCTTGCATGTAATTCAACCATTTTGTTCTTAAGGGGTTTCATGGTTTTATAATGCTCATTCTTAAGGGATTTCATCTCGGCCTTCTGTTCCTCGGTAAGATCAATGGAGAAATGTGGTGCCATTTTTCTGTCTCTCTGACCTTTTATAGTTGCATTCGGTCCATGTCCCTGACGAGCCATCGTTCCTTGGGGTCCCTGTCTGTGAGCTGCTCCATAGCCACCCCGATAGGCTGATTGTGCATTCAATCCGGTCAGCATACATGCTGCCAGTAAAAATACTCCTGCTGATTTATATCTTTTGATTTTCATAATGCATCTGTTTTGTTTAGCAAATAATAATTGATTTGCTTCTTTGATGATGCAGATACAAAAAGGTTTAATGTCGCATGAATATTACAGGCGGGATATGGTGTCAATGGCCACCTGAAGCACATTGTCTATGTCCGCAATGATGGGATAGAATCCGTCGTTGTCAATGATATTCCTGGCAATATGTGCTTTGACGGTTTTCAGAAGAATTTTCTCTGAAGTCTTGATATCGTTGTAATCAGGTTGAACACCTTTCTCTTTCGCATAATTGATAAATTGGGGCAGAATATTCTGGTCATCCAGGTACTTCTCAATATCTTTTGCAGTGGTAAATTTTTCGAGAGATGACCTGTGCCCATCAATGTAGAAGAAACCGAACCGGTACATGAGTCCAAGGCTTCGAACCCTGTCATAGTAAAGAGACGCTCCTGAAGTGTCCACCGGAACAAAAATATCGGGCATGATTCCACCTCCGCCATACACCACATTACCCCCAGGTGTAATGAATTTCTTAGAATCATCAAATTTGATAGAATCCTCGTGTTCAAATTCCCCATGTTCGTAACGTTGACTAATATCATGGTAATAATCTTCCTTTCCATTCTCATAGGGACGCTGAATACTCCTTCCGGTAGGGGTATAATACCTTGCTACGGTAAGCCTCACTGCCGATCCGTCGTTAAAGCGCATCTCCTCCTGCACCAGCCCTTTTCCAAAGGATCTCCTGCCTATCACAATTCCCCGGTCGTTGTCTTGTATGGCACCGGCCAGAATTTCACTGGCAGAAGCACTGGTTTCATTTACAAGTACAACCACTTTGTCCTTCTTCAATAAACCCCTTGAAGTGGCATAATCGTTTTCCCGTGGCCTTGAACGTCCTTCCATGTACACGATTAATTGCCCCTCTTCAAGGAACTGGTCGGCGATCATTGTGGCAGCTTCCATAATGCCGCCTCCATTCCCTCTCAGGTCGAGAATCAGATTCTCCACCCCTTGTGATTTCAGCTTTTCAATGGCTTCCATAAATTCACGATAGGTGGTTTGAGCAAACTGACTGATTTTAACATACCCTGTATTTTCGTTCACCATATAAGCCACATCCACGCTGTAGATCGGAATGTCATCGCGCGTGATTTCGAAATCGATGGGTTTGGGCTCACTCCTGCGATACACACTGACGCGTACCACCGTATTTTTGGGCCCCTTCAACATTTTCACAATATCGTCACTGGCCATATTTACTCCAGCCACCACTGAATCATCGACCATGATGATGCGGTCACCAGCCATAATACCCACCATTTCGGAAGGACCGTTCGGGACGGTATTGATGATGGCCACAGAATCGTCAGTCATATTAAACGCCACGCCAATCCCGCTAAAATTTCCCACAAGAGGTTCTGAATACCTGTTAAATTCCTTCGCAGGTATATAGATTGAATGGGGATCAAGATTCTCAAGCAGGGCCGGCATGACCGACTCATTCAGGTTGAAGACGCTCACCGTATCCACATAATCATTCAGGATGTACTGGACGGCAGAAGAGATCTTGTTCCCTTTGGGAGTCAGTGAAAATCCGGATCCGGAATTAAAGCCAGGGCGAATAGAGAATTTCTGTTTGTTCACTTCATCAGTCACAATGTTTCTTACACGGATCCCGGTAATCCAGTTTCCCATCAAAATACCTGCAATCAGTGTCATACTGATGATCATCGGTAAATATATAATTAGCTTATCTCTCTTTTTCCTCATCGTTCTTTCGTCATCAATGGCTTATAGGTTCTTCTCCCCGTTCCAGGGTATGTGAACCAAATCGATCTTCGCCCTGTGCAATAAATCCAGTCCGTCTGTAATCCGGTACTTCTCATCAAAAACCACCCTGGAAATTCCGGCCTGAATGATCAGTTTAGAGCATTCCATACATGGTGATGTAGTTATGTAGAGTGTGGAGCCGTCACTGCTGTTGTTGGATTTGGCCACTTTCGTAATGGCGTTGGCTTCGGCATGAAGGACATAAGATTTCGTCGTATCATTCTCATCCTCGCATTCATTTTCAAATCCCGATGGAGTACCGTTGTACCCATCCGAGATAATCATTTTGTCCTTTACAAGCAGTGCCCCAACCTGTCTGCGGATACAATAAGAGTTTGTGGCCCATATCCTGGCCATTTCCAGATAGCGTTTGTCAATAGCTAACTGCTTTTCTCCATTCATTGTGGTGTTCTCTGACATCCTGAATCAGGATTGTGCCCAGGGCCGGGATCGAACCGGCACGATATTGCTATCACTGGTGTTTGAGACCAGCGCGTCTACCAATTCCGCCACCTGGGCAAATAACAACTCTCCAAATCTATATCAAATCGCACTATATTATAACAAATTCAATGGAAGAACCTCGTTTCAAAGCTCCGAGGAACCTTTAGCTCGACGAAGTCAACCGAGCCCGCGAGCTCAGCTCAGCTAATCTTCGATCCAAATAATATTTTAAAGGTGCCCGCTTTCCCCGAAGTTCTACTTAGGGGTAAGCAAGCGGGATTCAATGGCGGCGGCGGAACAGGGCTACCCTGCAAGCCGGCTCCTCCCTAAAAATATCCATCGTCCTCTACCACTCGCCTGAGGCGGAGCGAAGTTAATGCTTTTAAGGATAATTGCCAAGCATGCAATTTGTCAGTTTTGCGCATGTTCTTTAATATCTTTTATGAAACGATCCATTGTTAATTTTGTTGATCAGGTATTGCAGAAAAATAATCATTTATGGAGAAAATTTATAGGGATAAGGTTTTTCAGGTGCTGAACCGGTTGGGTATCCAAAATGTAAATTCGGGAGCAGCAACGGGTCAGCATTGGCTGAATACGCGGGGAGATGTTACCTCTTCTGTGTCACCCATTGACGGGGAAGCAATCGCAAAAGTAACCAATGCCACCACGGGTGATTATGAAGAAGTGATGACAACTGCTACGCAAGCATTTGTTACCTGGAAAAAGATACCTGCACCTAACCGTGGCGAAGTGGTCCGGCAAATCGGATTGGCATTAAGGGAATCCAAGGAAGATCTGAGTTTTCTGGTCACCGTGGAAATGGGAAAGATCTACCAGGAGGCCCTGGGTGAGGTACAGGAGATGATCGACATCTGTGATTTTGCCGTCGGGCAATCAAGGCAGCTGTACGGATATACCATGCAGTCCGAACGACCCGGTCATCGCATGTATGATCAATATCATCCTTTGGGAGTAGTTGGCCTGGTCACTGCTTTCAACTTTCCTGTAGCAGTCTGGGCCTGGAATGCGATGATCGCTGCTATCGCAGGTGATGTGGTTGTATGGAAACCGAGTTCCAAAACACCCCTGTCGGCCATGGCCATCCAACATATTATTGGCAGGGTCCTGAAGGAGAACCAGGTCCCCGAAGGAGTTTTCAACCTGGTTGTGGCCAAATCATCTGCTATGGGAGATAATTTTGCTGCGGATGCGCGAATCCCTCTTTTCTCGGTGACTGGTTCCACCAGGGTGGGAAAACATATTTCCGGGATCGTTGGTCAAAGGCTAGGGCGCACCATTATGGAGTTGGGAGGCAACAATGCGCTCGTTGTTTCTGAGCACGCTGACCTGGATTTAGTTATTCCTGCTATTGTATTTGGTGCAGTGGGAACGGCAGGTCAACGGTGCACCTCCACCCGGAGAGTTATTATCCAGGATAAAATATATGATGAAGTAAAAGAAATGCTTCTTAAAGCGTATAAGATGGTCGCAAAGCGTATCGGAAATCCTTTAGAGAAGCAAATCCTGGTTGGGCCGGTCGTTGACACTGATACTGTGAAGAGCTTCTCCAATGCGATTGAAAAGGTGAAGGAGGAGGGAGGAACCCTCTTATTCGGGGGAGATGTCCTGCATGGAGATAGATACCGGGCAGGTACGTATGTAATTCCGGCACTCGCAGAGGTAAAAAATCATTTTAAGATTGTTCAGAATGAAACCTTTGCACCTTTATTATATGTCATACGTTATGGCTCCATTGATGAGGCTATCGAACTGAATAACAACGTACCACAGGGGCTTTCCTCCTCCATATTCACCCTTAATTTGCAGGAGGCCGAGCAGTTTCTCTCAGGGGTAGGTTCTGATTGTGGGATAGCGAATGTGAATATCGGTACATCAGGGGCAGAGATTGGTGGAGCATTTGGAGGGGAAAAGGAGACTGGCGGCGGACGAGAATCGGGTTCAGATGCCTGGAAAACTTACATGCGCAGACAAACCAATACCATCAATTACAGTCAGGATTTACCCCTTGCGCAGGGCATCATATTCGACTTAGATACCCCAAATCCATGATTTCTTGCGGAGCGGATAACAGGGCAGGGTACTACATTCGAACTGGATAGATTCTACATGGCCCTTGTCAGAATTTTGGACACCACCAGGTTGCGTGCTGATGTGGTAATTCCCTCGGCATCAAATCCACACTCCCTGTAGAGCTCTTCCTGTGATCCATGGTCCACAAACCTGTCGGGGATTCCCAAACGCAATACTTTGGCTTTGTAACTGTTGTCATTCATATATTCGACAACGGCACTTCCCAATCCGCCAAATATCGATGCATCTTCCACAGTAATTATCTTGTCAAATTTGGAAAAAACACTCTTTAACAGGATGTTGTCCAGTGGCTTAAGGAATCGCATATCGTAATGAGCAATGCTAATATTCTCTTTTTCAAGTATTTCAATGGCTTTGGAGGCCTCTTCTCCTATGGGCCCGAGGCTGAGTATGGCCAGGTCAGTTCCTTCTTTTAACTGCTGACCTTTCCCAATTTCAATTTCGCTGAATGGCTGTTTCCAGTCAACCGTTACCCCCCTGCCTCTTGGGTACCGGATCACGAAGGGTCCGGTTTGCCGGAGTTGGGCTGTGAACATCAGGTCCCGCATCTCAATCTCATTCAGGGGCGAGGAGATGGTCATACCGGGAATGCACCGGAAGAATGCCAGGTCGAAAGCTCCATGGTGGGTTGCCCCATCACTCCCCACGAGTCCGGCACGATCCAGGAAAAATACAACGGGAAGATGTTGAATGGCCACGTCGTGAATAACCTGGTCATAAGCCCGTTGCATGAAGGAAGAATAGATGTTACAAAACGGGATCATCCCGGCAGCGGCAAGTCCGGCCGAAAAAGTGACCGCATGTTGTTCCGCAATGCCCACATCGTACGTTCGGTCCGGCATCTCATCCATCATGATCTTAAGGGAGGACCCGGTTGGCATGGCCGGAGTGATCCCTATTATTTTCTTATTGAGCTTCGCCAGTTCAAGGATAGTTTCACCGAATACATCCTGGTAAAGAGGTGGTTGAGGCCGGTCGGCAGATTTTTTAAGGATCTCACCCGTGTACATGTTGAATTTTCCGGGTGAATGAAAGGCGGTCTGATTCTCCTCGGCCTTTGCAAAACCCTTGCCCTTTTGGGTAAGCACATGCAGTAACTTGGGACCGGGAATTCCTTTCATGTCCTTCAGAACTTCTGACAGGTGAAGCACATCATGGCCGTCAATGGGCCCAAAATACCTGAAGTTGAATGATTCAAAAAGGTTGCTTTGCTTAAGTACTATGGATTTTATGGCATTTTCGATTTTTTGTGCATAGTTCCTCGCATTGGGGGTGACCTTGCTCAGGAATCCCAACAGGTTCCACACGTCATTCTTTACCTTGTTGTATGTTTTTGATGTGGTGATATCCAACAGGTATTCCTTCATGGCACCGACACTCGGATCAATGGAAATGTTGTTGTCATTGAGGATGACCAAAAGATTTTTGCCCGCATGCCCTGCGTTGTTAAGGGCTTCAAAAGCCATTCCGCCGGATAAGGAACCATCCCCGATGACTGCCACAACCTGGCGATCGTTTTCCTGATTGTACTTGTTTCCTGCAGACAAACCAAGGGCAGCGGAGATTGAAGTGGAGGAGTGACCAACCCCAAAGGCATCGTATTTACTTTCAGAAGGTTTTGGAAAACCGCTGATTCCCCCATATTTGCGATTCGTATGGAAGATGTCCCTTCGACCGGTAAGGATTTTGTGCCCGTAAGCCTGATGTCCCACATCCCAGATGATCTGGTCATAGGGTGCATTAAAAACGTGATGAATGGCAACGGTCAGTTCAACGACGCCCAGACTTGCACCAAAGTGCCCCGGATTTGATGAAACAATTTCAATAATATACTGCCTCAGTTCTGAGCTCAGCTGCCGCAATTGTTCCGGAGTTAACGACTTCATGTCGTCCGGACTATCAATGGTTCTGAGTAAGTTATATTCTCCCCAGGTGTCCGTCATCAGGTCTTATTTCTGGAGCAAAGGTACAAATAAATCTCTTTGTTAATATCTTAAATGGTCATGGGGAAAAAAGACCTAAAAATGCCCTCCTATTTTATGTAATTTTCCCTGATTGAACCGTTATCTAGTTATGATGAGGAAGATTATATATAGTATCCTTGGAGCAACCCTCCTTGGATCGTGTGTTCCTACCAGCGAATTCACTCAACTTTCACAAAAAAGCAGCACTCTTCAAACCGAAAGGGATGACCTCATGGCAGAAAATGAGCATCTGACCGTTGAAAACAGGGAGATGAGTGCCAGGATCAACTTTGTGGAAAAGCAACAGCAGAAATTTATTGAAGACAGCATCAGGATCTATAAGAAGGTAGTGGAGCTTCAGGGTGATATGGCCAAGCTGGACAGGCAATACAAGGACCTGGAATCGACTCATGATGCGCTGTTGCGTGGGAACGCCCGGGAAACAAGAAGGTTATTGAATGAGTTACAGACCACCCAGGAAGATCTGGCCCGCAAACAGCAGCTTCTTAAGGAACTGGAGGCAAATGTGACTGGTCAGCGTCAGGATGTGAACCGTTTGCAGGACGAGCTGGAGGCCAGAAATGCACGATTGATGGAGATGGAGGATATGTTGCATCAGAAGGATAGAATTCTGGACGATCTCAGGCAAAAAGTGGCCGATGCATTGCTCGGATTTGAAGGCCAGGGACTGACTGTCACCCGGAAGAATGGAAAAGTATATGTTTCACTTGATGAAAAATTATTGTTTCAATCTGGCAGTACCGTGGTGGATCCAAATGGTGTCAGGGCACTAAAACAACTGGCATCTGTCCTGGCCAACCATCCGGAGATAGACATCATGATCGAAGGTCACACAGACGATGTTCCGTTCCGCAAAGGTTCGTCCATAAGGGACAACTGGGACCTGAGTGTGATGCGGGCAACATCCATTGTGCGAATTTTATTGGATGGATCGGGAATTGATCCGGTAAGACTGACAGTGGCAGGCCGGGGAGAATACCTGCCTGTTGATCCGGCATCCACATCTGAAGCCCGGAGAAAGAACAGGCGCACCGAGATCATCCTTTCACCAGACTTATCCGAGATCTTTAAGATACTGGAACTTTAGCTCTGCTTTCTGAGTGACATTATAATTGGAATCCAACCTTTCAGGGCTCCACCAATCAGCAACAGCTCCACCGGCAGAAGAAACCTGGAGGCTCCCAACGGTCCGGTTACCAGTGCAAAGTAAGCCACAAGGAATCCCAGGAAAATCCGAAGCTGAAATTGTTCATTCCCCCTCCACAGGTAAAGCAGAAATCCGGTTATTTTCACCAGTTTAAAAATGGCGATCAATCCAAGGATGAGCGCCAGCCCCCATCCCTGCTGTTTTAAAAACCTTATGGCTCCTGATAAACCATCCTTGTTTACAACGTGCAAAAAGCCGGGAGAATCGGCCGGCTGAATATTAAAAAATGTGACCAGGTCGAACCGACCCGGATCCAGGAAATAACGAATACTGCCTTTGAGATGAAAAAATGCATACTTCACAGGATTGTCCAGGATCACTTTCCTCACACCGTGTTCGAGGCACTTTAATTTTTCCCGGTAGTCAACCTCATCTCCACAATCCGAATAGAGCCTGTCCACTTCCTCAGCCGCCACTTCGCTGCCTTCCCTCCCCATGATGAAATACCTCAGGTTATAATTGACCATGTTGGCAGTCTGAATACTCGAGTACTGTGAAGACCCGGTCCGCTTGAAATTCCAGGCGCTGTATGTGGAAATCCAGAAAATGGGGAGTATCAGGGCCAAGATGAATGTGGGTTTCCGCGTCTTTATATAGAGGAAGACTGAAAGGAGAAGGGAGAGCAATGCAAATGGGTACAAAACCGGTTTGATGGCCATACCAATGGTAAGAAACAGGTTATAAAGCCATATATAACGTTCCTTCTCCTTTGGT
>CAZCQL010000043.1:41682-42810 GCA_964500835.1 uncultured Bacteroides sp.
GACCATAACTGCCATTGAAATAGTGGAATACGGACCAGGCCATGAGTACCACCATCAGCTGAAATGGGATTTCTGCCATGATGCGGCTGGAGTAGATAAACTGGGCAGGGGTGGCTAACAGCATGACCAATCCTGGAATGATATAGAGTTTGGTACCCAATTCTGATTGGTTCACTGCCTCAAAGACAAAGATCCGGTATGTGATGAGAATAGAGAGTAGTGATGCCAGGATTTGGAGCAGGTACAGGGGGATACCGGATCCTGTCAAACTCCGTAATCCAAGGATTAAAGGATAGATGGGTGGGCGCCTGGTAAGCTGTTCTTCTACAATTGGTTCCGAAAGATCTCCGCTATAAAGTGTCCCCTTGCTATAAAGGTTTTGAGAGGCAGTAAGGTAATCTTCAGAATCGGTTAATAAAGCCGGTGAGCGGATCAGAGCGCTGAGAAAAAAAAGCAGGTGAACCAACAGCAATGCTGTGATGATAAATATAGGCTGGTTGAAACGTGGCTTCATGAACCCTAAATGGTCATGATATCCTTTTCTTTGGCTGATACAATTTTTTCAACCATTTCGGTAAACTCATCAGTAAGCTTTTGTATCCTATCTTCGGCGTCCTTGGCCTCGTCCTCAGAGAGACCATCCTTCTGCATTTGTTTGAATTCATCGTTTGCATCACGGCGGCTGTTCCGCACACTTACCCTCGCATTTTCCCCTTCATTTTTCACTTTTTTCACCAGGTCGCGTCGACGTTCTTCAGTCAGCTGGGGTATCATCAGCCGGATCACTTCCCCATTGTTCATGGGCGTAATTCCCACATTCGAGTTCATCAAAGCTTTTTCGATTGGATCAATCATGGATTTTTCCCACGGCTGTATCATGATGGTCTTGGCATCGGGGGTACTGATATTCGATACCTGGTTCAGGGGAGATGGATTGCCGTAATATTCAACTGTGACTCCATCAAGAATATGGATATTTGCTTTGCCAGCCCTGATGCGTACCAGTTCGTTATCAAGATGCTCAATGGATTTTTCCATTCGCTCCTTGCTCATCTCGTATATCAGTTGGACATCTTCATTCATGATCCCGTAGATTCTGTTCAGCGATCCTAATTTATCTAAATTTTG
>CAZCQL010000044.1:0-41832 GCA_964500835.1 uncultured Bacteroides sp.
TGTATGCTGCCATGGACCCTGGGTACGTGCCAAAAACAAGGAATACCAAGCTGGCGTTTAAAAAGATAATGGACGATTATGATGAGGAATAAGCAGTGGCTGATTAACACGCTTGAGAAAGTGTATGAAAATTTGCAAAAAAGTCGGTTTGTTGATTCAAAAATGTGGCTAAAGCTGATGGATACGCTAGAAGAAATTCTTCATGAAATTAAACCGGGCGGGTTTGAATCATGATACGTAGACTATGGTATAAAATCTGGGGGCAGGAGAAGGACAATTATCAACCTACTCACGAAGAATTCCTTGAAAACGTCGAAAAAGAGGGCAACGAAAGAGCCTGGAAAAAATTGCAACCACTTCTGAAGAAATATGAAAAGCTGCAGTAACTGCCTCAGCGAGCCCGTCTGTGAGACCCGCAGTACCATACTTGCGGCGGTAGCCGCCACCATCACCAAACATCATAAAGGTGGTATGCAAGGTATAATAACCATGACCGAGAACATAGAGTGTATTTTAGGCGAAAACTGCCTGTATCACACAAAGGAGAACTAATGGACAAATTTACCCGGGAGTCCCTGTACGACATGCTGGACATACTCAAAGACGTAAATCCCAAAAAATACAAGAAAAAAATCGAACTCTTAGAAAAAAGGCTCAAAAATGAAGAAAAAGCCAATTCTGATAATGCGGAATGGGTCCCCGGCAGTGACGATGATACCTGATCCCCGCGGCAAATGGCACACGGACACGCTCTCACCTTCAGTCTGCAAGTGCTGCAGATTCGACCTGGAACGAATCCTGTGTGGGGACTGCCACCTGGGGAGTAGGTTCCGGCCCAGTCATCTGTACAGGCATTAAAATAGTTCTTGATCATGGGGAATAGTTTTCTATTTTATATGGAAATGAGATGTGGTGAAATCAAAGTTAAAGTTTAATCGGTCGGCCTGGCGCTCACGCTTACCCGGTGTTTCGCACCACGTCTCCCCGGGGCAGGTCGGCTCTTTTGGGGAATAATGTCTTATCAAAACACTTCTACTTTCTTCCTTAATGAGTGAAGATATACCATATTTCAGATTTACGGTATCAGAGTGGCTTACCGGGGACATTACTTTGGAGTCTGATGAAGTACAAGGACAGTTCATAAATGTGTGTTGTTATTACTGGCAAAACGATTGTAGCATTGCTAAAGCAAAGCTAGAGCGGCGCTTAAACGGTGGTTCAGCGTCGCTTGATTACATGATAGAAAAGGGTGTTGTAAAACATGATCCAGAAACCGACGAAATATCAATTTCCTTCTTAGATGAGCAGTGGGGAATGTTGTCAGATTTGCGTAAAAAGCGCCAAAAAGCGGGAAAGAAGGGGGGTTTACAAAAGGCTAGCCGAGCTAAAGCAAAGCTAAAGCAAAAGCCTAGCTATAAAGAAAAGAATAAAGATAAAGAAAAGAATAATACAAAGAAGAGTAAAGTAAAGTACTTGGAGGCCCTGAATGCCTTCAGGAGCGACCCGCCCGAGGGCTGGGTAGAAAGGCTGAGCAAAGAGCACCCGCGGCTGAACATCCGCGCCTCTTTAAGGAAGATCTACGATTACTGGTGCACCGACGAAGGGTATCAAAAGAAACAAAAGACGAAGGCAGAAAATATTGATTGGGCGGCGACTTTTAAAAACGGCCTCAATCAGGACTGGAATCAGGTGGTAAAATGAAACTAGGAGATCTTGCTAAAAAACTATGCCGCATAGCCGATCTGGATAAGGTATGGCGCGATTACAAACATGTTTACGAACACGGACATCCAAAGGGAATTTCAACGGGATGGTTCGGCTTTGATGAGTATTTCACTCTTTTAAAGGGACAACTTAATGTTCTCACTGGGACTCCATCTTCCGGGAAATCTGAATGGCTGATGGCTATGACCGTAAATCTGGCGAAAAACAACGATTGGAACTTTTTCATGTTTACTCCCGAGAACCTGCCACTCACCAGAATAATGTCAGAATTAGCGGAAAAAATAATTGGAAAGCCTTTTACAGACAAATACAACAAACCAAAAATGAGCAAAGAGGAGAGGGATACGGCTTTTGATTTTATCAAAAAACACTATTACATTGTGGATGCGTCTCAGCATCTTTATGATTTTCAGAAGATTCCCTTTACCGTTGAATACGGAATAACCACGGATGGGGCTAAAATTGATATGGTGATAATAGACCCCTGGAACTCTTTGGGGGACATGAGATCTTTTGGGGAGTCCGAAACAGACCACATCGGGAAGTGTTTGGAAGAGGCCAGGATGTTCGCAAGGCGCATGAACGTTTCTTTCTGGATAGTGGCACACCCCACAAAGCTGCAGCGGAGAAAAGACGGATCTGAACCGGAGCCCTCACTTTACGATATTTCAGGAAGTGCCCACTGGCGCAACAAACCCGATAATGGCCTGATTATTCATAGAACGGAAGAGGAAATGATTGCGTCCTCTTTGGTCGTAAAAGTAAAAACCGCAAAAATAAAGAACCGGAATTATGGAAAATTCGGGGAACATTATTTTAAATTCCAACCATGGAACGGGAGGTATATAGATTGGGTGCCACAAGAGAAAGAACAGGGAGCCAACGGATTTTAAAACTGGAAGAGGCTATTTTCCGTTTTTTGCATAGTCAGTATGAGGCTTATGATCAATTTGAAGATTCGATAAAAAACATGGAGTCCGTGTTAATTGAAAACAAGGAATATTCACGGATGCCGGATTTATCAATAAAAAGGAAAGAAAAATCAAGAACCACACCATCACCCTCAAACTACCCCTGACTGGCAGGCCTGTGCTGATTGGCGGCACTTACCGTAAGCAAATAACCATGTCTGGACGTTGCATAGAGCTGGATGGTATTGTATATTTAGAGGATGTGGATGGACTTTGGTGGAAAGACCTGGAAGATGGAACTGTTGAACGGGTGGGGGCGAATTATTTTAAAAACCTGTGAAACGCCGTAACTTTATAATCAGTCTGTTTGCTTCTGTGGCTGCGGTTCCCTTTGTTAAACTAATGGGCATTGGGTCAACTGCTGGGTTTGGACATTATACGAGCGCCCATGAAATTACGTTTCTGATAGGCAAAGGGGCAATTACCGAGTGGCAGCCAGAAAAAATTGGCTAAAATCTTTAGAAAGAAGAAAAATCATGTTAAAATCAAAAACATTCTGGACGGGACTCGGGACCGTGGGTTTCGGTATTTACCTGGTTGCCACCGGAGATACCACTACCGGAGTCCAGACAATATCCGTGGGATTAGGGATGATATTTCTCAAACATGCGGTTGCAAAGAAGTGAAGAGACGTAACTTCATAACCACCCTCCTTGCCGCCTTGGCCGGCCTGCCGTTCCTAGGTTGGCTAAAGTCAAAAGTCGATCCATATACTTTGCGTGCTGACTATATCATAAGACCCTCAGATGAATTCGTGGATAATATTGTCAAAGCCTTAGGGGATGCCGGTTCTGATAATCCGAAACTTACCTACCAGTATATGCTCCAACTCCATGAGGAAGCGATGAAACGCAAAATAGCACCTTTTGTGGATGAATATGGAAGGGAATTTTATTCATTGGGTTACAGGGACCAATGTTTTCATCTTCACAAAAACCACTTGACTCATGTGGGTAAAATAACATAGATTACTTAATAGCTTTTTTCTTTTTAGCAATCTTTCATTATCTCCAGTAATGAAAACAGAGGACCCGGGGCAGCACTGTTCCGGGTTCTTTATTTTTGTGCTTGACAATAATCCCTATAAGACCTATACTCTATTGGTATGGGAAAAGACGTTCTGCACGTTGAGATTGATTCTGAGGTAATTAAGGCCATGGAAGAATTCCGGCTGAACGAGTTGCGGCCGTACGAGCATAAATACGAATTTGTAGAGAAGGCAATAAAGGAAAGGCTCGGGCGTGACAAAATTTCTGATTAAACGCTCCTACGCTTTCTACTTGGCTATGTGCCTGGGAATTTCCTACGGCTTTGTGGACTGGGAATTTTGGTGTGTGCTCCTGCCGGTGATTATTTTAACAGAAGGCCTGCACAAATGACCTTCAAGTGCGTCCTCCTGCCGGAAACCGAACAGGTAATTGATAAATCACTCTTGGTTTATAAAAAAGCTAACCCCTACCGGTATAGGCAACCCGAAAAATATTCCCAAATCATGAATGAATTTTATGCTGAAGAGAGTCGCAGGCGTATGTTGTTTGCCGGCAAAATCGCAGAGCATATCAGGCAAAAGGATACTTTGGATGTGGAACGGGTCCACTCAATGGCCATGCGAAGGGAGAATATCATTAACTTCATGGTAGATTGGTGCTGGACGTATAATCCGAAAAACCTGAACAGAAACTTGCCGGTCTCCATTCCCTGGATACCTTGGCCCAAGCAGGTAGAATTTATCGAATGGATTTACAGCACGTATTTAAAACCCGGCAGGGGTCTGATAGAAAAGAGCCGTGATATGGGTGCCACATGGGTCTTCTGCATGGTTTTTATGATGGAGTGGCGTTATAAAAAAGGATTTACCGGGGGCTTTCTTTCAAACAAGCTGGACAGCGTTGACAAGCGGGATGACCCTGACTGTATTTTTGAGAAATTACGCATTTTAATGAAGAGTCTGCCGAAATGGTGGCTGCCGGAAGGATTTGATTGGCGGAAAAATGATAAAATAGTCAATTTGGCTAATCCTGAAAATGGGGCCAATATAGGCGGGGCTGGTGGAGAAGACCCGGGACGCGGTGGCAGGCGCGGGGTTTGGTTGGTTGATGAGTTCGCTTCGCTGGAAAATCCTGATGGTGTCGATCGTGCGTTGTCGAAAAATACAGACTGTGAATTCGATCTCTCCACCCCCAAAGGGCAAAACAAATTTAAGGAAAAAAGGGATTCCGGGCGAGTTGATGTCTTTCGTCTTTATTGGCGCGACAATCCCATGCTGGATGATGAGTGGCGTGAACATCAGGACATGGAGTTTGATGAAGTTACGGTCCAACAGGAAATCGAAATCAATTACCATGCGCTGGTTGAGGACGTTTTTATTCGGCCGGAATGGGTTAATGCCGCCGTGGATCTCAAATTGGAAAAGAGGGGTATTGCTGAAACGGGACTGGACGTGGCCGCCGGAGGCACGGATTTAAGCGCACTTGTTCATAGGATCGGGCCTGTGATTGATTTTATGGAGCAGTGGAATATTAAGAACGGTTCGGATTTAGCCCACAAGGCTATTGAGAAAAGCGATGAATTGGGGACCGACTTAATGCACTATGACGTTATCGGTGTGGGTCACGCCGTTTATTCGGTGCTGGAGAGAACTGAGATGCCCATAGATTTTAAGTGCTATGGCTTTGACGCTCGTGGTGAGAAAAGTGATATGGTGTATAAGGAATTAAAGAACCGGAAGGCGAAGGATATATTTCTTAATGCGCGTTCGGAGGCGTGGTATCTGTTGCGCAGGAGATTTGAAAAAACTTATGAATACGTAAAAGGAATAAACCGTCATCCCGAAGGCGAACTGATATCCATTCCAAATGATACGGAATTAATAAATGAGTTATCGTCTCCAATGAGACAATTTACTGAAACCGGTAAAATGAAATGCGAGAGCAAGGACGACATGATTAAGCGCAAGGTCAAGTCCCCCAACAAAGCGGACGCCTGCGTGATGGCTTTTCTTCCGAAGGATGCCGGGCACAAACATGTTGTGGATGATTTCCCTGTCGAAGACTTCAAGGTGTTTTTTGAAAGCGAGAGGCCCAACTGCCTCCAGTATGCCGCCGTGTGTCAGAACGAGGACTTGAGTATTGACATTATCTGTTGCGCGTGGCACGAACACCTGGGGCACTTGTTTGTCCATGACGAAGTACACACTGAGATGTCGAGCAGCGAGGAAGTTGCCGAAGGCATGATAGTTAAAATGCAGTTACGGAAATTCGAGATAAAAAAGATACTGGGTAACAAACTGATGTTCGCCAAGGACAGGAAGAGCGTGGCTCGTTCTATAAACAAGGTACTGCGTAGAAAAATGCAGGGGTATCAAATCGTGAAGATCAAAGAGCCCATGAGATACGACCCCAAGGGTAGCATGCTGATGGCCAACAATCTGATCCGTAAAAAGAAATTGACGGTAAATACGAAGTGCAGGGAAGTAATCCGTCAACTCTCCAACTGGCGCCTGGACAAAGGCAAAGCCAAAGAGGCTGGTATGAGGGAGGGATTATTGATTGTCCTGTCCGAACTTGTTAAAATTATATCGTTCAAAGAGGTGATGAAGAACATCGAGTACCACGGGAAAATTACCGAGAAACAGCAAAAAGGGTATATCAGGGAAAGTTTGTAAGGAGGCGGTGTGATGTCTGGAAAAAAGATAATAAACCAGTTTTTTCTTTGGCTTTTGCCTATAATATCTTAATTTCACCCCAAAAACAAAGGAAAGGATTACCCCCAGCTTTGGTATTGTTGGCCGAAATGGATGTGTAGATGGGGCGGTCTGGGATATTGTACCGGGACGGGAGAGAATGTCAAAAGCCGCAAAAATCCACTTCATATTTTAAGAACAAAGGTGTGTGAATTTTTGACGGGCCATGAGATAAGTAAAACCGAATGGGGTTATGGCGGGGGTTTGTTTGTTGACCGGAACTGCAGGTGGTGTGATAAAGTTATCAAAGTGCCGAAATATGAAGAAGACATTCCTCTTGGTTTAGAAAGCGGAGCGGAAGAATTAGGATTTGGAGATCCACATGTATAAAACAACCAAAAAAGATTTTGCTGAATTCAAAAAGGAATGTGAATACTGGATTGATTATTTCGGGTTGAAAAGTTATGAGTGGGATATAAGGCATGAGGTTACGCACACCGAAAGCGCAAGGGCCGAATACCGTCTTCAATATGCAGGGCGTTATGTTTGTGTCAGGCTTAATAAGACGTGGGATGTTGTCAAAGAGAAAAATGAAATAAAATTCTGCGCTTTTCATGAAATTTGCCACATTATGATTTGTGGTTTGGCCGAAATGTCTTACACAACTTTTTCGGATATAAAAGTCGAAACGGAGGAACATAAAATCATAGCAATACTCGAAAACACCATCTTCAAGGAAAAAAGGAAATAAAATGGACAGTGAGCAGCTTGCCAGAATAATAAATGCGCTTGACCCGGTATTCTCATTCAGGTACGGCGAAGAAAACAAGTTCAGATGGTTTTACTCTTTCGGGACGCTCCTGTATTTCATTCGTGACAAGAACATGGGTAAGAAATTCAATGGCGACTTCGACATAAGCGTTCTTGACGGCGGAAACATAGATGCCCCGGATTTTATTGACAATATGAACCAGTTCGGTTTCAAGCTGAAGCGCAAGGTGCTGAACAACGAAACCGGCAAACCCTTGAATCTGGTTTTCGAGCACCAGGAGATTAAAGGTATAGGCATTGACGTGTATTTTTGGATCAAGGGAGGTAACTATTATTGGCACTCGTTCAGCGAAGGATTTGCCAAACACGAGAAGTATGTTTTCAAAGCCACTCCAAAACTGGCATTCAAAGGGAAACTCTGGCAGTATAGCTGGGAGGAAATTGCATTGCCGATTCCGGTCCCTCATCTGTATGGGACACTGCTGGACATCTGGTATCCGGGATGGTTCATTCCCGACAGGGATTTTGGGTATTCACGGGCCGCAAAAACTGTTGAAACCAAAAGATGCACAAATCTGGAAGGGAAGCTGGTATGATAATTTGTTCCAAGTGTGAAAGCGTTTTAGATCCTGTTGATCCCTCCCGAATTGAGCGCAAGCTTTGTACACCGTGTATTCGCAACGGCGCTCTTGCCGGAGACCATCCGGATGAAGTCGTTAAAAAAGTCATAAAGAAAAACCAAGTAAAAGTAAAGCTGGATTTCGGGTACGTGTGGGTTGAGAAAATGTGGTGGCTGGATATAAAAGCAATATTACCGGGTGGGCGCCCTTTTAATCTGGGATTGTCCCGGAAAGAACTGGAAATGCATCTGGAAGCTATGAAGGAACTAAAGGAACCTGATGGAAAAGTTCCGCCGCCAGGATGACGAAAAAGTCTTGGGTCGTTTCGTGCCGCAGTATGTCATGTGGCTAAAGGCGCTTTTTGGGGTCGGGAAGGATCTGAAAGTAACAAAACACAGGAAGCTCACGCATTTTCTAAAAAGATGTTGCCTGGGTGAGTCGGAAAAATATGAAGATCATACCTGTTGGGAAGTTACAAAGGACTATGAGGACGTGGGCGCAAACAGACGCATACTGGTAAAAACAAAATTTATAATCGGAAAGATACATGAATAGCTGGTGCATAACGACATTAATCACTTCAGATAACTATTACAAGCAGTACGTGCCGCTGTTTGAGTACTCGGCGAAAAAGTCAATTCCCGATGCTGACGTGAAAGTATTCGTTCTGGAAGAGTCGTTTCCCGGCTATCCCAAGGCGTCAGTCAACGCACTGAGGTTCCATATCCCGGCCGAGCACTTCAAGGGCTATAAATACGTTTACTTCACGGACATAGATTTTATATTCCTGCCCCACAAGTTTTCGCTCCTGAAATACCATGCCCGGATAATAAAGAACACGCAACAGCCTTATTCCGGACACCGGGGGCCGGTTAAGGGCCGCTGGCGCAAAAGCCCGCGTATAGCTGCCGGGGCCTTTATGGTGAGTCCGGACTGGTTCAAAAAGACAGGCGAGGCCCGTAGGAGATGGAAAAGCCGCTTGAGAAAAGGCATGAAGTACCGGGAACACGATGAGGTCATGTTATACGATATCTGCAAGAAATCGGGCATGAGAGTCCCGCGCTGGAAGGGCCGTTTTATCCACAACAAGCCCTATGACATCAAATACCGTGATATTCACCTGGGAGACTTTAAATTTTCCCGGAGGTTTACCAACTTCTCCCGGATGAGGAGTAAATTCATGACATTCCGGAACCTCAAGAATTACAAGAAAATATTCATGGACGACCCTGAGTGGAAGGATCTTCTGAAGACTGCCTGCGAAGACCGGCACATGGCGAAGATAATCAAAAACTTTAACTGGTATGTAAAACATTGTACAGGATAACCATCAGGGGCCGGAATTGCGCCAAGTACATAAAGCGGTGTATTAAAAAACTGCATGGCCTGAAGTGTGAGGATTGGATTGCGACTATTTCGCTGGATGATCCAAAAGACGATTCGTATGAAATTGCAAAGAAGTTTGAATCCGACAAGATAAAAGTCCATCTCCAGAAAAAACATATTGGACTGGCCCACAACATGGTCAAGGTCATAGAATTGGCGGGACCCGAAGATGAGGACGTGATTGTTGTGTGTGATGCCGATGACTACTTGTTTCCAGGGGCCTTGAATGAACTGGACCGGGCATACAGGGACAGGGACGTTCTGGCGACTTACGGATCATTCATGCTGGAGTGTTCGGGTAAGAAATCAAGAATCTGCAAACCTTACCCCAAGGGCGCAAATGTCAGAAAATACAAATGGCGGGCCACGCATTTAAAGTCGTTCAAGTACAAGGTATTCAAGGCAATCCCCGTAGAGTATTTCCGGCACAAAGGCGTGTGGATTCCCGCAGCAAGTGACGTGGCGCTGATGGTTCCCCTGATGGAGAGGGCGGGTATGAAGCATTGTAAACACTTGAGAAAAGTCCTGTATTTTTACAACAATTCCAATAAGTATTCGGTAAATAGAGGAAGGCAAAAGCGATACGAAAGGATAATAAGATCGAAAAAGCCGCTGAAAAGACTATTCTGATCCACACCAGTCAGCCCGAATTTGGCTGGTTGTTGATGTTCAGTGCCCGGGCGAGACACAAGGCTCGTCAGTATGAACGCGTAATTGTTTCATGTGAAACATCAATGACGTACCTGTTTGAGGACTTCGCCACTGAGTTTGATACTTTCGAGACGAAGAAGGGTTGGAGGGACAGGTTTTTCTTCCGGGGAAAACGGATACAGATGCCGCGCAGGCTGAAACAGAAATATCCGGGTGTGAAGTATTTTGTGCCCACCGAGGGTCATTGTCTGGGAAAAGAGGCGGAATACAAGAAGTTAGGCAAAAAAACATTTGGCAGCTATGAAATCATAATCCATGCCCGAAATATCAAGAGAGGGGACTGGATAGACCGGGCCTGCGGTGGTGATCATAATTATAAAAAATGGAACAAAGTCTCGGCGTATTTCCATGGTATGGAAGGAATGGCCTGTGTGGGCAGTAAGAAGGGCGCGAGATATGTGGAGAGGACTGAGGATTACAGGGGTTGTAGCCTGCAGGATGTCTGTGATATGATGGCCAGCGCAAAAGTAGTGGTGGGCGAGTCCAGTTTCCCGATGCATCTTTCGAGTTGGTGCGGGACTCCTCATGTGGTTATCACTCACGGGCGCACGGAGAAGAGTATAGGCGCAACAAACGCAAAGCGTTACAAATCGCTCTGGAACCCGTTCAAGACACCTTGTGTAATAATCGAACACTCAAAATGGCAGCCCAAAGTTGAAGATGTCGTAAAGGCGGTGAAAAGGTATTTATGAAGGAGAGAATATGTATCATCATTTATGTAAAGAAACAGATCGTCACGGTAGGAATATTTCCCCATTAATACAGGGGAGATGGTTCTTACATTTTAATGACAACAGCAGAAAGTGTTTGGCTTTTGAGTGGAAATTCTTTGATTGGAGAAATTTCAGAATAGGGATAGATGTTGGGGGTGAGGGCGATTTCTGTCTATTTTTCTGTATTTCATTCATTTCCCTTTATTTTCATCCAGAAGGATTTTTTAGATATAGTGGTAAGGAAAGAGAAACGGGAATCAGTATCCATGATTGGGGGGTTTGGTTCCATATATGGCAAGACGCAATGGAATGGAACCCAAAAAGAGATTGGTGGCACAGTTTTAATTTAAACATTCCTGACTTTCTTTTTGGAAGAATGGATTATTCTGAGCACACTCTTTCCGAAGAAGATGGTGAAGTTCCGATGCCAGAGAAATCTTATCCTTGCACCGTAAAAATATTTGAGTCTATTTGGAAGCGGAAAAGATTTCCATTTTGGCCATTTACAAGGAAGATAATAAGGTCAAATGTAGATATAAAAAAGGGGAGCGTTCCTTTCCCCGGTAAAGGTGAAAATTCATGGGATTGTGGGATGAATGGGACATCTGCCATCACAGCCCCGCATACAACTTATGAAGCCGCGATAGGCGGTTTTGTTTCAAGTGTTTTGAGGAATCGCAGAAAGTACGGTGGCAAGAATTGGAAGGTAGAGGAAGAAAAAATATAAATGAAAGTCTGTTTCTCGGGACTGCATAAGCATTGGGGCGGCCTGGCCTGCAACGGTGGATCTCAGACCATCCTGAAGTCTGCTGAGGCATTGAGAAGCCTCGGTCATAAAGTTGATGTTGCCGCAACGGTTGATCGTTTCAAATGGTTCAAGCATCCCAAACCAGTAAAGAAAATTCCAAAGGACGCTGATGCTGTTGTTGCAATTTCCATATCTGATGTGGATATTGTAATGAAAAAAGCAAGGAATAAAATGGCGTACTGGGCGAGACCGTTCGAGTTCTGGCAGATGCCCAAAAACGAGATCATCAAAACTCTGAAAAGATTTGCAAGAAATGACGGCCTGATATTCTGCAACAGCTCATGGCAAGTGAAGTGGCTGGAGAAATATGATATTCCAAGCATCTTGCAGTTTGCCGGGATCGATTTTGACCGGTGGGAAAAGTATAAACCAAGATGTCCTGAGTCACCAATAATATGTACGCTTTATCACAAACACCCCCGCAAGCAATTCAAGAAAGCCGGGAGACTGGCGGCTATGGACGATAACGAGTGGAGAGTGCTAGGAAAGGGCGTGTGGGTGACTGGAAAGAAGCTGGTTGATTTTTACAATCAGTGCAACATCTGGTTTGCACCCACCAGACTGGAAGGATTCCACAATGTTCCTGTCGAAGCGGCTTTGTGTGGCTGTCTGATTGTCTGCATGAACGAACCCAAGAACGGGATGATGGATTATTGCAATGACGAAACCGCTCATGTCTGTGATTCTCTGGAAGAGGCAGCAGAAGCAATAAAGAATCCGGATTATGATAAAGTAAAGAAAATGGATGCATATTTAAGAATATACATCGGCACTAGAGATCGGAATATGAAGAGGTTTGCGGGATGCTTAAAATAAAAGGTAAAGCTGTTCGCAAGGGACGGGCCGGAATATCTGCGCCCAAGGACGGGGTTCATCGTAATGGCAGTGACGGGTTTATTAAAGGCAGTCATTGTTTCTTTATCGCTGGTGAACTTGTTCCTCACGGCATGGTAGCATTTTACATATACCGGGGCGGCGACTTCGGTACAAAGGTTTATTACTCCATCAAGCATGGCAATTCAGCCAATATAAAATGGGTGAGAGAATCAAGGGCTAGAATGAAGCGGTTGGCAAACAAAGGTATGGCCCCGATGCCGGGTAAAATCGTGAAAGTCGAAATAGACATCAATTACAAGGACAAGTGCCACAAAAAGAAAACGGTACTCGGCCTTCAGGTTGAACACGTTCACGTGCCCATGGAAATATACGAACCGTACATGCACGGCAATCCTTATGAGTTTGACAAACTGGATCAGAAAGACCATCCAGATCACAATCCGCAGGGGTATCTGAAGTTCAAGAGGAGAATAAACAAGGCACTCTCGAAAGTGGGAAAAAAGAGAATGAAATATTACGGCGATTCTTATAAAATCGGTGATGTATTATATTGTACGAAAAAGAAGAAATGGTTATTAGTGGACTGCGGATGATAATTTCTAAGAAAGCCAAGTTGTTGTTTGTCCATATTCCCAGGAACGGGGGTTACAGTATTCTGCACGCCATGAAGGCAAAGTATCCCGATACCAAAAAGATAAGCTGGGGTCATGCCCGGATATGTGATGCCAAGGGAGTAAATCTCAAAAAGTATACGACATTCGCCGTTGTCCGCAATCCATGGGAGCGCATGGTATCGCTGTGGTCGTTTCTATCGCAGAACAAGAAGACTTACGAAACCCGCAAGGGCAAAAGGCGCAGTACTAAGGAATTGAAGAAAATTGGTTTTAGCGACTGGCTGTTGAAATATGGAAAGAGATCGTGGTACATGATAACCACAGACACCCCGCAAATGAGATGGATAACCAAGAACGAGAAGATTGTTGTGGATCACGTAATCAGGTTTGAGAATCTGGCCCAGGAACTGAAGAAAGTGGATTTAAAGAAATTGCCGGTGCGGCATAAGTCCAAGCACGGGGATTACCGCAAGTATTATAACGAAGAGTCTAAAAAGTTTGTGGATGAGGTGTTCGAAAAGGATATTAAAGAGTGGAGATATGAATTTTAAATAGGAGATTGACGATGGATAAAATACTTGACATAGATTTTTGTTGGGAATGCCCCCATGCGGTTTATATGTGGAAACATTGGTACTTAGCGCTTTGGCCGTTTAGTTATCGAAATGTATGCCGAGTCGCAAAAAAGGATTGCCCCAAGGGCAACAAAATACCTGAATGGTGTCCATTACCAAACCCGAAAAGTTAAGGAGGTCCGTTTATGAAAGCTACAAAAGCCATAGTGCTTCTTGCAATTGGTCTGATTTTATTGTTAACTGCCTGTCGTCAAGAAAAACAAGAAAAACCTATATCGGAAATGACATGCGTGGAGGCTGAAGAAGCGTATGCGGATTGTGATAATATAAGTAGGTTCTTTAATCATATTAAAAATTGCCGTGAAAAATATTATCCTGTATTATGGCGGTGTTATGGGGTGAAAGAATAAATGTGGAGTAAGTTGATAAAACAGTGGCCGGGAAAGGCGTATCAGACCAAGAACAAACGTGTCAGGGAGCGTATGGATTATTTTAAGAAAATAGCACCGGATTTCAAAGACAAGGACATACTTGAGTTTGGGTGTAATGCGGGTTTGTTTTGCCTGCCGCTGGCGAAATACGCTAAATCTTATACCGGAATCGAGAAAGCCCAGAAATATTACAAGCAGGCTCTTGTGACCGGGAAACATCTGCCCGATACTTTTAAGTTCTTGAATATCAGTGCCGAGGAATTCCTGAAAGAAGAACACAGATTTAAGTATGACGCCCTGATACTGTCGAGGGTACTTTACTATTTCTCGGAAGATGTGGTTGAACAGATTGTTGAAAGGGTGCTGCCCAGATGCGATATCGTAACGATAATCTGCGGCCTGAAATCTAAGAAGGAATGTCCGAATAATTATAAGTTCTGGAAGCCTTCAAGCTGCATGGAGTTCCTGAAGGACTTTGACTGTAAATTCAGGTATGACAGTGAGAAGGCGTTTTTTATGATACAGGGGAAAAGATGAAAATCTGCATAGCCACTAAGTATAAAAGCTGGGATTGTGGATCGACCGGTAAAGGGTTTTTCATTCAGAGATTAACAAAAGCCTTGAGAAAACTGGGTTGTGAAATAGTCAAACCCGGACAGCCTGCTGACATCGACCTCCAGATAGGCAAGCGCGTGTGGAGTCCAAATGCTGATGTTGAAGTCCTGAGACTGGGGGCCGCCCATATAGACAAACGCAGTGATTATAAGGCCCTGAACAAGCGCAAAAGCAAGGCTATGAAGAAATGCGATGCCGTTATCTACCAGAGCAAATTCAGCAAGGAACTGTGCGAGTCATTTCTGGGAAAAGTCAAAAAGAGTCGGGTAATATTCAATGGCGCAAGTCTTCAGTATTATGAGAACTTAGTGCCACGGGACAGTCCGCGCAGAGTCAATTTCTGTGCCGTAACGCGAAAGTGGACGCCCCAGAAGAGACTGAGGGAAGTGATCAAGAGTTTTGAACTGGCCGATATTCCAAGTTCTATGCTGTGGATTGTTGGAGATTGTGATAAGTACCATGCCAAGGGTGTCAGCTATTTGAGGAAATTGGATCAGAAAGAGTTGGGGGAACTCTACAGGCTGTGTAACGCTTTCATCCATCTCACATCCTACGATGCCTGCCCCAATGCCGCAGTCGAAGCCCTTGCCGCAGGCTGTCCCGTGATAACCAATAATCAGAATGGCGCGGCCGAATTTGCAACCGTAGTCTTACCTATTTATCCGAAGTGGAATTTTATGCCCGTCAATTTCAAGAACCTGCCTGACGTGGACTGCATGATGGTAGCTGAGGCCATGAGGGAATATACGAAGAAAGAGCTGGTGGTCAACAATGCTGTGATCGACATAAACGTAATCGCCCGGAAATACAAGGAGTACTTCGAGGAGTTGTTGAATGGACATTAAGCCGGTTGACGGAAAAACTGTTAAGGTCAAACTTGAGGACTTAAATATCCGCTATATTCCTATGGCAAAGTTGGAGCGGTGGTGGGATGGCCACGAACACGGTTATAATATGATGTCGCTCCCCACCAGTCCCCATGTGGAAATAATGAGGATATTCCTGAAACACGGTTTTGACTGGAAACGCCTAAAACACTCACGATACGCTGAGGAGCGAAGATACAGGGCCAAGGTGGGCATGACACAGTGGGATTCCAGCAAGTACATGAAAGCACATTTTGAAAAGAGATATGCCATATTGAGAAGCCTGAGAAGAAGTGGGTATGTCAAGAAAAAACACGGAAACAGACCGATTATGATTTTGAAGGAGCCTTTCTGGAATTCAAGGTTTAAATGGAATGATCCGTTGATCAAGGGATTGGAGATATGGAATGGTGCGGGCAGATCCAGTGCTTTCTATGCTCTGGGTAAAAAGTATATCCCTGTAGTATATGTTGAGGACGTTGCGCCCGGCAAAATGAAATGCAAGGATTTGGAGAGGAAGTTTAAAAATGCCAAGGATTAGTGTGATCGTGCCTCTTTTCAATTATGCCCAATTTATTGGAGAGTGTCTGAAGTCGTGTCTGGCACAGACCATGGAGGATTTTGAGGTCATCGTGGTAAACGATGCTTCTACGGATAATAGCTTTGAAGAGGCAACCAAGTGGATGGTAAAAGACAGCAGAATCAAGGTGCATAATCTTGCCGTGAACGTGGGGTTTGCGGAGGCCAAGAATGAGGCCATCAGATGCTCAAGAGGGGAGTATATCGTACCGATAGATGCTGATGACATGCTCACTCCCAGAAGTCTTGAATTCAGGCTCAGGGCCTTTGATGAAAGTCTTATGCTGGATTTTGTTCACGGATTGGTGTATGATGGTGTGGGTATAAATGATTCGTATGTGGACTGCTTGGCTAATGTTGACAAACTGAAGAAAAACAAATGGACGCAGAGACAGTTTACCAGGGAACACAAGGGGAAAATCCACGCCCAGAGCATGATGTTCAGGCGCGAAGTATTTGAGAAATATGGACTTTATTACGATATAGTTTCAAAGGCCGACAAGGAGATGACGTACCGACTGGGTGTTCACCCCCTGAGTCCGCTGCCACCGCGGGTTAGATTCAAGAAGATCAGGAAATTCGTTGCTTTTTACCGCAGGCACGATGATTCCATGAAATCGGAACTGGACGAGAAGAAAAAGGATAACCTAAAGGAATTGTTTAATAAACGGATTAGGCACTTGCAGAAAGAGGGGGTCACGAAAGGTAATACACCGTGGTTATGAAAGAATTATCATTATTTTCCGGTGCCGGTGGAGGAATTTTAGGCACCAAATTACTTGGATGGACAACAATAGGATACGTGGAATATGAAAAATACTGCCAAAAAAGTCTCAAACAAAGAATCTATGACGGTATTCTGGATGCCGCCCCTATCTTCGGGGACATTAAAAAATTTATCTCACAAGGCTACGCCGAAGCATATCAGGGAATGGTTGATATCCTTACCGCGGGATTCCCGTGCCAGGAGTTTTCAGTCGCGGGACAGCGGAAAGGAAGCTCAGGCGAAAGAAACATGTGGCCTGAAACGTGGGAATGCATTCGCATCATACGACCGGACCAGGTCCTTCTCGAAAACGTGCCGGGGCTACTCACTTCGAGCGTGGAAGCCGATCCAGAAGTTTTTATTCAATACTTCGGAAGCGTCTGCGGTGATCTGGCCGAAATCGGGTATAATAATATCCGGTATTGCGTACTCGGCGCAGATGATGTCGGAGCACCTCACCGGAGGAAAAGGCTGTGGATTGTGGCCGACTCCCACAAAGAGGGATTGGAAAGCCGGGAGTGCAAACCAAGTCAACAAACCCCGGACCGAGCAACTGAACGACAGGGCGGCCGCGTTTCCTGGTGGGACACCGATCCGGCAGACATACCCGACGCCGGACACTCAAAATTACCGGGACGGGAACACGAAGAGAGCGGAGGGGAAGGGATGCCACGCAATGAGCCTGCACCATGTAATAGCGAAACAATATCCGACACCCAGGAGAAGCGACAGCGAGGGGGGAGTTTGCAAAATAATACCAGGAACAAATCAGAGGGTGAGCAAAGCGGGGATTCAAGCAGGGGCGAAACTGAGCAACATTTACGGGAGCAGACAGTTAAATCCGGATTGGGTGGAATGGTTAATGGGGTGGCCTCGATTGTGGACAAAACTGTAGAAAATGAGTATATTTTCCAGTATGGAAGCAAAAATAAAAATGAACAGTTATCTAAGAAGATCTCAAAAAGCAATGAAAACAGTCAAGGAATGTCAGATTTGCGGAGAGAAGAAAAAAAGATTACAGGTTCACCACAAAGACAGGGACCGGACGAACAGTTTATTAAGCAACTTAATAAAACTTTGTCAGAAATGTCACAAGGATATTCATGTGAAAGACGGCGATTGGGGGCGTGGGAAAACGCTATTAAGACAGGTGAATTGCAAGATTTGCGGAATATTATTTACACCGATACGCTATCGAGGAACCAGAAAGAATTTCTTGTGTGGTTCGCCTCAATGCAAGGCAGAGAATGGTCGTTTGAGTGCTTTGGGGCGTTGGAGAAAACTCCCCGCGTAGCAAACAATATTTTAAAAAGGGTTGATAGATTGAAGGCTATCGGGAACGGACAAGTGCCTTTATGTGTTGTAAAAGCATGGGAGATTTTAAATAATGGATTTGAGAACCTATAAGAAAATAACCGCCAAATGGAAGGGCAAACGATACCAGACCTGGGACAAGGTATCCACCAGACTGGATTTGCTCGGTAAAATCCTGGACGATCTTGAGGGTAGATCGTTTTTGGAGATAGGAGCGAACGCCGGGATTGTGGCCCACGAAGTGGCCGCCTATGTGTTCAAATACGTAGGGGTAGAAGCTGACCTTCATTTCTACAGACAGGCGATTAATACCCGCAAACATGCCAAGCACCTGGGTGACGTAGCTTTCTATAACCGCACATTCGGCAGATTCGCCCACAGGTGTGAAGAAAAATTCGATGTGATTTACACTTCCAACGTGTTATACTATCTGAGAGAAAAGGAATTGAAGGTATTGAAGGAGAAGTTTTTGCCCCATTGCAGCATGATGATCAACATATTCCGGGCACGGAAGAAAAAAGACGGCAGGAACCACCATAAATTGTACACCTGTGAGAACATAGCCAATTATTTTAACGAGTTTGAATTTAAGGTTTATGAGGGGTCTCAGAAAAAATTGTTTATGATGGTGGGAAAAAGAGCAACTATCGATCACAAAGAAGAATATTATAAAAAATACGGAAAATGAAACTCTACGTTGATCATAAGCTCGACAATTCTGGTAAAGGCTATTTTCTCCAGCGCCTGAAACCTGAACTGGAAAAACTGGGCGTGGAATTTACCGATTTCAAAAGCTGTGATATAGTTTTGGGACTCAATAAATACCGTAAGGGCGTAAACAAGGATAAGAAGCGGGCAATCAAAGACAAGAAAAAGCGGATATTGAGGCTTGACGGAATCCACTTGGTAAAGTCCAGGAGAAATATCTGGGCAAACAGGATAGTCAAACAGGACGCGGACAGATCACACGCAATTATCTGGCAGAGTGAATTCTGCAGGAAGATGTGGAAGGGGATAATGAATGTCAAGGCCCCCAAGGAATATGTGATATTCAACGGCGCTAATCCCAATGACTATAAAAACGTGAAACCCGCAAAATCGGAGTATAAAAACAATGTGATAATATCGGGAAAGTTCTTTTCCGGTGCCAGACGTGATAACAAAGGACTCAGGGCTTTCATAAGGGTCGCTAAAGAATATAACGGCGAAGACACCTGTTTTTGGGTGGCAGGCAAAACGGACTTGAAGTCTGAAGCCTCTGAACGCCTGAAATTCCTGGGTCATCTACCGGAACTGGAGTTAAAACGCTATTTAAAGCTGGCTGACTGCATGTTGTATCTGGCTAATTATGATTGGTGTCCGAATGCCATTGTGGAATGCCTTGTTGCGGGAACGCCTGTAATCTGTATTGCCGATACCGCAGTCGAAGAAATTGTTAAGGCATCCGGAACGACATGTAATTTTGAAAAACTATACAGACCCAAAATGATAAAAAAGGACATAGCTCCCGAACTCAGTGACTCAGAAGTGGATGACGTGTGCAGAGTATTATTCCATTATTTTATGGTTAAACGCAAGGTGAAGGCCCCCTGGCTGTACATATCCGAAATAGCTAAACAGTATTATCAGGTATTTAATGAAGTACAACGATAACAGAGACCTGGACATTCCCGTAAGGAATCTGGATAAGAAAAAAATACGGATTAAAAATGCTGTCAAAATATTTAAAAAATACGTCCCAAAAGGTTCTGTACTGGATGTGGGCACACGGGACGGATATACGGTTGAGTATTTGAACAAGGTGGGATATGAGGCTGGGGGTATTGAGATTTTGAAGCATTATGTCGAGCATGCCCGCAAAAAGGGGCGTAATGTCATGTTCGGCGATATAATGGATATTTCAACACTGCCCAATAAGAAATACGATGCTATATTCAGCAGGCACTCCATTGAGCACTGCCGGGATGCTGAACAGTTCATGAAATCATGCGAGTATCTTTTAAAAGACAGGGGCGTGATCTTCATTGTATTTCCCCTGGAAAACAAGAAAATGTTCGAGAGACAGGAACGGCCCTATCACATGGTATATTTTCCGGATGAAAAGAGTTTTCTCGGCCTGATTAAAAAATCTAATTTCAGGAAGTTAAAGATAGGACTTACGGTTAAGTTCGGCATGCGCAAAAGGAAGAAGAAGGAATTGTTGTTTATAGGAGAAAAGAAATGATTGAAAAATTCAAGAAATTGCTGGGGACCGATTTAGACGATTATGATAACCACTCCATTTATCACTCGGAAATTTACTTGTTCTGGAAATTCGCCCAGAAATACGATGTAAAAAGGATACTGGAGTCCGGGACCTATCACGGCTCATCGGCCCGGCGGCTGAGCCGCTTGTTTCCGAAAGCTGAGATAATCACCTTTGAACTGAGAAAGGGTCATTACAAAAGAATAGAGAGGGTTGAGGGTGTCGATTACCGGCTGGGAGAACTCAAGAACCACCTGAAGTTGATTGACAAGAATACGGTTGTCCTTATAGACGGTCCCAAGCGAAAGCTGGCTACGAGGCTGGCCCGGCAGTGTATAAAAAAAGGCGCTTTGTTCGTGGGTATGCATGACATGTACGAATATCTCAGTTATCTGAAAAAGAAATTCAAAGTGGTAAAACATTCGGGACACCCTTCACCGGAAGCCAAGGCGCTGGACAGTGAGGTAAGGACCCGGGTAATTTGCGAGGGTTTTTATGGGGCGGTGCTGGCGATAGTGCAATGAGTCAAGTTGTTTACATAATGGGTTCCACCCGTACCGGCAGCACCATGCTGGACTTGATGCTGGGCAGTCATCCCGAATGTTTCAGTATGGGTGAACTCTGCCTGTTGCAAAAGCGTGAGTGTGGGTACTGTGGAAAATCCTGCAGGCACTGGAAAGAGTACAGGACGAAACTGGTTAAACCCAATTATTACACAACGGCCTTTACGGTATTCAAGAAACCAGTACTCATTGATTCATCAAAAAAATGGAGATGGTACAAGGAGAGAAAGAAAGAGGACGTGGATATCAAGATCATTCATTTGATAAGAAACGGCCTTGATCGTCTGAAGACCAAAAAGAAACTCGAAGGTAAAATTGATCCCAAGACAGTCATGGCCTGGGTGAATACTCACAGCAAATGTGAGGAAATCCGGAGAAAGAACGGTGGAATCCTGGTTAAGTACGAGGACTTGAATAAAGGCGCATTGGAACAAGTATGTGAGTATCTGGGAATAAGGTATGATTTTAGAATGAAGGAATTCTGGAAACATGAGCACCATGGACTACTGGGCAGTAAAACCGCTTATTCTCTGGTCAAGTCTTATCACAACAAGCCCGATGAACATGGTGAATTTGCAGAGTCCCACGGGTTCAATATAGCGCCCAGGCTGGGGCATGATTTTCTGGATAAGAGGGACCTGAAAATATTTAAACAACATTTCGGCACACGGCTGAACAAAAGACTGGGATATGAATAGAGTCATAGTCACGGGCGTAAATGACAACCCGCATTATATGGACCACATGCGGGTATTGCTGATGTCGTTGAAAGTGAACGCTCCTAAAGAGCGCGTGAATGTCACCCTCATAAATTGTCCGGATAATTACCGGGAAGAACTTCAGTGCATCAACGAAAACATAGAAATCAGGAGATTCGATTTACCGCATTGCGGGGCCATCGGCAGGATAATAAAAAAGCACATGTCTGTTCTGGAGTGCATGTTGAGGAATGACCGGGTGATGTGGCTGGACAACGATATTATCGTGAGAAAGCCTTTGGATGAGTTGTGGAGAGGCGTTGGTGAGAATACGCTGAAAATCTGGAAGAAAAAGCACAAAGCCGATAAGTACAAGATGCAGGCCGGTGTTTACGTTGCCGGGAACGGGGGGCCCCTGCAGAGATGGCTGGGAAGCGTTATCCAGAAAGAAGGCAAGTACCTGGACGAACCCGATGTTTACCTGGACGGCTACGGCAGCCCTTATTGGATGGTGTCTCAGGAACTGTTGTATCATTGTCTGAATGAAGATATCAAGTACGTGAAACTCCCCGTGATTTATAACGACCAGAAATTCAGGGAAGAATCGGTAATCTGGCATTGCAAGAGCAGTCATTTCAAGGAATCCGCATTCCAAGAGGAGTATAAGAAATACCTATGCTTGAGCAAAACATAAAAGACGTTCAGGCCACATTGGCGAAGTTTACCTTTCCGATGGATATTATTGTCGAGACCATTGCTCGTTGTAATCTCCAGTGTATAATGTGTCCGCAACCCGATCTGAAGCGGCCCCGGGGAGAGATGGCTTTCGATCTGTTTAAGAAGATTGTTAAGGAAGTGGTAAAAGAGAACCGGAGTACGCGGATATGGCCGAGTCTCATGGGTGAGGCTGCGTTGCTGGGCGACCGGATGATTGACATGGTAAAATATGCTTCCCTGCATGGCGCTCATGTACACTTTAACACCAACGGGGTTTTAGTGGACCGGAAATTTGCCAATGATCTGATATACGCCAATCCCGATGAGATAATATTCGGAATAGATGCGGTTACTCCGGAAACCTATTCAAAAATCAGAAAGGGTGGCGATTATTATACGGTGATAAACAATATCATGTATGTGATCAAGAACAAACAGTCCCATCAGAAAGTGGGAGTACAGTTTATCGAGATGGAAGAAAATACCCACGAAATGGAGGATTTTAGAAAGTTTTGGCTTGATCGCGGCGTAACGGTAAAACTGCGGCCCGAGATAGGCTGGGGAAACAGGATTAAAACCGAGTACCTGGTTATTCCCGAGGAAGAGCGTATTCCCTGTTCGTGGCTGATGAGAACGTGTTCGATCAGGTGGGACGGTAAGCTGTCTCAGTGCGACAGCGACCATGAAGGAAAATATTGTCCCGGCGACATAAACAAGCAGTCGATAAAAGAAGTGTGGAACGGTGAGCTTGCTAAAAGGCGGGAGAGGCATTGGAATGGCGATTTCAGCCATGAACCGTGCGCATCCTGTAAAGACTGGCAGGCTGGAAGGTCGTATTATTATGGAAATAATTGATTTAAACGCTAATTGGGAATATATACCCGGTTATGTTGATCTGAGGAATAAATTCATTGAAGAGCTTATGACTCAGAGAATCACTGCGGAAGGCACGGAGAAATGGCTGGAGGGCGGAGAAGGTCAGATCCATTGTGTAGTTGAAGACGGTGCCGTAATAGCTGCCGTGATAGTTCGCAAACGCTGTGAGGTAACGGTATTCTCCGACAAACCCGGTATAGGTGATTCTCTGTTGGAGGAAGCCGAGAAAATGGCGTATTCGATGGGAATGGGTAAGTTATGGGCAAAAATCCATCTCACCAATAGCAAGTCATTCAAATTATTTGAACGTAGTGGCTACAAACACGAAGGGCGATTATACGTCAAAAATATCCATTACGGAGAAAAGTTTGGACTGAGAGAAGAAGCCCGGTCATTCCCTATGATGCTGATAACCGCTCTCTTGTATATCTGCAATTCCAGGTGCCCGGCGTGCCCCTATACGAGCAGGCCCGATATCCGCAGGCAGCACAGAAAAAACATGGTCATGCAGTGGGAGATTTTCAAGCGGTTGGCCGATGAGTGCGGACCCAATGGAACGCTCTTGCGTTTGTGTGGGGGCGGAGAGCCTTTTCTATATCCAGATTTGGGGCGTACAGTTAAATACGCCAAAGACAGGGGCTGTAAAGTAAGCATAATCACAAACGGTTCCATGGACGTCTCCGAAGTAATTGACGTGGCGGACATGATCGAATTTAGTGTGGATGCCGGGACGAGTGAAGAGTACAAGAAAATCCGCGTGGGACTGGATTGGGATAAATTGAATAAGAATGTGCGCAATGCGTATCTGAAGAGAAAAAAGACGAAATTAATCTGCAGCATCATCAATCAGAAGGGTATTGATCTGGAGCGGGCAAAGAGGCACTGGGAGTTTTTAGATGCCGTCCAGGTAAGGAAGTATTTGACGTTCAAGGGGGATGTACAAGACCGTTCTGCTGATGACACCCCTTTCCTGCCTCCTGAGAAACGTGTGCCATGTCCTTGGCTGTTTGACAGGATGTGCATCACCACGGAAGGCGATTTCACATACTGCGGGGCGGACGTCAGGTGCGATTATGTTATAGGCAATATAAAAGATCGGACAATAGCAGATGTATGGAACGGCCCTGAATATGCCGAGATAAGGAATGCTCATCTGAACCGGCGCGGAGGGGAAGTAAAAATGTGTGCGGAGTGCCCTGATTGGAAATACAGAACATGGGATTTTAGCTATTGGAGATTAGAACAGCATGCGGGCAGCAATAATCCAGCCTAATTACATACCTTGGCGGGGGTACATGGATTTTTTCAAAATCAGCGATATTTTTGTGTTTTATGACGATGTTCAGTACACAAAGCGTGACTGGCGCAACCGCAACCTGATAAAGACCCAGGACGGTGCCCAGTGGATTACCATACCGGTCCAAGCCTCGGGAAGTATAAAGAACAATTTGTTGATCAAGGACGTTAAACCAGTGGATAATGGCTGGAAGGAAAGACACCTTAAATTTATCGAGTCGAATTATACGCATGCACCGTATTTTGGCGAGGTATACGATTTGATGAAGGAGTCATTTGATAGCGATAGCGAGTTGCTTTGTGATATCTGCATCGACATTCTCAAAAGAATACTGGACTATTTTGGGATCAGGTGCGAATTAATGCGTTCATCGGAGATAGGCTATATCGAGTTAAATAAAACAGACAGGCTCGTGGCGATATGTAAGGAAATTGGAGCTGCCGAGTACATATCCGGAGATTCAGCCAAAGACTATCTTGAAACAGAGAAATTTGGTGACATCCGGGTTTTGTGGCACCGATACAAGGAAAAGGTTTATCCTCAATTATGGGGAGAGTTTATTTCAAATGTGTCGGTCATTGATTTGCTGTGTAATTGCGGCACGAAGGGGTATGATATAATATGAGATGGCTATTCCTGCGGGGTGATTATGACAGAAACAACCGTCAGGGTATCAAAGATGATTCGGACATGTGGCGGCAACTCTTCCGTGGTATAGCCGGAGATGACGAGTATCACATCTGGTACAGAGGCCGGAAGAATGAAGTCAATCTCAAGAAAGTAACCCACGTAATTTCCAGGGGTGGTCATGAATGGCAGGACCGGCTGGTAAAGAAGTGTATAGGGGCCTATAAGGTTTATTATGGTGCTGGAACACGCACAATTCCCAAAAAAGACCTGTACGATCTGATTCTGGTGGATTGTCCGGAGGACAGGGAAAAATGCAAAAAAAAGTATCCCAACAAAAAAGTATCAATGTGGGCCAAGCCAGCGGCAGCCCATTTTAAACCTGTTGAATGCGAAAAGAAGTTCGATATCTGTTATATTGCCGATTGCAACAGTCCGTTTCAGGAGAAAATCAAGGGTCTGAAGTGGTTGTACAAAACAGTCCCCATGGATTTAAAAGTGCTTCACATGGGAAAATCCAGTATCAGACTGCCCGGGAACGTGAGACTAAAGAGGGTGACGCGCAAGGAAATGCCGAGGTACATAAGCAAATGCAGGCTGGGGGTAATTCCATATTCCAAATATGACAGCGCTCCCCGGGCAATACCCGAGATGCTGGCTTGTGATGTGCCTGTACTGGCTTTTGATCATGTGAGAGTCAATTGGAAGACTTCTCCCCATTTTCTCGTAAAATCATCAAAGGAAGACTTTTGGAAACAGGTCAGGCACATGCTTGATATGGTAAAGAAAAACTGGGAACAGAGCACAAAAAAGGGCTTCCGTTGTTCTCCGGTAACAGAAAATCTATTTTATGAAGTAGGATTCTATAATTTGCAGGCTGCTGTTGAACATTTGAAATGGTTAATTGAAGGAGGACAAGATGGATGAACCGGTAAAAGTCTCATTTAGCGAGGCACACGTCATGATTAAACAGGGAAAGAAAGTAACCCTGAACGGAGACCCACTCAATTATTGGTGTCTGCGGGGACCGGACGATGATCCGGGGATTCAGACCGTGGGGCTCTGGCATTATAACCACGGCTCATGGCGCAACGAACAACTGCCCGTACCGAGCCCAAACGAGGATTTTGATAAGAAAGATAAATTTGAAGACCTGGAAAAGCGTGTTGCATACAACACATTTTTGAAGGAAAATCCACCGAAGGAAATACCCAAAGAACCGATATAATATATATTAATGTTTTATATTTAAAATAGGAGGTCACAATGGACAAGAAAAAATACAAGAAAATGAAAGAAGAAAACAAGGCGCTGAAGGCGAGAGTGGCTGAGTTGGAGTCTCAGTTGGCTGGAAAACTGGATGTGCCGCAAAAACGAAGAGGAGAAAATCGAATTCCTTTGAAGAAACAGGTCAAGGAATTGGGGAAAGAAGCGGCCCAGAAAAAGGCGGCAAGAAAGAAAGTCATCAAGAAAAAGGTGATAAAAAAGAAGGCCGTGAAATGAACGAAACTGCAAAAGTTCCGAAGGCTATCGGGGAGAGGGTAAAACCTCTTCCTGGTATTGTTATGATAAAACCCCTGAAGGTTGAGAAAGTGGGATCGATTTATATCCCCGAGGACCAGCAGGACAGCGCATTTCAATCGACGGTAATTGCCGTAGGTGAAGACACTGATAAAGTGAAAATTGCCGTCAAACCCGGTGATGTGGTATTCCATACCCGTATACCGGGAACTCTGGTTGTTTTGGAAGATCAGGAATACATTTTCGCCAAACATGAAAACATTTTAGCGATTGTCGATGAGGATGAATAATGCCTTTAAAATTGAAACCTATAATTGATTATTTAAGGAGAAATAAAAATGAGTCCGCTTCGTAAGGGAAAGTCAAAAAAAGCAATTTCTAAGAACATTTCCGAGCTTGTGCGCTCAGGCCGACCACAGAAACAGTCTGTCGCAATTGCGATGAAAAAAGCAGGAAAATCCCGAAGAAACAAAAAAGGAGGTAAATAATGGTAAGACCAGTAGCAGTAACAAAAAGAAGAATGTCAGCAAAAGAAAAGCGCTGGCAGGCTGAGGATGACGCCAGGACTTTGGCTGAGGCTTCTGCAATTCGTAAAGATAAATCCAGAATGGGGATGGCCTCTAAAGCTGCCAAATCCATGGTTAAGGAAAAGGCCGATGAACTCAGTGGTCTGAGAAGTGTGGCCAGAAAAAACAAAAGGAGCAAATAATGCCGGATAAAAAGAAAAAGAAAAAATCAGTAAAAGACTTGACCGCTGCCGAACGGAAAGCATTGAGAGAACGGCGCAAGAAAGTGGCAAAGAAAGTATCCAAAACTGGTGTTCTGGGAGAATTAGCCAAACAGAAGAAGAAGTAATGGAATTCAGAGAAACCGGCATAAGCCTGTTGGAAGCTCTTAAAGAGTGCCAGCAGGAAGTCGGCATTTATGAACACTGCTTTTTATCCTTCGGGACATTGCTCGGGGCAATTCGCCCCTCTAAACGTGATTATGATGATAGAACTAAAAAGCCTATCTATAAAAGAGGGATAATTTCCTACGATGGGGACATGGATTTGGGTATCTTGGTCGATAGAATAACCTCAGAACAGCGCGAAGGTTATTTCAAAATATGCAAAGAGAGGGGTTTGATGGACAATTGGGCCGAACCCCATAAGCGCAAAATGAGAAGGCAAGACAACAAGGAACTCTTGTGGTTCAGTACAAAAAGACATAAGCCGGGGATGAAATGTTGCCAGTGGCATTTTTTTGATTTCAAAGGTTACGTGCTACATTCGAAAGGAAGGCGCTGGTTGAGTCCCCGCAAATTCTCAACACTGCTCTATCCTCGGGGGAAAGAGGCGCAGGGTATGGCATTAGCCTCTCCGGCCAAATATTTCAAAGAATTGGTTGAGATTGATTTTGAGGGAATAAAATATAACGTCCCTTTAATGGTGGGAAGCATATTGGATTACTGGTATCCGAATTGGCACACGCCCAAGAAAGGCGGCTCAAGCAAGAAAAACGTAGTTGTAGTCATTTATGATTGGAGAAATCGTAATTCATGGAGAATTTTATAGACGATAAAGAAAAAATAGTACTTTTCTCTGGACGCCTAAATCCTCCGACACCGGCGCATGTATGTACTATAATCCGTTTAGCCAAACGCTTTAAGGCCGTTAAAGTCGTGATGTTAAACTACAAAGAGCGTGAATTCCCAATTGATTACTGTTTTCAACCTCTGCGGGAGATATTTGATGAAATGGATCATGATGTTGAATTCATAACAAATACCATTCATTTCGGAAATATAACCCGTCAGGAACTTGATGAATTCAAATGTGATATTTATGCCGCCGGAAATCTTAAAGTGCTGAGGCACGTTGAAAGCCTTGGCTTTCCAGTGGTTTACATAGAACGTTCATTTGAATATCATGCCTCGGATTACAAGCGACCAGAATAAGTTATCAACACTATCAACATTTTAGGGCGGCTTTTAAACCGCCTTTTTTCTTTCAAAAAAGAAAGAATGTTGATAGATTATTGAAAACCTCTTGACTTATCAACATTATTTACATATAAATTAAGTATATGAGAGCCAAGGTGGCTTTGTGCCCGAAGTATGAAGACCATGCAAATTACCCTAAGAGAATGTTTTACATGGTCGATGACGGCTTGTATCTGTTTTGCAAACGGCATCAGTGGATCAAGTTTGAGTTCATAAAAGATGGTAGAAAAATTGATTTTAAAGATGTCAAGGTTATTGCGCAAGAATCGAAGATTAAAAATTTTGAAGAAGAATCTCTGGGAATTTTAGCATACGGAAGGTTTGATGCCAAACGCAGCAAGAGGTCGCGAAATGTCCCGTTCAATGGACGAGACACAGATTTGTCAAAGAATTTATAGCGAATTCAATGACGCACTGCATGCGCAACAGCGCAATATTGACCGTTCTTACCGGAATTGGCAGATTTATCACGCCGTATACGAAGGCCAGGCCGAAAAAGACCTTTTGCAGGAATTGCGCAAAGAAGACAGGCATTACGAGCAATTCAACATAGCCACCCCCAAAGTAGAGACCCTGACCGGGGCACTCTCCAGCGAGAAGTTTGATCTCGATCTGAAACCCATTGAGGGACAAAAGAATTCCCTGACGGAAGCCTGTAAGGCAAGCTGGTATACGGACAAAGGGCTTTGTCATTACGATAAGTCAGTAAATGACTGCATCAAGGGAGGATTGGTAATCGGCGCAGACCTCAAGATGAAGATGTCGAGCAGGTATGATCCCAAGAAAAACATCTGTTTTGAGCTTGTTCCCCACGGTTTTCTGCTGAGAGACCCTTATTGGCTGACTGATGACGACAGGGACTGTGAGAAGGCATGGGAGGTTTTTCACCTTTCAGCCCCTCAAATCGCAAGGAAATACCCGAATGCAAAGAGTGCGCTGTTGGAAGAGGCTTTAAAGCTGTATCAGAGATTCGGCGGCCGGTATGAGGAATATGACCCTGATTTCTACGAACAGTTGCAAATGGGCTTTAAAGGGCATTTATACCGCGTTATTGAATATCACTATATCGAACATGTTCATACGGAACGCCTGATAGGCCAGATTATGGATTCTAAACGCTGGATACCCTTTCCAGTAACTAAAGACCACGATATTCTCGAGGCCTATATGATTAAGAACAACATCGACCCCATGACCATTCCCCCGCCCCATCCTTATGACGATAAAGTCCATAAGCTGATGACTATTGCACCCGATATCGTGCAACACAAGCTTTTGGACGGCAAAGCCCGGGTTTCCACTGTGCAGCCGCAGAGGCTCCCTTATTATCATTTTACGGTGGATCGCACATTTGGGATTGATAAGGGCATTATTGACGATATTTACGATTTGCAGAGAGCACTGAACCGGCGTGAGATGAAGCTGTCGGATATCATAGACAACGCTGACGGTGGGGGTGGGGTTTATTCTGAGGATGTCTGGGATACTCCCGAGAAAAAATCGGAATTACAGCAAAATAAGAGCAATCCGCGGTATACACACTTTGCCGATGGAGATGAAATTGCACGGGGGAAGCTGGTTGAACACCTGACCTCAAATCAGTATAATCCGGCTATAATTGACCAGATTGCACGATTTTGGGATGTGGTGGACAGAATTTCAAGGGTGCCCGCGGCAATGGCGGCAATGAGCGAATCCACCAATGAATCGGGTGTGCTCTATGATCGCAAACTCGAAGTTGCCAGGATGGGGATAATGACCTTGGTAGACCGCGTTAAGGAATTGCGCCAGAACATGTTTGAGGGATATTATACGCAATGGCAGGTCGCTGACGCCTATAACCTGAGAGAAAGAGAATTTACCAGTCTGGACGGCAAAGCCTCTGCCGTGTTGAACGAGAGGATCCTGGATCACAAGGATGGCAGGATTTATGTCCATAACCGGCCTTCGATGATTCCCCGGTGTGCCGTGATAATCACTGAATCGCGCTCAAACCCCACTCGTTTACTTCAGAGGCGGGCGCTGTATTCTGAGCTTTTTGACAGGGCCGTGCAGACCAATCCCGAAGCCGCTTCCACTCTTTTTGAGGAACTGATGAAGACAATGGACCTGGATGAAGAGGGTCAGGCTAAAATGCGCAGATTTTCGATGTTACAGGCTGTAAGAGACTATAAACGCCTGGAGACTGAGATTGCAACCCTTGACGCAACCAAGCAGCAGGCGCTCCTGACTGAAATGCAGGCCACCTTTGCCATGGAGCAGATGGGCCAACAGCAACAGACCGAAGAATTACCGGTATCGAGGATGCCTGAAGATGAAATTCCCAAACCAGTAAAAAGAGAAGCACTTCCCGGGCCGGAAGAAGCTCAAAACCTATTAGTACCAGCTTAACCAGAGAAAGGAAAAGAAAATGACAGAGAAAGTCTTCAAGACAGTCGAAGAACAGACAAAGGCTATGGATGAAATTTCCATTGATGCCCCTGACGATGTTAAAAGGGACTCATTTAAGTACCAGGAATGGAGGAAAAACACCGAACAAGAAATTGCAGATGTTCGGAATGCCAAGATTGACCCGGAAGCGCAGGGGGAGCCTGAAAAAACTGGGGAGCCTGAAAAGAAGCCTGATCTGAGCAAACCCGACGAAAGCGTCAATTTGAGGCGTGAGTTGGATACATACCATAAAGAGCGTATTCAGTTGCAGGACGAGGCTGGCCGGATGAAAGCCGATTACGAAAAGAAACTGGACGAATTAAGCAATAAAACGAAAGAACTGGAAGAACAGATTAAAAATCCACCCAAACCTGAGACGCCCCCGGAAGATCATGAGGTTAGTGCTTTGGAGTCCGATTTGGAGGCGGTAAACAGGGAAATGGGTGGTCTTGTGCGGGACGACGACCCTGAGAAATACGACAAGGCGGTCAACAGGAAAATTGATATTGGGAACAAGCTCACTCTTTTGAGGGTGAAACGCGACAAGGAATTCCAGGCCCAGCATAAAGCCGAGCTTCAGAAGATGAAGGATGACGCGAAAAAGAGGGATGAAGATGTCAAAACCGCGCAGGAACAGGAAAAAGCGGAGCGTGAGCGGAAGGCCATGAGGGATTCTTTAATGAAGGAAGTCAATTCCTTTGCTGGCACCCAGGAAGAGTTCAAGAGCGATCTGAATTATGAGCAGATGTTCCATGAATACGACAGATTTGCCGAGAAAGTGGCTGCTGATTACTGGGGCAAACCCGCTTATAAAGTGGATGCCAGGGACAAAGAACTGGCAATGATAAAGTACAAACAGCAGAACCCCATGATAATCGAGAGTCTGAAGAAAAAGGGAATCGAGGAACCCAAGAATTTTAAGGTCTATGACACCTTGAGCAAGGTGGTGCAGTTAAAGCAGGGATATAAGCTGAATGAGGATACCGGTGAATTTTACGAGTACAAAGACGGTGTGGGTAATCGCGTTGTTTTCCCCGATATGGATGCGGCTTATGACCATTTGAAGAAATTAACGGGAAAAAGCGGTCAGGAACTGATTCAGGCAGCGAAAGACGGAGCTGAAGGCGCTACGGCGGCCATGAATCAGCGCAGCGACCCCCGCGAACTCGATGGGGGACAGCAGAAACAGGTGTTGGATACCGAAGTAAAGCCTGAAGAAGCGATAGAGATGCTGGGTAAAAAGGGTTCCAACGGACAATTGCTTTTTGATGATGAAAAAATAGGTGATTTGGCTGAACAGGCCCACAGGGCCGGCAAGCAGATGCCTGCTATTGTAAAGGAATATAACAAATACGTGAAAGCTCTCGGGCAACGTTCTATTGAGGAGACTCTTGGATTGACCTGATAGTTTTTGTGAGCCGGTAACCGGACAAAACGCCTCAAGCGTAAATTTTAACAAAGGAGAAAACAAATGGCTACATTGGCGTCAGTACCGCAGTTACCAGGACAGTCACAAGTCGCTGGTTTTGACAAGACCCTGCGCGTCAGGGCGAAAGTAAGGGACGTTTATGTTGGCTTTGACGGTATGTACAATCGCTCTCAGGAGATGATCCCGAAGGACGCGATCTACGCCAAAGTCGATGAGAAGGTATTATCCGGATCAAATAACGTCACCATTACTTTGAAACTGCCCTTGACCGGGCCGCCTATTTTGGCGAATAATCGTCTGTCGGGAACTGAAGAAGTCCCGGTGACAAAAGCGTGTACGATTTACCGCAACAACTACAAGAAAGCGGTAAGAATCGAGAATTACGGCACGCGGCATCTGGATCAGGAACCGTACGGTCTGTATCAGAAGCATGTGGACGAACTGGGCGATTGGACTTCCGAGTTCAAGGGTCTCGAACTCCGCACGGGCTTTCTCGAAACCTGGAGCCGAAATCTCTGGGTCGGGGACTCCGCCGCTACCTGTCAGCCGCACTGGAACCCGAATTTCTTCGTAGCAGGTTGCCCGAGATTGCAACAGCCCGCTTATAGCAACAACCTTCAGACCTACACGAACAACATCGTGACCAGCATCATGGCCGCAGGCGGCTTTGCTCAGACCAACCCGCAGGCAGCCACGTTCCAGATGATGAACGCTCTGGGACTGGAAGCCATTGACAGGCGGATTTATCCCCTTGATATCGGCGGAAATCATGCTTATATCCTGATGGTCAGTGAACTTCAGGCCACGATATTCGGCGACCCCACCTGGAGCGCCAATACCGGTGGAGCGGTGTGGATTCAGCGTAACGAACTGCCAGACAGAGTTCAGAACTGGCATGGCATAATCGGCAAGTTCCAGGGCTCAGGCGGATTTGACATCTATGTTGTCAATGATTACCGTTGTCCGACCCTCATACCCAGTGGAACGGCAGAACCCTACGGGCTTTCAGCAGGTTATATGTGGCCCGGCTCAACGGACCGCAGGAACCGTGACAATCCCAACGTGAGGGATGCCTGTTATCTGTTAGGAAACGGTGCATTTTTCCATTGGGACCCGGAACCCGTGCATAACGTGACACAGCCCGACGATTACGACAGGATCGAGGGACACGGTATTGCCGGTGTTGACGGATGGGGACTGTTAAGGTACGACCAGCAGAATCCGAATGCAACCTCCATGGAATACTACGGCGGGATGGTCGTAGTCATGGCGCGTCCGGACTATTATTAATCAAAAGTGAGGGGAGTCTAATAACTCCCCTCATAAAATTATTACAAACCATAAGAAAGGGTAAAACATGAATGACGGATTATTAGTAACGGCTAAAGGTGAACGTATGGGCGCTGAGCCCGATACGTACCAGGAAGATCAGATTTCTGCTGCTGAGAGCGCAGGCCATAAACACGTACTCATCGAATTAAATCCTGCTTTTGCCAGGGGCGGACAGGAAGAGATCCGATACACGGGTGTTTATGTCGCCAATTCATTTGAAGATGGAGTTGACAAATACGGTTTAGAAAACACAAAAACGATGATTCAGCCCGCTTCTTTGATATTCACGAAGGATGCGAGGAGAAAAAAATGGTTTGCGAAAATGCTCGATGATGACATGCCGGGCGTTCTTCGTGGTCCCGGAGTACGCAAGGACGTGCAGAGAGATTACACGCAGTACACCAAAGACGGTCCGGTGACAAGGAAATACATAGAGAAGAACGTGGAAGTGAAGAAAGGCGAATTGTTGGGCACAAAAGGTTTTAACCGTGATTTTCTGGCTTCACATTGGAGTGAGCGCATGTTTATCATCCACGACCCCGAGGTCAAGCAGGATGTGGAAAACCGTTATTTAATGAGCATCGGAAAAAAAGCTGCTGCTAAGATACCCGTCACTGAAGAACAGAAGTTGAAGGCTGAGAACGAGGAACTGAAGAAGAATCTTCAGGAAAAAGAGCGTCAGATTTCGACCATCACTCATTTAAAGGGGCGTCCGGCAAGCAGGCGCAATCCTAAAGGCGGGCAGGTAGATGATAAGCACGAGAAGAATGATAACGATGCTGGAGCGGGAGGCGAACGGCTGGAACCGGAACGGGGACAAGGGGATCCTTCCGGTACTGAATGACGTTCTTAACATCCTTCTTCAGAACCAGACCGAGCAGACCGTCAGCCTTACTTCTGACGGTGAATTTCCGACTATAACCGCAACTGACGATAACTACGAGTATTCCGTTCCTATCGGCATTTGGCGTGTTGCCGAAGTCCTTATCGAATACCCCACTGCGGAATACGGTGTTTTGTGGAGCGATGTCTTCGGTAGTCAGTCGAATATCCAGGGCCCCATTCAGGACAGGTATTACAACGGCAAACGCTATACGCTTGTCCAGCCCGTAAAGACCATTGAGAGAATAGGTAGTACCGCCGCCCGGATAATCTTCAGGTTCAATCCCGGTGACAGGGAGTATTTTTACCGTGGCTACGAGATGGCTGATCAGCTTACTTCGGAGTCGGTTGATATTCCTTTGCCTGACAGACTGAGGATGTATGTCTATCAGGCTACCGTCTTGATGTTAAATGGAATTGACAATGGCGATATCGTTCCGGCCATTGAGTATATCGAAGAAGAACTCAGGCCGAAAATCAACAAGGAACAGAACGCGGGAGCGCAGGGAGACTCCTGTCTTAGCCAGCCCCGAAGAGCATGAGATTTTTAAAACAGCCAAAAGACCGCACCAAGCAGCCGATTATAAATTGGAGTCAAGAGCGTTTTGACCTGATGTACCGGGATATTCCCGGTAGTGAATTGCCCGATTACAGTGTTGCCGATGCGTTTAACATGTTGCTATACGGTGATTGGGCCGAGGTGCGTCCCGGTACGAGACTCTGGGCCGAAGCCGATTTACCCACCTTGGCCGAGGACTGGGTATTTTCCGCCGGTGGCGCACCCATCAGCCCCCTGCCCGATATTCCAGGGAGATCGGGGTATTCAGCCTCAAAATCAGGACATATAATCACAGCGGTTTCGGGAGCGGATTTCATTAGTACCGACCTGTATAAGTATTTCGTGTGGCCCGATGGTATCCGTGACGTAATCATAGAGGTAATAGCCTTTGATCAAATAAGGGTGAAGAGTGATGAGACCCATGCCGACTGCACCACGGGTAAAATTCAGGGCAGAATCAATCAGAGAATATGGCATGATGAGAGCCGCTTGACTTTCTTCCATATTGATACGCGGGTATTCTATACTGACTGGCGTATGAACAACTTCACTGAGGTAATGAATGCTTCGGGGGTCGAGCCCGCCGATGAAAAGTCTTCCATGGATGAATATGACGGTTTTGTTTATCTGTTTACCACCAATGGTATCTTTAAGATTGACCACAAAGAAGACGTGATTCAGATGGTGTGGATCAATTCTTCCATTCCCGAGGCTGATTACGCGGCTTTGGCGAAGTCTTCGTTTAACAATATTGCAAGGCGCTATGTCAATACCATGGCCGTGCTTACCGGTGAGGGAGTGAGGAACAGGGGCACACCGGACGTGAGGATAATCAAAGAGTCGGGCCCCAACCCGGTTCGCAGAGATACCGGCGATTATGACGATTTCGTGGATTGTTATTACGTAACACCTCCCAGGCAGACGGATGGCAACCAAATAGGATATTGGCCGAGTTTAGGGGCTATGGCCAAAAGGCTTGATCAGTGGCTGGAACTGACTGACGGTTCGTTTGCTGTGCAGGTAAATGCTACACATCAATTTGATGTCATGTGTAATTTCACTGCCGCAGAGACATGGGAAGGAATTGCTGCGGAAATACAGAAACAGATAAGGCAGACTTTTGCCCAATACGCTCCCAATGCGATATGCAAATACGCCGACCAGTTATTTTATATTTTCGCCGGTCCTGATGATGGTAATGCCGTGACTAACGTACTGGGCCCGGCAGCAGGGACTGATATCAGCGGAGCAGCGTGGTTGAATATGGCCGGTGGGGGAGTGGCCTATATTTCTTCAGGCCATATCATAGGCCGACATGGGTACACCGCCAATGGAGATGGTAATATCAATCAGGGACTGGAGCCTCCCTCTAATACCCAGCAATGGACGCATTATGTAATGTACGGGTCGAAAACGGTCACGGTGCCGGGTAATGAGAGCCTGACGGCTACTTTGGCCGGACAGCAGGGAGTTACTATAGATCAGATGGCGTGGCTTGATGACGTGCCCGTGGCCAAGGCTTTTACCTGTGAGATGGTAAACGGTGTTGTGACTGCCACTAAGGGCACTTTTGAGCGCATGGACGTGGGCAGCAGACTCAGGTTTTTAAGCGGTAAGGAATATGAGATAAGGGTATACAACAGTCCTACGCAGGTCATGGTACTTTATGGCGCGGCAGTGGGTTGGAATGAGCCCTCTTCAGCAGCCAACATAGGTGAGGGCCGGGTAATGAGCGCCTCACAATCAGGGACGACGGTAACGCGGCAGAACGGAGACAAGTTTGAGGCCAGCGATATCGGCAAACTGATATTCTGGGCCGATGGCGGATACGGGCATATCCGGGAATGGACAAATAGCAATACGGTTGAGGTATGGGAGAGCGCGGAGAGAGACAACCAGGGAATAACCCTCGATCCTACCAGACGCTGTTATAACGATACGATAATTGACGACCCCGTTCCCGGACAAATACAAGCTGTGGAGTCGAGATTCAAGGCATTGCCGCTGAGAAACAGATTTCATACGCCGTTGCCCAGTACGCGGTTGGGTACGATAAACAACGGTTTTATGTTCGTGGGGGCTAAAAACGGCGAGGTCATACATTATTCACAGGCGCCTGTCGATTATGAGTATCTGGTGGGCCATCATTTTCTAGAGTTCCAGAAACATCCTGTCAAGGATTCCATACAGGCCATCAAGGAATTCCAGGAACGCATTATTATATACTGCTCACTTTCAACGCATTATATCCCCACCAGTTCACTGACTTTGACGAAAGTACCCGAAGTGGGTGAGGTGATTGCCACCATCCGCGGTGTGTATGAGATAGACCCCGATACGGGAATTAAAGACCAGAGTTGTATTCAGAGGATTGAGGGCGGGGCACAAATAGTAATGACTTCCAAGGGCGCGATAAAGGTATTTGACGGCCATAAGTACGGCGACAACCTTGCTGTTGATAAGGAAGGTAAGGGGTATATTCAGCGTGATATCAACCTGATGCAGCCCGTGGTAGCTGTGGGATACAATGAAATCTATGGCTATATGATATGGGGGAGTACCGATGACCAGATAAATAATACCGTTGTGGATTTGAATGTGTGTTACAAACTGGGGATTAAGAGCGAGCACAGTCAGGGGTGGTGCGAACTCGGGGGCGCGGGATGGGTAATTCCCGAGCCGGGTATCGGGGCGTTTCAGGTCTTTAACGACAAAGACCAGGCTTTTATGATTGTCATGGACGCCCGCAGGGGACTGCCTTATCTGATAGCCACCAAACAAGGGCCGGAGGGCAGTGACATTTACAAGGTCTGGAGAGATCGCGTGGGACTGCAATACGATGCCGGATATGAGATTCCGTGGCGGATAAGACTCAAAGAACATCGTGGAGCGCGTGAAGATGACCTGTTGAAACACCTGGACTCTCATGCTTTCCTGAGACCGCAGTTTGAGGACAGAAAGAGTACTTCAGGACACAATCAGTGGGGATACCGCAGCGCCCAGGAAGTGACTCTCACGGGGTATCAGAATGGCAACGTAGTTTCCAGTGTTCAGTCCCGCGACTTGCCCGACAGGGCCGATATAGCCTTTGACAAACAGTTTAAGGACAACAGACTGCAATTTGAACTGAGCGGTACGGCCTCCGAGTTGAGGCTGGTGAGATTTACTACCGATTACGAGCAGAAAGACCAACGGGGCAAACCCGAGAGCAGGTTCATGAGCGAACACCTGTGGCAGGAAGAATTGTCCCATCCCCTGTTCTGGGTATGCCGGGAAGTCACTACTAATATAGCCGATGGTTCAGACCCCACAGGCAGTATTTTCGGCTTTGGAACCGGCCCTGATGAGGAAGAGAGCGCCATGATATTCGTGGCAGCCAGTACCCTGACATATACCTTTACCGACATACTGAGTGGTGATTTCAGCCTGATGTTCGGTTTCAGGGCCATTAATACCAATACCGAGATAATAACAATCGGCAATGCTTCTGTGACTATCAGGGTGAGTGCGGGCGTTTATACTATGAGGTTCAACGATGGCAACCGGAACTATGATCAGGAACTGTCATGGGGTGGCAGCGGTTGGGCCATGCTCAAACTTACGCGATCAGATGACAGACTGATAATCAGCGAAGACGGTGAGCAACTGATGATAATGCTATTGGACACCATAGAGACACTGAGCGGAAATATTGTTTTTAATGCCGGAAACGCAAAGCAGTTATTTTGTCCATGGCTTTTCGATACGGTGATTACCGAAGACGCCTTCAATTACCACTACCGCGATACGATGGAATCTCAAGGGGAGGCTCTGTTATGCCCCGTGTAAGAGGACTGCGGCCTACTCTGGCAATCCCCGATAGCCTGGAAGAGATATTTTCCACGGAAGACGTGGATGTTCAGTTGTCTAAAATGCGCAACAACTTCAATATACTGGAATCCAAATACGCTTATCTGGTGAGTGACACAGGGCATTTTACGAGCGAATATTATACCGATGTGCTTAGCCGGAGACTACCCATAACCTTTGAAGACGCTGTAAACAATCAGGCTGTATTTACCGATGGTGGTGGAGAGTTGATTTCCAGAAAGACTACCGGACAGGGCGCTGTGGTGTTGAATCACAACCCTTTCGGACACGGAATATGGACTATCCCGCATATCCGGAATTTAGATAATGACTTGATTCTGCAGGAAAACGGGTTGCAGGACATCGACTGTTTCGGGGCCTCGCCAAATAATACCACTCCCGCTTTTACAATCAGCGGATACAGGAATTTAGACGCCTTACGGACACTGAGTATTTCAGTTGGGGTGGGTGCGGCTGACCGTGTGGATTTCACGGGGTTGAGTACTTATTATTTCGGAGGCGCAATAACGGCCACTGGTGGTGTTGTTCCGGGTGGAAATATTACCATGGGTGATGACGAGTGGATTGGCCTTGGAGCCGCAGCGGGGAGATTGGTGTTCGATCTTACTCCTGCTCCTGATTTACTGAGTTTCATGGACTGCGATGTTGCTGTTACGGGGGACCTGACCGTGGCGGGAAATATCGACGCGGGAACCAATGAATTAACCATAGGCAGTATAAACAGGGCTTCAGGGACAATGACCCTTGAGATTGGCGGTACTGCTGAAATATCAATAACCAATACGGAAGTCACGGCGGCAAGTAACTTTGTTATAGGCTCAGCGGAGGCGGCTACAGATTACACACTTACTTTCAATGGTGAAACAAATGATTTTGTTGCTACCTGGATGGAAGATGAGGCAATTTTAAGCCTTTCAGAAGGTATTTTCTTACCCGATAACAAACAAATCCAATGGGGCGGAACACTTGGTACTGTGGATGCAGCCATGTACAGTGACGGTACGGATTGGATAATGTGGACAAAAGACGGTGCTGATATTGAGCTTAACGCAGCAACTGAAGGCAGCGGGGAAATCAGGCTTCAAGTGGCTGATAATGATAAGATAGTGCTTACCAATTCCTTGATAACAGTCTCAGAAGAAGTGCTTATGAATTCCACTGAGAAAATGACCTTTGGTGACACGGGAACTTATATCAATCAAAGTGCTGACGGTGTGCTGGATGTTGTCTCAGATACCACATTAAATCTGAAGATAGGGGCCACGGCTGAATTGGCTTTAAACGCTACTACGGCGACATTCGGGACTACTGTAATTTGCGGCGGTGCCACTCCGGCCCTGACGCTTGCCAACGGATCCATCACAGACGGTTCCGGTGCTTTGTCCTTTGGTGATGAGAATCTAAGTACTACAGGGACTCTGGCAGCAGGGGCAACAACTTTAAGCGGTATTTTAAAAGTCCCTGATGGTGCGGTGGGTGCCCCTTCGATTGCTTTTACTTCTGACCCGGATGTCGGAATATATAGGTCTACCACTAATCATATGGGGTTTTCCGCTGCCGGTGCTTTAAAATTTAGTGTCATTAATACGAATTTAAAGTCTTATGTGAGACATGACCATGACAACGCAATAGATATGCTAGGTGCTGGATCTGCTCTTGGAGGTATTTATTTTAGAGGTACGCACGGCGGCAATTCAGAGGGCATTTTTTGTGAGGACAGTGCTGGAAGTGCTAGAAATATGCTGACTTTTCCAGGAAGTGATGAAACCCGATTGGCCAACAGAGGCCCGAATGGATTTGTACAGATTGAAGCTAATACAGCTACGGCGGGTGGCGGTGGGGCGGTTATTGTAGCCAAATATGAAGACACTTTAATAACTCATAATGTAACCCTTCAGATAGATTCCAACGTCATCAATGACTCCGGTGCTTCGGCAGCGCTGACATTTGACGGGAGCCAGAATATAACTACGGGGGGGAATGTTGATTTAAACGGCAACGACTTGACCTGTGATGAACTGACACTAACCAAACCAACAAATAATCATAAATTCACTGCATTTACAACTCTTCCAATTTTTGAAAATCAGGTGTCAGGAACAGGAGCGTCATTAGCCATTGCGACAAAAGACGGAGACGGAACTGATAATGCTTCTCTTCAGGTTTTAGGTGTAGGAAATTCCACTTCATTCGTTAACAGAGAAAGATTGTTGATGTTTTGGAGTGCGGCTAACTCTCAATATGAAATATTTACTGAAGCAGACGGCACAGGCACTTTAAGACCCCTTGTGCTTTATACAGAGGGCAACACTGACCAACTAAAACTGACAACTGCGGGCAATGTTGAATTAAGTGGCGACCTTACCGTCACAGGCAACAATATCAGCGATAGCGGTGGAGTGGCTTTGACGTTTAACGGCTCTGGTGGATTAACATGTGCCGCCGGAGTAGATGTCACAAATGATATGCGCGCAAGGCAGTGTATTGCTGATGGTGATAATGCCGGTATAATTGGGACAACGAGTTTAACTAATGTTTTAGATATAGGGGATTCGACAGCCCCTACTCACATTAATTTGCCAACAGGAGTAACGGGGAGTCAAGCGGGGTGGATTAAAATGTACGTAGGTACTACAGTCGCTTGGGTGCCATACTGGACAGCATAAGGAGAAGCCATGTACAATTTAAACCATAAAGGCGTTGAGGTAAGGGATGTTGATGTGGAAATGGCATAATTAACTTAAATTGAAAAACACAAACCTTCAAAGGAGAAAAAGTCATGAAAAAATATAAACTGAAATTGTCCGAACCCCATGTC
>CAZCQL010000045.1:0-41689 GCA_964500835.1 uncultured Bacteroides sp.
ACTCAGATGACAAGCTATGAGTAAGTTTGGAAATTACCCTCCGTTATCAGAGGATCAGCATCTTCCATTTACTTATTAACATGGGTTCATGACTGGACTATTTCTCCTAACTTTACATTTGACGCACCCGGATACTGTAAACTTAAAGATGAGTGAATAACCCATGTTTTTAATTTTTGATACTGAGACAACTGGCTTGCCCAAAAAGGACAATGCTGCCATATCTGAAGTTGATAATTGGCCCAGGGTGGTACAAATTGCGTGGCAGGTACATCATGAGAATGGAGATTTACTGGAACACCATAATGTACTGATCAGGCCCGGGGGATTTGAAATCCCATATTCGGCTGAAAAAGTGCATGGGATCTCCACTGAGAAAGCCATAAAGCATGGAGTTTCGCTTGAAGAGGGGTTGAATCTGTTCAATAAATCACTGGATCAGGCGAAATTTCTTGTTGGGCACAATATCAAATTTGATATCAATGCCCTCGGAGCAGAGTTTTTCCGCAGTGGATTGGATACTCAATTCCTGGAAAAGAAACAGGTTTGCACCATGTGGTCAAGTACCCAACACATGAAACTTCCGGGCGGGAGGGGAGGAAAATTCAAACCCCCGAAACTCATGGAGCTCTATGAATATCTTTTTGAAGAACAATTTCAGCAGGCACATAATGCCTCAGCGGATGTGGAAGCCACCGCCAGGTGCTTTTTTGAATTATTGAGGCGTAAAATAATTCTTCCGGAGAATCTTGAACTCACGACCGATCAGTATAGCGCCTTCATATCGAGAAACCAGGGCAAAGTAAAGGGGTACAATCTGACACATCAATCCAACTGGGAGGGTGAACCGGTGAATCCTGAAGTGAGTGTTCCGGACGGTCTGGAGAAAAGCAGCCAGAAGGAAGAAGTTGAATTCTGTCACTTGCATGTGCATACACAGTACTCTATCCTGGATGGTGCTGCCAGTATTCCCGAATTATTTAAAAAGGCAATCGATGATGGAATGAGGGCAGTGGCCATTACTGATCATGGAAACATGTTCGGAGTCAAAGAATTCCACAGTGAAGCAGTAAAACGCGGCATTAAACCAATCCTTGGGTGTGAAGCCTACATCGCCCGCAGATCCCGAACCAGCAGGGAGGATAAAAACCTTGACTCGTTCGACCATATTGTATTGCTGGCAAAGAATATCGCAGGTTACAAAAATTTAATCTCTATGGTTTCATTAGGGTGGACTGAAGGATTTTATTACAAGCCCCGAATCGACCATGACCTGCTGGAAAAATATCATAATGGAATCATCTGTTTATCTGCGTGCCTCGGGGGTGAAATTCCCCAGGCGATCATGCACAGGTCCCTTGAAGAAGCTGAAAAGATTGTGCTGGATTATAAGCGAATCTTTGGAGACGATTTCTACCTGGAACTAATGCGGCATCAGACCGATGATCCGGGGATGAATAAGCTTGTATTTGACGATCAGGTTTTTGTAAATAGAACCCTGTTGACTCTGGGCCAAAAGCATGGGATCAAATGTGTGGGTACGAACGATGTTCACTTCGTGAATATGGAAGATGCAGAGGCTCATGATCACCTTATTTGCCTCAATACAGGAAAGGATCTGGATGATCCCACCCGAATGCGCTATACCCGGCAGGAGTGGTTTAAGACTCAGGAGGAAATGAAAGATGTATTCTCTGATCACCCCGACATCCTAAACAATACCGTTGAGATAGCAGATAAAGTGGAGCAATTCGAGTTGAATACCAATCCGGTAATGCCCTTTTTTCCACTTCCGGAAGGGTTTGAAAATGAGGATACCTATCTTAAACACATCACTTTCGAAGGAGCCAAAAGGCGGTACAAAGAGATTACTGAAGAGATCAGGGAGCGAATCGATTTTGAGTTAGGGACTATCCAGCGAATGGGATTCCCAGGTTATTTCCTTATCGTTCAGGACTTCATTTCTGCTGCCCGTAAAATGGGGGTCTCTGTTGGTCCCGGGAGAGGATCCGCCGCCGGATCAGCTGTGGCATATTGCCTCGCGATAACAGACATTGACCCAATAAAATATAACCTTCTGTTTGAACGGTTTTTAAATCCTGACCGGATTTCCATGCCTGATATAGATATCGATTTTGACGAGGATGGCAGGGACGAAGTATTGAAATGGGTAGTTGAAAAATATGGGCATGAAAGGGTTGCCCACATCGTTACTTTTGGAACAATGGCGGCAAAGATGGCCATACGGGATGTTGCCCGGATTCAAAAACTGCCCCTCCCGGAAGCGGATCGACTAGCGAAACTGGTACCCGAACGACCCGGGACGACCTTTGCCAAAGCGTTTGAAGAAGTCCCCGAGTTAAAAAGAGAGCAAAACTCTTCTAATCCTTTGATTTCTAATACATTGCGAATAGCCCAGAAACTTGAAGGCTCAGTTCGGCAGACTGGTCTGCATGCATGTGGGGTTATCATCGGAAGAAATAATCTGACAGAACATCTCCCAGTTTATAAATCGAAAGAGTCCGACCTTCTGGTAACCCAATTTGATGGTCATTTTGTGGAAGATGTGGGCATGCTAAAAATGGATTTTCTGGGGCTTAAAACTCTTTCCATAATAAAAGATGCTGTAGCCAATATCAAAGAGTCCAAGGAAATATTGATTGATATCGATCAAATTCCAATGGACGATGAGGCCACTTTCAACCTTTATTCTGCTGGAGAAACCACAGGCTTGTTCCAGTTCGAATCGCCTGGCATGAAAAAATACCTTAGAGACTTGAAACCTAACCGCTTTGAGGATCTTATTGCCATGAATGCCCTCTACAGACCAGGACCCATGGAATATATTCCAAGCTTTATTAACAGAAAGCATGGAAAAGAGCAGATTGAGTATGATAGGCCGGAAATGGAGGAGTATCTTAAAGATACCTATGGGATTACAGTATATCAGGAGCAGGTGATGCTGCTATCAAGAAAGCTGGCTGGCTTCTCCCGGGGGGAGGCCGATTCTTTAAGAAAAGCTATGGGTAAGAAGATCAAGAAGATGATGGACGAACTCAAGCTAAAGTTCGAAGAGGGGTGCAACAAGAATGGGATTCCAAAAAATACGATCGATAAGATATGGACCGATTGGGAAGCTTTCGCACACTACGCATTTAATAAATCCCATTCCACATGTTACGCGTTTGTTTCCTATCAGACCGCATTCCTGAAAGCCAACTACCCTGCCGAATTTATGGCGGCAGTATTAAGCAGGAACATTACGGATATTAAAAAAATCGGGCAGTTCATGGATGAATGCAGGCGGATGTCTATTTCAGTGCTGGGACCAGACGTGAATGAAAGCAAGGTAAGATTTACAGTAAATGAAAAAGGAAACATCCGGTTTGGCCTGGGAGCAATCAAAGGAGTTGGAGAAAATGCCGTGCGAAGTATTATTGATGAACGCATCGCTAATGGCCCATTCAGGGATATTTACGATTTCGTAGAGCGCAACGATTTGCGCCAGGTAAATCGAAAAAACTTTGAAGGTCTTGCGGTAAGTGGAGCGCTCGACTGCTTTGATACAATTAGCAGAAGTCAGTACCTTGATACAGTGGAGGTGGATGAAAATACGTTTATTGAGCAGTTGATCAAATATGGCAATAAAATCAAGTTTGAACGAGACACCCCTCAACAAAATCTTTTTGGCGAAGTAAACGCTATTCCTGTCTCCAGGCCTGAACCTCCCGATGTGAATACATGGGACAACACAACGATGTGCAAGCGTGAGAAGGAACTCATCGGAATTTATCTTACCTCACATCCATTGGATAGATATAAATTGGAGATTGATTCTTTTTGTCCAAATACCTTACATGAGCTCAGTGATCTCAAGCAATTCAGCAACAAAGATGTAGTATTCTGTGGAATGGTAAAAACAGTGAGAGACGGGGTAGACCAATGGAGAAACAAGCCTTATCTTCTTGCCCAGCTGGAGGATTACACAGACACCTATAATCTTCGATTGAAAAATGACGACTATGTGAACTTTAAGCAATACTTCAGTCCTGATGTGGCCATGATGATCCGTGCTACGGTAAATGAGTGGAGTCCCCGGGACGAGCCACACAGGAAAATCTACTCCCTGAAGATTAAAATGGTGCATATGCTTGCAGACGTGCGTGAGAAATTGGTAAGGTCTGTGGATATATCGCTCGATATTACTCAGGTCTCAAACGAACTAATTGAATCTTTTGAACGTTTTACTGTCAATGAAAACGGGAAGATTCTCAAATTTAAGATTCGTGATTCTGAAACTAATACAAAAATAAACCTGTTCTCGCGTAAGAAACATGTAGTGTTAACCGACGAATTCATGAATTACCTTCAAAATGGTTCAGGTTTTGAATTTCGTTTAGCGTAACTAAATTTTTTATAATTTTGAGCACTATTTTAATCACTATAAAAAATAAACCATGGCATTAGAAGCAACCGATGGAAATTTTGAGGAACTGGTCCTGAAAGCAAAAAAACCAGTAATTGTTGATTTTTGGGCAGAGTGGTGTGGCCCATGTCGTATGGTAGGACCCATCGTTGAAGAAGTTGGAGCAGAATATGACGGAAAAGCCGTAGTAGCAAAGGTTGATGTGGATAGCAATCCTGGAATCACTTCAAAATATGGAATCAGGAACATTCCCACAATCCTTTATTTCAAGAACGGAGATGTAGCTGATAAGCAAGTAGGTGCAGTGCCTAAAAGTACCATTGTAAATAAGCTGGAAGCGCTTTTTTAAAATCTTCTTCCGATTACCAGTATATCATCAAGCTGTTCTACATCGCCCCTCCATTTTTCAATTGTCTGATCCAAAAGGGTACGCTGCCTGTCTATGCTTTCCGGTTGGATTTTCAGGATAAGCTCTCTAAAATTCTTAGACTTGAATTTTTTCATGAGATCTCCTCCAAATTGATCGGCATATCCGTCTGAGAAGAGATATATTGTATCGCCTTTTTTTAGCTCTATCCGATGGTTGGTGAATTGGATCTCTACACGAACAGATTGGCGTCCAATCGAGACTTTATCCGCTTTTGTCTCATGTATCTCTCCGTCTCTTATGAGATAAAGGGGATTGAATGCTCCCGAGTATTCTAATATTCCCGTCTTGCGGTTGTAACAGACCAGCGCCAGATCCATGCCATCATATACATCGCCAGAATCTCTTCGCTGATGAAGCGTTGCAAGCACCTCCTTGTTTAACTGTGTAAGAATTTTTCCAGGTTGATGGATGCCATATTCTCTGACAATCTTGGTTAGGGAATTATGTCCGATGATTGACATAAAAGCGCCCGGAACTCCATGACCGGTGCAATCCACCGCTGAAAAAAATTCTTTGTCACCCACTTCTGTAAACCAGTAGAAATCACCACTTACAATATCCTTTGGCTTAAAAAGGATAAAGGTATCCGGAAAGGGTGACTTTTCGGGCAGGATGGCAAACTGGATCCTTTTTGCATACCTGATGCTATCTGTAATATCCTTGTTCTTTTGAGCCAGTTCCTCTTTTTGAGAGACCACAATGGCAGTCCGGTCCCGCACTTTCCCCTCTAAAATTGCATTCTCCCTTTTAAGTGCCCTCTCCCTGATCTTGATGTACGATAAAATGGTCAATCCGACAGTTAATAATGCAGCCAGGATAAAATACCACTTGAGATAGAATGGACTCTTAATCACAAATTCGTAGGAAACAGGATTTTCATTCCAGACCCCGGCGCTGCTCTTTGCTTTGACAAGGAAGGTATACGTACCATGACGCAATGCCTGATAGGTTGCCCTGGTCTGAGTATCTGGCTCGCGCCACTCATCGTCCACTCCTTTCAGCATAATCTTGTATTGCACGCCATAAGGGTTGAGGGTAATACATCGGTACTCGAAAATGATGGAGTTCTGACGATGAGAAAGGCTTAAACCACCTGTCAGGGGATAATTCTGATGGTTTACCTGGACGGTAGTAATATGGGTTAAAGGTTCATTTAGGTTACCAATCTCCTCGGATGGCCTATACCTGGTAACACCTTGTACTGTACCAAACCATATATTGCCATCTCGGTCCACATATGATGCATTGGCCTTGGTCTCTATCCCAACAAAGCCACTTTTGGCTGTGTAGGAATAGAGCCTCTTTTCACTTCTCATATAAATGTTCAATCCTTTGTTTGTTCCTATATATATGTTGTTGGATTTGTCACAACTTAACTGGTTAATTACGTTTGCCAGGAGCCCATCGTCCACAGTGAAAGAACGAATAATACTCATGCTATCCGGATCAAACTGAAGCAACCCCTTTCCCTCGGTTCCAATCCAGATCTTTCCTTCCACATCTTCTGCAAAACTTCTTGGCGTAAAATCGAACCCAATATCCAGTTGAATAAAGTCACTGCCATTTATCATGGTAATCCCCCTGCCTTCCGCTCCGACCCATATCCTCTCCCTGGAATCGACAAAGACTACTGAAATACTATTGCCCTTTAAGCCATTCTCCTGTGAGAGTCTGGTAATGGTGCGGTTGCCTATCTCATAATAAAAAAGTCCATCGAGGGAACCAACCCAAAGGTTGTCCTCCCCGTCTATATCCATGGCAGTTACCTGCGATTGGGAAAGACTGACATTAATCCGTTGATTCAGGACATGATTTCCTGCTCGATCAAAACTGGAAACTCCGGTATTTGTTGTCCCTATCCAAACGGTACCATGACTGTCCTCCTTCAGGTATCCAATGCGCTCACCTTTCAGCCTCGAAAAATCATATAAAGATTCTCCTGCGGCTGTGTGTGTAAGAATAGAGATTCCTTCATTTGTACCAAACCAAATATCCCCATTGTCAGTTTGCAGCACTGCCCATACCTGTGAGTTGATCAGACCATCCTCCTTGAAGTAAGAGATAAAATGATCTCCCTTATACACACAGAGTCCATTGTCGTGGGTGCCGATAAGGATATGGCCTTCGCGGTCCTGGATTATGCACCTGATCTTTGTCCCTGGCAATCCATTTGTGTGACTGAAAAGGGTTATGCGATTATCTGTATCTATTCTGGCTATCCCCCCTTCCCACGTTCCAACCCAAATGTTGCCTTTGTTATCTTCAAAAAGGGTACTCACCCAATTTGATTTCAGACCCGCTTTCACCAGATCATACATTTTCGCATTATCCTGATGAGGGTCATAGCGGTATAACCCCCCGTTGTGCGTCCCAAACCAAGTCCGACCCCGGCGATCCACCTGGATACAAGTCTTATTATAATATTGCGGCACCCCATTTAGAACAAGGTTATCAAAGCGGGCACTATCTGAATTGTAATACTTTACATTGATATCTGTAATAAAATAGATCCTCCCGTCCTTGTCTATATGACTTCCCGATACCCTGTCGGAAAGGTCCCTTCCTGAGTATTGCTGAAGATCAATTTTATCTTTTTCGGCCTGCGGATTAAGGAGTTTTATAACTCCCGACCCATAGGTAGTAAACCAAAGATGTCCGGCTGAATCTTCTATGATGGAAGTGACATCGGAATCCATAAATTCCACCCCATTGGTAAGCACCTCGAAGACACTTCCATTATACCTTGACACACCTCCCCCGATGTGCCCAAACCACAAGATTCCATGACGGTCTTCACATATGGAAAGTACTCCGTTCTCAGCCAATCCCTGGTCTGCAGAATAATTGGTAAACTTGACCCCATCGAAACTTGATAGGCCCTCCAGGGTTCCCATCCAGTAAATATCGTTTTTGTCCTGAATAATATTATATACCGTTGATTGGGCCAGCCCATCCGAGGCGGTAAACTGATCGAAATAGAGTTGCTGGCTGTGTAAAGGAATGGACAAGAGGGCCATCCATAAAAAAACCACCCGACTGGAAAAGGCCAGACGAATGGTTTGTTCCTTAAAACAATGGGTCATATCAGTAATCTTTCGGGATGAAGAAGAAGGTGCCATTCTCATCTTCCAGTCCGGCTATCTTCCCAAACTGGGGTTTTTGCTGGTTTGTATTCACAACAGCCGAAGTAACTTTTTGCACTATTCTCTCAATGGGAACACAATTGCTTGGATTATTTACAAGCACGTTGGCAAACGTCCGGGTAAACTGACTGTCATCAACTGCCAGTTCATATCCCGCCGATGAAAACACCTGGGAGGACTTAAACCTTGTTGATTCCCAATCATCGCAACTGTGATCCTGCAATCCCGACCGCATGGCCTGATAAAAACTCGGGCCTGATTCACATGCATCGGTGATAACCAGGGTATGGCTAAGGAAATCGGGGTAACTTTGCATAGATGCCTTCAGCGCATTGATATTATAGTAGGTAAATTCATCATCCCTGTCTGCATCAACCGGAATCCAGTAGCCACTCTCGTTCACATATTTTCCGTGACCTGCATACCATATCAGGATGGAATTCACTCTGTTGCTACTGATCATGTCCCTCAATTCAATGGAGAAAAACCTCTCCAGCTCAACTTTGGTCATATTCTTCTTATGAATGAATTGGTGGACCTGGTATCTGGCCAGTGCAGCCTTCATCATAGTGATATCTTTTGGAGGGCCGTCCAGGCTGGCGAATGTCTCGTAATCTGAATTCTCAATAAAAATCGCCCAGGTCTTACCCATGGGATTATCTCCAAAGGCTTGGGCATCCCTGTTTAACGTATATACGATCTCAGACTTATTGCCATATTCATCCTCCACCTGGACCGTAATTTTGCTCTTGTTTTCAATATTTACCATGGCTGAGAAAGAAGGATTCAGGTCACTTGGTATATAGCTGGCCAGTACGCTTTCCACATAAATGCTTGAGATTTTACTCTCATCCTCAATTTTTCCTTCAATGTAGATTCGGGGATCACTGCTGTCCATGTATAATATGTTATTCTCAGAGCCGTATGGAGCAATCATATGTACCACAGGAGCATCCGCTTCGGTGCGCCTTATGGGAAATATGGCCGTCTCCGCATTATCATACACGTCAGAAACCTGAACGGTGATCTTATCAGTATTGTTCAGGTTAACACTGGCAAGGAATTGGTATCCCTCATCGGTCTTTTCGACTGGTACGGTAAATCCATTCACTGTAAGGGTGGTAATATCACTTTCATCCTCCACGATCCCCGTGAGATTTAATAGCTGGATAGCCCTTGGAATATCTACAGTATTCCCATTTTTCGAAACGGGATCTTTTAATACTATCCTGGGTTTATTGTCCTCTCTGTTTAATTCGAACATTCTCTCCTCGGCTTCCTTGTGAAGTCGTTGAGCAGTACCATCATACTCCGACATGGAGAGTAATTTTTCATAGTCCGCCAGCGCTTTCTCATAGTTTCTGATTGCTTCATATGCTTCAGCCCTTTTATAATAGATTTCAGCACTATCCGGATTCAATTCGAGTGCCCTCGTATAATCAATGATGGAATAACTCGGCTGGTTCATCAGGGTATTAATATCACCCCGGTAAAGAAAGATCCGGGCTTCGTTCGGATATTCGATGGAGGCCATGGAAAGGACTTCAATAGCTTTCGGAAAGTTTCCCTGCACAGACAATATCTTGCTTTGCAATAAAATTCCTTCTAAATACCTGGGTGAAGCCTGCAGCACCTTGTTGATGGACGCGCTGGCTTCACTGTATTTCTTCCGGTTATATTGCAGCAGCGCAAGCGCATATTGAGTACTGACAACCCTCTTATTTTTAGCCAGTGACTTGATGTATGCCTGCTCGGCCTCATTGTACATCTCGAGCCTCTCATACACCTGTGCCAGGTTGTAATACCCCTTTTCATCCTCTTTCAATCTCAGGCAGCGCTGACAATCAGCCAAAGCATCATCATATTTCTCAAGCTCCATGTTCACCACAGACCGGACCTGGTATGCTTCCAGAAAATTGCCTTTCATTTCGATGGCATTGTTCAACTTGGCAAGCGCAATGTTGTTTTTCCCCTGAAGGTGCCATTCATATCCTGAAAAATAGAATAGCTCGGCATCTTTTTTAAAAACCAGTGCCCGGTCATAATCTGCCGCTGAATTCACGTGATCACCGATTTTCGAATGTGAAGTTGCACGTCGTACGTATGCCTTTTGGAAATCCGGATCCAGTTCAATTGCCTTGTCGTATTGATCGATTGCATCGCCATATTTCATGGCTTTGGAGAATTCCTCGCCCGCCTTGAAATACTGTTTTGCCGATTGTGCCCGAACCGTAGCCAAAGATAGTATTGGCAACATAATCAATAGAATAACAAGCCTTTTCATGATGATGCTATTTTAGCAGAGTTTACGGATCAACGATTTGTAAAGTTACCTAATGTACCATTTTTAGATAAAAATAAAAAATCCAGACACGAATGTGCCCGATCAACCGTCAAACAAATTTTTCTTGTTTCTGAAGTAATCTAACCGTGTATCACCAAAAAAATGTGATTCATCAGGTATTTGGTTATATTCAGGGGCCTTTATGCCCTGACTAAACGACATCTTACCGGTAAAAACCCTGGCCTCATCCCACAAGCCGGATTGAAGAAAGGACTCAATCAGTTTTGCTCCTCCTTCCACCAGGACCGATAGGATCTTTTGGTTGTATAGTTCATCAAGAAGATCTTTTAATTCGTATGCCGGGTCTACCTGGATGCTTTTTGTGTTGCCTGAATATTTGCCGGGAGTTCCAGCAAATACAATGGTATCCTGTTTCCCGTCAAAAATATTCGGATTCCCGGACAACCTTCCATTCCTGTCAATAATAATCCTAACCGGATTATCTCCTGTCCATCTTCTCACGCTTAATTGCGGATTATCATTTATAACTGTGTCGGTACCTACCATGATTGCAGATTCTTCCGAACGCCACTTATGTACCAGTGTTCGGCTCACTTCACCAGCAATCCAGTTAGTTCCAACCGGATCATCCGGTTCCCTGATCAGGTCAATAAAACCATCTGCCGTCTCGGCCCATTTCAATATGATGTATGGGCGTTTCTTATTCAAATATTGTAAGAACCGGCGGTTTAACAGAAATCCCTCTTCCGCTAAAAATCCTGTTTTTATCGTAATTCCAGCATCTTCCATCTGCTTTGCACCAAGACCGTTCACACTTGGGAAAGGATCCAGGTTGGAAATCACCACTTTGCGGATTCCCTTCTGAATAATAAGCGTTGAACAGGGAGGAGTCTTTCCTTGATGGGCGCAGGGTTCAAGACTGCAATAGAGGGTTGATTCAGACAAAACGGATGAATCTTTCACCGAGCGAATGGCATTCACTTCCGCATGCGGGCCACCAAATTCATGATGGTAGCCCTCCCCAATAATCGAATCGTTGTGCACGATCACGCATCCAACCAATGGATTAGTACGGGTCAATCCAAGTCCCTTTCGAGCCAGCTCGAAACACCGCCGCATGTATATTTTATCCTTCTCAGTCAAAAGGAGGGGCTTTATTACTATTTTTGGTTTATGCTTCCATATCAAGCTACCTTGCAAAAGGCCAGGATGGGTCTCCATCATGAGCTAAGACGATTATACCCGGAAACAGAATCTACCTCACTTACGCGTATGATTCTCGATCACGTTGGATATCCGCCTTCTGCCTACCACACCGATCCTGATCAGCTTCCCGGACCTTCTATCATCGCGCAAATTAATGAAATTGTAACTGAATTACATACTGGCAAACCCATTCAGTATATTCTGGGCTACACATATTTCTGCGATCTTGAGATTTCTGTGAATGAGAATACACTTATACCCAGGCCAGAAACTGAGGAGCTGGTTTTCAAAATTATCGACCATTGCCTTCATTCTCCCGCTACCATTCTGGATATTGGAACCGGATCTGGTTGTATCGCTCTTGCTCTGAAAAAGCGGATTCCCGAAGCTTCAGTCGAAGGGATTGATGTGAATAAGGAAGCAATAAAAGTTGCTTCTGAAAATGGGTACAACAACCGCCTTGAAGTAACTTGGAGCGTAGGGGACATTTTGAACAAAGCAGGTTGGAAAGAAATAGGTTGTTTTGATCTTATCGCAAGCAATCCTCCTTATGTACGAAAGGGAGAGCGTGCCATGATGCAGGCAAACGTGTTGGAATTTGAGCCGGATGAGGCGTTATTCGTAGAGGATGGGGATCCCCTGGTGTACTATAGGGCTATTGCAGAATTTAGCATAAGCCATTTAAAGGAATCAGGAACCCTCTGGGTGGAAATCAATGAGAAATTTGGTGCAGAAACTTCCAACCTATTCAAAAAGGCTGGATTCGCTCAGGTAACCATCACAAATGATATTCATGAAAAGGAGAGATTCATCCGGGCGGAGAAATAACGATTCTGATTACAAAGAAGCACTTCAGCGAGCTGCATCTCTTTGCAGTAAACAGGAGCAGTGCACTGGACATATCAGAGAAAAGCTTAAAATGTGGAATGTCGCTGAGGCCGAGTCAGAAATAATCATTAAAAAACTCCAGCAGGAGAAATTCCTGGATGACAGAAGGTTTGCCACCTATTATGTAAAGGATAAATTCAGATTTAATCGCTGGGGAAAAATTAAAATCACCCATATGTTGCGGCAGAAAGGAATTGGGGAGGATTATATTCAGAATGCGCTGGAACAGATCGATGATGAACTATATTTTCAAACCTGTGTAGAACTGCTTAAGGGTAAATCCGTTGGTCTGAAAGACAAGAATCCTTTTGCTCGAAAAGGGAAACTCTACAGGTATGGAGCCGGACGCGGATTTGAACCCGACCTGATCCACCGGGCAATGAACGCCATTACCGGGGGTTATTAGCCAATTGTGTCGCAATATCTTTTTTATCTTTGCGGTAAATATAGCACTATGATTACATCAGACCAGATAAAAGATTTGAATGGGCGCCGGGATGCGTTAAGGAGGCATCTTTGACGTAGATGGCAAATCTATACGCATAGAGGAAGAAGAACAAAAAACGCACGATCCGGATTTTTGGACCGATCCTAAAACCGCGGAGGAACAATTAAAGAAAATTGCCCGGTTGAAGAACTGGGTAGAGAGCTACGGCAAAGTAAGCACTGCCGTTGATGATTTACAAGTTCTATCAGAATTCCATGAAACAGGCGAAGCAACCAAAGAGGAGGTGGAGACACAATATGCCACGGCGCTTACCCTTACCGAAGAATTGGAATCCAAAAACATGTTGCGTAACGAGGAGGACAGCCTCGGTGCAATCTTAAAAATTAATTCGGGTGCCGGCGGAACTGAGAGCCAGGACTGGGCCGAGATGCTTATGCGAATGTACCTGCGTTATGGTGAAAAACACAGGTATGCCATTAAAGAGCTTCATATGGTTCAGGGTGATGAGGCCGGGCTTAAATCTGTTACCCTGGAGTTTTCGGGGGATTACGCCTATGGATTCCTGAAAAGTGAATCAGGGGTCCACCGCCTTGTACGCTTATCTCCCTTTGATTCTAACAACCGGAGGCACACCTCCTTTGCATCCATCTATGTGACTCCTGTCATAAATGAATCTATTGAAATAGTTGTAAATCCTGCAGACATAGAATGGGACACCTTCCGGTCGGGGGGAGCTGGTGGTCAAAATGTTAACAAAGTAGAAACCGGAGTGAGAGTGAGACACCTCCCCACAGGAATTACCGTTGACAATACCGAAACCCGCTCACAATTAAAGAATCGGGAAAATGCTATGCGAATTCTCAAATCACACCTGTACGAGATCGAGCTTCAGAAGAAAAGGGAAAAACAGGCCAAAATTGAAGGCTCTAAACTGAAGATCGAATGGGGCTCACAGATTCGCAACTATGTCCTCCATCCTTACAAGCTGGTTAAAGATCTGCGCACCAATCATGAAACAGGAAATGTTCAAGCTGTTCTTGATGGAGGGTTGGATGAATTTATAAAAGCATTCCTGATGGAGTTCGGTGGAAAGTAACCACAGGTAAACAAGGAAGCCATTGGCCCCCCGGATACATCTGCTATTTTCGTATGTTGACCAAAATAATAGCGTAATTAGGTAAAGATAATCTGTGTCCCTTCACCACCACACATGGCATAGAATTCACCCACTGTCAGAACAGCTTTCACCTCATCCCACAGGTCTTCTTTCTTTAGTTTGAACATGTCCATGGCTAGTTTACAGGCATAAATTTCACCTCCTCCGGCTGTGATCATTTCGAGAAATTCGTCCACCGGTGGAATATCAAGCTTTTCCATAGTACTCTTCATCATAGCGGATACACCTGCTTCTACCCCGGGAATAATTCCCAGGATGGTGGGAAAGGGTAAACCGCCGGGTGCCCTCATCGCGGGGTTTCCCACGGTGGCAGTTTTAATCCGTTTCATCTGCTTTTTGGTAATGGCATCCAAACCGAAGAAAGTGAAAAACACCTTTGCTTCGATTCCTTCCATAACTGCTCCGTTGGCCATTACCATCGTTGCGTATACATCTTCAATAGTGCCTTTGGCACAGATAATACATACTTTTTTTAAAGGACTTTCATTTTTGGTTGTCATAATTCAACGATTTTATTGGTTAAACGCAGCTGGCTGGTTTTGGAATACCAGCGTACTTGGACGATAATTTCAGAGGCCCGCCCGGAAACAGCTGGTACAATCCTTTTATATCAACAATACCAGATTTTCCAACTCTTCTAATGGTGAGGGTTTCCCCTTTTTCGTTTTTTTCCCTTAGAAATTCGAGCACTTCATAGTGCTTGTCTGTAAGTTCAATTCCTTCTTCTTTTGCCAGCTCGGCTGCCACCTCCCTCGTCCATTGCGAAGGGTCAAGCATGTATCCTTCTTCGTTCACTTCGATGTTTTGTCCTGCAATTGTTTTTTGTGCCATAACATTTTTATTTATTGGTTATTAACTAATGCTATTTTTGCTCATATTTTTCATAAATGTGACGAAGAATCCCAGTGCTTTCTTCATTTCGGGTTTCCCCATCTCACGTACTACTCTGAATATGGAATACTCAGGAATATTCTCCATTTCGAGGTTTGCAAATACCTTCACGGCATTGTCAACCGACCTGAGCATATCTGGTTGAGTTAAATTCTTGACGGTATCTAAAATAGCTACCACATTGTCTGCCAGCATCTGCATATCCTCTACCCCATAATAGGAAACGACGTTGTCAACGATGCGGCCAAACTCCCTGATAAATTCGAAATAGCCCTTCTGCTCAAACTCATTCATTTTTTTTGTGGCATCAATGATCACCTCATTGGCAATGGGGCCCACATCTTTTATGAGATCCATGGCGCTGCCCAGGGTATCAAGCATGGCATTGAAATTTCCCACATTTTGGGCAACCCTGATACCTAAATCTCTCAGCTCATCCGGATCAAGGAGCACTTCGTGCTCATCGAGTGCTTTCACTGTTGAATGGTAAACGTCCTTTCCTATGATAGACACATCACTGATAAGATCATCTACTGCTCCTGAATTTAGTCTCTGCTGATTTACATACTCCAGGATCGTATCGACCTTCTGGCTTAACTCAGCTATTTGTTTTGATGTATTTTCTGCCATGTCGACTACCGTTAACCCACATTATTTTTCTTTCCTGCCATGGTCATTTGTGCTTCAATGGGCATTTCCTTTCCACGAATAAGAATGTGCCAGTAAATCCACCGGAAGATCATTTTCCCGTAGTGGTTTATCTTGGTGTTTTTCAAGAGTCCGAATGGTCCTATTCCTGGTAATGGGAAGGTCCCGGGCAATGGTTCAGTTTCATAATTGAAATCGATCAGCGCACCCTTGCCGTAACCGGTCTCAATGTAGCAGTTTGCATGTCCGTCAAATTTTGCTGTCAAAGGTCTCTTTTCGATGGCACTCATTAGATTCTCAAACAGGATCTCCGCAGCAAAATGTGCTACTGATCCGGCTTTCGAGGTAGGGATATTCGCTGCATCTCCCAGTACGAAGATGTTCTCATGTTTTATGGATTGAAGGGTTTCCCTATTTGTCTCCACGTAATTCATGTCATCGCCCAGGCCGCTCCGTTCTATCATTTCGGAACCCATGTTAACCGGAACGATGGTGAGTACATCATACGGAATCTCCAATTCATCATAGGATTTGAGAACCTTCTTTTCGTTGTCTACACTTTCCAGGTAAAAATCAGGAACCACCTTAATATTCTTCTCTTCCAGTAACTGGCTCAGCATTTTAGTGGCAATTGGCTTTGTGAATGCACCGGGAAGGGGAGTTACAAAGGTGATATCGACTTTATCACGCATTCCTTTCTCTGTAAAATATGCCTCAGCAAGACAAACAAATTCGATGGGTGCTACAGGACATTTAAAAGGGAGTTCCGAAATACACATGACCAGCTTGCCTCCTTCCCATGTCTTGAAAAAACGCTGCAGTGCCAGGGCTCCCTCCACCGTATAGAAGTCAAAGATGCTCTTATACCATTGTTCCCCTTTTAAGCCTGGAGTTTCATCCGGACGTGTCTGAGTCCCTGTGGCGATGATCATGAAATCATAATTCAGGATACTTCCATCCATCAGGTGAACCTTGTTGCTCTCTGCTTCAATCCGATCCACCTCCTGATAAACCACATTTACTCCCGAAGGAAAGAAATCTCCTTTCGGCTTGATCACATCAGATTTATGATAGATTCCAAATGGAATAAACAGAAAACCCGGCTGGTAATAGTGGGTTTTGTGCTTCTCCACCAGTGTAATTTCCCATTCCAGTTTGTCCAGGACTTTGAAAAGTTTATTGGCCATCATAGTACCTGCTGTACCCCCTCCGAGAATTACAATCTTTTTCATAATTTTGTTTCTTATTTTATGATGTGTTTTTAAATGAAAAACAGTGACTTCGATTTTCTGTTACAAAAATAACAGTACTTATTCAGACTAATTAATAAGTCCACATGATAATTATCATTCTATGATAACTATCATGGAATGATATGTTGGCCAACATTAATGTAAGCGGTAAATGGAGCCCGGTTGTACTTGTGAGTTATGTGAATTAAAAGGTCTCTTCTTTGATAATCTTGAAGGGGAATACCTGGATATTGTCTGCTCGGGGAAGGTGGAAAAAGAATTTCTCAGGGGGGAAGTAATCATTAAGGAGGGTACTTTCATTACCGACTTCACCTATTTAAAAAGTGGACTGGTGAAATTATTTCACAGCGACAATTCAGGAAAGGAACAGATCATCACAATCGCTAAACCTTTCAATTACGTGAGTCTGTTAAGTGTTTTTTCCAACGATCAGTACAATTACTCTGTTACGGCACTTGAAGATTCTGTAACCTGTAGTATTAAAATGGCGGATGTCACCTCTCTCGTGAGCGAAAACGGGTCCCTCGCACTTAGTTTACTGAAAAGAATGAGCAGAGTAGCCGATAGAATCATACTCGATTCACTGGAAATCCGTACAAAACATTTAAGAGGGAGGGTTGCCTATTTGCTGATCTACTTTTCTCAGGATATCTATTTCTCACCGGAGTTTGATCTCCCTTTGAGTCGCAAAGAGATGGCAGAGTATGTGGGTATGACCACTGAGAACGTAATTCGGACACTCAGTGAATTCCGAAGAGACGGCATCCTTAAGATTTATGGGAAAACCATCCACATCATACACATGGATACCTTAAAATCCATCGCAGAATTCGGATGAGACCGGATGCCTGTGTTGCCTTAATTAGTGAGGAATTCTGCTTTTATCCTTGCCGCAGTTGATTTACAGATTAATACTAATTTCTTCGAATGGGGGTATTTTTATTACTTTTTTATTTGTTTTGATTATAATTTCATATATTTGAAGCCTGTTTTGTAAAATATTGTAATAAATCAATTGAGATATGTGCGGATTTTCAGTATATACTGGCGGAGATAAAATGCTGCGACTCAGTGTTGTATCCGAATTTCAGAAACTTAAATACAGGGGACCCGATAATTCTGTAGCCTGCGATCTTGGAGAAAAAGGATGGATGGGTTTTCACCGGTTAAAAATTATTGATAGAACCGATGACGGCAATCAGCCGCTGATCTATAAGAACCTGCACCTGGTAGCAAATGGAGAGGTATATAACTACCATTCCCTGATGAATGAGTATAGAGCCACCTATAATTTTCAGTCCGAGAGTGATTGCGAAGTCATTATTCCGATGGTCCTTGAATTGGGCATGCTCGAAACAGCCCGCAGGCTGGATGCAGAATTTGTTTGTGTCCTCTACGATTCTGATCATGACAAATTCCTTGCGGCCCGGGACCCAATTGGGATTCGCCCGATGTTTTATGGGTATGCATCCGATGGCAAAATAATGTTTGCGAGTGAAATGAAAGCACTCTCTGGTCTCTGTGAAGAGGTAAAACCATTTCCACCCGGACATATTTATGATGGTGATAATTTTATCTGCTTTACCGACATTGCCAAAGTCGACAGGTATACCGAAGATGAAATGGAAGTGGTTTATCAAAAAATCAATGAACTTCTCACAAAAGGTGTGGAGAAGAGATTACATGCCGATGTCCCGGTCGGATTTCTTTGTAGCGGGGGGCTTGACTCCAGCCTCGTTTGTGCTATTGCAGCCAGGGTGATGGACCGGCCCATCAGAACCTTTGCTGTGGGAATTGACCTCGATCCCATTGATACAAAATATGCTAAAACTGTGGCAGACTATCTGGGGGCGGAGCACACCGAGGTGCTTTTCACAAAGCAAGATATACTCGATACCCTCAGCACCCTGATCTACAACATCGAAACATATGACATTACCACTATCAGGGCCTCGATGGGGATGTACCTGGTAAGCAAATACATCTCGGAAAATACCGATATCAAAGTGCTGATGACGGGTGAGATCAGCGATGAGATCTTTGGGTATAAGTACACGGATTTTGCCCCTACGCCACAGGCCTTTCAGAAGGAAGCAGAAAAAAGGCTGAAAGAGATTTATATGTATGATGTGTTAAGGGCCGACCGCAGCATCTCATCCAATGGGCTTGAAGCCAGGGTGCCATTCGGAGACCTGGATTTTGTTAAATACATCATGAGTATACCTCCCGAGAAGAAGATGAATTTTACGGATATTGGAAAGTATATTCTACGCAAGGCATTCGAGGGAGACTACCTCCCGAATGATATCCTTTACAGGGAAAAAGCAGCCTTCTCTGACGCAGTTGGTCATAGCATGGTGGATAATCTCAAGGCTTATGCCGAAGAGATGTACAGCGATGCAGACCTGCTGGCTGCCAAAAAGAAATACCTTCATGCCAGCCCCATCTCTAAAGAATCACTTATGTATCGTGAGATATTTGAATCACATTTTCCGGGTCGCTCTGAGGTGGTAGTCGATTTCTGGATGCCCAATAAGGAGTGGGACAATTGCGACGTGAATGACCCAAGTGCCAGGGTCCTGCCTAATTACGGGAAAAGCGGAGAATAAGTAAATTAGCAAAAACTTCTCTAAATCCCTGCAGGTTCTGAAAGTGGACTGGCAGGGATTTCCTTTTTAATTGTAAAAATCTTTTCGTATTTCCTTGACAAGGAAATACTTTTGTATTAACTTTGTACGTATTATGTATTATATTACTTATTTCGTATAGTTATGGCTGCATCGTCAAATCCAAAGCGAGATCTGATTCTTAAAAACGGGAAAGACCTTTTCTGGAAGTTCGGTTTCAGGAGAGTGACCATCGAGGAGATCTGCAGAGAGGCGGGTATCAGCAAAATGACTTATTATAAGTTTTTCAGCAACAAAATGGATCTTGTAAAAACCCTTATGAATGGGATCATGCAGAGTGCTCTGGAAGACTATCACAGGATAAACAACAGCGATATTCCCTATGTGCAAAAAGTGGTCCAGATGATCCAGCTAAAAAAGGATCAAATTAAAACCATGAGCAATGAATTCTTCAGGGATTATGTTCAGAGTGCAGATCCGGAGATGGTCGAATACCTCAATCAGATTACGCAGGACAGTCTGAAAATATTTAAAGACGACTTCCACAAGGCTCAGAAAGCCGGGGATATCCGCCCTGATCTCAGTGTTGACTTTATCATGTACATCCTGAACCAGTTGATAGAAATGACCCATGACGATAATCTCCTGAATCTATATAATAACCCACAGGATCTGGTAATGGAGATCACCAATTTTCTTTTTTACGGCATTCTGAACAGGGATGTGCACTGGCAATGAAAAGAATAAACAAATATGGACTGTTTCTCACGGTTATCGGGCTGATTTCGTTTCTTCCTTCATGGGTGACCGGTCAAATACTTGGTCTAAAAGGCCAGGCCATCGGATGGAGCACAGTAAATCCGTCTGATCCATTTCAATACCAGGGTGGACTCAGGTATATTCCAGAAATTTCGATTAGCCTTCCAGACGGAAAATATTCCTTCAACGGAGAGTTCTCTGCAAATCTATGGGCAAACGCAACCACCTGGGCCAGTGACAGTATTGTGCTGGATGAAAAGATCTCACCCTACCGGATGTGGCTCCGGTTCTCGGGGGACCAGTTTGAATTGCGGGCGGGATTGCAGAAGATAAATTTTGGATCGGCCGTACTCTTCCGTCCTCTGATGTGGTTTGACAGGATCGATCCCCGCGACCCATTACAACTCACAGATGGAGTGTACGGACTTCTCGGACGCTACTACTTCCTAAACAACGTGAATATCTGGGCCTGGGCCCTGTATGGAGAAGAGAAGACCAAGGGATGGGAAGTTTTTCCCACGCGAAAAAACAGCGTTGAATATGGTGGCCGGCTTCAGGTTCCATTGTTTACCGGGGAGATGGCTGCCTCCTACCACCACCGTACCGCCGATCCTTCACTAGTGATCCCTGATTCAATAAGCAATGGATCTGCCTCCTCTGAAAACAGAATTGCCCTGGATACCAAGTTTGACTTGCTGGTAGGTCTCTGGTTCGAGGCAGCTCTCATTCACCAGGACCTGGATTTTACAGACATGACCTATAAAACGATGCTAAATGCGGGTGCGGATTATACATTTAACCTGGGGAGAGGATTGAATTTAATGGCCGAATCTTTTGGATACCTTCAGGGAGAGAAAGCCTTTGGAGCAAATCAAAAGATACTGTTTGGGCTGGTTTCAGCGACTTATCCCATCAATATTATACATAGCATCAGTGCCATGGTGTTCTTCGATTTTTCAACTAATGATACATACAGGTTTGTTAATTGGTCAATAACCTATGATCGTTGGAGCTTTTATGTCATGGGATTCTGGAATCCAGAAACCTATTCTCTATATAATCTTGATTATCAGACAAATTTATACAGCGGCTGGGGTTTCCAACTTATGGCAGTATTTAACCACTAGCGTAACCTGCCAGCTCAGCTGTGATAACAGTATTGAAACTCTGAAATAAATAGTTACTCAATTAATGCGTAAAACAATGAATAACGGAACAATCATTACCATCCACAGTCTTGTAAAAAGATTTCCCATCGGCGGAGGCGAGTTTACAGCCTTGAATGGAATTCATCTTGGATTTGATAAGGGTGAATTTTCTGGCATCGTGGGGCCAAGCGGGTCCGGAAAGACCACCTTGCTGAATATCCTCGGCTCATTGGACACCCCGTCTGAAGGGCAAACAATGGTGCTAGGGACTACCTCTGACAGTATGACTCCTAAGAGAGCTGCAGCTTTAAGAAAGAAGCACATAGGTTTCATTTTTCAGACCTATAACCTGATGCCGGTTTACACGGTCTTCGAAAATGTTGAATTTCCATTGCTCCTGCTGAAATTACCAGCTGCGGAGAGGAAGAAAGCGGTGCTGGAAGCCCTCGAATGGGTAGGGCTCACCGATAAAATCAAATCCAAACCCCCTCAATTATCCGGAGGAGAAAGTCAGCGGGTTGCCATCGCCAGGGCAATGGTAAAGAAACCGGACCTGGTTCTGGCCGATGAGCCAACTGCCAACCTCGATGCCGAAAATTCTCACCATATCCTCCGAACCATGGAGAAATTGAACCAGGATTTTAAAACTACGTTCGTCTTTGCTACACACGATGAGAAGGTGATTAAGTACCTGAACAGGATCATCACCCTTGAAGATGGCAAGGTGGTTTCAGATGAATTTATGAAGAAATAACAGAAGAGCTATGATCGCACTAAAATTAGCCATTCGGAATTTACTGGGAGCAGGACTTAGGACGTTTCTGATAGTCATCATTCTCTCGGTTTCCTATTTCCTGATCATCTTTATGAACGGGATGTACCAGGGCTGGGATAAGCAAGCCAAAAATGATATGATAGCCTGGGAAGTGGGAGAAGGGCAATACTGGCAGGAGGAATTCGATCCCTATGACCCAATTACGCTTACTGATGCCCATGCTAAAATCCCCATCGAATTTACACACGAGGTTGTTAAGGGAACAGCAGCAGCTATTTTATTCACACAGGGAACCATTTATCCAGAGGGCAGGATGCAGGGCATCATGTTGAGAGGTATCGGTGTGAATCAGAAAGCAATTGCCATTCCTTCGTCGCAACTTGTTTCAGAGGAGGGTGAAATACCTGCCCTCATTGGGACCCGGTTCGCCGAAGGAGCAAAACTTGAAGTGGGAGACGAGGTGCTGATCCGCTGGAGGGATGTAAACGGAACATTTGATGCCACAGAGATAAAGATAGCTGGCATTTTCTCAACAACTGTTCCCGCGGTGGATGTCGGACAAGTTTGGATTCCTCTTGAAAAGATGCAACAGATGACCGGAATGACCGGTGAAGCAACTATGATTGTGGCGGGCAGGCAGGCCGAACTCCCTCCGGAGGTGTCCGGGTGGGTGTTCAGGGACCACTCCTTCCTCTTCGCAGATCTGGAAGCGATGATTCAAACAAAAACCATTGGTGGATCAATGTTCTATCTGATCATGCTGGCTCTCGCACTGCTTGCCGTTTTTGATACACAGGTGCTTTCCATTTTCAGAAGGCAACGTGAGATCGGCACCTATATTTCCATGGGTATGACCCGCCCTGAGGTTGTGGGACTATTCACCGTGGAGGGAGCCATGCATGCCCTGTTGGCCCTGCTTTTGGCAACAATCTACGGGATTCCTCTTCTTCTCTATATACAGAAAACCGGTATAGCCATGCCTGAAGGAACCGACGATTTTGGTATGGCAGCCGCAGAACGCTTAATGCCCTATTACAGCCTGGCCTTGATACTTGGCACGGTGATCGTGGTTATGATCGCCACAACCGTCGTGAGCTATTTGCCAGCCCGTAAAATTTCAAAGATGAACCCCAACGATGCCATCAGGGGAAAAATACAATAACCTATAAATCCTAAACTCATGTTATCATTTTATTTAAAGGGATTAATCAGGGACCGTTCCAGAAGTCTCTCACCAACGATAGTGGTGTCTATCGGGGTGATGCTCGTTGTATTAATGCATTGCTGGGTGACTGGCGTATTGGGTGATATGATTGTCTTCAATGCACGTTTTTCCACCGGTCATGTAAAGGTGATGAGCCGGGCGTATAGTGAAAATATAAGTCAACAGCCCAATGACCTGGCCATGATAGGAACAGGTGAACTTATAGAAAGTCTGCATAAGGAGTTTCCTGGCATGGAATGGGTGGAACGAATCCAGTTCGGAGGCCTGGTGGATTCTCCTGATGAGAATGGGGAAACCAAGGCACAAGGACCGGGTGGAGGAATGGCCGTGGACCTTTTGTCAGAAAACAGCAACGAAGTGGAACGGCTGAACCTTAAAAGTTCACTGACAAGAGGCAATCTGCCTGAAACTCCATTTGAGGTGATCATCAGTGAACAGTTCGCAGAAAAATTAAAAGTGGAACCGGGTGACAATGTGACGCTGATCAGCTCGACCATGTACGGTGCCATGTCAATTACCAATTTTACCGTCAGTGGTACAATCAAATTTGGGGTGACGATGCTTGACCGGGGTGGCCTGATTGCCGACATAAGCGGAATCCGGCAGGCGCTTGATATGGAAGATGCGACCGGTGAAATCCTGGGTTATCTTCCAACCGGGGAGTATAATGACGAGGAAGCCTCTGCCATTACCATGGCTTTCAATGAAAATCATACTGAATTGCAGGATGAGTTCTCGCCGGTCATGCGCTCTCTTCGAGAGCAGAATTCAATGACCATGTATCTTGATCTGATAGATTACTTTAAAGGAATAATCATCGGTATTTTTGTGATAGCCATGTCCATAGTCCTATGGAATTCAGGACTGCTGGGTGGATTGCGACGGTATGGAGAAATGGGGCTCAGAATAGCCATTGGGGAGGAAAAGAACCACATATACAGGAGTTTAATCACAGAATCCATCCTTATTGGTATTGCCGGTTCTGTGGTAGGTACATTGTTTGGACTCTTCTTTGCATCGTTGCTTTCAAAGGGAATCGATATTAGCAGCATGACCCAGAATTCAACCATGATGATGCAGGGCGTGATGAAAGCACATATTACCACAGATGCCTATTACATAGGATTTGTTCCCGGACTAATTGCCACTGTACTCGGAACGTCACTGGCAGGAATCGGAATATACAAACGGAAAACCGCGCAACTTTTTAAAGAATTACAAGCATGACACAAGTAAGCTTAATACTTCTGCTAACCTCTGCGGTAGCAGCAGCACAACCCTCGGGCAAGGAAATCCTTGATAGGATCGACAACAACATGTCCTCCGACACCAGGTATATAAAATCTAAAATGGTGATTCACGGGTCACGAACTTCCAGGACCATTGAATCGGAATCCTGGTCAGAAGGTGATGAAAGGGCTTTTACGGAATATCTCGCCCCGGCCCGGGAAAAGGGTACGAAAATGCTAAAACTGGAGGATAAACTCTGGATATTCTCACCTTCCACAGATCGTACCATCCAGATCTCCGGCCATATGCTGAAGCAGTCGGTTATGGGATCTGATCTTTCCTATGAGGATATGATGGATGATCCGAACCTCACCAATAAATATGATGCGGTCGTGCTTGGAACCGAAACGTATAAAGAGGCTGACTGCTGGTTGGTAGAAATGCATGCCAAGGTCGAAGATGTGGCTTACGAATTGCGTAAATTATGGGTCGACAAACAGCGCTATATACCCCTAAAGGAAGAGCTCTACGCTAAGAGCGGGAAACTATTGAAGAAAACAGAGTTAACAGACATAAAGCGGATTGATTCCCGGTGGTATCCGGGGAAGATCACTTTTAAGGACATGTTAAAGAAAGGTGCAGGCACCGAATTTATCGTCGATGAAATCCGGTTTAATGTGGATATTCCAGCACACCTCATGAGCAAAGCCGCATTGCGCTGAGCCGGCATTTTTCAGTAAGACAGTGCAATGTCTATCTGAAGAAAAGAGCAATACTAACCGAGAAAAGGATGAGCATCAAGGCTGTACCATAATAAAACCCGGAAGCCTTAAACTTTCGGATGGGTTGTGATGTCCGCCTGATAAACGTTCTACCCAACTGGGTAAGAAACAGGGCAAAAATCATCAGGGCAATGTGTTCAATGGCCCAAAATCTCAAGGAGGCATCATTTTCCGTATTTTGGACTTGCCACATGGAACCTTCAAGGGTTGTCCGAAGAGTGAAATATATGATAAAGCCAAGAATTAACTGCAGATAGAGCCCTATATTAAAAACCACAGAACTCCACTCATCGATTCTTGAATATTCACGCTGCTTTGTCCATCCCTGAATCGAAAGACCGAGGGTCATAATCCCCGAGAGCAAGGTAATGGTACTTATATAAATATGGATTTTAAAAGCGATTGTATAAAGCATCCCTGTAATAATAATTGTACGAGAATTGTACTTTCAACTAAAAAATTACTTGAATCGTGAAAATTAAGAAAAAAAAGAAGGCCGCTCTTCAGAATTTTCATTCGAGCTGGCCTTCATAAATCTCTTTAGCTATGATTTAAAAGTATATCGCAAATCTGTAGACATTCTGAAGAAATCAATTGAATTGTCGGTTCACAGGATGTTGCTTAATGTAGCAGTCTGATTACATGAGATTTATATGCCTATTTAGAATGTATCTGAATTATCTGGAAACTGAATTGTAAACACATGCAGCTGATTCCTGGTCTCGTAACCGATGGTAAACCCATAATAATCGCAGACCTTCTTTACTATCGATAATCCAAGTCCGAAGTTCCCAGTCTTTTTTGTATCCCGCGCAAACCTTTTAAACAACTCCTCTTCTCCAAAGGAAAGAGGACTTCCTTCATTCCTAATAACAAAACTTCTATTTCTTAGCTCAAGGAAAATTTTTCCCCCATCCAGATTATGTACAATGGCATTCTTAAGCATATTGGTCACCAAAATATCTGCCAACCCCTGATCCATCACTATACTTACCACCTGGTCGGAAAAATTGCGAACAACAGAAATCTCCCTCAGGGCAATGAGTTCCTGGAACTTTTCGAGTTGCTCTTCCAAAAGATGTACCAGGTTTATCTTCATCCTGCCTGTAAATTGCTGATTTTCGATACGGGTAATTAACGCCAGAGTGGTGTTCAGCCTGGCAAGATGGTTGGCACTCGAGTTAATGGCCTGAATTAACTGCATTTCTTCGGGCCCCTGATTGCTGGATTGCATCAGCAACTCTGTTTTGGTTTTGATCACCGCAAGTGGTGTTTGTAACTCATGGGTAGTATGGTCTGTATACTCCCTTAACTCCTTATAATCGTTTGATAACCGCAACGTCATTCGTTCGAGGACTTTCTTTAATTCAAGGAATTCTTCAATATCCGGGTCTCCAAGTTTTACAGGTTCTTTCACATTGTCAAATTGCTTCAGCTTTTCCAGGGCATCAAAGAAATCTTTCCACAGGTTGGCAAATATAAATCTGTTCAGAATGAATATTCCTCCAAGGAAGAGAATCAGCATCATAGTCATCAGCAAGGTGACCCTTTCCACTAATATGTCGGCAGGTGTGGTGGATTTAAAAAGCCTTATATCATACATAGCACCCCCATGTTCCGAATAAAATTGAATATAACGGAAGGTTTTGAACTGACTGGTTCCGGAATCAAACATAAGTGTATCTCCAAACTGATCATAAGGAGCAGGTTCAGCTGGTGCCAGTTCAATTGCAATGGAGTCAATTCCAGGAAGGCCCCTCAGTTGCCCCCCAAGAAAATGAGGCAATATCTCATCTACTACTTCCTTTGCCCCGATTAATTCACGGTTTAAATCCGACAGGCTCATGTTCTTTAATATCTTGAAAAAGATAATTCCCATGATAAAAAACAAAAACAGAGAGAGGGTGGCAATATAAAGTGTCGTTTTGGTCAGTAGTTTCACGAACAAATAATTTTTTTATCTAATTGGCATTATGGGACTTACCGGCAAATATTTTTCGTCTCCTTTTGGGATATAATGAAAATTACTTCATGAACGTTTCATTCGAGTGAAAATTTGTAACCTACTCCATACATGTTTCTTATGTAATCAGGACTGCCGGCATCAACCAACTTTCTGCGAAGATTTTTTAAATGGGTATATACAAAGTCGTAGGAACCATAACCACCCCCATAGTCCCCCCAGAGATAATCCGCAATACTCTCCTTGGTAATTACCCTGTTTCGGTTTGACATCAGGTACAGCAACAGGTCGAGCTCCTTCCTGGTAAGGTCAACTTGTTTTTCCTTTACAAAACATGTCCTCTCTTCCGGTCTTACTTTAATCAATCCAAAAGTGAGGATCTCCTCACCCTGTGAACGTGTCCTCCTGGCCACTGAGTGAACCCGTGCCACCAACTCCGAAAGATGAAAAGGTTTCACAAGGTAGTCATCCGCACCCACCTCCAGGCCATTGACCCTCTGGTCGAGTGAATTTCGCGCCGACACAATAATTATCCCTGATTTGCTCTTGTTCTGTCTTGCTATTTTCACCAGATTCAATCCATCACCATCGGGCAAATTCAGATCGATCAACATGCAGATGTAGTCATGTTTGTCAATCGCACAAAGTCCTTCATGATAACTTAATGCCTGCTCGCACTTGAATCCCTCCATCTCCAGGTAAGAAACCATGGATCCCATGAGTGGTTCTTCATCCTCCACAATCAATATTTGCATTGGTATGATTTTGCTGCAAAATTACTAAAACTCAAATAGAACCTATGGCTGCCTGATACGAATTGGATTCATCCTTAAATTTAGACACATTCGCCTGAAGCATCTCTATCTGTGATTTCAACTTTGGATTTGCATCGGTAAGTTCCTGGATATCGGACTCCAGCGTGGAAATTTCTCTTTTATTGGATTCAATTTTTGCATTATCCGTTTCTTTGGCAATACGTTTATTCAGTGCGGCAATCTTTTTACTATAGTTATCTATTTTACCCTCGTTTTGATTCATTTGCCTCTCCAGCGACTTAATCTCCTTTTCAAGTGATTCAATCCTGCGCGTATAGGATTGCTCATAATGGTAGGACATAAATTCTTTTGCATAGTTGCGAAAGTTACTCATTTCGACCGTCCAGTCAATGCTGTTTACTGAGATATCATACCCAAGTTGAAAAACCAGGGCAATGCCATAATAAGTATCTGTTATAAACCCATAGCCTATCAGGTCGCCCCTTTTGGTCACAATCGCAGGAATGGATACCTTCTCTGCAATAACCAGGTTTTCTCCACCTTTCTTCATCTTTACATTGCTCCGGTCCTTGGTATAGTCTCTCAAATCACCAAGAGCTTCATCCAGCTCTCTGGCCACCGGAAAAACCCATGCCGAAGATCTAGCATCTTTCAGGTTTATTTCCTGCTCCTCAAGGAACAGGTGAATCTGGGCTTCTATGGATGGAGTTATTAACAGGGTGGCGATGAGAAGGGAGTACATCATTTTCATGGATCCTGAGATTGGTTTCGAACTGTAGTATTCCTGATTGAAAGCATATAAGTTACTAAAATTCACAAAATACAAAAAATCGCTACTTTTAGGTTTCCAAACATACTCCTGCAAAAAATGAAATACCGGTATCTGATCATCTTGATATTTTTCACCAGTATCTCCCTTCCTGCGCAGGTAAAAACATCTGTCCGGACGGGTAACGAAAAGCTGAAAATGTATGAGAAGCATGAACAAATGCGTGACAGCTCCTCTTTTAAGGAATTGCACTGGCAGTTCATAGGCCCATCGAATATTAGTGGAAGAGCCACAGATGTGGAGGCTGTTGGGCCAAAAGGACAGAGCTACACTATCTGGGTGGCCACTGCTTCGGGAGGGGTGTGGAAAAGTGTCAACGAGGGAGTGACCTTTGATCCTGTATTTGAGCATCAGGGAACCACCAGCATTGGCGACCTTGCCGTATCTCCTTCTGATCATGAAACAGTTTGGGTGGGAACAGGTGAGGCGAACATTTTCAGATCCTCCAACCCGGGATGTGGAGTATGGAAAACAACAGATGGAGGCAAATCCTGGGAACACATGGGATTGGAAGAAACCTTCACCATTTCCAGAATCCTGGTCCATCCGGAAGATCCTGACATTGTGTATGTGGCTGCATCCGGTCATGAGTGGACCGAAAATAAAGACCGGGGCCTTTATAAAACTTTGGATGGCGGGAAGAACTGGGAAAAGATCCTTTACAAAGGACCAGAAAGTGGTGTCAATGACATCGTCATGGACCCTCGCAACCCACACGTGATCTACGCCACCACCTGGCAACGAACCCGGTTGAAATGGAATGATCCCCGAACCTATGAGAACCACAGGAACAACGGTGTCTGGAAAACAACCGATGGAGGAAAAAGCTGGAAGCGACTTGAAAAGGGCCTGCCTGATTCAAAGCATATGGGCCGGACAGGTATTGATGTGGCCCGCTCTAATCCTGATGTAGTATACGCTTTTGTGGATGATTATGAGATTGCTTTCAGAGCTGAAGAAGGGGAATTGGATTCCTACGGACGAATCAAAGATGATGTGATCAAAGGAGCCACCCTGTACCGGTCCGATGACGCCGGCGCCTCGTGGAAACAGGTAAGTGGACTAACTGAAGAAACTAAAAAATATATGTCCGGACACTCGGGTACCTACGGATGGGTTTTTGGTCAAATACGGGTGGATCCAAATGATGAGAACCGGGTCTATACCCTTGGGCTCCACATTAATGTTTCCACGGATGGAGGTGCAACTTTCTCATCCATTAAAGATAAAATACATATGGATCAGCATGGCATGTGGATTGACCCGGACAACTCCAATTATATCCTGGCGGCGCATGACGGAGGGATAAGTGTTACCTATGATAAGGGCAAGAACTGGCGGAGTTTTATTGAGGAACTCCCTCTGGCACAATTCTACAATATTGAGTATGACCTTAACGAACCCTTCGGAGTGTATGGATCAATTCAGGATCATCACAGTTTTCATGGCCTGGTGGATCTTTCGGGTGGAAGGGATAAGGTGACACCTTCCGAATGGGAGACTACATTGGGTGCCGAAGGAAGTACTCATGTGATAGATCCCAGGGACAACAATACCATATTTGCCTCCCTCTTTTATGGAAAACTTGCCAGGGCCACTGTGGAGGGCTATCCCGATAACATGGAGTTTGTGCTGCCACAAACATATCCTGAAGATCCTGATTTCAGAGGCCAGTGGGTTGCCCCCACCCTTCTTTCGGTTCATAATGCTGACATTGTATATCATGGCGTCCAGTATGTGTTAAAGTCGATAGACCGAGGAGGTACGTGGAAAAAGATCAGCCCTGATCTGACTTTCAATGATCCTGAGAAACAGGGGGATATCAGCTACCAGACCATTACGGCGCTGGAAGAGTCAAAATTCAATTCCGCTCTTCTTTATGCAGGCACAGATGATGGCAGATTATGGAGAACAAAGGATGGTGGCCAGTCCTGGAAAGATATCCGGAAAGAGCCCTTGCCCGTCAGGTGGGTCTCCCGAATTGTTGCCTCAAAGTATGATTTTGGGACACTCTATGTTACGCAGACGGGGCGCAGGGATGACGATGCAGCCATTTATGTCTGGAAATCCACTGATTTCGGAAACACCTGGGAGGATATTTCAGGTAACATCCCGGCCGGACCGGTAAATGTAATTCGGGAAGACCCCAAGAAGAAGAACATCCTCTATCTGGGCACCGATGTGGGAGTATATGTGTCCAGGGATAGGGGTGGTACATGGGAAGTGCTTGGTGATTTGCCCTGTACCTATGTCCATGACCTGGCCATCCATCCCCGCGATAATATGATCATAATAGCCACCCATGGTCGCGGAATGTTCGTGATGGATGCCGATCCGGTGAACACCGAAAAAGAAGGAAATGCCATCATACCTTAGGTACCATAAATCCCTTTCCAATGGTTACAGTTTATCACAATCCCCGTTGTAAAAAAAGCAGGGCCGGATTACAGTATGTCATTGATAATAACATGAGTCATCAGGTCCGTGAATACTTAAAAGTCCCCCTTACCGAGTCAGAATTAACCGTACTGGTAATGAAACTCAATGTAAAACCCTTTGACCTCATTCGTACCCAGGAAGAGCTTTATCGAAAAGAGCTGAAAGGCCTCAATATGAATGATGAAGAATGGATAAAGGTCATGGTTGAAAATCCCAGGCTGATCCACAGGCCAATCATCGAAGGGAAGTATAAAGCCGTGATTGGTAATCCGGTTGAAAACATCGACACTTTGTAGGCAACCTTTTCGGTACCTTTCCTGTTATTCTAATGATACAAAGTAAAGGTTATGCAATTGAGGCGTTTGCTCGCGGTATTCATTAGTGTTTTATTTCTGGCTTCCTGCAAAGATGACAATGGGAGCTACACCCAGATCAAAGCAAACGAAAATTTAGTTTATGTGGCGATCAAAGCCTTTCGCACTGATAATGGTCTGCAAGGTCCATTTGTTCATCAGGTTCTCATGGTAAGGGAGGCTCAGATCTACTCCTATAAGATGGCCAATGCTGTAGAGGATCTTGGGACTCAGGGGCTCACTGAACACTGGAATACCATTCACGAGAAAATTGGGGGCTACAATGACCAGGCGCTGGTATTGAAGACGGTTTCTGACGATGAAGAGGTTATATTCTCGCAATTGAGGCTTTTGCCCGATGCAGACTCTATCTTTCTCAAGGATCTGACCCAATGTGGGGTAGGTATAGAATCGGATACCGCCGGAATCAACTACATTACCATTATGCTCATGAAGGTCGATTCCTGATTTCCTGATTTCCTTTTAAAGAACATTTGTTTTCCTGATTATTCTCCCCGTTGATTCTGTATATTTAAAACAAAAATAAATGCGAAATGGACTATAGAATTGAAAAGGATACCATGGGCGAGATTAAGGTGCCAGCGGATAAATACTGGGGTGCACAAACTCAGCGTTCAAAGGATAATTTTAAGATAGGTGACGGTTGCATGCCTCTTGAGATAATAAAGGCCTTCGGCTACCTTAAAAAAGCAGCTGCGGCCACAAATCTTGAGTTAGGAGTACTGACTAAGGAAAGAGCTGATTTAATCATGCAGGTATGTGATGAGATTATCGAAGGCAAGTTGGATGACCAATTTCCGCTGGTGGTGTGGCAAACCGGTTCCGGAACTCAATCCAACATGAATGTAAATGAGGTAGTGGCCAACCGGTCTCATGTGATAAAGGGCCAGAAACTTGGAGAAGGGGCCATGCTGATCCATCCAAATGATGATGTCAATAAATCTCAATCTTCCAACGATACGTTTCCTACTGCCATGCACATTGCGGCATACAAGATTCTAACTGAAGTGACCATTCCCGGAGTGAAAGATTTGCGAGATACGCTGAAAGAAAAGTCTAAAGCCTGCATGAACGTTGTTAAAATAGGACGGACCCACTGGATGGATGCCACTCCCCTGACCCTTGGACAGGAATTCTCCGGTTATGTGTCTCAGCTGGACCACGGACTTAAAGCCCTTATACATAGCCTTCATCACCTTACGGAATTAGCGCTGGGTGGAACTGCAGTCGGTACCGGAATAAATACTCCGAAAGGTTACTCAGAGTTGGTAGCCAGCTACATCGCAAAATTTACCGGCCTTCCTTTTATTACGGGCTCCAATAAATATGAAGGCCTCGCCGCCCATGATGCTATTGTGGAGACTCACGGTGCATTGAAAACATTGGCCGTCAGCCTAATGAAAATTGGGAATGATATTCGATTGCTGGCCTCCGGACCACGATGCGGTATTGGGGAGATTATTATTCCGGCCAACGAACCCGGGTCTTCCATCATGCCAGGAAAGGTTAATCCTACTCAGGCCGAAGCACTTACCATGGTCTGTGCGCAAGTAATGGGAAATGATGTAGCCATTAATGTGGGCGGCAGTAATGGGCATTTCGAACTCAATGTGTTTAAACCCATGATGATCTGTAATTTCCTGGAATCGGCAAGACTTATTGGAGATGCCTGCAGTTCATTTAATGTCAACTGCGCTATGGGTATTGAACCAAATCATGAGCGAATCACTCAGAACCTGAACAACTCCCTGATGCTTGTAACGGCCCTGAACACGCACATTGGGTATGAAAAAGCAGCTGAAATTGCTAAGAAGGCTCACAAAGAAGGGACTACCCTAAAAGAGTCATCACTTAGTCTTGGGTATGTAACTTCGGAAGATTTTGACCGCTGGGTCGACCCGTCAAAAATGACAGGATCCCTTTAATCCCGACGAATAAATATAAAATCACCGCCCTCATCCCCTACATTCTGAATCGTTCCATATCGCGGGATATTGGGGCTGTTGTTGATGACTGCTTCCTTGAGACTTGAATAAAGTTGTTCGGAGGCCAGGTATTTCTTTTTATTTTCATCCAGCCTTCTGATAAGGTATTCCACGAAAACACTTTTATCAGGGACTTCTTTCAAGGAGCCGCTGGTTATGGCCTTTCGGCTCGTAAGTTTGTATAGTTTTTCCACCGACAATACATTATTGAAGGCAGCACGGGTCTTGAATATCCCACCGCTAAAACACGCATCTGCAATAAGCAGGGTATGCTTCGACTTCAACACATTCAAATAGTTTGTCAGGTCTGTATTTGGAAGCCAATTTACAGGATTATTGGGATCTGCGTCTTTGGGTAACCAATAACCAGTTGTCATCTCTTCATCCCAGTAACCGTGACCTGCATAATAGATAAGTAAGTTGTCCTCGGGAGTTATTGTGTTTCGTAATACAAGCAGGGCATCAAAAATTTCAGCCTTTGTGGGATTTCTCAGGAATGTAATGTTTTCTCTCTCAAAATTATACTCGGTATTGATCAATTCCGAAAACTTGCTGGCATCATTCACCGGATGATCCAGGTCATTAATACCAGGATCGTTATATTCCTCCACAGCAATGACCAGGGCAAAGTATTTGGCACTGGAAATATCATACACTACCTCCACCGAACTCTCAAGTTTCTTCCCTGTAATAGTTACTACTTCAAGTTTCAGATCGTTGCTTCCCAGGCTCAGCTCCATGGGTTCCTTTACCTCTATTTTCCTTACGGTAGTAACAGGAGGAATAATATTCTTGATAAACCTGCCATTGTTAAACAGATTTACAAACCTGATGTTCTCTGCCGAACTTATGGAGGCTTCAATTTCATAAAAGTCTTCGGAGGTTTTCACGCTGGTAAATACCGGTGATACCCAGGTAAAGCCATCCACTTCACTGCCAAGTTCAACAGCAGGTTTCTGCTTCATGGGTATTGAAATTTTTGCTGAGCCTTCGCTGGACCTGGGTGTAGTAGTTTTCGGGGAGGTCGTGGATTTCTTTTTCATGTTCAGCCGGGTCACCCCGCTGGATTTCTCTGCAGACTGAGCACAAATCTGGAAGATACTCCCAAGTAACATGAAAATTACAACCGTAATAAAAACCCTTTTCATCTCCTCAACTATTAAAACGCAATTCCTATTCCAAACACCGGATAGGTTCCTATATCCCTGATAACTTCTAATCCGAGGTTGAGATTAAGTTTGCCAATAACATTAATGATTCCGGCATCAATCACAAAAAAACTATCTGTAAAAGAATCCGTACTATACACATCAAACACACTGACGTTTGCACCGATACCTCCATATCCATGCAAACGGTAAAATCCACTTTCAAAAATATATTTTGTTAACCCGGCGGCAAGAGTAATCCAGAAATCTGTATAATAATCTGTCTTATGTGAACCATATCGAATACTGCCGTAAGTACCAAAATTCTTAAGTGTTCCAAAACTTATACCAATCGGACTATCCGTACTTCCAGTGTAAGCCAGGTAGGACCTCCAGGAAATCTGCTGCTTTTGTGTTCCTACAGCACCCTGATCCGGTAATCCCGGATTTTGTTCCCTTGCCTTCTGGGGCTGAGTCTGGAGTTGGGTTTGAGGCTGGACTTGTGGCTGGGTCTGAGCTCTGGTCGGAGACAGGTCACTCACCAGGTCAACTTTTATGAAGAATTCAGCGTCTCCAACCTCGTCCACATCCTCAAAAACATCCCAAACCACGGTATAAAAACTTCTACCTCCCCTAATATTCTCTCCCACATCCCCAATGACTGTCCGGGGCTCAAACCGTGGACCTCCATCCATGGAACAGGTAAGCTCTACATTATAGAGTTGTGCATCGGTCGATCCTCCTATCCTGTAACTGATTTTAATATTATCCCCATCCGGCTCAACACGAATATTTTCAACAGTTTGCGCATTCACAAAATAGGTAAAACTAAGGGCTGCGAATAAAAAGTAAACTCTTTTCATTGGTTGGTCAATTGGTTCGTCTTCTATCTAGCAATATTATGAAATTATACGTAAACTGCAAGCCATCACTGAGTAGGCTTCGTCAAAAGTCATATATCAGCTACAATAATGGTATACGTAAACTTTGATTAGAAGTTACCAAACACTTTCTTTGTACTTCAATTCTTATCTATGAAAAAGGAAGGCAACGTACGGCTCTTCTCGGAATTCCCCGGAATTACCACAGCCGCATGGGTAGAAAAAATTAATTCCGATCTGAAGGGTAACGAATTCCCGAAAAAACTGATCTGGAATACCGAAGAAGGTATTGATGTGAAACCCTTCTACCGCAACGAAGACAATGCCTCCCTGGGGTATCTTGCGAGTGTTTCAAATATGAGAAATTCCGGGAATGCGCCCAACGAATGGATCATTTGCCAGGACGTATTCCCGGGAAATAATATACTGGATTCAAATAAAAGGATCAGAGCTGCGCTGAAAGGAGGAGCACAGGCGATCAGAATATATTTAACAGATTTCCCCCAACCCAGTTCTGAGATCCTCCAATCGCTGCTCAATGGCGTTCATCTGGGCGAAACAGAGCTATTATTTAAAGGATCCATTGATGCAGATTTGCTTTATTCCCGACTTTGCGAGCTGGCAAAATCCAGTGGTGTTGATCCATTTAAATTGAAAGGTTCGCTAGGTGCCGATCCATTTGGTAAAATGGCTGCCACCGGTGCTCCTGTTTCCAGTCTGGAAAGTATTGGGAAACTGTTGAAAAGGGTGAATGAAAATTCACCCGAAATGAGGGTAGTTGAAATAGACGGCGGATTGATGCATAATTCCGGATCAACCCTGGTTCAGGAGCTTGGACTGTCGATGGCAATTGCAAGCGAATACATGGCACTCTTAACCGGTCAGGGAATCGATCCGGCGAAGATAGCAAGTTCCATGCGATTGAATTTGGCTGTGGGATCAAATTACTTTATGGAGATTGCTAAACTGAGGGCGGCCCGCATTCTCTGGGCGAGGATCGGGCAGGCATACGGAATTAATCTTTCCACTGGAGAAATCCGTATCCATTCTACTTCCTCGGAATGGAACCTGACACTTTACGATCCATATATCAATATGGTTCGCGGAACTACCGAAGCTATGTCCTCAGTTTTGGGAGGTGCAGACATGGTAAGTGTACTCCCGTATGATTATTCTTACGGAAGAAGTACCGTATTTTCCGACAGGATAGCCAGGAATGTACAGCTCATACTCCGGGAAGAGACTTATTTGGACCGCGTAACTGATCCGGCATCGGGGTCCTACTATATAGAAAACCTCACCGATTCGGTAGGTGAGAAATCGTGGGAACTGTTCCGTGAAGTAGAATTAAAAGGAGGCTTCAGGAAAGCGTTCATATCTGGCTTTATTCAAGATAAGATAGTCGCTTCCAGGCGAAGAAAAATTGAACGTTTAGCTTCGGGAGAGACACGGATTCTTGGGACCAATGCATTTCCTGATTTTAATGAAATGATTCTGGAAAAATTGAAAGAATCCGGATCCGTTGAACAGGATGGCATGGAATCTCCGGGCACTGAAACAGGCTCAGGCAAAACAGCTGGCACACAGTTCCAATCTCTCAAGCCTCTTCGAGTATCATCCATTTTTGAAGAGGTCAGAATTGAGACAGAAAAAAGCAGCCTAAGACCAAGGGTACTCCTGTGCAAATTTGGAAACCAGGCCTGGAGCACTGCAAGGGCATCGTTCTCGGGTAATTTCTTTGCCTGTGCAGGATATGAAATTCTCGACCACCCTGCCTTTTCAACGCTGGAAGCGTGTAAACGTGCGGCAATAGAAAACAAGGCCGATATCGTAGTGCTCTGCAGTTCGGATAATGAATACTCTGAAATAGCGCCGGATATAATCCAAGCCTTAAAAGAACTATCCATAGTTGTCGTGGCCGGGTATCCTGCCAGTTCAATAAATGCGCTTCGCCTGGCTGGAGTTGACCACTTCATCCATGTGAAAAGCAACCTCCTTGAGACACTGAAAGAATTCAACAAAACCCTGCTATAATCCAAATGTTTGACCCCTGTCATATTTTCATACTTTCACACTAACCACTCATGAGGCCTGACTTTAGCAAACTAGAATTTCGTGAAATACCGGTACCTTCCCAAAAGCAGGTCAGGTCCCCTCTGTGGGAAACTCCTGAGCATATCCCTATAAAACAAGAGTACAGTAAAGAGGACCTTGAGAATATGGAGCATCTTACCTATGCTGCCGGCTTGCCTCCGTTTCTAAGAGGCCCCTATTCGGCAATGTATGCCATGCGACCCTGGACCATCAGGCAGTATGCAGGGTTCTCTACAGCCGAGGAGTCAAATGCTTTTTACCGTAGAAATCTTGCCGCAGGACAGAAAGGGCTGTCTGTAGCTTTTGACCTGGCCACACATCGTGGGTATGACTCTGATCATGAGCGAGTTGTAGGAGATATAGGAAAAGCCGGGGTCGCCATAGACTCCATTCTCGATATGAAAATCCTCTTCGATCAGATCCCCCTTAATGAAATGTCCGTGTCCATGACAATGAATGGTGCTGTTTTACCCATTATGGCTTTCTATATAGTAGCAGGGTTAGAACAGGGAGCAGCCATAGCGGAGCTGGGTGGTACTATCCAGAATGATATCCTAAAGGAATTCATGGTGAGGAATACCTACATCTACCCGCCTGCCATGTCCATGAAAATCATTGCAGACATTTTTGATTTCACTTCACGGAATATGCCCAAATTCAATTCTATCAGTATATCGGGGTATCATATGCAGGAGGCTGGAGCTACAGCTGATATTGAATTGGCCTATACCCTGGCCGACGGCCTGGAATACCTGCGTACCGGTATAAAGGCGGGGATGGATATTGATGCATTTGCTCCCAGGCTTTCTTTCTTTTGGGCTGTGGGGATGAATCACTTCATGGAGATTGCCAAAATGAGAGCGGCAAGAATGCTCTGGGCTAAAATTGTTAAACAGTTCCATCCTGAAAATCCTAAATCCATGGCCTTAAGGACCCATTCTCAAACCTCCGGGTGGAGTTTAACAGAGCAGGATCCATTTAATAATGTTGCCCGAACCTCCATTGAAGCCATGGCGGCAGCACTTGGCCATACCCAGTCTCTCCACACCAATGCACTGGATGAAGCCATTGCCCTTCCCACGGATTTCTCTGCAAGGATTGCCAGGAATACACAATTGTATCTGCAGGAAGAGACTGAAATATGCCGCTCACTTGATCCATGGGCCGGATCGTATTATGTAGAAACTCTCACCCACAAGTTAGCACATAGGGCCTGGGAACATATCCGGGAAATTGAAGAGTTGGGCGGAATGGCAAGCGCAATAGAAACCGGTCTTCCAAAAATGAGAATTGAAGAAGCTGCAGCCAGAAAACAGGCAAGGATTGACAGTGGAAAAGATATCATTGTCGGAGTAAATCAATACCGCCTGGACAAAGAAGAACCCATGGACATTCTTGAAGTAGACAATAGTTCGGTCAGAAAATCCCAACTAGACAGGCTTGTTGCCCTGAAAAAGGACAGGGATAATCGGAGAGTGAAATCATCTCTATCGGCTATAACCAATTGTGCAAAAGGTGGTAAGGGTAATTTACTTGAGCTTTCAATTGATGCAGCCAGAGGTCGTGCTACCCTTGGTGAAATCTCGTCTGCCATCGAAGCTGTATCCGGTCGCTACAAAGCAGTGATCAAGTCTATTTCGGGTGTGTATTCATCCGAATCAGGACAAGACAAATCCTTTGACGAAGCGTGTACGCTGGCCCGGGAATTTGCGGCTAAGGAAGGGCGACAGCCAAGGATCATGATTGCCAAAATGGGCCAGGATGGACACGACAGGGGAGCTAAGGTGGTAAGCACAGGATACGCCGATATCGGGTTTGATGTGGATATTGGCCCTCTTTTCCAAACTCCCTTTGAAGCAGCCACACAGGCTGTGGAGAATGATGTACACATTTTGGGTGTCTCATCCCTGGCCGCCGGTCATAAAACATTGATTCCTCAGGTAATCGAAGAATTGAAAAAGCTTGGCCGGGAGGATATTATGGTGATAGCCGGAGGTGTGATACCTGCCCAGGACTATGAATTCTTGTATAAGGCTGGCGTTATAGCCATCTTCGGACCGGGAACTAAAGTCCCGGAAGCTGGTAAACAAATACTTAAAGTTCTACTGGAGTCTTTTGGGTAAAACACGCTGCCTTTGAAATGATTCTGGAATAAATAAAAACTTGAAGAGTCACCTGTTTCTGACAAAGAATTCTCTTTTTCATTAAGGCACAGTTCCGCAAATAGTTAATAAGTTCCATTTAGCCCAGTAAGATCCACATGAATATTCATTTATTTTTATGAATGAACCTAAGTGTCTGAATCCGGAACTGAACTAAATGAACTTCCATTTTATTGCCATAGGGGGAGCTGTGATGCACAATTTGGCTATTGCGCTTCATAAAAAGGGATACACTGTAAGTGGATCTGATGATGAGATTTTTGAACCTTCTTATTCGAGGCTTCTGTCGCACGGACTTCTGCCGGATAAACAGGGATGGGATCCGGATAACATTCATGACGGACTAGATGCAGTCATCCTGGGGATGCACGCCCGCAAAACGAATCCGGAGCTAAAAAAAGCTCAAAAATTGGGTCTGAAGATCTATTCCTTTCCCGAATACCTTTATGAGCACAGCCTTCACAAGAAAAGGATCGTGATTGGAGGCAGCCACGGAAAAACCACCATTACAGCTATGGTCATGCATGTGCTAAAGGATCAAAACAAGGATTTTGATTATATGGTTGGCTCACAGATCGAAGGTTTTGAGACCATGGTAAAGCTATCCGAAGATGCGCCTATTATCATTCTGGAAGGGGACGAATATCTTTCCTCTCCCCTTGATCGTCAACCTAAATTCCACCAGTACAATCCCCATATGACCCTTTTGTCGGGCATCTCCTGGGACCATATGAATGTATTTCCAACTTTTGAAACCTATAAAAAACAATTCCAGAAGTTCCTGAGAATTGCCACAGGAGGAGGCAAGGTATTCTATTACGATGGCGATCCGGTGCTGGGTGATGTGATCGATAAAAGTCACTGGTCTTTGCTGAAAATCCCTTACAATGAACATCCCCACAGGATAGAGGCCGGGAAGTTCGTGCTGGATACCAAGTACGGTCCGATCCCCCTTATGTTTTTCGGACGGCACAACATGCAAAATGTGATGGGAGCCTTGCTCCTTTGCAGGGACCTGGGCGTAGAGGATCACAACTTCTATGATTCCATCCAGACATTCAAGGGTGCTGAGCGCAGGCAGCAATTACTGGCAAATGGGAACAGCCGTGCAGTATACCTCGATTATGCACACGCTGCTACCACTGTCAAGGCAACCATCAGTGCTTTCAAAGAAACATACAAAGATCGAAAATTAGTCACCTGTTTAGAACTTCATACATTCAGCAGCCTAAATATGGAGTATATGTCCCAGTACAAAGGTGCTCTTGATGAAGCCGACCAGGCTGTGGTCTACTTTAACCCGGACGTAGTTAAACGAAAGAAACTCCCCGTCCTATCGACCGAAGAGGTCCGAAAACAGTTCGATAAAGAAGGACTCATTGTATACGATGACTCGGATGCACTGGTACATCATCTCAGATCATTGGATGAGAATACCTTCGTCCTGTTGATCATGACTTCAGGGAACTTCTCAGGAGTGGATCTCACGCATCTTGCACACGAGATGGTGGACGGTTAAATATTACGGTTATTTCTTGGTTAGAATCAAATTAGATTCTATTTTTGCACTCCGAATAAATTATTATTCGTTTACTAACCAATACGGTCCGTTCGTCTAGGGGTTAGGACGCCAGGTTTTCATCCTGGTAACAGGGGTTCGATTCCCCTACGGACTGC
>CAZCQL010000046.1:0-40341 GCA_964500835.1 uncultured Bacteroides sp.
CAGGCTATCCAATTCAGAAGCTGGTAAAGCGTTAGTTATCAGGCTATCCAATTCAGAAGCTGCTATATATGGGATGGAATCAAAAGACATTGTCAAAGTGTCTTTCAGGGCACCTATGTCCTGGTTGGATTGGGGATGTTGGTTTACAAATTTTGGGACACTTTGCAGGACCAGAAAGGAGAGAAATGGAATAACCAGAAAGAAATAGAGTAAGGAGGTAGAAAGATATATCCTTAATCCATAGTAGCTTGGTGTACTTTTTTGTGCCATATCTTCATTTATTTGCTCTTAGGCCCCCGGGGAAAATCTTTTCCTTCTGGCAGATCAGGTGTGGATTGACTCCATAATTGAGGCTGGGCCAATAAAACAAGGACCAATAGGATCTTGTATATGAGGGGAAATTCTCTCATAATGCTTGTAATAATACTATTTTATTCCCTATTTTTAGCACATTCATGAGACAACACCCGATTCTTGTTTTATTCATAGCATGCATCCTTTTCTTATCAACAATTTCCATTAGTTTGCCTGCACAGAATGGCAGCGTGGAGGAGTTGACCATGCTTGCCGGTGACAAGCACCAAACCGTCGTTGGATTCGGAGCTTCCCTGGCCTATTATGAGAACTGGCTTAATTCACATCCGAATAAAAGCGAGATATACCAGGCCATTTTTGGGGAGTTAAGCCTTGATATTCTGCGCGTGAGAAATGCGTATGACTATGATCTGGGGATGATCAACCGTGTAAAGGAATATATGGATGCTGCGGAATGGGTTCTGGGCCATCCTATCTCCCTGCTTTCAACCTCCTGGGGACCTCCGGGATATTTGAAAAATACCGGGGATCGGAAAAACGGCGGTACTTTAAGATACACCGCCGGACCGGGTGGAGTAGCATTTGACTATGCCGGATTTGCCCACTGGTGGGGAAAATCACTGGATGAATATAACAGCCGTGGGATCTATCCTGCCTACATCAGTATCCAGAACGAACCCGATTTTTCAGCCACCTGGGAGTCCTGTCTGTTGAAGCCTTACGAAACAGTAAATGGCAGCGATACCATCGCAGGGTATAACAAGGCACTGGATGCGGTGTATGATACGGTCATGCAGCGGATTCAAAAACCCAAAATCCTGGGTCCGGAAACAGTAGGAATTGGGTACAACAGTGTGGAAAACTATGTCAATGCCATGGACCTTTCCAAACTGGATGGAATTGCCCATCACCTCTATCACGGGGTGAACGAAAATAATCCATATAGTTCCACAGATTTTTCAAAAGTGGGTGCTTTTCATCCCGAGGTCCCCCATTTCCAAACTGAGTATTCACGGGGGGACTGGTTCTCCCTGGCCGGATTGATCTATAAATCCTTCTACGAGGAAGAAGTGGTGGCATACCTCTATTGGGATTTGATCTGGAATGAGAAGGGTCTGGTCACCCTTGACAATCCCTGGGATCAGTCCCAATGGACAGATCCCCTGAAAGGCTATGTCAGAACAAAAGAATTTTATGCATTTAAGCAATTCTCGGCTTTTATTCATCCGGGATGGCAAATGATTGGGCATACCATGACCGGCGACAATAATGCATCCGTTACGTTCATAAGTCCAGGAATAGACTCAGCCGTCTGCGTCCTGATCAACCGTTCTGCCACCGATGACCTGTCGGTGCACCTGGATATTCCGGGATACCGAATCTACGAATCGGCCATCTATGCCACATCGGTAAATGAGGATTGCGAATTAACCGGATCCCTGGTGGATTCGTTGCTCACCTTATCACCTTGGTCCATCTCGACCATCGATATGAGGATTGCAGTATATGATCCTGCCGATGATACGGTGGCTCCAAGCGTACCTACGAATGTATCCATCATTGATTCTACCGGGTTCTCTCTTTCCGTTGAATGGGATGCATCCACTGATAATTTTGGTGTAAGCGGGTATAGTGTTTATTTGGACGGAACCTGGGTGGGTACTGCGAATACTACTATTTACGTGATAAGTGGATTGAATGCCAATACCTCTTATGAAATAGCGGTGGCTGCTTTTGATAATGTCCCAAATTTCAGTGAGCAGTCCGCCTCTGTTCGTGGGGCCACTACCAGCCCGGATACACTGGCACCTTCCACTCCTGAAAACCTTACCATCAATGAAATCACACAAACATCCCTGGCACTTAGCTGGAATCCTTCCACCGATAATGTGGAAGTAACGGGGTACCTTGTGTATGTAAATAATATGGAATGGGGAACTGCCCTTTCCAACGCGATTACGATCACACAATTAATCCCAGGCACAGAATACCAGATATCTGTCAGAGCATATGATGCTTCCTCCAATGAGAGTGAACCGGCTCAGGCAGTTTCAGGGACAACGCTGGACCAGCCCGATACCGTACCTCCCACACCACCGGTGAATGTCAAAGTGACCGCAACCACAGATACATCTCTTGCGATCTCCTGGTTTCCATCCCTGGATAATGTAGGTGTTACAGGATACCGGATCTATGTGGACGGAATGATCAGCGGATCAACAACAACAGAAAGCTTTCTCCTTTCCCAACTGGTCCCCAATACAGTTTACAGGATAACTGTTTCGGCTATTGATGCCAGTTCCAACGAGAGCGGGACTTCTTTGCCGCTCGATGCCAAAACCAGTATGAGCGTAGGTATCAGGGACCTATATATTCCAAAGTTACATGTGTATCCGAATCCATTTTCCCGTTCCACAACCTTCCAAATGACCCTGATTGACAATCAGACTGTGTGGTTGATGATAATTGACAGTCAGGGCAGGGTGGTTAGTAAAAGAACCCTGCGCAACTTAATCAAGGGGGATCATTCCATCCTGTTCGGCAGAGAAGGGTTACGTGCAGGGCTCTATTTGTTCAGACTTGAAACTTCCGGGGGGTTTTACAGATCAGGGCAATTGATCATCAGGGATTAGTAGACCTGTTGCGGTTTAAATGCTTCAAAAGGATAGCTATCCGGGGTAACCAAGGTGCCACTTGTAAATGTAAGAGGGAATGCCGAACCGGGATTAAAAATAACCTCAAGGAGGGCCGCTTTGTATCCACTTTCAGGTGATGTAACCTGTACTGCGTATGACCCATTGTCGTTTTTATCCAGCACTTCCATCTGAAATGCCTCATCCACTACATAAATGCGAAAATCACGGCCCTTTTCATTGACGGCTTCCCACTTTCGAATGACATAATCACTATGCGGATCGATCTGCATAAAAATTGTATCCGTACCAACCCTCCAATTGAATTCAGGAATAGGGGTATTCGTGATAACTGAATAATAGAAGGAGATGAGGCTGGGAGGTTGATACGATCCGTGCAAACCATGGTTTCCATTGGGAACATATTGAAGATAATTATCCCCTCTAAGATCGTCCCAGTAAAATTTCCAGGAGTCGGTAACAAAGAATTCATCGCAGGTGGCATTGATTAGGAGTTTGGGAATGGTCAATTGATCTCTGAAAGAATAAGGACCGACTATTTCAAGCATTTCCTTGAATTCTTCCGTATTTAGCCAGTTCATAATACCCTCATCTATATAGTTCTCTATAGCCGGAGACCATTCACCATAGCATCTCCAATGATGGTTAAACGAGGGCACAATATTTAGCAAATCGATCACTATGGGAGCCATGCCCATCACCCGGTCGTCCACTGCGGCGGTGGTCCATGTGGTCCACCCTCTTTTTGAGGCGCCTGTAACAAAGAATTTAAGGACAGGTTTCGAAACATCGGCACTGACCTCCTGAACCACATCCATTGCCCTCACTACAGCCCGCGTCATGGGAAAACGGGCAAGCCATTCCAACTGGTCTGCCGGCGAATCGCTCTCTAAAAAGTGTCTCCAGCCAAAGGCAATCAAATCGTCTTCATACCTCCCATCTTTCTGATCTCCTTCGAAGTCAATGGGTTGAAAAGGAATGTTGCTTACTGAGGAGATAATTGATCTGGTAGCTACAGCGGCATCCACCAGCCAGTTTTCAGTATGAATGGGAACTGTATCGTAGATGGATCCTCCACCTATGATCATCATAGATTCTTCTTCACGTACCTCATCCGGGACAATGATATTTATCCAGTGCCACCATTCGGGCGAGTCCAGCTCTTTCCTGGTGAGCCACGTTCCGGAGATCATCCTCACCTTATACTCTGTCCAGTTATCTCCTTTGACCGTATCTGTAATTGTATACCGGAATGCTTCATCGCCGGCATTGACATATTCTTTTAAAGGTGGCACGGGAATGTTCGAGGTGTGAGGTCCCGTGCAGGTAACCATCAAAATTAGAGTCGATAAAAAGAAAACAACAGGTTTCATTGGTAGGCAGGTAGGAGGTTAGGCAGGACTAATTTAGTAATTAAAACGCTTTGACTGGCAAAGTAATTATTCATAGATTTATGGGGCATACAAAAAAATCGGTACAATGACCTTTCTATTCCTGTTTGGCGGCGGCATCCTTTTCACTTTAATGGTAATCTTTTTCATCTTCCTGATCCCTTTGCTGGCCTTGATTAGTGTTCTGATGAATGAGTTTAAGGGCAATGATAAAATCATATGGGTTCTAATCATCCTGTTCCTGCCCTTCCTTGGATCGTTGATTTACTTCCTTATAGGGAGGGATAAAAGGATTATCAGGTAACTTCAAATTAAACAGCAGAGATGACCAAAAGTTACTCCTATGGCCTGAAAAAGGCGTTGGGGTATTTCTCCCTGACCAACATTGTAGTGGCTGATATGATAGGGGCAGGGATCTTCACTACCTCCGGTCTGCTTCTCGGTCAGTTACACGATCCGCGTCTTCTCCTTTTATTATGGGTAGTCGGAGGAGGTGTTGCCCTTTGCGGTGCCTTGAGTTACAGCGAATTGGGGGCCAATTTTCCAGAGGCAGGGGGGGAGTATGTATTCCTTTCGAAACTTTTTAGCCCGTTAACAGGTTTTCTTAGCGGATGGATCTCTTATTTTGTGGGTTTTTCGGCTCCCGTTGCTGCCTCTTCCCTGGCCTTCAGTGAATATTTGATCCGCACTTTCCCTGAGGGAGTTCCCCTGAACCATATTGAGATTTACAAGAAAGCAGCAGCTACATCAATTATCCTGATCTTTACGCTGATCCACTATTTTGGATTGAAGTCAGGGTCGAAGGTACAAAACGCACTGACACTGCTTAAAATAGGATTAATCCTGGTCCTGATAATTACAGGATTTGCATTCGGAGAAGGCAGTTTTGAGCATTTCCGTATGCGATTGACGGAAGTGTCGGACTCCGCAAGCCTGAAAACCATAGGCCTTTCGTTGATGTGGATCATGTTTGCTTACAGCGGTTGGAATGCTGCTACCTACGTTGGCTCGGAAGTAATTAATCCGGTAAAAAATATTCCCCGTTCTCTAATTACCGGAACACTTTTAGTGACCCTCTTTTACCTCTTATTAAATACCCTTTATGTGTATGCGATCCCAGCAGGGGAGATGAAGGATGTGATTTCCATAGGCGGACTGACGGCCAATAACCTGTTCAACAAGTCCATGGATCGGGTCTTTTCCGCCTTTATTGCAGTGATCCTTCTTTCGGCCATCAGCTCTCTCATAATAATCGGCCCACGAGTTTATCACGCTATGGCACAGTCGGGTCATTTCTTCAGGATGGCCAAAAAAATCAACCGGTCCGATGTACCGGGAATATCCATTCTAATGCAGAGCGGACTGGCCATTTTGTTTGTCGTATCAGGGACCTTTGATCAGATTATCACCCTTTTGAGTTTTTCCCTGGGTATCTTCCCTATACTGGCCGTTCTGGGTGTCATAAAATTAAGGATAAAAAATCAATCCCTCTTAAAAGTACCCGGGTATCCTGTCATTCCATTGGTTTTTATAATACTCTCATTCCTGATTCTTTTATTGGCTTTCCTAGAAAGGCCTCTTGAATCTTCCATAGCCATTGGAGTGATTGTCGCAGGTATCCCGGTCTATTATATTCTGAAACGGGACCAGCACAGGCAGCTGAAATGACTCTCTGTGGAGCTTGCGGCGAGGAAAATCAGTTCGAACAAATTTCCCGGGGTATTGGTTATTTTTATAGATGTAAGCCTTATTGCATTTATAGCTCAAAACAGACTTTTTGAACAGCCTGATTTTCATATCGCTTATCTTCATTTCATTCAGTTTTTCTGACGATTATCCATTGAAAGATGGAAAACCAACAAGCAAGGGAATCGAGCAATATATTGAGGATAAGGGTGAATCGTTGATACAGGAATACCAGGACTTTGTCGGTGATACGCTTTACGATATTTGGATATATGCAGAGGATCTGACCTATTATGATGTGCACGATTCCTTAGAATTGGGCCGGTATTATTCAAATGAAATCTATATCGCTACGGCTGAATTATTTTTGGCCTATGAATTAGCAGATTTGTCAAAAGCACAGAAGAGTTCAATTCAGGAGAGTAACAAATTTGTTAAGTCTACAGTATTTCATGAACTTACCCATGACTACTTTAATCAAATCAGCACTGAGATGCGGACTGTTGACAGTGTTCATGTGGATAAAGCCTATCGCACTAATTTATGGATCATCAGATCCTATGAAACGTTTGGATCCATCTTTATCGAAGAGGGAGTATGTGAGTACATGGCTGGGAGAATGGGAGAGATAATTCCCCCATTATCACTCTATATTCCCCAAAGCATCGAGGAGCTGACAAATCGATACAATACTTACAGCGTTACGTATAAGTACTCTTCTTTTTATGTAAGTAGTTTTTTAAATTCGACAGGATTTAAAAAGGGGGTAAAAATACTCTTGCATAACCCGCCCCCAACGTATGAGGAAATCCTGAAGCCGGAACTGTTTTTTAGCAGACTGGAGAAAGCCGATCCGGGACATGGGTTTTAATGGATTATAAAGCAATAGGAAGACGGATGCAAGGCAAAAGGGCGCCTTGCTCTGGCGCCCTTGATGCTATTGTACGATGAACTTTCGCGTCGCCCTGATCCCACCCCCGGCATCGGTGACTTGCAAGTAATACAATCCTGCACCTGATAGTTCAGAGATATGAACTTCGTAGTGAGAATCGCTGATCTCTTTCTCAAAAACCCTCTCCCCTTGTTGATTAATGATTCTTAGCGCATATAGTTTCTTTTGATAATAATCTCCCATCGCAATGAATAGATGATCCTTTGCCGGGTTGGGATAGATGGAAATATCTTCCCTTCCAGATTCTGGGATTCCAGTTGCAAGGTCAACGGTTACAACCTTTTCTTCCCTGTTTACCATAAATCTGAAAGTCACCGATCCCCGTTTGTTGAATGGGATCTTCAATATGGCCGTCCCGTTTTCAGGGGGGTACGCTGTACAAAGTCCGATATTGTATATCTTACCTCCCATGTTAACCGCCGACATAAACCCCGAAGGGCCCAGTGAAGGTAACCCGGAAGAACCGCGTGAATTCAAGTTTTCTCCCATGACTACAGGGGGCCCGAGAATCTCATTTTCATTGATCGTACTCAGGTTAAATCCGAGCAGTTCGCCGTAGGAGTAAATTATTATTTCATTATTTATAATACCCACAGATACATCGGCCAGGATTGCCGATTTTTTTGTTCCACCAGGAAATGCGGTAATTAGTCCGGCAGAAAACTGCAAGATCATTCCTGCATCATTGGCAGTAATGCCCCCGGTCCCATCAACATTTGCTGTACTATCCCGCCAGGTCTCCCAGGGCAATGGGTCCATGGACGGCAAGGGATCAAGTCCCACAGAATATTGCAACGTAATGGCAGCGTCATATGCTAAGATTATGCCATCATCATCTACATCACCAGCGGTGAATTTCTCTATGTAAAAGGTCTCCCCGGAGGTCGGTACCGAATCTACCTCATTGCCCCATAAGTCAGTCCCGTTGCTTAAACGAACCAACACCTCACCTTCTGCTTTTGGAAGTACAAAACTGTAGGTATAAACCGTTGCACTCTGACGGGTCATTGGTGCATCAATGACCGATAATGCCCCGGAAAAACCAAGCAGTACAGCATTTGCAACATCCATTTGATCACTGAAGGCTGCGGTAATAACCAGTGTATCTGTAAACCTGTTCATGGTATCACTATATGTTATCTCAGCGGTTGGGGGATTAATACTCCTGATGATCACTATGCCACTGGTCAGATTCGCCACGTGATTGCTGTTTAAATAGGCATTGGACAAGAAAAGTTCCGTGGTATCTGCAGTCAGCGAATTAAATTGAAGTTTCAGGATATCCCCGGCACCAGTTATTGGGCCCGTGTTCATATATCCGACAGATAATTTCCCTGCCACATTGGAGTTGATCACCATAGTTCCACCTTCCGCAAGAGTGCCTGCAAGATCACTGCCCGTATATTCCAGTGCTGTAGTATCAAAATCTATGTCAAACTGGAAGGAGATAACATTATCTGCCAGTGTGAGTTCACTGACAGAGATTGGCAGGGCAAAAGAAAAACCTGAATCGATGGTGTCACTTCCTATGAAAAGAGAAAAATTTCCCTCTGAAAGCGTATCGGTTACTGGCAAACCATGGTGTGTTCCCGGGTCGGTATCCACGATGTTCGCTGAAGCTATTTCCCATTCGGCAGCGGTCCACAAGATGTTAGGTGAACCTACTCCTTCAACTCTTACTGCTCTGGAGTCCTGGTATTCCCAGAGTGCCCCGGTTCCATCTGTGTCAATAGTGCCAAAAATATCATGGAGCGATCCTGCCGTATGATTCCCACCCTGGAAAAGAAAATAGGCATCATCACCATTACCAATGATAATTCCGCTTACCTGGTCTGGGGCGAATCCATATACCGTTTCAAAGGAAGAACCGCCTATAACAAAGGTAGCCCCGGGGGCTACCATCCCGGCAAGTTGAACGTCCCCCCAACCCGTTCCTCCGTTACTCTGTCGGGACAAAAAGAGTGTGGTAGAACTGAAATCAACTGCTTCAGTTCCTGAATTGTAAAGTTCAATAAAACGCCCGGAAAAATCGTCTGCCGGGTCGGTGACCTCTGAAATGAATAATCCTTCCTGAGCCTGGGCTGAAACTGATGCGATCAGCCATACACCCATAAATAATCGAGTAAAATTCTTCTTCATCACAATAATGTTTTTTTGGGGTTAATGCGATGGAGTAAGAAAATATCGGTGCTTTTAACAGGAATCCTCACAAAATCAAATCCCCGGTCAGACATCCATTTGAAATTTTCTTCCTTCGCTCTTCCTTGAGACAGGTATAATTCCGGTGAGAAAAAATCGAGTAGGTTGAACCCTTTCCATTTGCGAAGCGGATTCTTACTATATTGTACCGGTGTGAAGTGGCAAGAACTGAAGTGCATAGATCGGCGGAACTGGATGAACCGCATACCTGAAGAATATGCCCATTCCATCTAAATGGAAAGTCAGATTAAATGACCAAAAAGGCCTATACAATTTTTAATGCCATATTACTCATTATTGGGGCCATCTTTATCTATGAATTACTAAGAGACTCCATGCGACCGGGTGATTTTATCGGGTACGTGGATGCAGGAAATTTAGTATTAGCTGACAAAGACATTTATTCTGATATTCATAACACATGGCCTCCATTATTTTCTGTCTTTAGTGTTATACTTTCGATCGGAGATAACCTGAGCCCTTTTTTCATACGATTTTTGTGGCTACTGGGCAGCATCGTGTCCATTTATTTTATCACTTCACTGTCAGTCCACATGGTTTTCAACAAACCACTTACCATCAGAGGAAATTCAAACGGAATACAAATTCAGGACCCTCTCATAGTGGTTCCGCTTTTGATCATGCTGCGATTTATTCTGGACAACCTGGCCTCCGTACAGATCAACATTTACATGGTTTTATGTTCCCTGCTCAGCATTGTATTTTTCATCAAGAAAAAATATATCTGGGTTGGACTTTTGCTCGGCTTAACTATATCTCTTAAAGTCTATACCGTTTTTTTTCTGTTTTATTTTTTATATAAACGGGAGTTTAAACCTGTGGCGTGGACTATTTTGTTCCTTTTGATATTCAACTCGATTCCCTTCGTTGTCTTTGGTTTTGATCAATCCATGGAATATTATCACCATTGGATTGGTGAGGTTGTGCCCCTTTCATACAAAGCCGAATTTAGAAATCAATCTGTTTTTGGGGCATTCCTACGGTATTTCACCACCTCAGATCCTACTCAAAATATGTACGTAAATTTTCTTGATATACAAGCACATACCATTAAATTAGTAACCTACGGGATGATTTTTGCTGCATCCATGCTTCCCATTTATCTATTCAGGAAAAAGATTAAAGATAGAAGGGCCATTCGTTCTTTACTGGAATACTCCGTTATTTTTACCATTATTCCTATTTTTTCCCCGGTCGCATGGAAAGCTTTTTTTATTTTTCTATGGGTACCCTATTTCCTGTTATACCTTGTACTCTACAGATTCGAATTTAAACTAACTAAAAAGGTTTTAACCAGGATCAGGGGTTTATTCTGGCTATCTGTTGTTTTGAATGTATTCTCCACAGAACTATTTGTCGGATATTATCTTTCGGATTTACTTGAAGCTTATTCAGTTGTAACTATCGGAACAGTTATTCTGCTGATTATTCAGATCTTTGTTGCCGGTAAGGCAGGGAAGATTCATTTAGCTCCGGAAAACTTTAGAACGGGGCCCCGAACTCCTTTTTCATTTCTCGGTAAATAAGTTTCTCGGCCATATTTGGCATGCGCTTGTAGATCCATAAAATGAGTTTTCCTTCTGTCGTCAAAATTAAATTCTTTTTCCTGCTATAGATTCCTGTAGCCACCTCTTTTGCAACCCGCTCTGCCGGCATCAATCTGTCTTCTTCGAGCGGCGTCTCAAGCTGAGAAACACCGTTTTTATTTAATGCTGCTGTCCTGATATTTGAAGCGGTAAAACCAGGGTGGACCAACATGACATGCAAGCCGGTATTGCTGTTTTCAAGTCTCAACGATTCCATAAAACCGTCCAGAGCATGTTTTGATGCGACATATCCTGTTCTTCCCGGGAGGGGTGTGATGCCGCAAATCGAAGATATCCCAACGATGCTTCCATGTTGTTTCAGGATATGAGGCAGCGCATTCTTGGTACAATAAACGGTCCCCCAAAAGTTTGTTTCCATCACTTTCCTGAGAACACTAATTTCTACCTCATTAAAGTTAGCACGCATGGAGATACCCGCATTATTAACCAGAATATCGATTTTCCCGAAGGCTCTTACTGTTTTTTCTATTAATGCTTTGCATTGCTTTTCATCACTTACATCCGTGGGAATTGCCCTGGCTGATCCTCCACTGTTGTTTATTTGATGCAATAACTCCTTCAGTCGTTGGCTCTTGCGGGAGGCCAGGATGACCTTCGCCTGCCTGGAGGCCAGTTCAATGGCAATTGATCTTCCTATTCCTGAAGAGGCACCTGTTACGATGGCCACTTTGTTATGGAAGGAATTAGGTTTTTCCTCCGCATAAGTGCTTTTCAACAAATTTTTTGAACCATCCTTCGGGGTCTTCAAAGAAGGAAAATCCCACTCACGTTCAGTAACAAATTGAGATATGTAGTTTTTCATGTTCTCAATATTAAAGGTTATACAAGTTCTTTTATATAACAGCGGCTTCTTTTATGTTGTCTGAAATCATAGTCCTTCCATAGGTTCTGAATTTGACTGTTTGATTCCAACTCTTTGGTAGACTCGATTAATTTTACATTTTTGGAGATCAAGTTTTTGGCTACTTCATTAAGAATAAGAGCATGCCCGCCTTTTCTCTGGTATTTCGGTTTAATGGCGATTAACAGGAGGTCGGCTGTTTTAACCTTCTTTTTTGCCCTTCTAAGATACCATAATCCGTAAGGCAGGATCTTTCCTTTCATTTTTCTGAAAGCCTCAGAATACGATGGCAGAGCAATTCCAAATCCGATGAGATTATCCAGAGAGTCTTTTATAAGTGACGTAAATTCCGGGACAATCAGGTTTGAAAAATCTGAAAAAAGGATATCAAATTGCTGCTTTGACAAGGCAGAAAAACCATTCAATCCCGCATAAGATTCATTAAGGACTTTTCTAACATCCTCTTTGTATTTTTTTAGATCTGTGATGGTATTGGACTTAATTAATTCTATGCCATACCTTTGTTTTACAATCTCAGCACCCCGGGTTATTTTTAGCGGCAATTCCGAAGGTGTATTAAAAAGGTATTCCACCCAATCATATTCCTTTTTAAAGCCTTCTTTCTCAAGCAACCCGGCATAGTAATCGTGGTTATAACAAGAAAAAATTGTTGGAGTTTCATCAAATCCTTCGACGAGCACTCCCGACCTGTCAAAAGATGTATAGCCCAGGGGGCCATGAATTAATTTTGCCTCAATGCTTTTGGCCCACTGTTCAACGGCCTCGAATAAGAATGTGGCCACCTCCTGCTTATTCTCAGCATCGAACCAGCCAAATTTAACGACGGGTCCGTGATCCTCATTCAATTCTTTCTTTTGTATGAAGGCCGCCACCCGACCCACCACTTTGTGATGGTCCTTCACAAGCCACAATTTCGTCTGACCAGTGGTAAACAGAGGATTGTGCTTTGGATGAAATGTTTTTAATTCCTTCGATAACAAGGGAGTGACATAGTATCTGTTGCCCTTATATAATTTGCAGGGGAACTCAACGAACCGCTTTAAATCCTGTTTGTTATTGACTTCATTTATTTTCATACCGGCTATCAGAATTGATATCGGCATGCATCCACATGAACTTCACGCTATTCCTTCCGGATATTCTCACCTTATCTTTCTGATTGCGCAAAGTTACAAAGTAGCTCCCACTTTTGCATTTCGATCAACCATTAATGCAAGTTTATCTCAAGGATAATGATTTCCTCAAATTCAAAAAATGTCAATATTGACATTTCGCCGCCCGAATTCGTTTCTGCGGGATCACACAAAATACCTGTTAGTACAATCAATAATTTAACTTCGGCCGACCTGGAATTAGAAGTAGTTATATCAGGAACGTATGAAATTTCCCTGACTGCACCCAATGGTCTGGTTAGCACCAAAATTACAGCAGGAAGTGAAAATAATATGGAACTATTAGTGACGAATAACGGCTCTGTCGTACTTTCTGATGTCACGCTTACATCCACTCATCCATCGGGTTGGGAGGTTTCGTTTGACCCTCAGGACCTTGCCCGCATCGAACCAGGACGTCATGCCAGTATTATGGCTAAAATTAAGGCTGATAAGAAGGCAATAGCCGGCGACTATGTGGGTTTCTGGCTGAATCTATCCAAATTCTTCTCCATACGTTTTCAGCAGCCAGCCACATCGGCTCTAATGAAAACAACCTCATATAAAGACAAATTTTGATTACTTATTCAGTTTAATCAGTTTCACTGACTGGCTCACTCCATTGGTTTTTATTTTCAGAAAGTATATTCCTGAAGGCATCTGGTCCGTTTGCAATATGATATTTTCAATTGAATTGAAGTGTTCGGAATGGATCAGCCTGCCCTGGGAATCAAAAACGCTTATAACAAGTGGTCCGGTAAGATGAGCATAGTTTCGAATATTTAGCACATCCGAAAACGGATTTGGGAATACCTGTAAATTGATTTCATTCATTTCAGGGAGTTGAGTCCCAGTGCCCACATTGCATGGAGGGCCTATTTTAGCGACAAACAGGTCTGATGAGCCATGACTAATAAGGGTGTCGTTGTCAAAAACTATTTTGGGTGGAGCCGAACCCGCAGCAAAATCACCGGTTATGATGGGCTTGTTATTAAATACAGCTATGGAATTGCTGCCCGCTTGTGCAGTGTTTGACGATGATCTTTTTGCCCATACCGCAGTCCCGGCACTACTGTATTTTGAGATATAGAAGTCACCCCCATCGTTAAACAGGGTTGTATTTCCAAATACTATGGTGTCATAGAAAGTCCCTGTAATAAACAGATCACCATAGTCATCCACTGCTATGTCATTGGAGTAATCATGCTCTCTTGAGCCGGCACTAACGCCCCACTGAGCATCTCCTGATCCATTAAACTTTACAATGAGAAGATCCCTTCTGTTCGATGCATCATTCTCATTTACCAGTGTTATCCCGTCAACATCAATTGTATCAGATTCAAATTCACCGGTCACATAAATGTTGTTGCCATCGCCATCAACAGCAATTTTATTAAAAAATTCATTGGCAGTGCCTCCTCCTGTCTTTGCCCAGAGAGGAGTGCCGTCCCCATCATATTTTGCAATAAATCCATCCCGGTTCCCGGTGGTGTTATAAACTATATCATTAAAAATGAATCCTGACTGGAACTTCCCGCAGATATATACATTGCTTTGATCATCTACCGCAATTCCATCTCCCCAGTCACTGGAGGTTGACCCACAGCTTGCTGCCCATAGAGCATTTCCATTCGCATCGTACTTTGCCGTGAACACATCCAGTGCAATTGTACTGTTGACAACCTGTGAATCGAAACTTGCAGAATTATAAAATTCACCGGTGATGTAGCAGTTTCCAACCAGATCAACGGCAATATCATGGACATAAATATTGTCGATTCCTCCTGCCCGTTTGGCCCATACCAGATTACCGGAGGGATCATATTTTACAATAAATATATCTCCCAGTCCAGAACTTTCGAGGGACGAATCTCCAAAGGAGATCGTTCCCTCAAAATTCCCTGTTATAAAAACATTCCCGTTTAGGTCAGTTGCTACCCCTGAACCGGTATTGGATACGCCATCTCCGAATCCCCCCATCGCATTCAAAACTACTCCATTCGAATCAATAAGAGCTGTAAACACATCTCTTCCAGATGTGGACACCAGGGTATCGTTACCTATAATCGCAGTTCCCTGGAACTCACCCGTGATTGCACTTTGACCGTCAGGCCCTACTGAAATGGCTGCAGGAAATTCGAAGGTAGAGCCTCCCGCCCTGACAGCCCATTGCCAACATTGAGCGATTGCCAAAGGACCAACCGGTCCCGCGATCAAGACGCATACAATTCCTGTGATTCGAATAGCCATTTTATACTTAAGAAAAGTAGAATTTAGTTTCATAAGGCATTGATTTGATTAGTGATTCTAACGAAATAGATGGTATCAATTCATTCAGATAAAATGAATCATATAATAAATGTACTTAAAATTTTTTTAATTACGTGAGCGCATTATCTTCGCTGAGCTCGAAAACTCGGTTGTCCGAAGTTCCACTTCGTGGTGTGCACAGGGAATGAAATTTAGTAAAAATAACCCCAACAAAGGTTAATCAAATCCTAACTCATCTTTCTGCTTTTTAGTTAGGCTCTTCCTTACAATCTCATATGAATGATCTATCCACTCCCGAAGTAGTTTTTCAGTAACAATCCCTCTTAATGCGATTCCATTCCAATGAACTTTATCAAGATGCCAGGCGGGAGTTACCTCCGGGTGCTGTTCGCGTAGTTCAATGGCCAGCTCCGGATCACACTTCAGGCTTATTCCCCTGCCGTCTTCGGATAGGTCTAATATGGCAAAAATCTTTCCCACTTTAAAGACCAGGGCAGTATCATTGAAGGGGAAACTTTCGGTGACGCCGGGTTTGGCCAGGCAGTAATCACGGATTTCTTCGATGTTCATGAGGTGTAATTTATAGTTAAAATAAATCAATTAAGATAAATAATTAATATTCTCATTTTGAGGAACTTCTTCTTATTTTTACATGACAGAGATTCGGGATCCAAAATGGTAAAAAGATAGAGCAATGTCCAAGAAAAAGCTGGGTACTTTATATTCGACCGCTATTTGTGGTAACGATATCAGTTCATCCGTGTTGTATGTGGCTGCACTTTCCATTGCTTTTGCGGGACAGTATGCCTGGATCACGCTATTGATTGTAGTCCTTGTCTTGTTCCTATTCAGAAAGATCTATGGTGAAGTTGTGGGTGCCCTTCCACTAAATGGAGGCACTTACAACGCCCTGCTTAATACCACCAGTAAATCAACAGCCTCAATGGCTGCCACTTTAACCATTTTGTCCTATATGGCAACAGCGGTGATCTCTGCCAATGAGGCCATGCATTATTTTCATGACATTTTCCATGGTCTGTCGGTCCTTATTGCGACCATCGGTTTGTTGCTTTTATTTGCCCTTCTGGCCATCATGGGCATAAAAGAATCTGCGAAGGTGGCGACAGGGATTTTTCTGTTTCACCTGATGTCACTCTTCCTCCTATCGATTTTTATCCTGTCATTCTTGGTGAAGAACGGATTTGGTCAATTCCAATCCAATTGGAACCTACCGGTCGAAGGGAGCATCGCTATGGCCATTTTTTTTGGATTCTCAGCTTCCATGCTCGGAATATCAGGATTTGAAAGTTCTGCGAATTTCGTGGAGCAACAAAAACCGGGTGTTTTTCCCAGGACTCTCAAGAATATGTGGTTGATTGTATCAATCATCAACCCTTTGATGGCTTTCCTCGCGCTTAGCATAGTACCAATAATCGAAATCAAAACTGAATACGCAAGCACCCTGTTATCGCATATGGGTAAGCTATCTGCCGGACAATGGTTATCCACTTTAATATCATTGGATGCAGTGCTGGTGCTAAGCGGAGCGGTTCTGACTTCATATATTGGGGTTACAGGCCTGATGGAGAGAATGACACTGGACCGGATCCTGCCTCATTTTTTCATAAAAAAAAACCGGAAAGGCAGCTCTCCTCGAATTATTATTTTATTCTTAATCATATCCATATCGGTTCTTCTTTTTACAAAAGGGGAGGTGGGAATCCTTGCCGGGGTCTATACTATCTCCTTTCTTTCAGTAATGTTTCTGTTTGGTTTTGGGAACATCCTTCTTAAAATCCGCAGGGCAAAGCTGCCAAGACCCGAAGCTGCCAGCTGGCTTAGCTTGTTGATTGCCCTTATAGCGGTACTGATTGCTTTGGCAGGAAATATCCTAATGAAACCCGGAGAAGAGGAGGCTCCCGCAAATATCAGAATATTTCTTGCCTATTTTGTTCCGGCCATCCTACTTATATTGGTTTTGCTTAACAGGGTGAGAATTTTACGGGCCACCCTTGGTATGATTGTTTATATCTTCAACCAATTTAAGGACTGGTTCCTGAAAATAAGCACACGTTTAAACAATTCTATTAATGCGATAAATTCCCAACAATTTGTGTATTTCGCAAAACGGGATAATCTCGCTGTACTTAATAAAGTGATGCTCTATATAAAACACAATGAGAGTACTAAGAATTTGAAAATAGTTCATGTAGTGGATCCATCCAGAAACGATGAAGCTGTTTTTGTTGAAGACTTCAAAAAAGTGGTATCAATCATCAACGAAGAGTATCCGGAGATAGATGTGACTGGTGAAATTGTGGAAGGAGTTTTTGGGCCCGAACTGATCAAAAAACTATGTAAAAAGTGGGGAATTCCGGTGAATTTCATGTTCATAGCATCCCCTGGTGATCATTTCCCGTACAGGGTTGAGGAGCTAGGCGGAGTGAGATTAATTATATAATGGAACTTTTAAAATTTTTGACCAATATAGTCGGAGAGCATGGAGCACTAAAGTTTGAAGAAATAATTAGAAATCAGCATTTGCAGCACGACAATCGAATTATTACAATTGTTGGGAATGCAGCTCTGCTGTTGGCTGCGACTGGTATGCTTAATCAAATTCAAAAGTCATTGAGTGTGATCTGGGGATTAAAAGTTAAACCAGAAAAAAGTGTTCTTAATTATTTTGCGCTTCATATTACTTCGTTTTTGATTTTGATTTTTGTCGGTTTCATTTTATTAGCCAGTACTCCCATAAATGGCCTATTTCTCAAATATTTTCCCATCCTTCCTGATTTTCTTGTCCATGCTCATCTGTATGAACATGTAATCTCATTTATGTTTATCACTTTACTATTTGAAATCTTATTTTGGCTTATCAGAATTGCTATTGTCCCCTGGAGAACAGCATTAGCCTCCACAGTACTTACCTCAATCCTGTTTTTTCTGGGAAAAATAGGCCTGAGCTTCTACATTGCTTACCGTGATATTAATTCGGCTTTTGGTACAGCAAGTTTCCTGATATTACTTATGATCTGGGTGTATTATAGCTTTCAGATCCTGTTTATTGGGGCATCCTTTGCCTACGTTTTTGGTCAGAGAACCGGTTATGAGATCAAGCTAACAAATCAAGCTGTGCGGTATGTTCATGCGGGTGTCATCTCAGGATACCGCTCCCTCAATTCAATGGCCAATTCAGGATCACATTTAAGGCTCAATCCCCTTCTATCCTCAGAAAAATGAATTGATATACAAGACATTAACATGTTTATAGCTCAGAATACACTAAAAAGTGTTGCCACATTATTATTGACTCTACTTTTGTCTTGCTCAGAAAACGAGAGTAAAGAACGCACACCAAAACCCAATGTAATTTTGATAATGACCGATGACCAGGGTATTGGGGATTTTGGTTTTACAGGAAATCCATATATCAAGACACCTCAGCTTGATAAGCTGGCATCGCAAAGTTTGAATCTCACTCATTTTTATGTATCACCGGTTTGCGCGCCCACGAGGGCAAGTCTAATGACTGGAAGGTATTCGGAACGTACAGGCATTTATGATACATACAATGGAGGTGCAATTATGTCAGATGAGGAAATTACCATGGCCGAAGTACTCAAAGAAAACGGCTACAAAACCGGAATTTTTGGCAAATGGCATTTGGGGGATAATTATCCCTACCGTCCCATCGACCAGGGATTTGATGTGGCTGTTGTTCATCGCGCCGGTGGCATGGGGCAACCCGGCGATGCGCTAAACTTTTTTGCAGGCGACAGCTCATATTTCAATCCGGTCTTATTTAATAATGGCACCGCAGTTCAAACCCAAGGTTATTGTTCGGATGTTTTCACTGAGGAGCTGATTAAGTTTATAAAAGAGAATCAGCGGGAATCTCCTGATCATCCATTTTTTGCATACCTCTCGTTTAACGCCCCACATACCCCACTTCAGCTTCCCGAAGAGTACTATGATTTATACAAAGAACTCGAATTTGATCCTAATGAATTTGGAGTATTTGATGAAGCTGTGGAAAAAATGACTCCCACCGAAATTGAAGCTGCCCGCAAAGTTTATGGCATGATTACCAACATTGATGATAACATTGGAAAGCTGATTCAGACCTTAAAAGATGTAGGAATACACGAAAATACACTCATAGTCTTTTTAACCGACAATGGCCCGCAACATAATCGATATAAAATGGGATTGAGAGGGCGAAAATCATTTGTTTATGGTGGTGGAGTTCGTGTTCCTTGTTTGATTCATTTCCCAAAGGAATTTCATGAAAAAGCTGAATTAGACGCAACCATTGCTCATATCGACTTGTTGCCGTCGATTCTAGATCTGTGCGGACTGGAAAGGATCACCCATCAAATTGACGGTCAGAGTATGTTTTCCCCTAAGGATCAAAATCATTCGTCTTTTGAAAACAGAACTTTGTTTTTTGAGTGGGGACGAGGGTACCTGAAAAAGTATCAGAATTTCGCCGCATTAAAAGGAAGCTTCAAACTGGTGGGGAACACCGGACATGAAAGTGAAATTGAAGATTTTGAGTTGTTTGATATTAAAAACGATCCACAGGAAGAGAGCAACAGAATTACTGGGAACCTGGAAATAGCGAACATCCTGAAGATCGCAATAGATGATTGGTACGATGAAATCATTTCGGAAAAGAACAATACAAGAAGTTTTCCAGCATACATCGGAACACCTCATGAAAACCCGGTAATCCTAAACCGAAATGATGCAAAAGGGACACCTGTTGCATGGACTCAGGAAAACGTTGTGAATTACTGGGATGTCAAAGCTTTGGAGGCAGGAGTTTACAATATTACATATCATTTTATAAAGCCAATTAATGAGTCAGGAAAGGCATTTTTGAAATTGTATCCTTACAATCTGGAAGAAGTCCGGGATAATCCTGGCATAAATGAATTGACATTTAATAATGTAAAAATTAGTCAGGGAGATTACCGCCTCGTCCCATATTATCAAACGAAAAAAGGGAATATCATCTTCCCCTTGTATGTATCGGTGAATCGGGTGGATCAATAATAGCCATCGTGAAGCGATTAATCCTCAAGATGTATATATAAGCAGCTTTCCTGATGGCTATCCTGAGATTGTGGAAGATTTATGTCGTACGATAATATTGAAAATGAAAAATCTATGACAAAAATATACGTGAGATTGGTAAAATTCCAGGGTTTTCTGATAAGTTGATGAATATAGAAAAGCACTATAAATCAAAAATTTAATAGCAGATACCGTGAATCATATTGTATACATCTTCTTGTTCTTCCGGCGTCTTAGAAAATGTAACAACAATCAATTTCATCTCTTTCTCCCAGAGCTTTGAGGTGGTGTCCTTTACTACATCAGGACTCCCAACCACCCTGGCGTTTAGAATAATGCCAGAACCGTTCAGTGATTTTACAAATGGTTCAGGAGGATTTGGATGAGGATCGGTTTCAGTAGTAAAAGCTGCATCTGTCATCTTTAAGTTTGTGATCTCTCTCAATATTTCAGCTTTATCCGAGAAATTACCGCAGGAGTGATGTACCGCCCCACCAAAGGAATTGCCCAATTTTACGAAGGACGGAACAGCATACTTCAGATATGACAAATCATCTATCATGACAATGTTATCGTCACTCATTCCAAATCCTTCGAACAGACGAGATGAAGCAAATCCATGTCCCGGCTTTACTAGACAGTCTCCGATTAGCTTTTCCTGCTCCTTATAAAAGTCAATTTCCAAATCGGCAACAAGCTCAAGGAATCTTAAGAATTTGTCAGGATCCAGGATCATGGACATTAAAAAGTTGCTCGTATCGACAACTAATGAGGCTATATTGAAAGGGGATTGAATATCGCTCATCGAAATGGGTAGTTTTCCCTTTGTTTGTTCAAGAAAAAACTCGATCATTTCAAGGTTATGTTTGCCTGCCCCGGTTTCTGCAACAGGCTTAATATCGTATGCCAGGGCCTCTTCGAGTGATCCAAAAGCAGGTTTGGTTGCCGGTGACTGCCCGGGATTCCAGATATAATCTATTCCGAAGCTACACGCCACCATTCCAAGTCCGTACCAGGGTTCCAGAAAGTTGGGGACATCTGCTTTGTAAGCCATGCTTTTTTGTAGGGCGCCCAATTGCCACTCCAGTGACTGTTTCATCTCACGACATCCGTAGGAAAAAACTTCAGCTACCCTCATGCGCCGGTAAACCATAGCTCCTGAGTCGTGAGACATAAATTTTTCACATCGCTCGTTCAATTCCCCCTCATACTCCTGATACGCATCAAAAGGAAAGTCTGCGACTTTTTGCGGACTCACGATAGTAGCCTGTGCATCGTTTTTCGATGTATCGAATTTCATATAGGATCAGATTTATGGTTTTTCAAAGCTGATTGGTTTTACATCCTTGATCGAAAATTTCAAAATTAACCAGTTCAACATATACACAGATGATGCGATGAGAAATATCAGGAAATAGTTTCCCGTGGTTTCCAGTATTAATCCTACGAATGTGGCAGATAAAGCTCCTCCCACAGCACCAAAAAAACCACTTACTCCAATCATTGACCCAACTGCATTTTTAGGATAGATATCAGATACCAGCGTAAAAATATTCGAAGCCCAGCCCTGATGACCTGCAGTTGCCAGTCCAATTAGTGCTACAGCAGCCCAGAGATTTTGGGTTTGTGAGACGAACATTACCGGTAATATGAGTATTGCACATATCAGGATGGTTGTTTTGCGTGCAAAACCAATGCTTTTACCCATATGAATGAACTTGGAAGAAATCCAGCCTCCGCCTATACCACCAATGCTCGAAACCGCATAGATAGCGATCAGGGGCAATACCACTTCCTTAATATTTATTCCATGCGTTTTGTTTAAATAATCCGGTATCCAGAATAGAAAAAACCACCATACCCAGTCAGAGATAAACCGTGTTAGGCAGATGGCATAGGTTTGTTTGTACTTGAACAGGCTCAGCCACCTGATCGATTCCTTGTTAACTTGCTCCTCATCCTGATGAATATATTGGAATTCCCGGAATGAAAGCTTTGCATGTTTCTCAGGAACCCTGTAATAAACCAGCCATAAGATAATCCATAAAAAGCCCAACGCACCCGTTATAATAAATGCCCATGTCCATCCCAGCGCAAGGGTAATGCCCGAAACAATAATTGGGGAAGCTATCGCTCCGACTGTTGAGCCGGAGTTAAACAAGCCTGTAGCAAATGCTCTTTCCTTTTTGGGGAACCATTCGGCAACACCTTTTACTGCTGCCGGAAAGTTGGCTGATTCTCCCAATCCTAGAAAAAAGCGGGCTGCAGCAAAACTTGAAATACCGCGTGCAATCGAATGGGCTATAGCTGCGGTACTCCACACAATAATGCCCCAGAGATAACCTCTCCGGGTTCCGAACTTATCCAGGAATCTGCCAGTCGTTACAAGACCAATGGCATAGGCAACCTGAAACGCTGTGACAATGTAACCGTAATCGGCCTCTCCCCACCCCAGGTCCTCTGCAATAAAAGGCTTCAAAATACCTATTACCTGGCGGTCAATGTAGTTGATCGTGGTAGCAAAGAATAATAAGCTTAGTATTCTCCATCGATAATTACCGGGACTTCCATTCTCAGGCATATGAGTTCATTTTTCCAACCAATCATTTTCCCCCATAATGTCCATCGGGCCATTGTAAAACAGGCACCTTCCTTTGGTATCTGGATATCGCCTTACCATTGCTATCCATGAGTTCAAGTTCAATATCCAGGCCCGTTTTTTTCAGAATATCTGCAGGAATCTCTTTCCGCTCAAGGAAGGTTGAGCCAAGGGCATTGGCGTCAGCTTCCACTAAGCCTTCCATAAGTAATGCTCCGGATTCGAATATTCTCCAGTAAAGCCGCACTTCCCTGAGCATTTTCTCGGTATCATTGGAAATCCAGAACTCCACAGCATGAACCTCCTTCTGGTCGCCGGTCAACCTGAATAGAGGAACCAAAGGCTGATTTACCTGGGCTGCTGCAAAATAGGCCATCTTTGGTTTCAGGTTGAAACTTACGATGGATTTAGGCCAAAAGGCAGGTACAGCATCCAGAAAATGAAATTGATAGTACCCTGCTATATGGTCCGATTCAATTCTGAAGCCAGCCATTTGAGTGGCTACCAGCTCGGCCTGGTAAACCTGACTTGCATCAATGTACTGGCCCAGATTCTGAGGCACTTTTCCATATGAACCTACGATCTGGCGAACGTCTCTTTTTTCAACCTGGCTGGCGGCCCAAAGGATGTCGGTATCCTCGGGAGGTGGTTTTATATTTTCCGGGTATTCATCAGACATCGTTTCATAAGCATCCAGTCCTTCTGCCCCGAACTCTCCTACAGTTAGCTTATGATCTAGCTTATGGATTACAGGGCACTTCCAAAAGGGAGCCCTTCCCTGGTCGTACCACCCCTGATAATCGTGGTAATCATCCATCACGTGCCTTCTATGCGCTGCTCTCAGGGGATAGACATCTTTCATGGGCCTGGGATTGTGCATATTTCTTCCGCTAATAGGTTTGATTACCCGCTGCTTATCGTACTTAAGCACCTCCTCCACGATTTCAGTGGGATCATAATAGCATTCATTCCCAAAGGACAACAACACCACACCCGGGTTGTTGTAACATTCACGGGATAGCACTTTGCCGCTGAGCAAAAGATTGCGCTTTTCCTGACGGTAGTCGGTGATGTCGGACTGGGAACCGGCTGCCTGGTCCTGCTCGGACATGATTCCCACACGATCAAGCAATTCCCTCACCTCCCGGAATTGAACATGCTGGGTGGAGCGAATGATATTGAAACGGCACGCCTTTAGCATCAGGACCGAGCGCAGCAGCTTATCTTCCTGCCCCCAGTATGAGAACACGTTCATACCCTGCACGTTGGTACCCCTCAAGTAAATGGGGGTTCCATTCAGAACAGGCTGCCCTTTCTCGGTGAGTTCAAAACTGCGGCAGCCAAAAAGCTGATCCTTCCCATCCTCTAACTCCCCTTTCTGATACACCTTTACCCTGCACCTGTAAAGGGCTGGGGAATAAGGTCTCCAGGGTCTTACATTCTCCATAGGTATTTGCAGGTCAAGCAAATTAATCCCTTCCTTCAACTGTACCAGTGTAGTATGGGTATAGCTTTTTCCGCCCTCAAAATTTTCAGGAAGTATCTCTATTTCCAGTTCTCTTTCACCTTCCCGGTTCGCATCCAATTCTATTCGGATCCCGGCTTCATCTGCATCCAGTGAATTGCGTACAAACACAGCCGAAATCAGAATCTGTCCGGTCTCCTCCAGGTAGACAGGCTGGAAGATGCCAAAGCCACCCCCTGAATGATGACCAATGGGTCTGAGTCCCTTCAACGATCTTTCCTTGTCTGGAACATATAAATGCTCTTCTGCACGGATATCGGGAAAGATGCTCCAGGGTGCGTATGGCTGACCGAAGGCAGGGCCATCGATCACCCTTACGGCCAGGTTGTTTTCAGCCTTAAGTTTTTCAGTAACATCAAAGCGAAATGCCTCGCTGTAGACTTCATGCTTTCCCAACAGTTCCCCGTTAAGGTAAACTTCCGCAGCCCAATCCACCCCGTCAAAACACAAAAACTGCCTCCTGTCCTTTTCAACATCCACAGCACTGAAACTGGTTCTGTACCATGCCACCACATTTGCCGTGCTGCGAAAATTCCAGGGCATCTTCTCCGGATTCATGTCCTCGTACCACGGACTTCTATCGGAGTGATACTTCCGGTATTCATAACGCCATTCCGGGACTGTGATCTTTTCCCGGTAAATGCTCGTATCTCTAAGATACTTTTTCAAGTTCTTGTAAGGATCCCATGCTTTAGCATACAACCCCCCTTCCTGGCTATCATACCTGTAATTGACATAGGCATAAGGAAGCGTGTTCAGTGAATCAATATCCTGATATTCATAGCAGAAATCCCAATCTTCTGGCAATATATGTTGTGTCCTGAAGTCTTCCTTTTCAGGAAGGCTTCTCAGAAAGGGTCGATAATAACACTCCAATAGTTCCAGTATGCTGTCTAATTCTGCTTCATTAGCAGGAGGAGCAAAATTTGGGACCTGAGCCTGAAGAATATTAATAAAAATAGATAGAGAGATCAATGTGAAGTGCGGAGCTGGAGTTTTCATGCGCTTAAAAATAAATATTTTATGCAATGTGAAGGCAGTCTTATTCATTTAGCTCAATCCTCATCTTTGTTCCTGCCCGCCTAAACAAGCAAGCTTGGGACCCAATATTATGAGTAAATACCTGACTATTACTGAAATAGTTATCCGGCAAAAAAGATAAAGTCCTGAAAATCAATCATGATTTGAATCCCGCCCGTGCATTAGCTGAGCTCGTAATCTCGGTTCCCCGCTGCTTGCCGAGGAGCTTCAAGGTGGGAAACTGCTTCGGATTTATTGGAGGAACCTCCGTTTTTCCGGTATTTCAGCAAGGCGACACCACCACGCAATTTTAAGGGTCTTTGGTTCCGGATTCCAGTAAGAACCGCCCGAGCCGTCGGAGATGGTATGCGTTCGTACCAGCCTGGGAGTTGAATGCCGATGGGACCAGTTAAATTTGTATTCCACGATAATAGGCTCGTCAAAGTCGGTAATTGTTTCCAGCGCATCCACAGTGATGCTGGGGTCATCGGTAAAGGGGGCCCTGTGAATAAACCGGCACTTTCTATTGGCCTTTCTAATTCCATCCACATACTCGTTCCAGGCCGTAAAGTCCGAGCCTCTGCTGGGATGAGGACGTATCAACAGCAATGGAGACCGGTGAGCCAGTGGCTTTTGTCACCTCGGGGTTTTGGGTCTAACCCCATTCTCAAGAGCTCTCTGGATAGCATAATATGCCGGTTTCGCCTCCAAATCCTCATCGAAAATCGCGCCGTGCCATTCCTGGTGCCATCCTGTACCGTCGCCGATGTGCCATGTGTTCCACCCGACAACGCCTGTTGAGCGTTTTGTGATCAGCGTTTCGACAATTTTCGAGTACGTATATGCCTGTTCCTGGAGCGATTCCCGGGTGACGCCTTCCTTCTGCCACGAGCTCGCCTCTGTCACATGAAATTCAAGATTGTTCGAATGCGCCCAGTCGATGAGCCCTTCAAGTTTCTCCACATTTGCGGGCGTCGCCCAGCCGGTGTTCACATGCGCCTGCCAGCCGATACCGTCAACTCTGAGTCCGTCTGCGCGGAGCGACGCGATCGTCTCCTTGATCAGCCGCCACGAGCCTTCCTTGTTCATATCCTCGTGGTGGTTGTAAATAAGCTTCAGATCCGGAGCGTATTCGTTTGCTATCTCGAATGCCATTTTGATATACAGCGGTGTTTTATTCTTGTCGGTGTCCTGGCCTATTATGTACCATGGTACTTCCCATCCGGTTCCCTCTGCGTTTTTCTTCCATTCGTTATCTTCCGTCGTCTCGTTGACCACATCCATGGATATTATCCCGGGCACACCGTTATAGCGTTTACAGACTGCAGGGAGAAACTCGCGGAGCATGGACTCGAGTTCCTCGGGAGTCCGCGCGTCGTCCTTCACCCAATCGGAACATTGCGGGCTGACCGGGCAGTGCATGCGGAGCACCTGACTGTTCTCTGCTATATGCGTAACCCATGGGTCGGTACTTTCCCAGTTCCATGTCTCGGGATCGGGATGAACGCGTAACTGTTTGAAGTCATTTTCCGGGGTGACATAGCTGAATTCACGGTCCATGACACGGCCGGTGCCGCTGTTGAGCAAATCGACGCCCGTTGTAGCGCCGATGAGCACGTTGTCGTCCGGATAGTTCCGCGCGACGATGTCTCGCAACCGATCTCCGGTCGGAATTGAACTATCCGCAGTTTGGGCAGCTCCGGTGTATGGCATGAATACCGCCAGAATCAGAAACAATGACATGAAAGCAACAGTGATTTTTTTCATTTTTTCTCCGTTAAAAATTTGTATGTGTTCTAGATGTCCATCAATGGTGTCAATTTTCAGATGAATATACCACAATATAGTAGACATGGAGGTAAGCTACAAAAGATAGTCAATGAGGGATTTGTATTTCCAGATTTGCAATGGAATTTTACATTTAGATATAACATCAGATAAGGCGATTAGAAAGCAAAATATTGTGTGTTGGAGGATAAAGAAGAGATAGATGAGTTGGCATTTTAGTAGAACTGACCTCCTCCCAAAAATCTAAACAAATTTAAAATACGTAGATCCGGGAAGCTGACAAGTATACCTGGAAGGAAGTGCTAAATCTGAGCCTTATTCGAGCTCAGGGAATTAAGGGCAAGTAAAATTAGAATTTGTTTCAGTTGTGTTACAGTTGAGGTATATTTCATATATATTCCTGGGCAGCAAGCAATCGTTGATGGAAGATATTTTCACATCCAATCGCTGAACAAAAAGATGCAGGAATCTTTTCTGAATCAGTCAGGATCCTATATAATCTTCCCCTAAGCTCATCTCTAAGTGAAGTTCTGAAGGCCCTGCAAAAAAAAGGGCTAGTATATAAAACAAGAGATCAATACAAAATCACAAACCCGGTATTCAAAGCCTGGCTTTTGAATTTGGAGTAATGGAAAGAGGCAGTATCAAAAGTCTCTTTTCGGCACATCGGTAAAAGGGTATGGATGGTATATGGATACCGAACCGTATCAATATATCTGAACGGAGAAAGCCTTAGAAAGAAAAAGTAATTTGATTATTTTACCGACGTTATCAGACTACACAGTGTCGTTTTGGCAGGGACCTTAGGAGGCTAGCTTCGCAAGGGGGGTCAATATCCCCGGAACAAGGGTCAACATCATCGGAATAAACACATAGCGAAAACCATGAAATCCGGGATTATTGTTGGAGCCATGAGTTTCGAGGATAACCTATACGATGCTGATACTCTTGAGCCACAATTGAAACAAATTGATAGGCTCACAGGACGACTGCCAAAGACGGGCATTGTTGACAGGGGGTACAGAGGAAGAAAGGCAGTATTAGGTGTTGAAATCAGGATCCCGGGTAACCCGAAAAAGAATGCCACCAACTAAGAGAAACAGAAAGCCAGGAAGTTCTTCAAGGCCAGAGAAGGAATCGAACCAGTGATTGGACATGTCAAGCATGACCACAGAATGATAAGAAACTACCTGAGCGGGACCCAGGGTGATATGGTAAATTATTCCCCTTCTAAATTAACGGAGAAACGATCTCTATTCAGCATAAATTCTTGCATACCGATTTTCAAGCAATGTTGTATAGGATTCTTTCATTTCTGGAGTCAAAAATGAGTTACTAATCCATAGTATGGCTATTTCTTTGTTTTTATGGAAGCGATTAAACACACTTCTCAATTGTTTTTGTGTTAATCCTAATCCTTCACCAAATCTTTCAAAATGTTCACGTTTGATTTTATTCTTCTTTCCCTCCATTGTCAGAGCAAGTTCCTCGTCATCATCAGCATTAATTATGCTGACATTTAATAAATCATACGCAGGTGACAGGATCCAACCTGATACAGATTCTATCATTGAAAAATTCTTCAGGTGCATATCATTGTTGCCTGTAAGAAAACAAAACAAAGCTATCTCAAAGAAAAAAATCATATCCAATAGGGGGTTGTCAGAATAATTGCTTAATGACTTCCCAATCCTCTCCATGGAACTCTTGTATTTATCAAAAGCTTCAGTGATCTGGAACATATCAATCATATGAATCTTTTCACCCTCTCCTTTTCTATCAACTCTTCTGGTTATATATGATAGCTCCCCGGAAGCCAATCGAATTAAGCTCGAAGGGACTACCCTTATTCCAAATACTTCAGCAATTTTCATTGTCAGATGCTCATTTTGTGGCATCTCAGGATAATTTTCAGATGGAGGTTTAAAGATGTAGCCTCCTCCCAGAGCACCAACGACTGTTAATCTATTTTTGGATGTTTCTTGAGTTTCTTTTATTAAAGACATCGACAGTTTAGCCTGAACACCTGGTACGGCTATGCTTCGTTCAACAACCTTATTGGCCAGCTCAGCCATCTGATCTATCGAGTAGGGCAACTCTGGTGCATTTTTTGATCCAAAAAAATCCAAACTGCATTTTTCGTGAAAATCAGCTTCTCTTTCTAATGGTTTATAGCAATAAAGACACTTATTCATCTTCTTCTGATATTGGTACGACACTTACTGCTCCAATGCAATTCTTACAACATGCCATAAGGAGTCCCATTCGGTCATTTGGATTAATCTTCCATCCTTTGGCAGCGATATCCAATAACCAGCCTTCAGGAATAAGTCCCTCAAAAAAGGGAAACAATCTTTTTTCTAGGTATGGCACGGTGGAAACTGGCATAGTAAAAGTGATAAACTCATTGGGATGATTCTCCACATATTGGTCTTCATATTGAAAAACATAATCACCTTCATTTGTTTCTACCAGCTTTCCTGCCATTGATTCCTTGTAAAAAATCTTTGCGCTTCTCATTCTGATAATTGTTTACTTTTTACCGGAGCTAATTCATGTCCAAACATTCTAAGCACCAAATTCACCTTATCAAGATTCATATTGGTTTTACCCTGTTCAATTTTCCTGACTACTGTTAGTGCCACTCCAGTACGCTCTGCAAAATCTTCCTGGGTAAGATTTGCTTCTTTCCGGCGTTCTTTTACAAATTCTGATAAAGTTTTCATTATATGCATTTAGATATAATACGAAACAAATATACATTTATATACGTAAATACATATAATTTATGACTATTTTTTATTTTTATATGCGATTAAATATAAAATGGATCAAAAAATGGAAGGAGAAGGCAAGAGATTGATGCTTTGTGGAAAAAAAGGATAAAGTTACCCCCCAAGTAAAGTTCCTCATTTCCAATATTTCAGGGGAAATGACACGTACAGAGATACAAGAAGAACTGAGTTTATCTGATAAACGAAACTTTAATAGAAACTACCTTATTCCTGCCTTAAAGCTAAATCTCGTTGAAATGACTATCCCTGATAAACCAAATAGTAGAAACCAACGATATAGACTGACAAATGCGGGTAAGGAATTGAAAAAAAGGCTCTAAGACATGGCAAGTCAATTCGAAAAGAACTTTACAGATAAAGGATATCTGATGAAATATGAAAAGATGCCATTGCATGCTTCATTGAAGAATCAGGTACTTCAATTCTCAGTGGAACTTCAAGGGATTGAACCAAAAATATGGAGAAAGATACAGGTGCCATTTGATTACAATTTCTGGGATTTACATGTAGCCATCCAGGATGCCGTGGGTTGGCAAGATTATCATCTGCACCATTTTGAAATAAAGGGCAAAGGAAAGAGGAAGGAAGTACGTATCGGAATCCCCGATTTCGAGGGATTCGGAGAATTACCTGAGGCATTTCCTGGCTGGGAAATTGCTGTCATTGCCTATTTCAATGCGCTTGGGGTCGAAGCCGTGTACGAGTATGATTATGGAGATGGGTGGCTTCATACGGTGAAACTTGAAGGGTATATGTTCAGGAAGAAGGGGATTAAGTACCCAGTCTGTATAGATGGTAAGAATGCTTGTCCTCCTGAGGACTGCGGAGGTGTAGGTGGTTATTACAATGTGATAGAAGTATTATCTGATCCTGATCATGATGATCATGAAGGTATGAGGACCTGGGCAGGAAAGGATTGGGATTCTAGTAGACTATATGAGTGAAATATCTAACCTTGATTTTGTACAGGACATGGCGATAGTTATTGAATCTCTTGACTATTCGAAAAACATATTATACCTTTGAGTATAATACCCATCGGTATAATACCAGAAAGAATTAAGGGAGACATGAATTCACCTTTCAAATATGGCAGGATCGTAACTGGAGACAGCTTTATAAACAGATCGGATGATATTAAGCGTATTCAGCAAAATATTGGATCAGGTATTAACACCATGATTATTTCTCCCAGGAGATGGGGAAAGTCATCCTTAATGAAGCAGGTTGCTTACTTAAATAAGGATAAAAAAACAAAGTTTGCATTTATAGACTTCTTTAATATCAGAACAGAAGAAGATTTTTATGAAAAATATTCAACTGAAATAATAAAATGTACTATTGGCAAGAAGGAGGAGTTGTTGCAGGCAGGAAAGAATTTCTTTCAAAAGATATCACCCTCCTTTTCTTTCGGAGTGGATCCTACAAATGATTTTTCTTTAAGCTTTTCATGGAGAGAAGCTCAGAAGTCAAAAGAGGAAATCATAAATCTGCCTGAGGTCATTGCCAGGAAAAAAGGAATCAGAATTGTTGTTTGCATTGATGAATTCCAGGGCATCTCAAAATTAAACGACCACATTTCTGTTGAACAAGAACTTCGCTCCTACTGGCAACATCATGAGAATACATGCTATTGCCTGTATGGAAGCCGAAGGCATATGATGCTGGAAATATTCAAAACTGAATCGCGGGCATTTTATCGGTTTGGAGACCTTTTCTTCCTGGAGAAAATACCAGAACAACACTGGATAAAATTCATCCAGCAAAGCTTTAACAAAAGCGGGAAAGGAATTTCCAAGAATTTAGTCGCTGAAATGATCCTCTTAACAAATAACCATCCAGACTACCTTCAGCAACTCTGTCATAATGTGTGGAATGTTACAGATAATGAATCTACAGAAGAAACAATTGAAACAGCAATGGATTTGGTAGTTCGTTCCAATGCACTCCACTACCAGGATATTTGCGAGGCATTAAGCAACACTCAATTGAACCTTGTCCTGGCGATCCTTGAAGGTGAAACCAAACTTACTGCTTCAGAAACAATGCAGAAATACAATCTGGGTACACCGCGCAATGTCTCAAAGAATAAAAAAGTGCTGGAAGAAAAGGACATTGTGGAATTCCATGGCGAAACAATAAGCTTTAACGATCCAATTTTTGAATACTGGCTTAGAAGCAAATAAAAAACCAGTAGCACACAGTGCTACGGGCTCCTGGTAGTATACAAGGTGATTCAAATATCTAACCTTGATTTGGTAAAGGGATTAAGGAAAGTTGTTGATTGTATGAAAGATGCGAATTATTCTATCAATCCTTACTGATGTTGGCTTTCTATTTGGACTTCTGACAATTGAAGAAACCTGGCTGCATTATTGTAAAAAATATCCAGTTTCTCTTGCTCCGATAGAAATTTAGCAGATTCAATCGCCGTGCCTTTGGTTTCTGGCCAGATCATTTTGTTAGAGCCAAACAATAGCCTTCTACCTAATCCTACATCCATTTAATCACTCAAATGACCAGGGAATGCTATTTGACTTTATCGACTTCCGAAACCAGTTCACCGTCTTCGCCGAACATTTTCCACACCCCCGTCTTGTTACCGTTCCTATAATGCATCTCAAAACGAAGCGTGCCATTCTCGTCCCAGATAAACCACTCTCCGTGTTTCTGATTGCTCTTGTAGTTTGCCTCACCAATCTTCACCCCTTTTTCATTCCAGGTGATCCAGGTGCCATCCATTTTACCGTTCTTGTATGAGCGTATCTCGTTCTTCGTTCCGTCTTCGAAATAGATAATGCTGATACCATCCTTTTCTCCGTTTTTCAGCGACAGCTCAATATTTTTATTCCCGTTGGGGTGGAACTCAATATACATTCCGGTATAGAGTTCATTGTCTTCATTGTAATACAATCCTTCATCATCAATGATCAGTTGTGCTGATGCATAAACACAAAAAACCATTAAAAAGAAGACGGTAATGCTTCTTCTTAATTTCATTCGAGTATTGTTTAATTTAATTGCTCTCTGGAACCTCTAAGGAAAACTATCATGCAAGCTTTTATATACAAATATATGATAGTCTGCATATTTATCAGACTCACAGGGAGGCTGACTCAAGGCTTACTTTCAGTTTGATCTCACTGCTTGTGGCCGATACTTCCTTCAGGGTAACATCCTTGTAAGAGATATAATCGATCTCTATGTCGTAAGTTCCGGGCTCTACAGATTTGATTATGAAGTTCCCGTCCAGGTCTGAGTAAGCCTTGATATCACTTCCCTTAACTGTAAAGGCAACACCTGCCAGGGCTTCACCTGTTAAAAGATCTACTACCTTACCCTCGATCTGGCTTGTCTTTGCAGTAAGAGGAGCTTTGGTTTCAGGCTCAGCAGCAAAGACCATGGTAACGCTGAAAACGATCAAAATGATTGAAACTAATTTTTTCATTTTTATTGTTTGATTATTGTTTATTTAATGCTGGACAAATTTATATCCGACTCCTTTGATAGTTCGGATATAGCTATGGCCAATTTTTGATCTGATATTTCTTATATATACATCCATGGTACGGTCACCTACAAATGTGTCGCTCCCCCAGATGTGGTTAAAAATTTCTTCACGACTGAAAAGCCTGTTTGGTTTTTCTGCAATAAACGACAGGATCTCAAACTCCTTTCTTGGAAGATTGATCTCCTGATCATTCTTGTATACTGCGTAAAATTCCTTATTAATTACAAGTTCTTTATCCCGTAACCCTGTATCATTATACTCACCACTGTACTTTCTTTTCAGCAGGGCCCTGACCTTAGCGATAAGAACTTTCGGACTGATCGGTTTGACCACATAGTCGTCGGAACCGGCCTCAAAGCCGGCAATCTGTGAATAATCTTCACCGCGCGCAGTAAGAAGGATCACAATGGGATCTTCCAGTTTGCTGTCCTGTCTTATTGCTTCACAGGTCGCTATCCCATCCATCTCCGGCATCATAATATCCAGGATGACAACATGGGGGATAAATATTCTGGCAAGGGAAATAGCATCCCGGCCGTTCTTTGCAGTCTTCACCTGAAAACCTTCCATGGAGAAATTAAATTCGAGGAATTCCCTGATATCAGGTTCATCGTCGACGATCAATATTTTGTTCTTTTCAACCACGATTCAAAAATATCCCACAATCATTAAAGAACGATTACAAAGCTGTCAAATTCCGGTTAAGATTTAGTTACGGAGAATTTAATAATTCTTTCGAGCGATACACAAGTCGTTAAAATTCAAATAAATACATTCTCATTTCTATTTGTTAAATAGACGTTTAACGGGGGTATATATTGACTTCAAAATAACTTAACATATGCTTTAGATTCGACCTCTACTTTAGCAGCAGAATTTATACCACGTTTAACAAAATCAAATTTGAAATGAAAAAAATTAAACTTTTAAGTGCTTTTATAGCCTTTTCAATGCTTTTCGTTGCTTGTGATAATAACAACAACGGTGACGGTGACGGCCACGACAACGTAATTTCTGCAAACATCAGTGAAAATACTACATGGGAAAGCGGAAACGAGTATATACTAAGTGGACGTATTACTGTTCTTTCTGGTGTAACGCTGATCATTGAGCCAGGGGTAATTATTAAAGGTCAGGCCGGTACCGGTCCAAATGCCACTGCTCTTCTTATAGCACGTGGTGCAACTTTGAATGCTGTAGGAACCGATGCGGAGCCTATCATTTTCACATCAGTTGCTGATGAGATTCTTCCCGGACAGATTGCCAGCCCGAACCTTGATCCTGACCTGAACGGTCTCTGGGGGGGTGTTATCATACTTGGTAAAGCTTCCATCCAGGCTGATGCAGAGTCTGTACAGATTGAAGGAATACCCGCATCAGACCAGAATGGTCTTTATGGAGGCACTGATGATGCAGACAATTCAGGTACTATTAAGTATATCTCTATCCGTCACGGCGGTGCAAATATCGGTGAAGGTAACGAGATAAACGGGCTTACACTTGGTGGAGTTGGCTCAGGAACCGTTATTGAAAATGTCGAAATCGTTGCCAATCAGGATGATGGTGTTGAATGGTTCGGCGGTTCTGTTGATGTTAGCAATGTAATTGTATGGAACACTGGTGACGATGCTATTGACACCGACCAGGGATGGTCTGGTACACTTGACAATTTTGTAGTGATTAATCCGGGTGACGAGTGCTTTGAGCTCGACGGAAACGAAGGCGGTGTTAATATGGAACATACCATTACCAATGGAACGATACTGGCAGGAGATGCTGAAGGCCTTGCTGACCTTGATGATAAAGGTCCGGCTGGAACGGATGGCAATACTTTCGTCAGCATGAGCAATCTGTATTTTACAAATGTACTTTTCGGTCAGGATTTCGATGATAACCCGGAAGATCTTACACTAAGTAATATTGAGATAAGCTTCCCTGATTCACTGGCAATCACTGACTTCTTTACTTCCGGGACAGATGCATTTGCATCAAAAGTTGCTGAAGGAGCCAATACAGTTGGAGCTGACAAATCTAAATTTTCAGGATGGTCCTGGGCAGCAGTAGCAGGGGAACTTTAAATCACAGATAATTTTTAGGTTCAAGAAGCGGTAGAATTCAATTTTCACGAAAACACGCAGTAATAAAGGCTGCGTGTTTTTAATGTATTATCAAATGAAGCAACTTAAGGAAATTATTGCTTGTACCCTGATCTTCATTTCACTGGGTGCATATGCACAAAATGGCACTGTAAGGGGTGCCGTCTTTGACGGAGCCACTGGGGAATTCCTGCCCGGTGTAACCGTTTTCGTGGAAGGAACATCTTCCGGAACAATTACAGACCTCGACGGGAACTTCAATCTTAATGTTCCATCAGGCAACTACAGAATAAAAGTTTCTTTTATTTCCTATGAAACACTCATCTTAACAGAGGTTGCGGTCACATCAGGAGAAGTTAATTATCTCGGAGAATTAAAACTTGAGGAAGCGCTGATCGCACTGAACGAAGTTACCGTAACCGCCAAGCAAATCAGAAACACTGAAACTGCGCTTATCTCCATCAAACGAAGATCCCCTAACCTGATTGACGGGATCTCAGCAGGAACCCTAAAGATGATCGGTGACTCCGATGTTGCCGGGGCGATGAAGCGGGTTCCGGGTGTTTCCGTAGCCCAGGGTAAATATGTATACGTACGAGGGCTGGGAGACAGGTATACGAAATCACTCTTAAACGGGGTGGATATACCGGGTTTGGATCCTGACAGGAACACCTTGCAGATGGATATTTTTCCGACCAGCGTAATCGATAATATTATTGTTCACAAGACCTTCAGTGCTGATCTGCCTGCTGATTTTACCGGTGGGGCCATTGATATTGAGATCAAGGATTTTCCGGACAAGAAGGAAATGAGCTTTTCTGTAAGTCCAGGTTATAAGCCCGGATCTCACTTTAATCCGAATTACCTGGCATACGAGGGAGGGACTACTGATTTCCTTGGTTTTGACGATGGAACCCGGGCCATCCCTGCAACAGAAGATATTCCACAATTCGCCCTGGTGGTTGGAAATCCTGAAGGAACAACAGCCCAGCGCTATAAAGAAATACTTACAGGATTCAATCCGGTGATGGCGGTTATGCAGCAAAGAAGTTTAATGGATCTCAGCCTGGGATTCTCTTATGGTGACCAGAAAGCTTTTGAGAACTATACCATTGGTTATAATATGGCCATTTCATATAAGAACAATACAGATTATTTTGAAGGAGCAGAGTACGGAAGATACGGACTGGCAGATTCTGATACCTACGAGATGAACCGCAGGGAATACCAGTACGGCAATTATGGGGAAAACAATGTCTTGCTAAGTGCGCTGGCCGGATTTGCCATAAAGACGAATACATCGAAACTCAGGATGAACCTGCTGCATCTGCAGAATGGCACTTCAAAAGCCGGGTTATTTGATTTTGTGGGTTCCGACCAGGGTTCTGATTTCAATGCATTTCAGCACGGACTGGACTACAGTCAGCGTTCGCTCTCCCACCTTTTACTTGACGGGAAACATAACCTTCAGGATGGTAGCTGGAAAGTGTCATGGAAGCTTTCAGGGACTTACTCAAAGCTATATGATCCGGACATCAGGTTCAGCCGCTATGAGCTTACAGGACCGGATCAATACAGGATAGGTACTGAGGTTGGTTTTCCAGAAAGGATCTGGAGGGACCTGAACGAGATCAATTCAACTGCCCTGCTTAATATTACACGGGAATTTGAATTATTTGGAAATGATTCAAAACTGCATTTCGGTGCCCTCACAACTTTTAAGAACAGGAATTATATCATCAGGAATTTTGCAATCAATATTCGGGGTGATTATCTTTTAACAGGGGATCCCAATGAACTGTTCATGGAATCAAATCTATGGCCAATAAACGGAGAAGTAGGTAGAGGGACAACTTATGAAACACCTTTCATTCCGACCAATCCGAACCAGTTCAATGCTTCTGTTCTTAATACTGCAGGTTACTTGTCATCTGAACTTGGACTTCTTCCAAAGTTAAAAGCCATTGTAGGATTGAGACTGGAGAACTATATTCAATACTATACAGGAAATGACCAGCTAAGGGTAAATATCCTGGACAACGAAAAGGTCCTGAGTGATCTTGGATTCTTCCCCTCGATTAATTTTATGCACTCAGTAACAGGTGATCAGAACCTGAGACTTTCCTACACGCGAACCATTGCGCGTCCTTCATTCAAGGAACTTTCCTATGCGGAGATATATGACCCGATCTCAGGTATCACTTTTATTGGTGGTTTCCACAGGGATGCGGACGATATTGCAGGTGTGGAATACTGGGACGGAAACCTGGTAAGCACCGATATCAATAATTTCGACCTGAGATGGGAATTGTTCTCTCAGCGAGGACAGATGGTCTCTGCCAGTCTCTTTTACAAGACTTTCAAAAATCCGATCGAGATCGTTCAATATACCAGGCAGGTGGGTTCTTTCCAACCAAGGAATGTTGGCGACGGAAGCTCATATGGTGTGGAATTCGAGTTGCGTCAGAACCTGACTTTTATTTCAGATCCGCTTTCTGCCTTCAGGCTAACTGCTAATGTGACACTGAACAGATCGAGCATTGAGATGAGTGATACCGAATACGAATCACGACAGAACAATGCACGGACAGGTCAGGACATAGAGCGCTACAGGGTGATGTCAGGACAGGCACCTTACCTGGTAAACAGCGGCTTCTCCTACACTGGTGGAAGGGACGGATTCTGGCAGCGCCTTGAGGCAGGTATATATTATAATGTGCAGGGTCCGACCCTTGAGTATGTAGGTGTTGCAGACAGGCCCAATATTTATACAAGGCCTTTCAACAGCCTGAGCTTCAACTCCTCTGTGAAGCTGGGAGCTTCCCGGAAGATCCTACTGGGATTCAGGATCCAGAATATGCTGGACGAAAATATTGAGCTGGTTTATAAATCGTTCAGGGCAGAGGACCAGATCTTTGAAAAGAGAAGTCCGGGAACTACTTTTACTGTTCGCCTGAACTATAAGTTCGACGGCAATTAATAAGATACGGGCCGGCGGTAAAAGATATCGGCCCTGAAGATGCTTCATTTGAGAAGGCATGGCCGAAGGGAAAGTTCTGCAAGGAATGTTCCCGGAAGCCATGCTTTTTACTTTTACATTATCACAATAGCTTGTTTATAACCTCATGGTAAGGACCAAAGTATATTCATTATGTTTCACAAAGTCTCAATTTCAAAGGGATTCAGAAGGGGAAAATAAAAAACTCCCCATCAAATCTGGTGAGGAGTCCTTCGCAATAGACTATACGATTGAACCTTGCGCTCGGCGAAGCCAACCTTCAGTTCAGCGCAGCTAAATATCTAACCTGGAACTGGTCAGGGATTTAGCAGAAGTGATTGATTTCCTTGCGAATTAATCTATTATCTACTCCTAACGCATTTTGCATTTCACACTCTGCGTTTCGCATATTGCGAAATTGAACGAAAGAACATATCTTTGTAAAAAAGGGATTATGAATCCATTTCTAATTAAGGGGTATAAAAGTCCACAATATTTCTGCGACAGGGTAACTGAAAGTGAGTTGCTGATATCTGCTATTAGAAATAATCAGGACATCACACTTTTTGGACACAGACGACTTGGGAAATCTGCATTAATACACCATGTATTTCACAAGTTACAAAAAGAATATGTTTGCATATACACTGATGTTTGGGGCACTAGCAATATTGAGGAGTTTACCCGGGAACTGGTCAATGGAATAATTGCAAGCAAAGTTTTTGCAAAGCAGAAATTCTCTGATAAAATGCAAAACCTACTGAAATCAATTGGTGCATCATTCAGTATAGGCATAGATGGTTTGCCATCAGTTGATGTTATATACAAAGACCGCAATCAAAATTTCAAAAGTCTTGAAGAATTATTTAAATTTCTTAATCAGCTGGATATTTCTATTTTATTTGCAATCGATGAATTTCAGGAAATAAAAAAATATGACAATCAGGTTCCTTTCGAAGGAAAATTAAGGTCACTAACCCAGCAAAGTAATAATATTGTATTTATCTACAGTGGAAGCAAACAGCATTTGTTGAATGAAATATTCAATGAATATAATATGCCTTTCTACCAATCGACCAGGATGGTTTCCATTGGAAAAATCGAACATCAAGAATATTACAAATTTATCTTGAAACAATTTAAAAAAGCAAAAAGGGAAGTAAACTCAGAAATCATAGATCACATCCTCAAAATCTCTCATTTGCATACATACTATGTGCAGGCGATTGCAAATTACCTGTACAGCCTTGAGATATTACCCAATAGCATTCCAGAGTTTGAAATAATATTCAGAGAATTCATTCTTGAAAAAAGTGTTTTTTATAGTGAATTGCCTGAAAGACTAACAAAGCATCAATTCTCAGCTCTTAAAAGTTTGGCGAAATCGGTAAATGTGGAAAATCCGACCTCAGCTGATTTCATGGAGCTTTCAAACATACGTAGCTCCAGCAGTATGCACAGAGCCATAAACTCGCTCTTAGATAAGCAACTAATCATTAAAGAAAAAGGAAAGCTGAGGATGTACGATGTATTCCTGGAACATTACTTGAGATATACCTTTTAGACCATAATATTAAAACTATATCTACGAAAATATTCTAGCCTTAACGAATTTCTTCTCCACGGAAATATAAAATACCCCCCTACCCTGGAAACAAAGTTTTAGAGACAGCCCCAATGAAAAAAGCCCTCTGATCTGAGATCGGAAGGCTTTTCCTTAGTAGACTATACGATTCAAGTATCTAACCTTGATCTGGTTAGGGATACAACTAAACTTGCTAATTCTCATATTCCAGTTAGAAGTAGAGATTCCGAGCG
>CAZCQL010000047.1:0-7280 GCA_964500835.1 uncultured Bacteroides sp.
AATTGAAGCTCCTCGGAGCTCTGCTCCGAGGAATCTTCGATCCATATATTATTTTTAATGTGCTCGGCTAACCCCGAAGAAGAACTTCGGGGAATGCGCGAGCGGGATTCAAGACCTGTTTTGTATGAAGGTGCTGATGTTCGGGTGGGAGTTTCCACCACATATTTCGGGAGGGCTGGGTACAGCCTGCTATGGTCTGACAAGGGGAATGGCTTCCATACCCGGGTTGAATATTTTGTTTGTTGTCCCAAAAGCTTACGGGGACGAAGATCAGAGTAAGATCCGTCTTTTGGGAGCAGGAGACGTTTCCCTTGATATTACAAGGGTGAAGTATCAAAAATACATGGAGGATCTTTCCTATATTGAAATAGATTCTAAGCTCGTACCCTATACCACTCCTGAGGAATATGAAAAGCTTGTGAATAAGGCTGAGAACAAGGGAATGCGGCTAGTTGAGACCACTTTAGGGGGAAAGATCTCCTTTTCAGGAACATATGGAAATAATTTATTCGAAGAGATTGCCAATTATGCCATTGTGGCTGGAGAGATTGCCAGTCAGAATGATATTGATATTATTCATGCACATGACTGGCTGACTTATCCCGCAGGGATTGCGGCAAAAAAAGCCTCCGGGAAACCACTTGTCATTCATGTCCATGCCACTGATTTTGACAGAAGTGGAGGCAGCGTGAATCCCGGAGTTTTTGAAATCGAGAAATTGGGAATGCAGCTCGCTGATAAAATTATTGCGGTGAGCAATTTGACGCGGAATACGGTTATCGAAAAATATGGAATAGATCCGGATAAAGTTGTTACGGTATACAACGCTGTGGAACCACTGGCCGATAATGAAAAGTTAAAACTTAAAAGGGGAATCAACGATAAGGTGGTTACTTTTTTAGGGAGAGTTACGCTGCAAAAAGGTCCTGAGTATTTTGTCGAGGCTGCCCATAAGGTACTTCAGAAAATGGATAATGTCAGATTTGTGATGGCGGGTAGCGGAGAATTGTTGGAAAAAATGATTTACTGGACGGCTGTATTAGGAATCTCGGACCGGTTTCATTACACAGGATTTCTGAAAGGAGACGACGTTTTCCGGATGTTTTCAATCAGTGATGTGTATGTGATGCCGTCGGTTTCCGAACCATTCGGCATTTCACCCCTGGAAGCCATGCAGTCCAATGTTCCCTCCATCATCTCTCATCAATCTGGAGTAGCTGAGATCCTGAAATATGCTTTCAAGGTAGACTTTTGGGATGTGGATGGTATGGCAGATGCCATTTATGGAATTCTGAATTATCCTTCCTTATCTGTGATGTTCAGGAAATTCGGAGTGAAGGAGGTGAATGATATGAAGTGGGAGAATTCAGGCAGGAAAGTTCATTCCATCTATAAAGAGTTTGTTACGTAATACATTACACTATGAGAACCATCTGTTTTTATTTCCAGGTCCACCAGCCGTTCAGGTTCAGGAGATACCGATTCTTTGATATTGGGAATGACCACTATTATTATGACGATTTTTCAAATGAATCCATATTGAGGAAAGTGGCAGACAAATGCTATTTGCCGGCCAATGCACTTATGCTTGATTTGATCAAAAGGCACAAAGGAAATTTTAGTGTGGCTTACTCCATTTCAGGTGTGGCAATGGAGCAGTTCAAGCTGTATGCCCCTGAGGTGTTGGATAGTTTCAAGGAACTGGCCTCCACGGGAAGAGTTGAGTTTCTGGCCGAAACCTATGCCCATTCCCTCTCCTCCCTGAAAGAAAATGATGAATTCGACAGGCAGGTAAAGGCACATGCTGCATTAATGAAGGAACATTTTGGAAGAGAGCCGGAGGTATTTAGAAACACTGAACTGGTTTATTCGGATAAAATTGGTTCCATGGTATCAAAATTGGGTTATAAGGCGATGCTTACGGAGGGCGCGAAACATGTGTTAGGTTGGAAAAGTCCAAACTACCTTTACTGTAATGCCATCAACCCCAAATTGAAACTCCTTTTGAAGAATTTTAAACTCAGCGATGATATCGCATTCCGTTTTTCCGACCAGGGGTGGGGCGAATATCCGCTCACAGCTGAAAAATTTGTTGGTTGGTTGAATCAGATTCCTAAAAATGAGGAGGTTGTGAATCTGTTTATGGACTATGAGACATTCGGCGAACATCAGTGGAAAGAGTCGGGAATCTTTAATTTTCTGAAGGCCCTCCCGGAGACAGTATTTAAAAATTCCGGATTTACTTTCAGCACACCTTCGGAGGTGGTCAAAAAATTGCAGGTTATATCTGCTGTGAATGTCCCCAATCCAATCTCCTGGGCAGACGAGGAGCGAGACCTCACAGCCTGGCTTGGTAATGAAATGCAGCACGAAGCGTTTGATAAGCTATACTCACTGAGCGCCAAGGTATCTGCCACCAATGATCCTGCAATTCAACAGGATTATGCGTTTCTCCAGGTTAGTGATCATTTCTATTACATGTCCACTAAATTTTTCTCCGATGGGGATGTCCATTCCTACTTTAATCCCTACAATACACCCTATGATGCGTTCATTAATTACATGAATATTCTGAGTGATTTTGAAATTCGCGTCAACGCTTCAGTGGAGGAGCCTGTGGATGAGGCTATTGCCAGATTAAGCAAAATCATCAAAGAAAAGGATGACCAATTGGCACAATTGGAAAAACAGGTAACACAGAGAGAGATGATTAAAAAACCTGCCAAAAGCACTACTGGAACTTCCAACCTCCCGCATGAAGATTCGGGTGTGGTGAAGACCACAAAGGCCAAACCCACGAAGTCCAAGTCCACGAAGTCCAAGACCATAAAGCCCATGACCACAAAGCCCGAGACCATAAAGCCCGAGACCATAAAGCCCGAGACTTCTAAGTCCGCCAGAAAAAATACCGGGAAAGAAAAATCATAAATAAGTTTAGAAGAAATAAACAGAGCACATGATAAAACCTGATTTTTTATTTGAGGTTAGTTGGGAGGTATGCAATAAAATAGGAGGAATCCATACGGTCATATCAACCAAAGCATTTAGCGTGGTGAAGGAATTCCAGGACCGGTACATCGCCATTGGTCCGGATGTGTGGAGAGAGAACAAGGAGCATCCTGAATTTGAAGAGGATGTGAATCTCTATCCCGATTGGCGTGAAAGTGCCTTAAAAGAGGGGATCCATGTGCGGATTGGGCGTTGGAAAATCGCAGGAAATCCCGTTTCCATTATGCTGGATTTTACCACCTTTATTAATCAGAAAGACGATATTTTTAAAAGCTTATGGGAAACCTATAAGCTTGATACAATTAATGGGCAGTGGGATTTCATTGAACCTGCACTTTTTGGTTATGCTGCAGGAAAAGCCATAGAGAGTTTCATCAGGTTCTATGATGCCGAGGAAGACAAAGTCATCGCACAGTTCCACGAGTGGCAAACAGGTGCCGGTCTGCTCTACATAGAGCAATTCATGCCGATGGTGGGCAGTGTTTTTACGACCCACGCCACCTCGGTCGGCAGGTCCATCGCTGGCAATAACCAATCCCTTTATAGTTCTTTAAAACAATTAAATGGGGACCTGAAAGCCAGGGAACTGAATATTGTCTCCAAGCATTCTTTGGAAAAGACGGCGGCCAATGAGGCCGATGCATTCACCACCGTCAGTGAATTGACTTCAGAGGAATGCCAACAATTTCATGCACGGAAAATAGATGTCGTTACACCCAATGGATTTGAGGATAATTTTCTCCCCGCGAAAGAAGAATTTGAGGCTAAAAGGCAACGTGCGAGAGACAGGTTGTTTAAGGTTGCTTCGGCACTCACGGGAGAATCATTGCCGGAAAACTCCCTGTTGCTTGCCACAAGTGGGAGGTATGAGTTCAGAAATAAGGGTGTGGATCTTTTCATCGATGCACTTGGTGAGTTGAATAGAAATCAAAACTGCACTGGGACGGCACTGGCTTTTATTTTGATCCCGGCCAATCACTATGGCCCGCGAAAGGATCTCCGGGAAAAGTTAACAGCCCCCCCTGGTTCTGATCTTTCAGAAAGGCATCTTACCCACAACCTTCATTACGCCGAAAACGATCAGATCCTGAACAGGATCAGGAGCAATCATCTTCACAATGGTCCGGAAGACAAAGTGAAGGTATTTTTTGTACCATCGTATCTCGATGGGAAAGACGGAATATTCGATCTTACCTATTATGATCTGTTGATCGGACTGGACATAACCATATTTCCATCCTATTATGAACCGTGGGGGTATACTCCTCTGGAGAGCCTTGCGTTCAGGATACCTGCCATTACCACATCGCTCACAGGATTTGGACAATGGGTTACCAATAAGTTCAAGAAACAAGTAAAAGGGATTACCGTCATTCCCCGGGATGACTTTAATGATGCTGTCGTGGCCAAGGAGATAGGCAAAACTATCATCGAATATTGTGGAATGGATCCGGATGCCAGAAATGAAGTGAGGAAAGGAGCTTTTGATATATCCAGGATAGCCCTCTGGGAGAATCTGATCAGCCACTATTGGAAAGCATATGATTTTGCGCTGGAAAATGCTTCAAAAAAGGATTCCGTGTACTTTCAAAAAGAGCGAATAGAAAAACTGCCTGAAACTGAGCAGGTACTGGTAGATATCCAGCCCCACTGGAGGAGGGTCCTGGTTCAACAGCATATTCCAGACAAGCTGAAACCGCTTGAGGAGCTCTCGCGCAATCTCTGGTGGTCTTGGAATCAGGAGGCCATTGACCTGTTTGCCTCGATCGACCCCGGTCTTTGGATAGACGCAGACGAGAATCCGGTAGAATTGCTGGAAAGGCTTCCCTTCGAGGTAATGAAAAGACTGGAAAAGGACGCAGATTTTAATGTGAAGCTGAAAGCGGTATACAGTACGTTTATTTCTTACATGAATGAGGAACCCAAGGAAGGCCTGCCTTCCATATCCTATTTTAGTATGGAGTTTGGTTTGCACCATTCTTTAAAGACCTATTCCGGAGGCCTGGGTTTACTGGCTGGCGATTATCTGAAAGAGGCCAGTGACTACAACGTGAATTTGGTTGGGGTGGGCTTGCTGTACAGGTATGGCTATTTTCGTCAGGTTATCTCTGCCGGTGGAGAACAGGTAGCACTTAGTGATCAACAGCATTTTTCAAGGTTGCCGGTAACTCCGGAACGGGATGAAAATGGCAACTGGAAAAACATTCAGATAGTTTTACCGGGGAGGACTCTGTACGCAAGGATCTGGAGGGTACAGGTGGGAAGGATCCCACTCTTTTTACTGGATTCGGATTTTGAGGCCAACCAGGAAAATGACCGCACCATCACCCATAACCTCTATGGTGGGGATAACGAGAACCGGCTTAAGCAGGAAATTTTGCTGGGAATTGGAGGAATTAGGGCACTGAGAGCCATGGAATTGGATACAGATATTTATCATTGCAATGAGGGTCATGCTGCATTTACGGGACTTGAGCGGTTAAGAGAGTATATTCAGGATAATAATCTTACCTTTCCCGAGGGACTTGAAATCGTCCGTGCCTCGAGTCTTTTTACTACTCATACCCCTGTGCCGGCAGGACATGACGCTTTCGAGGAGAATGTCCTCAGGGCCTATATTGCTCACTACCCCGAACATTTACAAATTTCCTGGAGCCAGTTTATGAATCTTGGGCGCTACCATCCAAACATGGTTCACGAAAAGTTTTCTATGAGCATCCTGGCTGTGAAGCTTTCCCAGGAGGTTAACGGAGTGAGCAAGCTCCATGGGGAGGTTTCCAGGGAAATGTTTACCGGGTTATGGCCGGGTTACCTGACCGATGAGCTGCATATTGGATATGTGACCAATGGTGTACACTTGCCTACCTGGCTGGGACCTGAATGGAAAAAACTGTATGAGAGGACTTTTGGGGAGAATTGTTTCACACGGCAGGAGGATCGGGTCATGTGGGATAAGATTAAATTTGTTCAGGATCGTGTAATTTGGGACCTGAAGACGGAGGAACGCGAAAGACTGATCAATTTTATAAAGGAAAGGCTCGATAACGTCTCCTCAAGGATCATGGACAATCCGGCCCAAATGCTGGAGATCGCCAATGCTTTGGACAGCAATACTCTCACTATCGGATTTGCCCGCCGCTTTGCGACCTATAAGCGAGCACATCTATTATTCAGGGACAAGAAACGTCTTGCCGAAATTTTAAATAACCCGGATAAACCAGTTCAGTTCATTTTTGCAGGGAAGGCCCACCCAAAGGATTTCCCCGGACAGGATCTCATCAAAATGATCGTAGAGATCTCAAAACAACCCGAATTTATTGGCAAAATCATCTTCCTCCAGAATTATGATATTGGGCTTGCAAAAAGACTCGTACGAGGTGTGGATATATGGTTGAATACGCCAACCAGGCCCCTGGAGGCATCAGGAACAAGCGGTGAAAAGGCGGTTATGAATGGAACCATGCATTTTAGTGTACTTGATGGCTGGTGGGCGGAGGGATACCGTGCAGATGCCGGGTGGGCGCTTCCGGTCGATCGTTCATTTGAGAATCAGGAACTTCAGGATGAGCTGGATGCAGAGAGGATCTATTCCCTCCTGGAGAACGACATCACCGTGAAGTTCTACGATAGGAATGAAAACGACATCCCTGAGGACTGGGTGGGGATGATCCGGAATACCATCGCACATGTGGCGCCCGAATTTACTATGAACAGGATGTTACGGGATTATCTTTCCCGGTTTTACCTGAATTTGTATGAAAGGAGCCGGAAGTTGAAGGAAAAGGAATACCTGGTCCCAAAAGAACTTGCCCTCTGGAAGAACAGGATTCTGACACACTGGAAAGAGATCAAAGTAATTGAATACGATATTCCGGATGCCACCCGGGAGGAGTTTTTAGTGGGGCAGACTTATACCGGAAGGGTAGTGCTGGACCTTGACGGATTAACACCCGGGGAAATTGGTGTTGAAATGGTAATGATAAACAATGCCATGGATGAAGATGAGTCGATTTTCAGGGGAACGGTTGATTTTGAATGTACCAAGAGTGAGGGGGCCATTGCTGAATACACCTTCGTTCAGGAAGTGAGTGAAACAGGATTATTCGATATAGGGTTCCGTATTTACCCAAAACACAAGCATATCCCTCACCGGATGGACTTCCCGCTGGTTAAATGGATCTAGGCTTTTGTATGGATTTTCCGCTGGTTAGGCAGATCTCACTGTTGGTAGGAGGTTCAGTAGGTTAGACGGATCTTCCTGTGGGTGGGAG
>CAZCQL010000047.1:7380-40172 GCA_964500835.1 uncultured Bacteroides sp.
TCTCACTGTTGGTAGGAGGTTCAGTAGGTTAGACGGATCTTCCTGTGGGTGGGAGATTCAGTAGGTTAAACGGATCTCACTGTGGGTGGGAGCTTCCCTGTTTTATCTAATTCTGGGGATATCATGGCGCTCAAGCACCATGGCTGTTCTTGACGGCAGGTAAAGCTTTAGGTTGTGTTTTAAGCCGAAGGAGGGTTCAATCACAGAGCGATATACCATACCGGTATCAAAACGGTCATATCCACCAAATTCAGCCTGGTCTGAGCAGAGTAAGCAGCTGTATTTCCCACCGTCAACAGCCAATCCATAATCAGTGTAGGAATTTTGCGGATGGAAATTAAATACGAAAAGCAAGCCTTTGCGTTCGAAAGCTATCACCAGGTCACTCTGGTCTGTCTTCACATGAGTACAGTTGGAGCTATAAATTCGGTGTTTCCCTATGAGATGAATCATCTGGCTGTCAAAATCTGAAAGGTAGTGGTACCTGAGCTCTTTGTTCTCAATGAGGCTCCATTGGCGGCGGGCAAATTGGTACGACCAGTTATTTCCCTCTCTTGGGAAATCGATCCATTCAGGATGACCAAACTCATTGCCCATGAAAGTAAGGTATCCATTACCAGCCGTTACGGCCGTGATAAGTCGAATCATTTTATGCAAGGCCATTCCCCGATCCACCACCAGATTGCTGGGTCCTTTGTTCATGTGCCAGTACATCTCCTTGTCTATCAGCCTAAATATAATGGTTTTATCCCCAACCAGTGCCTGGTCATGGGATTCGGCATAGCCCACTGTTTTTTCATCAGCCCTTTTTGAAGTAAGCTCGTGGAAAATTTCTTGCATGTTCCATTGCTCATCTGGTTTCTCTTTAATGGTTTTAATCCAATAGTCAGGTGTGCCCATGGCGAGCCTGTAGTTAAATCCCACACCCCCATCCTCAACCGGTACTGCAAGGCCCGGATACCCACTCATATCCTCGGCAATAGAAATTGCCCCGGGTCTGATTTCCTGCATCATTTTATTTGCCAGCGAGAGATATGTGATGGCATCTTCATCCTGCCCGCCATCAAAATAGAAATCGTAGCTTGTAAAGTCCCGTTCCAATCCATGGTCGTAATACAACATGCTGGTGACTCCGTCGAACCTGAATCCGTCAAACCTGTATTCGGTGAGCCAATAGTTCACATTGGAGAGCAGGAAGTGGGAAACTTCATTTTTCCCATAATCAAAACAGAGTGAATCCCAGGCCACATGCTCCCTCCTGTGATTTCCATGAAAGAATTGGGCAGGATCACCATCGAACCTCCCCAAACCCTCCACCTCATTTTTAACCGCATGAGAATGAACAATATCCATGATTACAGCCATGCCATGGCCATGTGCTTCGTCAATGAGCTCCTTCAACTCCTCGGGTGTCCCGAATCTAGAGCTGGAAGAGAAAAAGCTGGAGACATGGTACCCGAATGATCCGTAGTAAGGATGTTCCTGTATGGCCATTAGCTGGAGAGTATTGTATCCGCTCCGAACAACGTGAGGCAGGACTTTCTTTCTGAACTCAGCATACGTTCCAACGCGATGTTCTTCTGTGGCCATTCCAATATGTGCTTCATAAATCATTGGCTGGAGGTCAAACAAGTCAGGCTGGGGATTTTTCCATTTGTATGATTTTTCCGGAATCCAAACCTGCGCGTCAAAAACTTTAGTTGCCGGATCCTGAACTACCCGGTTGCACCAGGCGGGGATGCGTTCTCCCTCACCACCTTCCCATCGGACTAACAATTTATAGCGATCCCTATGGGAGATTGCACCTTCCTTGAAGCAAAATTCCCAGTTACCGTGTTCTAGCCTGACAAACTTGAATTCAGCACTTAGCTGCCAATTGTTAAATGTTCCGATGAGAAAAATTTCTATAGCATTTGGAGCCCATTCACGGATAACCCAACCGCTGGAATTCCGGTGCAATCCAAAGTAAAGATGACCGCTGGCAAAAGATTGTAGATTGTTCTCACCTGCCAGATCATGTTCCCGTGACAAAGTTTTTTGCCTGCGATGTTCGATGGTGTACCGGTAAGGTTCAAGCCAGGGATCTTTTTGTATAAGATTGAGTTCCTTCATTAGCGCTTCTTAAAATTATTAAATTTGCGGACTAATGCACCATCTTTTATGAATTGAGAATGAAGATAAAGCTAATCCATGAGTCCATAAATCTTAACCGGCCGGTTGCAACCATTGGAATTTTTGATGGGGTACATAGAGGACATAGGTTCATTCTTGATCATCTTCAGGATCGCGCATCCGGGCATAATGGGGAGTCAGTGGTAGTTACCCTGTTGCCTCATCCAAGGATCATCTTACACAGCGATTTGCAAAATTTCAGGCTCCTGCATACACGGGAAGAAAAGATCAGGGAGTTGGAAAAATATGGGATTGATCAGCTGGTTATTGTTCCCTTTGATAAAAATGTTGCATCCCTTTCTGCCTGTGACTTTGTACAGGAATATCTCGTGAACAGGCTGGGGGTTGAGGTATTGTTGGTTGGTTATGACAATCGTTTTGGGAAGGATCGTCTTGGGGATCCGGAAGGATTGGCTGAATGTGCAAAGCTCAACCAATTCCACATTGAAAAGCTTCCTGAGTTCCATTCGGATCATGGCCGGATAAGTTCAACCATTATCAGGGAGGCCATATTAAAGGGGGACATGGAAAATGCAAACCACATGCTCGGATATCCGTACTATCTCACGGGCACGATTGTGGAAGGAAATCGAATTGGCAGACAAATGGGATTTCCCACTGCCAATATACATCCAGTGAACCCCTATAAATTAATCCCCATGAATGGAGTATATGCCATCAGAGCTGAGCTAAAAGGTCAGCTCTGCAACGGAATGCTCAACATTGGATTCCGGCCTACCCTTGACAGTGCCTCGGCCGTGAAAACCATCGAAGCTCATCTTTTCAATTTGTCAGGAGATTTTTACAATGAGCATGTGGTCATCCACTTTGTTACACGAGTACGGGACGAAATGAAATTCAATGGAATGGAAGAATTGAGGGCTCAGCTGGTGAAGGACAGAACCTCTGTTCAACAAATCCTGGGATAGCAGGCATCTGCAAAAATCGGGTTAGCATATGTTTCCAGAAAAGCTTATTTTTGCAATCCAAATAATAGAATATGGAAACAATGACGTATACCGAGACTTTATCACATAAGGTGGCCGATATTACACTGGCAGATTATGGCAGAAAAGAGATTGATATTGCTGAGAAAGAGATGCCCGGCCTGATGGCAATCAGAAATAAGCATGCGGGTGATAAACCATTGCAGGGAGCTAGAATTATGGGCTCACTTCATATGACTATTCAGACTGCAGTGCTGATTGAAACACTTGTTGAGCTTGGAGCAGATGTCCGCTGGGCAAGCTGCAATATATTTAGTACTCAGGATCATGCTGCTGCGGCCATCGCTGCGGCCGGAATTCCTGTATTTGCCTGGAAGGGAGAAACCCTTGAGGAGTATTGGTGGTGTACAACCATGGCTTTAAGCTTTCCCGGAGGCAGAGGTCCGAATCTAATAGTGGACGATGGTGGCGATGCCACCCTGCTGATCCATAAGGGGTATGATGCTGAAAAAGATGCATCAGTGCTTGACGAGAAAGCTTCCTCCAGGGAAGAGGAAGTGGTGCTGAATACTCTTAAAGGGATTTTAGAGGAAGATCATGGCAAATGGGGCAGAATGGTGCCCGGGATCAAAGGCGTTTCTGAAGAAACCACCACCGGAGTGCACCGCCTGTACCAGATGATGGAACAGGAGAAACTGCTGTTTCCAGCCATTAATGTAAATGATTCAGTTACTAAATCAAAATTTGATAACCTCTATGGATGCCGTGAATCGCTGGCTGACGGGATTAAACGTGCTACGGATGTGATGGTCGCAGGTAAGGTGGTCGTTGTAGCAGGCTACGGCGATGTTGGAAAAGGATGCGCTCATTCCATGAAGTCTTACGGAGCCAGGGTGCTGATAACCGAGATTGATCCTATCTGTGCTTTACAGGCTGCCATGGAAGGATTCCAGGTAACCACTATGGAGGAGGCCGTTACACAGGGAAATATATTTGTTACCACCACGGGAAACAAGGACGTGATCACTGCCGGACATCTGGCAGCCATGAAAGACCAGTCCATTGTGTGTAATATCGGTCATTTTGACAACGAGATTCAGGTTGATCAGATGGAAAAATGGCCCGGGATTCAAAAAATTAACATAAAACAGCAGGTGGATAAGTTCCTGTACGACGATGGTCACGCAATCTTCCTGCTGGCCGAGGGCAGGTTGGTAAATCTTGGTTGTGCCACCGGTCATCCATCCTTTGTCATGAGTAATTCATTCTCGAATCAAACCCTCGCCCAAATGGATCTCTGGAAAAATGACTATAAGGTGGATGTGTATATGTTGCCAAAGTACCTTGATGAGGAGGTAGCTCGCCTTCATCTTGAACAATTAGGAGTTAAATTAACGACACTTACCAAAGAACAATCAGAGTATCTCGGAGTAAAGGCAGAAGGGCCTTACAAACCCGACCACTATCGATATTAGAATCTTAGTTGTACACATGCAGAACATCCCCCTGAATGGAGGCATGGTACTCTACAAGCGGATAACGGGCAGGTCCGGAGTTTGGTTCGGCCCCATTCATTAAGAGGTATGTAGAGTGGCAATCCGGACATTCAAATACTCCAAAAAATGTGGGATCCTCCACAACTGCTTTGTCATGTTCCGGCCAGAGTGTACACGTACGGTCATACGCATAAAACACCAGATCTGATTCTCTGTAGATCACGATCCCGTTAGCTCCTTCACCACTAATCAATTTGGCGGTACCAATCCCCACACCGGCCAGATCTGCATAGAGGAGAAGGTATAGGTCAACCTGAACATAGGGAATGATTTGTCCCCGGTTGGTATCGCATGAAGGTGCCACCAGACTGGGAAGAACCACAATGAATAAGATGGATGCGATGAATGGAATATTCTTCATGCCATGGTAAATGTAATAAAATCACCTATTTTTTGTAATTTTAACTCAAAATTGCGGTTACTTATTGTTTTATATGATTGAAATATGAAATTTGACCTGGGGAATATATTTTACATTGTGATCACCCTTGTGGCGGTCATTGTTGGATTGCTGGGGAAAAAGAAGAAACCTGTTGGAAAGGGATCTGGCGGGTCGGAAGGTGCAGCCAGGCCAGGATTCCTGGACAACCTGGAAAAGGCATTTAACTTCGAACAGCCCGATCAGGCAGGGATGGATATTCGGGACTATGAAGAAGATGGGCAAAGCGAAATGGAGAATGAAGTACCAATTCCAGTTGCCGGTTCTGAGCCTATGAGCTTGACAGAAGAGTATGAGCAGCTCATGGGGGAGCGTATGGATCGCCAGGCAGATGACCGTATTCTTACCGGATCTGACCTTCAAACCGAATCCTTGGAGATAGTAGATCTGGATGGCGAAGAGGGAGTTGATTATTTTGAAGCGGTTAGAGATTTTGATGCAGGAACTGCTGTCATTTATTCTGCCATCATCAATCGCCTTGATTATTAATATTTTTTTGTAAGTTTACATAGAAGAGTTCCGTTTCATGCGGAATTCTTTTTGTTTTAATAAGTTAACAAGGAGAAAACTGCTATGGCACAAACTTCTTATATGACAGAGGAGGGTCTGGCCAATCTTAAAAAGGAGCTTGACCAGCTGACCTTAGTGGAAAGGCCCGCTATTTCAAATCAGATCGCAGAAGCCAGGGACAAAGGGGACCTGTCGGAAAATGCGGAATATGATGCAGCCAAGGAGGCACAAGGATTGCTTGAGATGAAAATCGCGAGATTAGAAGATATTCTTGCAAAAGCGAGGATCATTGACGAATCGAAACTCGATACCTCCCAGGTTCAGATATTGAATACGGTAAAGATCAAAAACACGAAAAATAATCAGCAAGTTGAATACAAGCTGGTATCAGAAGCCGAATCAGATTTTAAGACCGGTAAGATCTCCGTCGCTACTCCTATTGCAAAAGGCCTTCTTGGCAAGAAGGTGGGTGATGTGGTGGATATAAAGGTTCCATCCGGAATTATGTCCTTCGAGATCATAGAGATATCCTTATAGCCTGGAAACCATGGCAACCCTATTTTCAAAAATTATTGCAGGAGAGATTCCTTCATACCGCATTCATGAGGATGAACGTTTCTTTGCTTTTCTTGACATCAATCCGTTGGCTGAAGGGCACACACTGGTGATTCCCAAAATGGAAACCGATTACCTGTTCGATGTGGACGATGAGTTGCTTGGCGACATGATGATATTTGCCAAAAAGGTTGCCCATGCAATTGACAGGACCATGGAGTGTAAAAGGGTGGGTGTAGCGGTATTGGGACTCGAGGTTCCCCATGCCCATATTCATCTTATACCTATCAATGACCTTTATGATATTGAATTCAGCAAACCCAAGCTGAAACTTAGTGACGGGAAATTTAAAGAGATTGCCGAAAAGATCTCTGCCGCTATCTAAGAAGGTTATTTGACCTTTCCCGGATTTCTCCGGATGTATGCTTCCCAGCTTTTGGAAGCTGATTTGTTCCGAATCAGGTCTTTTTGGTAGAAATGACAAACAGCTGCCGCCAATCCATCGGTAGCATCCAGATTCCTTGGAATCTCTTTCAGATCAAACATGCGTACCAATATGGCTGCCACCTGCTCCTTAGATGCATTCCCTGCACTGGTAATGGCCATTTTTATTTTCCTGGGAGCATATTCGAAAACAGGTACATCCCTTGCGAGTACGGCAGCCATAGCAACTCCCTGAGCCCTTCCAAGTTTCAACATAGACTGCACATTTTTGCCAAAGAACGGTGCCTCAATCGCCACTTCGTCCGGCAGGTATTTTTCCATCAGGTTGATAGTTCCCTCATAGATTTTACGAAGTTTCATGTAATGATCTCCAGACTTCTTCAGATCGATCACACCCATATCAATATACACTGGAATCTTACCGGTTCCCTGTATAATGCCATACCCCATCAGGTTGGTACCGGGATCTATTCCCAGAATGAGTCTATCGGCTAATTTTTGCATGCCTGCCTAACATATTTTGCATCATTACACCGGAAACAAGCAAGACTATTCCATACACCGTTGTCAGGAATATTCGCTCATCCAGGACCTGGTTGACTATGATCAAATTTAAGAAGGGTGCTATAAAGACCATGTTACTTATTTTATCTGTGGAAGGGGCAAGCTGCATTGCCCTTATCCAGAGTACAAAAGTAATACCCATTTCGAAAATCCCTACATAGATGGCTGCGGACCACCCCTGGGGCGATTCAGGTAATACTTCTCCTTTAAAGATCCCTCCAATCAAAAGATAGGAGGATGCAAACACGAAATTGAGAAAAAGCCTTAGCACAGAATCCTTTCTTTCTTTTGAGTTTAAGATGAAATAAAAGGCCCAGATAAGGGAAGTTGAGAGGGCCAAAAAGACACCAATCCGGTTTTCCGGATCCTTGTCCACAGTCCCCCCTTGAAACGAAACCAGGACTACTCCGGTGAAGCTAAGGAACATAGCACCAATACTTTTCCAGCTTATCTTTTGCCGGAGCAAGGGAATTGATATTACCACGAGGACAATAGGCCAGATCATATTAAGAGGCTGGGCAACCTGTGCCGGCAGAATCGCATAAGCTTTAAACAAAATAAGATAGTAAGCAACCGGGTTCAGGAGTCCCATTAAAGCTGAAAATCCAAGGTCGCGCCATTTGAATTTGATGTGTGATCCTTTGTGCCCGCGAAAAAGGATAATCATCCCGAGGACAACCATCGAAGTCAGGGAGGCTCCGGTCAATAGCTGATAGCTATCCTGATAGCGCAGACCCAGCTTGAAGGCCGTAGGGGAGGTAGACCAGCAAAGCACGGCCAGAATGGCAAGTGCATAGGCTTTTCTGGTCGATTTCCCAGGCATGGAAGGTCGATAAGTTATCTGATGATTTCGTTTCCGGCTCCCATGTATTCAAGAAGCACGTCAGGAACACGAATTCCAGAGGTGGTCTGATTATTCTCAAGAATGGCTGCCATAATTCTGGGAAGGGCCAATGCACTCCCATTAAGGGTATGAGCTAATTGAGGACGCTTTTCAGCAGGTTCGCGGAATCGCAATTTAAGTCGGTTGGCCTGATAGGATTCAAAATTGGAGACTGAACTGACTTCCAACCATTTTTTCTGGGCAGCAGCGTATACCTCAAAATCGAAGGTCAGTGCCGAGGTAAAACTGAGATCCCCGCCACACAGCTTCACAATCCGATAGGGAAGGTCCAGGTTGATCACGAGCTTTTCCACATGATGTACCATCTCATCGAGGGTCTGGTAAGAGGCGGATGGGTGCTGAATCTGGACTATTTCTACTTTGTCAAACTGATGCACTCTATTTAAACCGCGCACATCCTTGCCGTATGAACCGGCTTCTCGCCTGAAGCAAGGGGTATAGGCCGTATTTTTTATGGGCAAGTCTTCTGCATTAAGAATTCTATCCCTGTAAATATTTGTGACTGGGACTTCAGCAGTTGGAATCAGATAGAGGTTGTCTTCATTTACATGGTACATCTGTCCCTCCTTGTCCGGAAGCTGACCGGTCCCAAATCCGGAAGCTTCGTTAACCATCAGGGGGGGCATGATTTCCTCATATCCGTTGGCGGTATTCTGATCCAGGAAATATGAGATCAGCGCACGTTGGAGCCTGGCTCCTTTCCCCCTGAAAACAGGAAATCCAGCGCCTGTGATTTTCACTCCCAGATCAAAATCTATCAGGTTGTACCTGGTTCCCAGATCCCAGTGAGGAAGGGCACCCTCATGCAATTCCGGCAAAGTCCCCCCTTCCCGGATTAGTAGGTTATCTGCCTCACTACTGCCTGAGGGGACTGATGGGTGAGGTACATTGGGAACCTGTATTAGCCATTCATTCAATTGATACTCAGCTTCTTGCAGGTTTGTTTCAAATCTTTCTAGTTCATTTTTTATTCCTGCAGTACGCTCCTTGGCTTTATTGGCATTTTCATGGTCACCCTCTTTGAACATTAAGCCGATCTCTTTACTGAGCTGGTTTAATTGGGACTGAAGTTCATTGGTTTTAACTTGCAGTGATCTTCGGTTATTATCCCGGTCAATAATCCTGTCAATCAGATCCAATTGTTTGAAATTCTTAATCTTTAATCTTTCGATAACATCATCTCTGTTATCACGAATAAACGGAATTGTCAACATCTTAAAAGCATAAAAATACCTGTAACACACAATAAAGGTAGCGCATTACAGGTGAATGATATATGTATTTTATGGATTTCTCCTAGTTTTCTGCCGGTTCGATAGAAACGTAGGATTTATTGTCTCTTTTCTTAGTAAACTTTACAGTACCATCAATGTTTGCAAATAATGTGTGATCTCTGCCCATCCCCACATTGTTTCCGGGATGATGCACAGTTCCTCTTTGTCTAACGATGATATTGCCGGCTGTAACTGCCTGGCCACCATAAATTTTTACACCCAGTCGTTTGCTTTCTGAGTCACGACCGTTTCTTGAACTTCCGGCTCCTTTTTTATGTGCCATATCTATTACCTTTTAACTTTTCCATTAACCATGAACTAACCCCTGACTACTTATCTTCATCCTTTTTAGGAGCAGGCTTCCTGGCGGCTGCGGGCTTCTTCGCCCCTGTTTTTGTAGCGGATGATGTTTTTGCAGCGGATGTTGTTTTTGCTGAGGTTGGCTTTTTGGTCGCAGACGCTTTCGTTTCTGCTTCTTTCTTGGTAGCTGCTGTTTTTTTCTTTGTAGCTGCTGTTTTAGCCTTCACATTTTCAGCCTTTGCGCTTTCTGTTTTTTCCTTAGCGGCCGTAGGCTTTGATGTGACAGCTCCTGTTTCAGAAATGCTTTCAATCTGAATTTGGGTAAGATACTGTCGATGTCCGTTCAGTTTTTGATACCCTTTCCTTCTCTTTTTCTTAAAGACAAGTACTTTGTCCCCTTTTAAATGTGTAACAATTTTTGCGGCCACGGCTGCGCCTTTTACAACGGGATCTCCCACGGATACTTTACTGCCGGTATCTATCAATAATACCTTATCGAAAGAAACTTTCTTTCCTTCGTCACCTTCCAGCCTGTGAACATACAATTTCTGATCTTTCTCTACCTTAAATTGCTGTCCTGCTATATCAACTATTGCATACATTTGACAATGCTTTTTACTTAATGTCAGAATTTTGGGTTCGCAAAGATAGAAAAGTTTGAACGATAGTCAAAGATTTGAATAAAATATTTTCAGGGGTTTTTCGGGCCCCTGGACAATGAAATGTGGCGGCTATTGAGTGTTCGGAATATGTCGGAGTTATTTCTATATTTGTCATTAAAGTGTGCAAAATCAGGTATGGGGAAAATAAAACTTAATGTGCTAGGCATTTCTTACAGCCAGACTCAATCAGGCGCTTATGCCTTGGTCTTGTCAGAGGAGGAAGGAAGCAGGAGAATCCCTATAATCGTTGGAGGATTTGAAGCTCAGGCTATTGCCATAGAACTTGAAGGTCTGACACCACCACGGCCACTTACCCATGATTTATTTAAGAATTTTTCAGAAACCTACGGCATCAGGATTCTTGAGGTGAATATCCATAAATTGGAAGAGGGTGTTTTTTTCGCAAGTATCCTGTGTGATAATGGAAATATGCAGATGACCCTGGATGCCAGGACCTCAGATGCGATTGCCCTTGCATTGCGGTTTAAGTGTCCGATATTCACTACGGATGAGATTATTGAGAAGGCTGGAATTGTGCTGGATTTTGAAAAAGGATCAGGATTGGAACAATCTGATATACCTCAGGAGAAAGAGATAGAACCCGTACCGGAAAAACCCAAAAAGAAAAGGGTCATTCTGCCCAATCTTTCTGAGAGTAGCATGGAGGACTTGAAAGCCCTGCTATCGGAGGCTGTTCGCAAGGAGGATTATGAACGTGCTTCAGAGATCAGGGATGAGATTAATCGCCGGTCAAAATGATGTCGGACTCTCTGGTAATCGATACGGTGACCTTGGGATTCCGGGAAGTCACGAGTGAGTCTAATTCCATGGCCAATCTTCTTCCTGAAATGTCGGGTTTTGACTTCGAAGTAACTCGCATCCTCAGGGGCCTGCTGGGAATGGCGGTTCTAATTTTCATTGCCTGGATATTTAGCACAAACCGGAAAGCCATATCCTGGAAAATGGTCGGTATTGGCTTGGGGATCCAGTTGTTTCTGGCAATAGGCATCCTCTATATTCCCTACATGCAACAATTTTTTGAGGTTATCGGGAAAGGATTTGTTAAGATTCTTGCCTTTACCAATGAGGGAGTATCTTTCCTATTAAAGAGGAATGACACAGGGGAGGTAGATCCGGCACTGCAGAATTTTGCTTTTTCAATTCTACCAACCATTATTTTCTTTTCTGCATTAACCAGTCTCCTCTTCTATCTCGGAGTTATCCAGTTCTTTGTAAAAATATTTGGCTATTTGCTCTCCAGGGCGATGGGACTCTCGGGTGCGGAAAGCCTCTCGGTGGCCGGAAACATCTTCCTCGGGCAGACCGAATCACCCTTGCTCATAAAAGCATACCTGGAAAAAATGAACCGGTCAGAGATCTTACTTGTCATGGCAGGCGGAATGGCCACACTTGCTGGAGGGGTGCTGGCAGCTTACATTGGATTCCTCGGTGGAGGAGATTCAACACAACAAATCATATTCGCTAAACATTTATTAACGGCGTCGGTAATGGCAGCACCAGGAGTAGTCGTCATATCCAAGATTGTCGTACCTCAAACCGAAAATATCAATAAAGAAATCAAAGTATCCAGGAGCGGGATTGGTAAAAACGTGCTGGATGCCATTTCAAATGGAACGGGAGAAGGCATTCGACTGGCTGTCAATGTAGGAGCCATGTTGCTTGTATTCCTGGCATTTATTGCTTTTATCAACTATCTTTTCATAAAGGTAGGTGACTGGACTGCGCTTAACGAAAAGATCCTATCTCTTACGAAAGGAAAGTATGATGAGCTTAGCCTGGAATTTATCCTGGGGTATGCACTATCTCCCCTGATGTGGTTAATTGGAGTTGCTAAAGAAGATATTACCCTTGTAGGGTCCCTGTTGGGAAAGAAATTAATTTTGACAGAGTTTGTAGCATATATAGGCTTATCTGACCTGAAAGCTTCCGGGGCATTTGCCGAGACCAAGTCGGTTATCATGTCGGTTTACATGTTATGTGGGTTTGCCAATTTCGCATCTATTGGGATTCAAATTGGTGGAATCGGTGCACTGGCTCCCGGTCAAAGGGTACTGCTTGCACAGTTGGGGATGCGTGCACTTCTTGCAGGCACTCTGGCATCACTTCTTTCAGCCACCATCATTGGAATTTTAATGGGATAGGGATGGCTGATCGGGGGAAATATAACTTTGACTTCACGGGGAAGGTAGTCCTGGTAGTGGAGGATAATATGATTTCCTACAAGCTAATCTCAGCAGTGCTTTCCCAGGTAAAAGTCGGTATTGTTCATGCTGCAAATGGCCGTCAGGCCATTGAACTCTGTGCTAATATGGACCATTATGACCTGGTGTTGATGGACATGCAAATGCCCGAAATGAACGGTCTGGAGGCAACAAAGAAAATTAAATTAATTCGGCCCGGATTACCTGTGATTGCCACTACAGCCAATACCTTTGATGAGGATGAGATTGCGTTCAGAAATGCAGGTTGCGACGCTTTCCTCTCCAAGCCCCTTCAATTCAGAAAACTGTTTGAACTAATGCAATCATTCTTTGACCTGCAAGATTAGTCATGGTTTTCCTTGTATCGATAGCACTTCTGGTACTTCTTCTCTATTCTTTTACAGTATTCATGTTATGGAGGGGTTTAGGCCGATTGGAGAAGAAGGCTGTTTCGATTCCTGATATTCCATTACCCGTTTCGGTACTTATCCCATTCAGGAATGAGGAAGAACATATTCTTGCACTTTTAGATGACCTGGAAGCCCAGACATATCCTATGGAGTTGGTTGAGATCATATTTGTGAACGACCATTCGACCGATGATTCACCTGGTTTGCTCAGGACAAAGCTCAGGACAAAGCTCAGAACAAACACCAGATTCACTTGTCTGGATCTTCCTGCCAACAAAGCCGGGAAGAAGGAGGCCCTTTCATTTGCTGTGGAGCACGCTACCTATGATTGGTTCATTCAGACAGATGCTGATTGCAGGGTCAGACCGAATTTTATAGCATTGCACATGGCCTTCCGGGAGGAACAAAAATCAGATTTAGTTGCAGGTTTGGTTACCACTCACAATGGGAACACTGGATTCCTCCAATTATTTGAACGGCTAGACTTATTGGGTTTGGTAGGAGCTGGAGCCGGGTCTTTTCACTATAAAAGGCCCCTCATGTGCAATGGAGCAAATCTTGCCTATTCACGGGCATTGTATATGGAAACCAGGCGATTTGAACCCGTAAGGGGTGTGGCTTCAGGTGATGATATGTTTTTGCTGATCGGTGCCCGCAAATTAGGAAAAACATTATCCTATCTGGCAGACCAGGAGGCCATGGTTCAAACTTCGCCAGCGACTTCTGCAGGTAGTATTATTTCACAACGCATGCGGTGGGGCTCAAAGACCGTATATTACCACATGATCGATATCCAATTGATGGCTTTATTAGTGGTTTTGGCAAATATGATTGTACTTTTCATTCCTCTCTTTCTTATATTAATTCCGGGAGCCTGGACCTGGTTGCTATCGACTTTCCTAGGTAAGACCTTGGTTGATTTTACCCTTTTATACCGGATCACTTCTTATACCGGACAGAAGAAGAGCCTCTGGCTCTTTCTACCTGTCTCCCTGCTATACTATCTTATGCAATTGGTCATAATTACCGGATCGCTGGTCAAACGCAAGAATTGGAAAGGCAGAAAATTATAAGAACCTGGTCCAAGCAAGATCTATTTGCATTTCAGGTGAATTTTCTTCTCTGTATAAGCCTGTAACTGAAATATATGGCAAGTCCTGTATAAATTAAGACCATTAGAATATTGAGCCAGGCCGGCAATCCTTCAGGCATTATATTGAGGGTTGATTCTTCCACTGAATCACCACTGTTCATCTTTTTCTCGAAAATTTCTATTAGATCCGGAACAGGCGTTAGCCTCGTAATGGTCCTGAGTGGCAGATACCATTTTACCTGATGTTCCCTCAGGATCAGGAACAACACCGGATCTATAAAAATTCTTACTGCCAGAAAGGTTAGAAGTGAAAGTGCTGTATTCTTTACAAGCAGAGCAATCAGCAATCCAATGGACATATACGAGAAGGCCGCCAAAAGGTATCTTCCCAGAATCCAGGTATTCTCCATGGCTATTTTAAAGGTAAGTTTGTAGCTGTAAATCAGTCCAAGTGTCAGAGAGGTAAGCCCGAGTAAAAGTGTTGCAAAAAGGGAAAGCACTACGATGGATAGCAATTTCTGAAGCAACAAATCAGTTCTGCTTAGTCCGAATATTAATTGAGTCTTGAAGGTATGGTTACTAAACTCTTTTGTTGTGATCATGATGATAATTAATGCCAGTAACGCATTATATGGTTCAGTGACCCAGGTGAGAAACATCCATACATCGGGAAATCGAAATAAATCGCTCAGGGATATCACAGGGATCTCATTATCAACTGCCGGATAAATCAGAAGTCCGAGGGTAAAAGCGATGAAATATAGGCCAATTGTAATCTTGAATGGATTATAATTTAGCACCTTGATTTGTTCTATATGCAATAATCGGCTCATTCAATAGTGTGTTGTTCTTCTTTAACCAACTCGAGGAACTGGGATTCCAGGGTTCGTTTCCGGCTCAGCATATGATGAATTACCAAATCATTTGAAAATGCGAAGGAGTTGATATCAGCTGGTGTCACATTTTCGGAGAGGGTAATTACCAGCAACCCATTTTCAAAAGCTACTTCTTTTGCCAATTGAGATTCACTCAATTTTTGTTTCAATTTTGCATTGTTGATGCACGAGAGTTCAATAATCTCATCTTCGGCAAGCAACTCTTTTACCGGACCATTGGCCAACAGCTCCCCTTTTTTAAGGATAGCAACATGGTTACAAATCTTTTCAACCTCGGTCAATATATGGGAAGCCAGGATCAGAGTCTTCCCGTTTTTCACCTGTTCAATAACGATCTCTCTAACCTCTGCAATGCCTTCGGGATCAAGTCCGTTTGTTGGCTCATCCAGAACGAGGACCCTGGGATCCCCCAGCAGGGCCGCCGCGATACCCAGCCGCTGCTTCATCCCCAGCGATAAGGTGGAGAACCTTGAACGTTTTCTTTCTGAAAGGCGTGCAGTTTCCAGCACTCGATCAATATCTTTATAGATCAATCCTTTAATATCACAAATTATACGCAGATTCTTTTCGAGGCTCAGGTAAGGATAAAAATCAGGCGATTCAATAAGAGATCCAATGGCTCTGCGTTGGATGGCATGAGGTTTTTCGCCAAACCATTTATAACTTCCTCCATCCTGCAGGATAATCCCTGTGACGATTGAAAGGGTGGTTGTTTTTCCGCTTCCATTGGGACCAAGGATACCATAGGCCTGCCCATCTGAGATATTCAGACTTAGATTTTGTATTGCCTGCACGTTTTTGTAGGATTTGGATAAACCCTGAATGGCAAGGATATCCTTCATTTCAATTCGCTAGCTCGGAGAAAAATTTAATACGGACCAACCTGATCTCTTCTTCACTGAAGTACTCTTCTCCAAGTTCAGAAAGTGCCTCATCAATGGATTCGGTTTCAGCTTCTCTGAAATATTCGAATATTTCTTCCAATTTTTCGTCGTCCATAATCTCCTTTAAATAATAATCGATGTTAAGTTTGGTTCCGGAATTAACGATGGCTTCGATCTCATCGATAAGTCCCGGAAGATCAAGATTTTTTGCGTTGGCAATGTCATCCAGGGGAAGTTTCCGGTCGATATTCTGGATTATATAGACCTTGACACCTGATTTGTTGACCACCGATTTAACCACCATATCCTGAGGTCGGATGATATCCTTATCCTCCACATATTCATGAATGATATCAACAAATTCTTTTCCATACTTTTTGGCTTTCCCGGTTCCAACCCCCACTATGTGTTGTAACTCCTCCAGTTTGACAGGATATTGGATGGCCATATCTTCCAGCGAAGGATCCTGGAATATAACGAATGGAGGAAGACTTAGTTTTTTGGCCATTTTTCTTCTCAGATCTTTCAACACATGAAGTAGTTCATCGTCTACGGCACCGGTTCCAGTACCCCCGGTATCAACACCTTCTTCAGATGATATGTCATAATCGTGATCCTGGGTTAACATGATTGAAAAGGGCTTTTCAATAAAATCATGCCCTGCTTTGGTCAGTTTTAACAGGCCATAGTTTTCAATATCCTTAGTGATCATGCCTGCGACCAGGGCTTGCCTGAATACTGCGTTCCAAAATCTTGCCTCTTTTTCTTTTCCGGCACCAAAATATTCCGATTGGTCATGGTTATATGTTTTCACTCCACTAGTTGCAACTCCTGAAAGAACATTTGCTATGTGCTCGGATTTAAATTTTTCTTTTACTGCTAAAATAGCTTTTAAGCACAAAAGTACTTCAGATTTCCCTTCGAATCGTGCTTTCGGATGTAAACAGTTATCACAATTATCACAACCCTCCTCCATAAACTCCCCGAAGTAATTGAGTAACAACTTAGGCCGACACACAGCAGACTCAGCATATGCGACGGTCTCGAGCAATAATTGCTTACCAATCTCCTGTTCAGCCACAGGTTTACCCTGCATGAATTTCTCAAGCTTTTGGATGTCCTTATAACTGTAAAATGCAATACACTTTCCTTCGCCACCATCCCGGCCGGCTCTCCCGGTTTCCTGGTAATACCCTTCCAGACTTTTTGGAATATCATAGTGGATTACAAAACGGACGTCTGGCTTATCAATGCCCATCCCAAAAGCTATGGTCGCCACAATCACATCCACTTCCTCCATCAGAAATTGGTCCTGGTTGGAGGAGCGGGTTACCGCATCCATTCCGGCATGATAGGGAAGAGCTTTGATGCCGTTCACCTTGAGAGTTTCAGCAAGCTGCTCCACCTTTTTCCTTGAAAGGCAATAGATGATGCCTGATTTTCCATGATTGGCATGGATGAATTTGATGATTTCTTTGGAGGCATGAACCTTCGGCCTGATTTCATAATAGAGATTATGCCTGCGGAATGAAGATTTGTACACGTTAGCTCCAAGCATATCCAGGTTTTTCTGAATATCATGTTGAACCTTTGGAGTAGCAGTGGCCGTAAGGGCTATGATGGGAGCAGTTCCAATTTTGTTAATAATGGGCCTGATTCGTCGGTATTCTGGTCTGAAATCGTGGCCCCATTCGGAGATACAATGTGCTTCATCGATGGCATAAAAAGATATATTTACCCGTTTCAGGAACTCAATATTTTCCTCCTTGGTTAGGCTCTCCGGTGCCACATAGAGGAGCCTTGTCCGCTTGTCAATCACGTCCTTCTTGACTTTGGCGATGGCATTTTTCGTGAGCGATGAGTTAAGAAAATGTGCCACTCCATCGTCAAGACTAAAGCTGCGCATGGCATCCACCTGGTTTTTCATGAGTGCGATGAGGGGGGAGATAACTATGGCAGTTCCATCCTTTATCAGTGCAGGAAGTTGGTAACACAATGATTTACCTCCACCCGTAGGCATCAGTACGAAAGAGTCTTTGCCGTCAAGTACATTGGAAATGATCGCTTCCTGGTTGCCCTTAAACGTGTCAAACCCAAAATATTTCTTTAGATTCTCGTGAAGTATCTTCCCAAATTGCTCCATTATCCCCGCGTGAAAAGACTGAGAAGATTAAAGATAGTATAATTTGATTTCTGTTTCAAGGGCCTCAGTTTTTTTTTGTTACTTTGCAAATCCCTTACCCAGATTGAATATGAGCGAGAAAAAACAAGGGGAAATGTCTTTCCTTGAGCATCTTGAAGTGATGCGTTGGCACCTGTTACGTTCAATTGCTGCTATAGTTCTACTAGCCCTCGTGGCCTTCGTTTTTAAAGAAGTTGTTTTTGATAAGATCATCCTGGCTCCTAAGGAACCTCCTTTTCCTACTAACCGGTTGTTGTGTAAGCTGGGAGATCTGCTGGGATTGAATCGTTTGTGCATCAATTCGGATCCATTTGACCTCCAAACGGTTAAAATGGCTGAGCAATTTTCCATGCACATTATCGTATCACTTGTTGCAGGTATCGTAGTGGCATTTCCTTATATTTTTTGGGAGTTTTGGAGGTTTATTGTTCCAGCCCTCTATGAAAAGGAGAAAAGGACTGCATCGGGAGCTGTTTTTTTTACTTCGCTGCTGTTTATCCTGGGGGTATGTTTCGGATACTTTATTATTGCTCCATTATCGGTGAATTTTCTGGGGAATTATAAAGTGAGTGAAAGTGTGATCAGTGCACCTACACTCAGGTCATATGTATCCACCATTACTTCCGTTGTACTTGCAGCAGGAATTGTTTTTCAACTTCCCATCCTGGTATATTTTTTAAGCAGAATCGGATTAGTCACTCCAGGATTCCTGAAAAAATACAGGAGACATTCTATTATTGTCATAGTCACACTTTCGGCCATTATTACCCCGCCTGATATTTTCAGCCAGGTCCTTGTGGCCATGCCTCTCATGATACTTTACGAGATAAGTATCGGGATCAGCAGGCGCATCAATCGAGAAGCAGATGCCGAGTTTTCGGAGCATGAGCCGGGTGAAACCAAGGTTGACAAAAAAGGGAAAGTTAAGAACGATAAAAAAAGTGGCCGATAATATTCCTCAGGCATGAAACTGCACACCCGTCATCTTGTCAAAAAATATAAGAACCGAAAGGTGGTGGATGAGGTATCTGTGGATGTGGAGCAGGGGGAAATTGTTGGCCTTCTTGGTCCCAATGGGGCTGGTAAGACAACCACGTTTTACATGATTGTCGGGCTTATAGCGCCCAATGAGGGAAACATTATACTCAATGATCAGGATATTACCAAAGAACCCGTATATCAGCGAGCAAGGATGGGTATTGGTTACCTTGCTCAGGAAGCATCTGTTTTCCGTAAACTTAGTGTGGAAGACAACATCCGGGCGGTATTGGAGATGTCTGATTTTTCAAGGGCTGAGCAGCGCGACAGAACCGAATCCCTTGTGGCTGAATTTGGTCTCCAAAAAATACGGAAGAGTCTTGGAATTCAGCTTTCAGGAGGGGAACGCCGCCGAACCGAAATAGCAAGGGCCCTTGCCCTGAGCCCGCATTTCATCCTTCTGGATGAGCCATTTGCCGGAGTTGACCCTATAGCAGTTGAGGATATTCAGGAAATTGTTACCCGGTTACGCCAAAGAAATATAGGGATACTGATTACCGACCATAATGTGCATGAAACACTTGCAATTACCGACAGGGCTTACCTGATGTTTGAGGGGACCATCCTCAAAGACGGAACAGCAAAGCAGCTTGCAGAGGATGAGCAGGTAAGGAAAGTGTACCTCGGTCAGAACTTTGAACTCAGGTAGCTTTCAATCTCTTTGTAATCCGGAAAATTGGATTAAATTTGCGGAAATTTTGCGGATGTGGCGGAATTGGTAGACGCGCTAGACTTAGGATCTAGTTCCTTCGGGAGTGGGGGTTCGAGTCCCTTCATCCGCACTAAAATCGTCCATAAACCGCTATACTCTCGATTGTTAAATCGATTGTATCGCGGTTTTTGCTAATTTTGCATTTTATTTTTATGGTATGAACATTACACAGGAGAATATTGACAAGTTGAACGCCATCCTCAATGTGAAAGTTGAAAAGGCAGATTATGAGGAAAGAGTAGATCATGTGTTGAAAGACTACCGGAAACAGGCCAGGGTGGATGGTTTCCGGCCTGGAAAGGTTCCCATGGGATTGATCCGTAAAATGTACTATACCCCGGTGTTGGTGGACGAGGTGAATAAACTGGTTTCCGAATCATTATTTAGTCATTTGAAAGATAATGATGTTAAAATACTGGGTGAGCCCCTTCCACACAGGGATCCGGATAAGAATGTTGATTTTGAGCATGATGCCGAATTTGAATTCAAGTTTGACCTTGGACTTGCTCCCGCGCTCACAATGAATGTTACCCCTAAGGACAAAGTTCCGTTCTACAAAATCAAAGCAGATAAGAAGCAACAAGACGAGTATAAAGACTCGCTGCTACAACGGTATGGTGAATTCAAAACTGTGGAGAAAGCTAGCGACAATGAACTGATCAAAGGATTGCTGGTGAAAGTTAACAAAGAGGGTATTGAAGTTGAAAACGGAATCAGGGTTGAGAATATTTCCATGTCATTGGATATGATGAAGGATGATGACCAGAAGATTCTGTTTAGCGGCGCAAAAGGGGGTGATGAAATTACATTCGATGTTAAAAAAGCATTTCCTAATGATACGGAACTTGCGTCTTTATTAAAGGTGGATAAAGGGGAGATCCCCCTCCTTGAGGGAACCTTCAAATGTGTGATTGATGAGGTCATGAAATTTGAAGATGCAGAAATCGGGCAGGAGCTGTTTGACAAGATATATGGAGAAGGAGAAGTCACATCCGAAGAGGAATTCCTGAAGCGAATATCCGATGAGATAGCCTTGAATTATGAGAAGGAAAGCGATTACAGGTTTATGATTGATTCGCGTGAGACTTTGATCAAAAAGGCGGGGATCGACTTGCCCGTGGAGTTTTTAAAGAGGTGGATAGTTGAAACCAACGAGAATATTACCAATGAACAAATCCAGGAGGATTTTGTAAAGTATGAGGACGATTTCCGATGGCAACTGATCAAAGAGTATCTTTTAAAACAGCAGGAGATCACCGTTTCAGAGGTAGAGGCACTTGAGGTTGCCAAAGGAGTGGCACTAAATCAGTATATGCAGTATGGCCTCTCCAATGTACCGGAGGATTACCTGGAAAACTACGCAAAAGAGATGATGTCCAAGCCGGAGGAGTCCAGAAAATTCTATGAGCAGAAGGGGGAAGAGAAGCTGATAGCATACGTTAAATCCGTTGTCAAAGTGGATGAAAAAGAGGTCAGTTCGGAGAAGTTCCGTAAATTGTACGAAAAATAAATAAAGAATAAACTCTATGAACCAGCAGGATGATTTTAAAAAATATGCAAACAAGCATCTGGGCATCAGTAGCATGACCCTTCACCAGTTTACCTCACTGTACAACAGTTATATATCACCAACTATCATAGAAGAGCGTCAGCTTAACGTAGCTTCCATGGATGTATTTTCCCGGCTTATGATGGATCGCATTATTTTTCTTGGAGCTCCCATTGATGACTATGTGGCTAATATTATCCAGGCACAATTGCTCTACCTGGATTCGGCCGATCCGAACAAGGATATCCAGGTCTATTTTAATACTCCGGGGGGAGGAGTACATGCAGGTCTGGGAATTTATGATACCATGCAATATACCTCCTGTGATGTAGCTACCATATGTACAGGGATGGCAGCGTCAATGGGAGCCGTATTGCTCGCAGCAGGGACCGAGGGAAAACGTTCCGCACTGACTCACAGCAGGGTGATGATTCACCAGCCCATGGGAGGAACCCAGGGACAAGCTTCAGATATTGAGATCACCACGCGTGAGATTCTCAAAATGAAGAAAGAACTCTATGCAATTATTGCACATCACTCAGGCAAATCAGTGGAGAAGGTCGAAAAAGACGGAGACAGGGATTTCTGGATGACCGCTGCCGAAGCCAAAGAGTATGGAATGATTGATGAAGTACTTGCCAGGACAAAAGAAAAGAAATAGCTATGGACCGTTGTTCATTTTGTGGTAGAGAAAAAAAGGATACAAATCTGCTGATTGCAGGGATATCCGGGCATATTTGTGACCGGTGTATCGAACAAGCCTATAGCATTGTCCAGGAGGAACTGGGAGTGCAAGGGGAATTTGATATGGGGCAGATCAAATTGCTGAAACCTGTAGAAATTAAAAGTTTTCTCGATCTCTATGTGATTGGTCAGGAGGAGGCTAAAAAGTACATTTCAGTGGCGGTATACAACCACTATAAACGATTAATGCAGACCGACACGAAGGAAGATATTGAAATCGAAAAGTCCAATATCGTCCTGGTGGGTGAAACGGGTACAGGAAAGACATTGCTTGCCCGCACCATAGCAAAAATGTTGCACGTTCCCTTCGCCATTGTAGATGCCACGGTCTTGACGGAGGCCGGATATGTGGGTGAGGACATTGAAAGTGTGCTTACCAGGTTGTTGCAGGTAGCAGATTACAATGTGGAGGCAGCTGAAAAAGGCATTGTTTTTATTGATGAAATAGACAAGATTGCCCGTAAAAGTGACAATCCTTCCATTACGAGAGATGTTTCCGGTGAAGGTGTTCAACAGGGCCTTTTGAAGCTGCTTGAAGGATCCATAATTAATGTGCCTCCACAAGGTGGCCGCAAGCATCCCGATCAGAAGATGATCCCGGTGAACACTAAAAATATTCTCTTTATCTGCGGGGGTGCATTCGATGGGATTGAATCCAAGATCGCGAATCGCCTTAATACGCAGGTTGTGGGATACAATGCCGCAAAAAAAGTGGACAGGGTTGATAAAAATAACCTGCTTCAATATGTAGCACCACAAGACCTGAAGTCGTTCGGCATGATCCCGGAGATTATTGGTCGTTTGCCCGTATTAACCTTTTTGAATCCTCTGGATGAGAAGGCCCTGCGAAGAATTCTTACAGAACCCAGAAATGCCATCATCAAACAATATGAGAAATTGTTCGAGATGGATAAAATAAAACTCACCTGGGATGAAAAGGTGCTTAATTATATCGTCGAAAAGGCTGTTGAATTTAAATTAGGGGCACGGGGGTTGCGTTCTATCTGCGAAGCCATTATGATGGATGCCATGTTTGAACTTCCCTCCAAGGATAATCCCGGAGATATAACAATTGGGATCAAGTACGCCAGAGAAAAACTCGAAAAGGCCAACCTGAAGCGCCTTAAGGCTGCCTAATGAGGAACTCCAGGGCCGGAGTTTATTTCAGTGTCATCCTCGCGATGGTATTCTGGGGTTTTACGTTTGTATTCTTCAAGTTTGCCGTAGAATCTTTCAGACCCATTGCCGTTATTTTTCTTCGACTTTTCGTCTCCATTTTTTTCCTGTTCGGGTTTGCCCTTCTCTTCAAAAGGTTAACGCGAATAAAAAAGAGGGACCAGAAGTGGTTTATTCTAATGGCGCTGTTTGAGCCATTTTTCTATTTCCTGGGAGAGGCGTATGGCCTGACTATGGTAACAGCTACAGTGGGTGCAGTGATTATTTCCACCATTCCACTAATTGTCCCCTTTGCCTCATTCGTGCTCTTCCGTGAACGGCTTACACTCATGAATCGTTTTGGTCTGGTCATCTCCTTTTTTGGGGTATTTATGGTGATTCTTTCACAAAACCAGGGTTTGAGAGCAGAGCCTAAGGGAATCCTGTTGATGTTTGTGGCGGTCTTTTCAGCGGTGGGATATACGATGATTGTAAAGAAACTGGCAGAAGGGTATAACCCCATCACGATCACTTCCTATCAAAGTTTATATGGCCTGTTGATGTTTGTTCCTCTCTTCCTTTTTCTTGAAGTGCCTGTCTTGGATATACGGTCGGCCACAACTTCGAGTATACTGGCAGTAGTTTATCTGGGGGTTTTTGGTTCCGGGATATGTTTTATTTTATTGACTATTGGTATCAGAGAGCTTGGGGCAGCCAAGGCCAATGTATTTGGGAACCTGATACCGGTAGTTACAGCCATCCTTTCATTTTTCTTGTTAAAGGAATCGATGCCTGTTATGAAAATACTGGGTATATTCGTAGTGATAGCTGGTTTGCTGATGTCACAGATAAGTGGGTTTAGGATAAAGAAGAATGGCTAAATGTGTATTTATTGTTCAGGGGGAAGGCAGGGGCCACATGTCACAATCAATGGCACTGAGCGAATATCTTGAAGAAAAGGGGCACACGATTGAAAGAGTGTTTACAGGGTGCCGCGACCCGAAATTCATACCCGGCTATTTCTATGATTTTTTTCGGGGGAAGGTGGAGCCCTTTCACAGTCCCTATTTTCTTCAGACGCCCAATAAGAAGGGAATTTATATTGGCCGCACCCTGCTAATCAACCTTATGAGATCCCTGAATTACCTTGGGGAAGTACATCGCCTTAGGCAATCAATTAACAGGTTGTCTCCCGAAGTGGCATTTAATTTTTACGATGTTGTAGGCTCCTTTTCCCTAAAAAAAGTGAACCCTTCCATCAAGCGGATTGGGATAGGGCATCATTTTTATTTGCATCTTGACCGGTATCAGTGTAATCGGGGACCCCTGTGGCATCGTTGGCTGCTTTCAAAACATACCTCCCTGGTTATGCAATCATGTGATCGGGTACTTGCCCTTTCCCACAAAGAGTACGAGCGTGATTCTGCCATAGAAGTTGTCCCCCCTCTCGTTAGAAAGATCTTCAGGGAGATTACCTATAAGCCTGGACACAGGTACCTGGTATATTTATTGAATGAGGGATATTTGGTTGATTTGATTCGACTGGCTAATGAGGATCCTGGATTTGAAGCTGATGTTTTTACCGCTATTACACCGGAAATTAGTCTGCCTGCTGGAATCAAAATTCATCAGTTAAACGATGAAAAATTCAGAGAAATGATGGCAGGGTGTAAGGGGCTGTTTACCAATTCCGGATTTGATACTGTCGCCGAGGCTGCCTATCACGGAATTCCCATGCTGGTTGTTCCCTCTCAACACCATTTTGAGCAGAGGTGCAACGGAGTTGAATTAAAAAGAAACGGAATGGGATTGGTAGTGGACAGGATCGAGCCTGGTATCCAATCTAAAATGAAAGCGTTTGATTCCCGTGTATATCGTGAATGGATTGATAAAGCAGGAGAAATGATTATTAATCGCATGGAGGAATAATATTGATGACTACAGGACGTTTTATATGATAATGAGAAGGGGTGTTATTTTTGTTGGATTTTTAGTGCTGAATTGGGCTGTGGCATTAGGTCAGAAAGGAGGTGAGTCGACCTATAGTTTTCTTGGCCTGACCAACTCTGCCAGGGTCTCGGCTCTTGGGGGAGAAGTGGTCTCGTTGATGGACGGCGATATAAACCTTATCTTTCACAATCCCTCCCTCCTCGGCAGCCAAATGCATAACAATCTTACCCTTAATTTTGTTGATTATTTTGCGGGCGTAAACTATGGGTATGCTGGATACGGATATTCGATTCAAGGCATCGGGAATTTTGCAGCAGGTATCCATTACGTGGATTATGGAACCTTTGATCGAACAGATGAGCTGGGACAATCGATGGGTACATTTAAGGCTTCAGAATATGCACTGAATTTTGTTTACTCAAGGACCATCCTTGATACATTTCTAACGGCAGGTATAACGATGAAACCCATTTTTTCGTCGTTTGAACAATACAGTTCCCTGGGAATTGCTTTTGATGCAGGAATCACCTATCAGAATCCTCATACACATACCACACTTGGACTGGTTGCCAGGAATATGGGAACGCAGATAACCTCCTATTCGGGAGTAAGAGAGAAACTACCCTTTGAAATTCTGGCAGGTATAACACAGGGACTCGAACATGCACCGTTTAGGTTTAGTGCCACCCTGCAAAACCTGGAGCGATGGGACCTGACATATTCAAAAACAGAGGAGGAAGGGTTTAATTCGCTTGGCGGTCAGATTGAAAAAAGTGGGTTCGATCAATTCGGGGATAAACTTATGAGGCATATGGTTTTTGGGGTGGAATTTCTAGTTGGTGAAAATTTTCATTTGGACATGGGATACAACTATAAAAGAAGACAAGAGATGAAGGCAAATGCCCGTCCCGGAACGGTAGGATTCTCCTGGGGTTTCGGTTTCAAAATATCCAAGTTCCACTTTGCTTTCGGGCGGGCGTCCTATCATCTGGCCGGGGGCACGAGCCATTTTTCCCTGACAACTAATCTCTCTGAATTTTACAGGAGGCAGAACTAATATTCGGATGCAGAAAAAGATCATTGTGACCCTCGACGGACACTCCTCATGCGGGAAAAGCACCTTCGCTAAATTGATTTCCAGGGAATTGGGTTATTCCTACATAGATACAGGAGCCATGTACCGGGCCGTGACTCTTTTTGCCATGGATGCCGGCTTGTTCGATCAGACAGAAGCACCTTCTCCTGAACTGGTGGAAGGGCTGCTGCATGAGATGGAGCTGAAGATAAGGTTTAACAGCTCGAAACAGAGGACCGAAATTTTCCTGAATGATCGCATGGTTGAAGATATGATCAGGGGAATGGATGTATCCGGTCATGTGAGCTACATTGCAGCTATTTCTGCCGTGCGGAGGAGGATGGTTGAATACCAGCGGCAGCTTGGAAAAGGGAAAGGAATTGTGATGGATGGTCGCGATATCGGGACCGTGGTTTTTCCTGAGGCTGAGCTGAAGATATTTCTTACCGCTGCGCCTGAGATTAGGGCCAGGAGACGGCACAAAGAGTTGATGGAAAAAGGAATGGATGTGAGACTGATGGATGTTCGACTAAACCTGGAAAAACGGGATCGAATTGATTCCGGACGGGAAGACAGCCCGCTTATTCAGGCAGAAGATGCGCTTTTGCTGGATAACAGCACGATGACTTTGGAGGATCAAATGATTTGGTTTAGGCACACGTATAACCGCATAATGGGGAAGCTGAATGGTTAAGATTCGAATCGATCCCGGGGCCGGATTCTGTTTCGGAGTAGAAAATGTGATCAAAACTGCGGAATCACACCTGCAGGCCGGAGATGGTTTATATGGATTAGGGGAGATGGTGCATAATTCATCGGAAATGCATCGGTTGCATGCCCTCGGTCTGCGAACCATTACCCATAGCGAATTACATAAATTGAAGCCAGGTAAAGTACTGTTCCGGGCTCACGGAGAACCTCCGTCTTCCTATAAACTGGCCAAAAAGCTTCAAATCAAAATAATTGATGGCACATGTCCCATTGTCTCCCGTTTACAAGTCAGGTTGAAGAGGGCATATGACTCTATGGATAAGGATTCAGAACAACTTGTCATTTTTGGAAAAACCGATCATCCGGAGACTATTGGATTGCTTGGCCAGGTCAATGGGGATGCCATGGTGATTAGCAGGAAAGAGGATGTATCGAAAATCGATCCGGGAAAGAAGGTATATCTGTTTTCTCAGACAACCATGGATCCGGATCAATTTAGAGAAGTTGAGGACAGCTTGAAGAAGATGCTTATAAGGGCTCCAACAAAGCGGCATGACGATTCATTTCGTTCCACCTGCTCCATTTGTGGTCAGATGAAAAAACGGAAACCCGGGCTCTCTTCCTTTGCAAAAGAACAAGAAGTAGTTTTATTCGTAAGTGGAAAAAATTCCTCCAACGGAAAAATGCTGTATGAATTCTGCAGGGGCATTAATCCGAGGACTTACTGGATATCCACCGGCGAGGAAATTGATCCCTCCTGGCTGGAGAAAATAGAAACCGTGGGCATTAGCGGAGCCACTTCTACCTCCAGGGATCAACTGGAATCGGTAAGGAACCAGGTTGAAAAGTTAACCGATTGATAATTCATTTTTACCTATTTTTAGGAAGCTATTAACCTGTATGTCATGGGAAAAATAAAAAGGGTAGGCGTCCTTACCTCCGGAGGGGACGCGCCGGGTATGAATGCAGCCATAAGGGGAGTAACCCGCACGGCCCTCTATTATGGTTTAGAAGTTACCGGTATCAGGCACGGGTATCACGGCATGATTCACCATCATTTTGTAAACCTTAAAGCGCATAGCGTAAGCGATATTCTGGCCAGAGGCGGTACCATCTTAAAGACTGCCAGAAGCAAGGAATTTATGGAGCCGGAAGGACGCAAACAGGCATATGAAAACCTGAAGGAAGCAGGGGTAGATGCTGTGGTGGTGATTGGTGGAGATGGGTCTTTAACAGGTGCACGGGTATTCTGCGATGAGTTCTATGATATTCCATTTATCGGGATTCCGGGAACCATAGACAACGACATTTTTGGCACTGAATATACCATCGGTTACGATACGGCCCTCAATACGGTAGTGGAGGCTGTTGATAAGATCCGTGATACCGCTGGCAGCCATAACCGGCTCTTTTTTATTGAGGTCATGGGCAGGGATGCAGGATTTATAGCGCTAAAGAGCGGGATCGCCACAGGAGCCGAAGCCATCCTGATACCTGAAATTGTTGGTCAGGTTGAAAACCTGAAAGATTATCTAGAAAAAGGATTTAAAAGAAAAAAATCCAGTAATATCATCATCGTTGCAGAAGGCGATGAAGAGGGAGGAGCATTCACAATTGCAGACAAGGTAAAGGAAGATTTTATTGACTATGACGTGAGGGTATCGGTGCTGGGTCATATACAGCGGGGAGGCACCCCTTCGGCATATGACCGTGTTAGTGCCAGCAAACTTGGATATGCTGCCATTGAAGCCCTGATGGATGACCAGAAGAGTGTGATGGTTGGCTTTCATAATTCGGAGTTGGACCTCGTGCCTTTCAGGAAGGTCATTAAACTGAAGAAGAAGGTTGATCCTGACGAGATGCAAATGGTTGAAATTCTTTCTGTGTAAGGAACCAGAAAGGGCAGGAGTTTTATTTCTTGCTCCTCTCATTTTTTGTACATTAATCCCCAATGACAGATGCGTCTTTATATGCAAAGGTAATAGTACCTCTTGCAGTAAAAGGGAGATTCACATACAGTGTGCCAGAGTTGCTGGCAAAGAGAATATTCCCTGGGTCTCGCGTGCTTGTATCCTTCGGTAAGAAACGGGTATACAGCGCCATCGTCCACTCTTTAGATACCGTGGCACCTGAGAGTTTCACTCCTAAATCGATTTTGGACGTCCTGGATGATTCAAACCTGGTCACAGACCGGCAACTTCAGTTTTGGGATTGGATGTCCTCTTACTATATGTGTACGCCTGGAGAAGTAATGCGGGCGGCTCTCCCTTCCGGGTTAAGGCCTGAAAGTGAATCACGGGTAAGAATCAATTCCGGGAGTTTGGAAGGAGATGGATTGGACCCACCTGAGAGACTGCTCTATGAAGTGATAAAGGATCAGGGGGAGATAACCCTGGGGGATCTGGATATGGCTGGATTTACTAAAAACTCGTTGGCTGTTTTAAAAAGATTGGTGGAGAAGGGATCTGTGGAAATCAATGAATTTGTTCCTCCGGCCTTGCATCGTAAAGTAATATCCTATGTGCAGCTCGGCAATAATTATAACTCAGAGGAAGCAGTTCACCAGCTACTGAATCAGTTGAACAGGGCTCCCCGGCAACGGGAGATGATGGAAAACTACCTGGAACTTGTTGATACAGACAATATTGAATCTTCACCACAGGTTTTAAAAGGGGAACTCCTGAAACATCGGGGAGGTTCCGGAGCACTGGCTTCACTATGTAAAAAGGGATTCCTGGAGCAGGTCGATAAAGAAGAATTGGGCGGGTATAATCCAGAGGATCAAGGCACAAGAGATCCGTTTCCCCTTAATGGGGAGCAATCGAAAGCGCTGATTGATATAAGGAGACAATTTGGGAATCTTCAGGCAGTGTTGTTGCACGGGGCAACTTCAAGCGGGAAAACTGAACTTTATATCCATCTTATTAAGGAGATGCTCGAAAAGGACCGCCAGGTACTCTATTTGCTACCCGAAATTGCACTTACTACCCAAATAATTGAGCGAATGCGTCATGTTTTTGGCAACCTGATCGGGGTTTACCATTCGCGGTACAGCGATTCGCAAAGGGTTCATGTATACAGGAATTTAATGGGTTTAACTGATGATGAAACGTACCGGATAATTATCGGTGTGCGTTCCGCAATTTTTCTTCCTTTTCAATCATTGGGCCTGGTTATTATTGATGAGGAGCATGAGACTACCTTTAAACAGCATGATCCTGCACCTCGTTATCATGCCAGGGATTCAGCCCAGATATTGGCGCTGTTTCATGATGCCCGTGTACTTTTAGGAACTGCAACTCCCTCATATGAGTCCCTCTATAATGCCAGGACGCATAAGTATGGCATGGCAACCCTTCTTTCCAGATATGGCAGTGTTCAGGCACCTGAAATCATTCTCGCCGATACCAGGACGGCCATCAAGCGCAAACAGATGGTTTCCCATTTCACCCCGCAGCTTGTAGCAGGGATCAGAGAATCCCTTGCAAACGGAGAGCAAGTGATCCTTTTTCAGAACAGGCGAGGTTACTCCCATTATATTGTTTGCAATGAATGTGGCCATATCCCTAAATGTACCCGCTGTGATGTGAGTTTAACATACCATAAAATTAGTGGTAAACTGGAGTGTCATTATTGTGGTCACAAGGAGAATATGCCAGGGTCGTGCCCCAGTTGTGCTGATACCAACATGACAATGCAGGGTTTCGGGACCGAAAAGATTGAAGATGAGATATCTCTTGTATTCGAAGGAATACGGGTAGGAAGACTGGACACAGATTCTGCAAGGTCTGCCAGGGGATATGAAAAGGTACTTCACCGGTTTGAGGAAGGAAAGCTCGATGTATTGATTGGTACACAAATGCTGTCAAAAGGGCTGGATTTTGAAAACGTAAGCCTTGTGGGAGTATTGGATGCTGACAGCATGCTTCATTTTCCTGATTTCAGGGCCTTCGAAAGATGCTTCCAGCTGATTACCCAGGTAAGCGGCAGGGCCGGGCGGCGTGAGAAGCGCGGCAGGGTAATCATTCAGACTATGGATCCCGAACATCCTGTGATCCGATTTATCCTCAACAACGATTACGAAGGTCTTTATAAGGAACAAATGGAGGAGCGCGAGCACTTTGGCTATCCGCCTTTTAAGCGAATGATTCGCATTTCCTTTCGACACAAAATTCCATCCTTTTTGGATGGGGCAACTGATGTGGCAGGAAAGGAGCTAAAGAAAATCTTTGCCAACCGGGTGTACGGACCTCAGTACCCAGCTGTAAGAAAAGTCCAGCACATGTTCATCAAACACATTTTCCTTAAAATCGAACGTGAAGCATCCTATGAAAGGGCCAGAGTTTTGATAAACAGAGTCCTTGATGATATCTCGTCTAATGAAGTTTACAGGACTATCCGGATCTCAATTGATGTAGATCCGTTTTGAGTATAAAATCCTATCTTTGCCAACATTAAAAATGGCCGATGTTTGATTCCATTGATTTCAGGGAAATCTTCAATAAATTTACCAACCAGAAGATCCTCATTATAGGGGACGTGATGATTGATACCTATTTATGGGGAAATGTAGGGAGGGTCTCTCCCGAAGCCCCGGTCCCCATTGTATCGGGTGTCATTGAGGAGAATCGCCTCGGGGGTGCAGCCAATGTGGCTCTCAATGTAAAATCCATGGGAGCTGTTCCCATTTTGTGTTCGGTGATTGGAGACGATGACCGGGGCAAGCTTTTCCTGGATCTCCTGGAGGAGCAAAACCTGTCAGATATTGGACTTGTAGTTGACAACCACCGGGTAACCACACAGAAAACAAGGATCATCAGTGGCAATCAACACCTTTTAAGGGTGGATGAGGAGATTGATTATTTCCTGACGAACAGGATTCAGGACCAGTTTCTTGAATTGATAAACAATTTGCTGGAGAGTGGAGGAATTAGTGCGATTATTTTCCAGGATTACGATAAAGGTGTACTTGCCCCAAGGGTAATTTCAAAGGCCATACAATCTGCGGACAATGTGTCTGTTCCTGTCCTTGCAGACCCTAAATTCAGAAGTTTCGAATTGTACCGCAAGATCTCTCTGTTTAAACCAAATTATAAAGAACTGATCAGGGGGCTGAACCTGGAAATTCAAAAACATGAAATCGAAAAGCTCTCCAAAGCAATTTTACAATACCAGAAGAAGCAGGAGATAGATACTCTTCTGGTCACCCTGAGCGAGCAGGGAATTCTTTTAACAAATGGTGGAACGCATGTCCACATTCCTGCCATAGTAAGAGATATCGCTGATGTGTCCGGAGCAGGTGATACGGTGATCAGTGTAGCAGCTCTTTGCGTGGCTGCCGGGCAAGAAGCGCCGGTCATTGCAGCCATCTCCAACCTGGCTGGAGGCCAGGTTTGTGAAAAAGCCGGAGTAGTACCCGTTGACTCAGAGAAATTATTCACTGAATGCGAGCACCACTTTAAAAGTTCATAAAGATTTAATATTTTTACCGGCCATTACGGGGTATAGCGCAGCCCGGTAGCGCGCGTCGTTCGGGACGACGAGGTCGTGGGTTCAAATCCCGCTACCCCGACAAAAGAGGAAAACCATCTCGCCGCAGGCGGGGTGGTTTTTGAGTTTAACGGGGCGTCAAGAGCTTGCTCTTGTAAGGCTCGGTGAACGAGAAAACAACGCGAAGCGTTTGGGTTTTCTCTTTTAGGACACCCCCCCTCTCCGGGATCAGGAGGAACAAAGTGACGACTAATCCCGCTACCCCGACCAACAATGTCGTAATACTCATTAAATCAGATAGTTACGGCATTTTTGGTTCTGACCCCTATCATTTTTTGTATTAAAGGATAATTG
>CAZCQL010000048.1:0-2290 GCA_964500835.1 uncultured Bacteroides sp.
TTAGCCCGGATTTTCGCTGCTGAACTTGTACATTTAAACACGAGCTGGTATATTCCAATCAATCATGAAATTTCCCACATTATGTACAATATAAATGAGCATCGTCAATGATTATCTTCTTACAGTATTACAAATAATCCCCCTCCTGATGGCATCTCAGTGTTTACCATTATCTTTAACAATCCGATCAAAACGTCTATTATATGCCAGAATCTGAAATCAGGAAACGGGTGCCTTACTCCAGGAAGCCGGCTGAGATGTCGGTGGATGAGTGGCAGGCAGAATTAAGGAAGCAATTTGCAACGGATCAGAAATTCAAGATTCAGAACACCGGCGATCATCCATTTTATTCAGATTTTGAAGTTTTCAATCCAGAAACGGGAAAGACTTACAAAGTTTCCATCAGAGATAATGTTAGCAGTTACAATTATTGCTCTTGTCCCGATTTCAAAATCAACACACTGGGTACCTGCAAACATATCGAATATGTATTGTTTAAGCTGCTGAGGTATAAGAAGTACCAGAAATACTTCACCCAACTGCAGCCAAACAATTATTCTTCGCTCAGCATATTATACGGTCATGATCGGTATATCCGACTGAAAAAAGCCGACAGCTGTCATGAATATGAAAATGAGGAGAAATATTTTGACGATCAGGGTTACCTTTTACCAGGAATGATCTATGAACTTGATAGTTTCATAAAAAGTGTCGTCAAAACGGATCCTTCCTTCAGGATTTATCCCGATGTATTTGAATATATCACTCAGCACAAAAAGAATAGGGACAGAAAAACTAAACTAAAAGAGATCTTTCCGGAGGGAACGGAAAGCGGGATCCTGGAAGACCTGATCAATACCAGACTATACTCCTATCAGAAAGCAGGAGTTATCGAAATCATTAATGCTGGAAGGGTACTACTAGCCGATGATATGGGGCTTGGGAAAACCATTCAGGCCATCGCAGCTGTTGAGATCTTTGCCAGGTATTTCGATGTAACAAAGGTCCTTGTCATTTGTCCGACATCCTTAAAGTACCAATGGAAATCCGAGATCCGGAAATTTGCAGGAAGGGATGCTAGTGTTGTTGAAGGATTGATCCATAAGAGGAAAGATCTTTACTGTCAGGATGATTTCTATAAGATCATTAGTTATGGTGTGGTCCGCAATGACACCGAGCTGATCAATGCGTGGGAGGCAGACTTGATCATTATTGATGAGGCTCAGAGAATCAAGAACTGGAAGACGCTCACTGCAAAATCTGTGAAGAAGATACAATCAGAATACACACTCATAACAACAGGAACACCCCTGGAAAACAGGATTGATGAACTGCATTCTATTGTGGAATACATAGACAGATACAAACTGGGACCGTTGTTCCGGTTTTTGTATAATCACCAGGTGTTGGATGAATACGGGAAATTGATCGGGTATAAAGACCTCAGGTCTATCAATAAGACACTGGAGGATATTATGATCAGGCGAACAAAAAAGGAGATCATTGATCAGCTGCCAGGAAGAATTGACAAGAATTTCTTTGTTGAGATGACTCCGGAGCAGAAATCTGACCACTGGGATTATTATAATGTGGTTGCCCGGCTTGCTAACAGATGGATTGAGCAGGGTTTCCTGAGCGAAGAGGATCGACAGAATCTGCTTATTAACCTGAATTGTATGCGCATGGTTTCGGATTCTACTTATATACTGAACAGAAAGACAAATTCGGGTAATAAGATCAATGAACTCAAGAGCATTATTCAGGAAATTACAGTAGGTCAAAATAATAAGATTGTGATCTTCAGCCAGTGGAAAAGAATGTTTGACCTGCTTACCCGAGAACTCGATAAAATGGACCTGAAATATGAATATCTGAATGGTGATGTTCCTGCCGGTCAACGTAATATAATCATAGAAAAGTTTCAGTCTGATCAGGCTTTGAAATTGTTCCTTTCAACAGATGCCGGTGGAGTAGGTGTGAATCTTCAGAGTGCGAACATCGTGATCAACATAGACCTGCCCTGGAACCCGGCAGTACTTGAACAACGTATTGGCAGGATCTACCGCCTTGGTCAAAAGAAGCATATACAGGTATATAACTTTATTTCTAAATTCTCCATCGAACACAGAATTCTTCATCTGCTGGACTTCAAGAAGGCAGTCTTTAAAGGGGTTCTTGATGATGGGGGTGAAGACAGGGTGATGCTTGAGGGATTCCTTCAGTCGGTGAAGGCCATGCTGGATGTCAAACTGGAAGATCCTGATGAAAAAGAAATGGTTGAAGTGGCAGA
>CAZCQL010000048.1:2390-7061 GCA_964500835.1 uncultured Bacteroides sp.
GTGGCAGAATCCGATGCGCCATATCAGAGAGATCATCAACAGGAACAGCAGGACCGGTCAAAGGATCAGGGTAAAGAAAGTGATTCTGTTTCCCGGGATGAAAAGCATGAAAATGTTGAGCAGGGGATCTTGTTTGGTTTCGGGAATAAACTAAAAAGATTGATCAATCGTTTCTCAAATTTTCTGGCCCGGAAATCGAAGAAATGAAAAAGTAGAAACATTTGTGACAGAAGAAAACAAAGGGTACATTATCATCTGGGCAGCGGTGAAATATCGCACCTGGAATTTAACGAAATTAAAGCGATTCTACGCGCAGCCGATGAACTCATAGCCACTGGTGGTCGCTCGATGTTGGCCAAGATCCTGAGGGGATCAAAAGATAAAAAGCTTTTGGAGCATGAATTGGATCTGTGTCCCGTGTATGGATATTATAAAGGCATAACCCTGACAGAAATATCCCACCGTATTGACTTTGTTATAGAGAACGGATATCTTGAAATTGAATACAGCTCCAGGCTTCCCGTTATAGTCTATACTGAAAAGGGTTGGGAGATTGAGAGAGAAACATACGCAGAGGAATTGTTTCAAAAGCTCGAAGACCTTCTAGATGGCAGTGATTTCAGTTTTGTCGCAGAACTGAAAGACAGAAACAGGGGGATGATCCTGTTGTTGATTGATAAAATACGAAACACAGGCAATCCGGATTTTATTCCTCTTCTGAGAGCTTGGCAGTTCATTGAGTACAAAAAAGTCAGGCATGCTATTCAGGGAGTCATCAATGAGCTTATAAAGATGGTCGACTCATTCTAGAAGCATGCCCATATTACCCGGTTTTCCTCAAATATGTTTGACGTCTTTAGTAGAATAAATCCATGTATGAGATAAGTAGCATAAAGTAAAGCCCCATCGCATATTCTGGGTTATTTTATAAAATCCAGGTAGTTCTCACGGTTTAACAACTGTACATCTGCCTGGTAGGTCTCGGTCCAGGATTTGGGGATGCGAATACTCCCTTTTCCCCACTTGATCTCATATCCTGTCAATATCCCTTGATTTTCCTCTACGTAGTCTATCTCAGCTCCTGTGTAAAGCCGCCAAAAATATGAGTTCGCTAAGAATCTGTGATTATTTAACCATTTCTGGCGTTCGGCAATGAGGAAGTTTTCAAATAAGGCTCCTGAATCATTTCTTTGATCCAGACGATTCATATTACCTGTCAAATAATTCCGGATTCCGGTGTCCCAGAAGTAAATCTTACTCGATTTCTTGATCTCATTTCTCAGATTCCGGCTAAATCCACCCAAGCGGAAAAGAACAAAAGCCTTTTCAAATAGTCCTATGTAAGATTCTACTGTTTCATGGTTCAGTTTTAAGGATTGGCTCAGTTCATGTATTGAAACTTCGGAACCGACTTGAAATGCCAGCAATTTCAATAGTTGATAAGCCTTTTGAATATGCCTGATTTGGCCAATTTCAATGATGTCCTTCATCAAATAGGATTCACCAATCTCTCTCAGAACTTCAAACCTGTCATTGCGATTCGATTGAGTAAGGACCTCCGGATAAGAGCCAAAAACCAAAAAATCGTCCAGTAGTTGCTTTAGTTCAAAAGAATTATGCATTGAGCCCATCTCTTCCTGGCTCAAGGGGAAAAGGGAAAAAACCCTTTTTCGTCCGGTCATTGGCTCTCCAATTTTAGTTGCCAGGTCAAATGATGATGAACCAGTAACAACAACCCGTAATGAAGGCAATTCATCATGGAGGATCTTTAAATGAATTCCCAGATCCGGAATTTTCTGACCTTCATCGATAAACAGCAGTTCATATCCCTCAACAAGTTCTTTCATTTTTTTCAGATCCTGACCACTGAAAACCTCCTGGTAACGGACTTGATCAGCGTTTACCCGGACTGTTTTATAGGGTAGTTCGTCGGTAATACTGCTCAATAAAGAGGTTTTACCTGTCTGTCTGGCACCAAATAAAACCACAAGCTTCTGGCCCTTAACCAATTCATCCGAAATGCTCTTTCTCAAGTATCTCTTAATCCACATGGAACAAAAATCGTGAATAATTACGTTAAACCATAAAAAAACACGCTAATAATTACGATTAGTTAAAATAATTCTTTCTTCAGCGACCAAAAATGCCATAAAATCAGCCCGGATAACCTTCTTTAAGCGATATGCGGATGTCTCGCCCGAACGTTTAAGGAATATTAAACTACACAAAATATCATAAAGGCAGGCATATCTCTGAAGGTGGGAAAACAAAGACGCAGATAGAGGCGGGGCGGCCCCCCCCCGAACATCTGCCGCCCCGCGTGGTTATCATTATCTCAATCAATCAGCTTGTTCACAATAGCTGATAATTACTGACCTAATCAATAAATGGTAAAACGATTCACATGGCAGTAAATGAATCTGAGATCTTAATTCCGGACGAGCTTATCACTAACAAGATATACCTTCAAAACAGCACCTTGGCGGATCGTTTCCATACGTTTTTTCGGCATATGGAGTACTTCAACTGGCTAACGTTTTAAAGAGTGTACGGGCAACTCAAGTGAGCATCAAAGTGATCGAGGTCTTCGTTAAGATGAGAGAAATGTTGACTGATACCCTGAGGCTACATCTTGATGTTGAACTGATAAAGAAGAAACTTGTGAATCAGGATCGGAATATTGAAATTTTATTCAGCTACCTGGATGAATTAATGGAGATTAGGGAAAACCCGGAGCCACGAAATCCTCTCGGCTTTATGCGAAAAGATGAGCAATGATCCCAGCTAAAGAAAAGGACACCCTCTGTAGCATGGAATATGTCCTGTTATGTCGGGGTAGGAAGATTACTCACTCATTTCTTTCTCTCGTGATCCCGGTTTGAGAGGAATCCTCCTTCTCAGGACAAACACACCATTCTTATTCCGGTTTACCATCCAATTATCCGGGATCCTGTCCATAAGCTATAAATCTCGCTGCGACCGCCTTATTTCCTGCGTGAGGGCAAAAGTTTCGAATTGCAAAGCAATCGCTGAAAGCAACGGCTGGCCTTTGCTTTTTTCAAAAAACAAGTGCCCGAAGGGTGTGCTTTTTGAAATGGGGAAACCGGGAGGTGAAACTTTATATTATTCATTTATTTACAATATAACTTTAAAATGATTTGTTAAATATCATAACTACATTTAGTTAATTAATATGATATATTGTACCTTTGTAATACCAAGTATATTAACTTAATACGTTTCATCTAAGTTAAATAAGTAACTACTTTAGTGTTAATTATTAATATTACATCATGTTAAATATTTGCTTCGGTTTATAACAGATGGGCTTCCCGGAATACAAATCATTTACTCTGACATTAAACGTCCCGGATTTTGACAAGGAGATCGCTGACCTGGTAATTGATCTGGATCATCTCAGGAAAAAAGAGATTCATACCAGGACCCACCCCCTGGTTTTCCGTGACCTGCTATCTCTGTTCCATACAATCGAGGCAGTCGGCTCAGCCAGGATCGAAGGAAATAGAACCCAGCTTCTCGAGTTAATGGATGCAGAGCAAAGCCCGGAGTCGAGAATACCTCAGCGTGTAAAAGAAATCCGGAATATGGAAAAGGCTCTCGCTTATATCGACCTTGTCATTAACAATCAGTCTATTGACCTGGAGTTTATCTCGGAGATTCACAGGCTGATCATGGATGACCTCCGCTCTCCACCTGAAGGAGACGGCGATAGTAGACCGGGAAAATTCCGGCAAGAAGAGGTGGGAATTGGTCATTCCTCTCATCTTCCCCCACCCCCTTGGGAAATAGCACCATTGATGAAAGAGCTGGTCACCTTTATGAATTTTGAACATGCTCCAAAATATGACTTGATAAAAGCAGCCCAATTCCATCATCGTTTCGTTTGGATTCATCCCTTCGAAAATGGGAATGGGAGAACTGCTCGTTTACTGACTTACGCCCTAATGATCAAACAGGGATTCAGGCTAAACGATAGCCGGATCATCAATCCAACTTCGGTTTTTTGTATCGACAGAATTCAGTACTACAATATGCTATCAACTGCTGATAGCGGAACCCGAGAGGGGCAAGAGACCTGGATTACTTACATGTTGCGGGGCTTGCGGGATGAGATTAGGAAAATAGATCTGCTATCCAATCACACATATCTGGCAGAGAAAATCATTCATACTTCACTGGCCCTTTCAGAAAAGGAGAAACGCATCACTTCCAGAGAGAGACATATGCTGAAGATTGCTTTCGATGCGGGTGCAGTAAGCGCCACCCATTATCGAGACCTGTTCAGGGATAAAACTCCACAGGAGATCTCACGCCGGATCAGAAGTCTCAGGAGTAAAAACTTGCTGCTTTCACTTTCAGAAGGAAGCCGGAAATATGTTATCAACATTAAAGCAGGATTGCTCCGTCTTGGGATCATGGAAGCCTTAGATCAACAAGGATTTTTACCTCCTCATTTACCTGCTAATCCTTAAGATCAGATTTACAAATTATGTGGTGAGGCTTTACTTTTACCTGCACCGTTTACAATGCAGGCGATGGGTAAAGCATGGGGAAAAAAAAGCGTTGGAAAAAGGAAATCGGGAGATCGCTGGTGAGCAAAAAGAAAGGACTTCCCGGTAAAATAGAAGAAAGTCCTGTATTGTCGGGAAC
>CAZCQL010000048.1:7161-17368 GCA_964500835.1 uncultured Bacteroides sp.
TGTAATTATCATTTTCGGATCTGGTTTATTGGGCCAGGGGTATTTGCATACCGATGGTAAACAAATCGTTGACGGGTCCGGTAAAGAAGTCATTCTTAGGGGTATAGGGACCGGGAACTGGATGCTGCAGGAGGGTTACATGATGAAGACTGCCGGTGTTGCCGGAACTCAGCACGAATTCCGGGCGAAGCTGATCGAATCCATGGGGGAGGTTAAAACAGACAGCTTTTACAACGCATGGCTGGCTTATCACTTCACACGAAGAGATGTAGATTCAATGAAAACCTGGGGATTCAACAGTGTCAGAGTTGCCATGCACTATAAATGGTTCACGCCACCCATCGAGGATGAAACCGTATTTGGCGAGATCACTTGGTTGGACAGGGGATTTCAGATGATTGATTCATTGGTGGACTGGTGCGCTGACAATGAGATGTACCTGATCCTCGATCTTCATGGTGCGCCCGGTGGGCAGGGCGCAAATGCGGACATCTCAGACTATAATCCAACCAAGCCTTCTCTCTGGGAAAGCCGGGAGAACAAGGAAAAAACAATCGCCCTCTGGCGGAAGCTGGCTGAACGGTACAGCAATGAACCCTGGATAGGGGGGTATGATCTGATCAACGAGACCAACTGGACCTTCCCCGAAGGAAACAATTCACAACTGCGGTCCCTGTTGGAAGAGATCACCACAGCTATCAGAGAGGTGGATACCAATCATATTGTTATTATTGAAGGGAATTCCTATGCCAATGATTTTTCCGGGTTAACCCCTCCGTGGGACGACAACTTCGTCTATAGTTTTCACAGGTATTTGAGCGGAACCGGGCCCAATGACCTGGACTGGGTCCTTCCACTGAGGGATACCTATAATGTTCCACTATGGCTGGGTGAATCAGGAGAAAACTCCAACACCTGGTACACTGATCTGATTGCTTTATGTGAGTCCAATGAAATAGGATGGTCCTGGTGGCCTGTGAAAAAGAACAGCATTAACAATATATTGAATGTCCCGCTAAATAAGGCATACGACGACCTGGTCAAGTACTGGAAAGGTGAGATTACCACCACACCCACCGAAACTCAGGCTTTTCAGGCAGTATTGCAGTGGACAGAGAACCATCGGATTGAAAACTGTAAGATCCAGTACGATGTCATCGATGCCATGATCAGGCAACCGCATACGGACGAAGTAATTCCATTTAAGCCCCATGAAATTAGTCAGCCTGTTTTTGCGACGGATTTTGATTATGGCAAGAATGCCATTGCCTATTATGATGAGGATGTGGGTTACTATGGAGGCGACTGGACGGCATGGAATACAGGATGGGGTTACCGCAATGACGGGGTCGATATACAGGAATGTGAGGATGCCGGGCCGGTGAAGAATGGCTTTAACGTGGGATGGACAGCGGATGGTGAATGGATGCAGTATTCTATCACCTCTGAATCAGAAATGGCCTATACATTGGATGTCCGCTCTGCATCGGAGACCGGTGGATCCGATTTCCACCTGGAGGCAGACGATGCCGATATCACCAAAAAACTGAGCCTGCCAACTACGGGAGGCTGGCAAACCTGGCAGACCACCAGTTTTAATGACATGATCCTGCCTGCCGGCGATATTCGGCTGAAATTCAAATTCAATACGGGGGGATCCAACCTCAGTTATTTCCATTTCAGGGATGCGAAATCTGCCAACGCCATAGATTTTCAGCACATATCAGCAGAAACTTCCAAAGATGGAACTGTGGTATATCTGGCATTGAACAAGATGATCACCACCCCGGAATCAGAATTACAGGTGGGTGAATTCCAATTGAAAAGCGATTATATTCTTACGGATCTGTCGGATATAGCCATTCTGGATGCGAATCACCGGGTTCTGGTATTGGACCTGTCCGAGAAGCTTAACTACCGTAATGTATTAACCCTGACCTACAATGGGAGCAATGTAAAATCCAACAACCAGACGCTCAATGCCTTTACCAACATCCAGGTGGTTAATAACCTGCCTGATCGTCACCCAGTACCAGGTAGGATTGAAGCAGAAGATTTTGAAGTGAATTTCGGTTTTGAGCTGGAAAACTGTTCAGAAGGCGGGAAGAATACGGCCTATGCCTTTGCAGGGGACTACCTGGATTACCTCGTTAATATAAACCAGACAGCCAACTATGATCTGAACTACAGGATTGCTTCTGAACATTCAGATGCTGAGCTCATTTTCCAGGTGGGAGACGGTGAGAACTTCACCAGCGTGGACACGATCCTTTTTGCGGGCACAGGTGGCTGGCAGAACTGGGTAACCCAGTCAAGAAAAGTTTACCTGGAAGAAGGGGAGCATACCTTAAGGCTGCTGGTCAAAAAGGGTGAACACAACCTGAACTGGTTTGAATTGGTGAATCCCACCGGTTTGGACGAGGATCAGAGCGTTGAAGCTGCGTTTTCCCTATTTCCGAATCCATGTAGCGATTATACGGTAATTCGGTTAAACAATATGAGCGGCGATCGGACCAGCATTGCTATTCTGGGTATGGACGGCAGGATGGTTAAAGTTAAGTCTGGATACGAATCCGAATACAGGATCAACACTTATGGCTATCCAAAAGGCGTCTATATTGTTCAGGTTCGAAACAGTTCGATTGTAAGTTCCAGAAAACTGATCATCCATTGAGTTTTTAAGGTTCAATGATGTTGGGAAGGGTAAGGTACATGAGGCTCGACCCACTTGTTTTTATTGTTTCACCAGTTTCCTTCTAGCTGCAAGTTTTCCGTCCACATACAGGTTCAGGAAGTAAATACCTGCCCGCGGCATGGCGCTGTTCACCACATCCGGACCAAAGGTGAGAACCTGTAGTCCGGACATCAGCTCATGATCCGACCGGTGCATCCTTTGCGCAAGCATATTGCTTATCTCAAGCTGCAGGCTGGCAGGCCTGTCCAGTGTGAGGCTGATGCTGAATTCGTGCCCGACCGGGTTGGGGAAGACCTGCAGTTCCATCACTGCCAGATCAGGACCTTCGACCGCAGAAGGGTAAATGTAACCGGACAGCTGACCATCCATCCATTCCATCCGTTCGGTGAACCAGTTTTTAAGGTAGGCGATCTCATTTTCATAGGACCCTCCCACGTAGTTATTGGCCCAGACATATTGGTCCAGTACAGGAAAGGCCTCAAAATTCCGCTTTTGGGCATCAGCCAGCAGGGTGGTCAGTGAATCAATGACCTCGGTGACAATTTCATCGGACAGGATCGATTTCCGGTAGCTTTTCCAGGAATCCACCATCCGGTTAAAGTAGGCCGGGTCCTTTTTCAGTCTTTCCCACCAGAAGGGGGTGGACCAGTAATCGGCAGGATGGGTGCTTTGCCAGCCCGAGGGTATGGAGGCATCATAATAATCGGCATTCGCGAATCCGAAGTTGAAGTCCCACACCGGGCCTGCTTTGATGGGGCTCACCCTGTCCTTTTTATCCTTGTCTTTATGCAGAAAGGTGCTGATCCGGAAACCATCCACATTTTTCGCCAGTTCCTGGGCCAGGTAGTAATCAATAAAGGATTGCACGTCAATATAGGGCTTGTAACCATATACCGGTTCGTTGAACTGATTGCCTGCCAGCGCATCCTCAAAGGCGGTCACAAAATTCCGGATGTAGTCTTTCTGTTCAGAGGGCATTTCATCCGGATCAGGGTAGTCATAAAGGATCCGGATGTCATTCTCACCGATGGAAGGGTAGGGCGAAACCCAGTAATTGTCCCCGAATTCACCTTTGTCCAGTTTAAAGATATAACCCCCTGTCACATCCCGGCCTGTCAGCTCATCCGGTGTAAGTCTGCCCACATCAAGGCGGAAGGTGTCTCTTTTGATTTTCTCGGTCAGTACATACACTCCTGAATAGGATCCATTGATCAGAAGCTCACATAGCCTGGTGCGGGGGGCATACTGTCCCATGGCTGCAGCAAAATGGTAGGCCAGCACATTTCTGATCAGGGATTTATCGGAGTAGGGACCGTGCAATACCCAGTCATTCTCGGGGGGCATGCCCAGCAGTCCCACGTTATTGTTCTCACCATTTTCCAGGCGGGTTTCGAGTCCGTATCCTTTTTTGGCATAGCTCTGTGAAGATGCGCCCCTGAGTTCAATGCCGATCTTGCCATCATAGTCATTGAATGGGCCCGCAGATGAATTCAGACCTGATTCATTGTTTACGATGCCCATATGGGCCGTAATCTTTGGTTCATCCGGGATGACTTGGCCGTTTTCAGTGGTGATTACAATCAGGGGCAAATTGCTTTCCAGAGGAGCATCCGGATCCCTGAACCAATCCGGAACCTCGCTGTACACAATTCCTGCCGCATCCAGCCTCACCTGAAGAAAGGGAGCCAGGGAGAAGTCACTAGAAGTTGGATTCACGTTGATCCCCTGAATGGAAATCAGATTTTCTCCCTCAAGGAGCTGATCCAGGGGAACTGCCATTCGTGCGGGTTGACCACCCAGGTACATGGTGGCCTCCTGGTTTATGGCGGGCGTGTAGTCGAAGGGAGGGTAGTTCGTATCCACATTGAAGGATCGTGCAACAGGAGTACCGTTCAGGTAAGTCACAAAAGCATCATCGTAGTCAATTTCCAGAAGCAGGCTGTCGATGATGGATTTGTCGGTGATTGTAAAGGAAAGCCTGATATAGAGTGAATGCTGGATAGAAAGAAGGGTAGTGTCATCCTCATCTCCGAAGCCGAAGCTTCCCCTTGCCAGGTTCCAGGAACTGTCGTCAAAATCAGCATTCATCCAGGTCGCAGGCGGCTCTGTATCCCCGATGAAATACCTCCAGGGTTGATCGGCTTTCACCAGGTTTTCCCAGTGGGACTGGCCGTACAGGATCCTCCCCAGGGAGTACAGCAGGAGGAGTGTCACAAATCGTGTCATAGGGATCAACTATTTTTTCTGTGAAGAAAGCACTAAAAATGCGATTTTGAAAAAGCTTTCAGATTTTATTGCAACCACGGGTGACCATGGCCCTGATGGTCGCTTCCCCTCTCATGAATCCAAACCTGTTTGTCCTTACCGCCGGGGTAATGGGTCTTGAAATGGCCATACTTAGGACACTTGCCTCTTTTATTCTGGGTGCTGCGGCCGGTTACATCACCGGATGGTATATCAAAAAATACACGGTTATTCCTGAAAATTTTCTCCGGCACAGAGCTCGGTTTTCCGTGGATCAATTTTCCGGAAAAACAAGTGAACGTACCGTCAGACCATTTTCAGGGGATACGTCCTGGTGCAATATTTGGCTATTGGAATTTTGGTTGCACTGGTTTTTGGATTGTTGTATAACCTGTTCTGAAATAGTTTTATCATATTCCCCTGGCTTATTATGGGTTACGATAGTCCCATAAGAGGTATACAGCTTTCCCAATTAATCTTAAATCAGATCATGCTTTGGTTAGGTTTCATATATTGCACCTTCAGGTACGAATCGGAGTTTGACGCATTCACAGGTGCTTCCACCGAGGTTAGTATTGTCACCTCGGATTATTCGGAACTGTCCAGCCCGGTTGACCGGACCGTCAATCCTTCCTATGAACAGATCGAGGAGATGGTTGGGAAAGCCATTGAACTTCAGGGGGGATTGGATTGGGTGATCGAAAAGGGAGATGTGGTGAAGATCAAGGAGAACCTGGTGGGCGGAAGCTCGGGATCCGGGGATGGAGAAAATACGGATGTGAGGGTGGTAAAATCATTTGACAATGAATACAGAAATGCCGACACCCATGAATATACCTGGCATCTCGATAATAATTGGGGTACCCGGTTAACCGAAGGTACCTACGTTTGCATACTTCGGGTTGGAAAACAATCGCGTACTACAAAACTGGTTATAGAATCCATTGTTCGCTCCGACTTTTGAAAAGAAACTTTGTCCTGAAAGCTGCCACCCGATTTGCAGTGTGAACTGTAATAGCTAGATAAAATGCGAACTCAGATGTTTAACAAAATGTGGATACTGGGACTCTTTTCCTTTATCGGATTCAGCGGTACTTTCGCACAACAAGTGAGTGTACGTATCAATGAGATCCTGGCATTGAATGAAACCATCCTGGCCGATGAGGATGGAGACTATTCAGATTGGATAGAACTCTATAATTCGGGTCCGAACCCCGTTGACCTGACAGGTTGGTTCTTAACTGATGATGCTGAAGATCCCCAGAAATGGAGCATCCCCGGGATGAAAATTGCCTCCCATGAATATCTCCTGGTATTTGCATCTGGTAAAGACCGTAACACATCAGGATCAGAACTCCATACGAATTTCAAACTGAGCGGCGCCGGGGAATACCTGGGACTCTTCGATCCGGAAGGAATTGCAGCAACAGCATTTGACCCTTCCTTCCCGGATCAGAAGAGGGATATTTCTTTTGGATATGTGGATGGAGCCTACATGTCATTTTACATACCGACGCCCGGTAGTGAGAATGTTCAGATGGGGACCATACTTCCACCTCCAGAGTTCAATGTCAATCACGGGATCTATAAGGTTCCGTTTAACCTGGAAATAACATGCGACTTAGAGGGCGCTGAGATCTTTTATTCCCTGGACGGCAGTACACCCACCCCGCGAATGGGGCTGCAATATACAGCTCCCATCCATATCGACACCACCAGCATCCTCAGGGCAGTGGCAGTATTGGACGATACGCTTTACAGCGATGTGACCACCCGCACATATCTCGTCCTGGATGATGTGATCCACCAGCCAAATGATCCTGAAGGTTATCCCTCGGCTTGGGGCCCTTACACAGCCATTACAGGGACCTCCATCGCCGATTATGAAATGGATCCGGATATCATGGCAGATCCGGAAGATGCCGCCACCGTAAAGGAAGGCCTGGAAAGTCTGCCCACCATGTCACTGGTGACCGATATCAGCAATCTTTTCTCTACCTCGACGGATCCTGAAACGGGGGGTATTTATATCTATACAGGGCCACCCCTCAGCAACACAGAGTACGGACTGGGAAAAGGATGGGAGCGCCCGGCCTCTCTTGAATACTTTGATGCTGACGGAACGGAATCCTTCCAGGTGAATTGCGGGGTGAGGCTGCAAGGCGGACACTCCAGGAGGCCGGAGAAATCACCAAAGCATTCATTCCGACTGGCATTTCGGGGCGAATACGGTCCCACAAAGCTGAAATACCCCCTGTTCAAGGATAATGACGCAACTACTACGTTTAATACTATTGTACTAAGGGCGGGATTTTGCCTTTCATGGGTTCATCACAGTCACGAGCAAAGGACGCAGGCCCAGTACCAGAGGGATATATGGAGCAAGGATACGCAAAGGGATATGGGCCACCCAACCACCCATTCAGAATATGTTCATTTATACCTCAATGGGATTTACTGGGGGATATATGCGCTCCACGAGAGACTGGACAATGATTTTGCGGCCACCTACCTGGATGGGGAACCCGAGGATTTCGACGTGATTAAGGATAACCAGGATGTGATCGATGGGGAATATGCTGCGTGGAACAGTCTGATAGAAATGGCCAACTCAGGGCTTGGAAGCAATGAAGCTTACCAGAGGATCCAGGGTAACAATCCCGACGGATCGCGTAACCCGGAGATGGAAAGCATGTTGGATGTAGCGAACCTGATTGATTATATGCTGATCAACTTTTACGGGAGCAATACCGACTGGGACCATCACAACTGGGCTGCCATAAGAAACAGGGTAGAACCCGGCACTGGATTTAAATTCTTTTGCTGGGATGCTGAGCACTTATTGAAGTCAGTTAACGGGAACGTCCTTAATGAGAACAATAACTACTGCCCAAGCAGGATATTTCAGCAATTACGCAAGAACAAATCATTCCGACTATTATTTGCCGACCGGATCCAACAGCTCTGTTTTAATGGCGGGTTGCTTACGCCGGGTTCAGCCACAGACCGGTGGAATATAAGATCGGCACAGGTGGAGGCTGCTATCCCTGCGGAAGCGGCCAGGTGGGGAGACTACCGGCGTGATGTACATCAGTTTCAGACCTCGGGGCCCTTCGATCTTTATAATTATGACAATTATTGGGTGCCTCAACGCAGGTATATGCTCGATACGTATTTCCCGGACCGGACATCCGCTTTCCTGAATCAGCTGAGAGGCGCAGGGCTTTTCCCCAACCTGGATGCACCAGACTTTTTTGTGAATGGAAATCCGTATCCCGGATACCTTGTGGAGAAAGGAGATGAATTAACCATGACCTCTCGAGAGGGGATGATCTATTACACCACCAACGGCAAGGATCCTGTGGACTGGGGTTTCCTGGAGAGCGGTCCCGGAATGGAATTGATCACAGAAGATGCTTTGAAGTACGTGAAAGTTCCAAAAGAAAATGTGGGAGAACAGTGGAAATCGGACCCTGATTATGATGTTTCTTCATGGGTAGAATGTAGCGGAGCCCCCGGGGGGATAGGCTACGAATTTGAATCTGGGTATGAGGACCTGATTACCCTTGATGTATCTGCCGATATGCATGAAACCGGAACTGAGCCAAACAATTCCTGCTATATCCGCATTCCTTTCACCATTGAACCGGGTGATCTGGATAATATGGATGCACTTTACCTGAATATCTGGTACGACGATGGTTTTATGGCATTCCTGAACGGAACATTGGTTGCGAAAAACAATGCCCCATTATTCCTGCCGGCATGGAATAGTGCGGCAATCGGTAGCCATGAAGCTTCAGATCCGGAAGTGTTCAATATTTCCGATCACCTGGACCTGTTAACAGAAGGTGAGAACCTTCTGGCCATCCACGCCATGAACGAGAATACCTCCAGTTCGGATTTTTTGTTTCTGGCCCAAATGAATGCCAGTGAATTATCCAGTCCGGAAATATCTTCCGATGCTGTCATGTACGACGAGCCGGTAATCCTGGATCATTCCAGCCACATCATGGCTCGTACCTATCTGGACGGGAACTGGAGTGCTTTGATGAGCAGCTTGATTTCCTTCCCTTCAGATTATCTGGATATTAAGGTGACCGAAATCCACTATAACCCCCTGGATGAGGATACTATTTCAGGGAGTGACTTTGAGTTTATTGAATTGAAAAATACAGGGATATCCACCCTGGATCTGGGGGGTATGAGCTTTGATGACGGTGTGGAATACACCTTCCCGCCGGAGAGTGAACTGACACCGGGTGGGTTTTTTGTGCTGGCTTCAGATGAAATGCATTTTTACGACCGTTATGGTTTCTTCCCGGCCGCTGAATTTAAAGGTAATCTGAACAACGCCGGAGAGCAGATCCGTATTAAGGCACCGGACGGAGAAACCCTTATCCTGGTAGATTATGAAGATCAGGAGCCATGGCCGCTTCTGGCGGACGGATCCGGGAATTCCCTGGTTCCAGTTGACATTAACCCTGTCGGTGATCCCAATGTTCCGCAATATTGGCGCAATTCCTACGATATCGGAGGATCCCCGGGTCGGGATGATACCGGAGCCACAACCGTTGAGGTTGATACCCCGGGTATAACGGGATTCAGGTTGGGCCAGAATTGCCCCAATCCATTCAGTAATATGACCAATATTAGTTATAATCTGCCCGGGGAGGCCATAGTTGACCTGTCGGTCTATAATCTTGTGGGTCAGAAAGTGGCTGTTCTTGAATCGGGTCGTCGGGTTCAGGGACACCATGTGGTTACATGGAACGGTGCTGATGATTCAGGACACGTGGTTAAGGAAGGGATCTATTTCTACCGGATGGTGGTCCACGGAAGCAAAGGGACCCGCTCCGAAACGAAAAAAATGATCAGGTTCTGACGGGGGAAATGACTATGCATCCATGCTTCCTGGGGTAAAAATTACTGTATGACCGCGATTGGTACATATGTGCCTCTCTTTTGGGAAGATAGAATCCCTGATCTGGCAAAAATTGCCGTAAATTTACATTAATAAAAATCCTCATAGTATAGTAGTTAGTAGTTTTTTCACAAGTAAAAGGAGAAGCCATCTTATCGGTCGTATGGGGTGGCTTCTTTTTCATTCATCTTTTTTTACGTATGGATCCAGGATAATAATGCCAACAGAACTGATATGATATACATGAGATCCCTTATTCCAGGAGCAGCTGTCCTTTTTGTAATCATCCTTTCCGGATGTTATGAGAAATTGGAAATGCAACGGGCAGATGCTGACATCTATGC
>CAZCQL010000048.1:17468-29359 GCA_964500835.1 uncultured Bacteroides sp.
CTGGTGAAGCGGGAAAAAATGACGGATAATCAGTGGAAGAAGCTTGTAAACTCAGGAGGGATCGTCAGTGAAGATGGAAAACTATGGTTTCCTTCTGAGAGTTACAGAAAGGGAAGAGAGTTAAGAGCAGAGCTCGGACCCTGGTTTTCAGATAACCTGGAAGACTACCAGGATAGCAGGGATTTTTATCGCCCAGTTATGGTGAGTTTAGTTAATTGCAATAAAGTATTGCTGGATGGTCCGGTGTTTCAGAACTCGGCCGCCTGGTGCATCCACCCCTTATTGTGCGAGAACCTGACCGTAAGAAACATTGATGTGCGAAATCCCTGGTATAGCCAGAACGGGGATGGTATTGATATCGAATCCTGCAAAAACAGTGTTGTCTATAACTGTACCTTCGATGTAGGGGACGATGCCATTTGCATCAAATCCGGCAAGGATAAGGAAGGCCGGGACAGGGGAATGCCCACTGAAAACCTGGTGGTGAAGAACTGTGTAGTCTACCACGGTCATGGAGGAGTTACCGTAGGAAGTGAGATGTCGGGCGGTGTAAAGAACATGCATGTATCCGGTTGTACCTTCATAGGAACCGATGTGGGAATACGTTTCAAAAGCACACGAGGCCGTGGGGGAGTGGTGGAGAAAATATATCTCTCCGATATCGATATGATCAATATTCATACCAATGCCATTTCATTCAATCTTTATTACGGGGGTCTTTCCGTGTCCGAAATGCTGGCGCAAAATGAGAACGGGAATATCCAATCAAAAAAGCAACCGGTGACCGAAGAGACTCCCCAGTTAAAAGATATCTTCATGAAGAACATCACCTGCAAAGAGGCTCGTCAGGCAATATATCTGCAGGGATTACCTGAGATGAACCTGGAAAATGTCCTTATGGAGAACCTGACCATGGAGAGTGAAAAAGGCCTTATATGCATGGATGCCCGGGGTATTACGATCAAGGACCTTACTCTCCTGAGTGAGGAGCCTCCTGCACTTATTTTTATTAATGCAAAGGATATTAACTTAAAAGGGCTTCGCGTGCCGGGTGATGTTGAATCGGAAATTATGGTGCGTGGGAATTCAGAAAATATTAACATCGATGGAGGGTCCTTACTTTAATATGAGAACATATATTACCATTTGTTTATTTCTTTACGGCATGCTCCGCTGCACCTTGCTCAATGCCCAGGAAGATGCACCTGGCCGGATACCTGTATATGCTGTCCCTTATAAATACCCCACTGTGGAAGAAGTCAAAGAGGTTCTGGATCGGGTACGTGGCTACTATGAATCCACAAGCACCCTGGAAATAGTGGATTCACAAACAGGTGAGGAGATCACAGACTTTTCCGTGCCGAACAAGCATGCGCAGGTCTCGGATGGTTTTGCCAGTGAGTGGTCCTACACCCATGGCGTAGTACTCTCAGCATTTGCTTACATTGATAAAGTCACGGGGGATCCAGCGTACTTCGAAAATAATACCAGGTTCTATGACATGGTGATTGAGACTTTACCGTATTTTATAAAGAACCGCGAAAAATACGGAGAAGAAGCAAGTGGAGGGTGGGGAAGGGTCCCTGATTTTCATGCCCTGGATGATTGTGGTTCAATAGTAGCGGCCATGATCAAGACCTATTTTAAAGATAAGAATGAATCGTACCTGGAACTGATCCATATCACTGCAGATTATATTTCCAATAAGCAATTCAGGCTGGAGGACGGAACGTTAGCCCGTCACCGACCGCAATATCAATCCCTATGGGCAGATGATCTCTATATGAGCGTTCCCTTTCTGGCCAACATGGCTGTTCTTACGGGAGATCATAACTATTTTGACGATGCAGTGAAGCAAATTCTACAGATGGCAGGCCGACTTTATATACCTGAAAAAGAGCTGTTTGACCATGGCTGGAGCGTCACATCAGGGGATTATGATCCCCGTTTTTACTGGGGCCGCGCCAACGGCTGGACCTTGATGGCCATGGCAGAACTATTGGGTGTGCTGCCGGAGAATTATGCTGGACGTGATGAGGTATTGCATTTATACCGCTCCATGATCCGTTCCCTGGCGGGTTTACAGGATGGGACCGGTTTCTGGCACAATATGTTGGATAAGACCGATACCTACCTGGAGACTTCCTGTACCGCCATGTTCACATTTGCTGTGGCAAAGGGCATCAACGAAGGATGGATCAACCATGTATACGGACCGGTGGCATTGACGGGATGGAATGCCATAACCACCAGGGTACTGGAAAACGGTGCTGTGGACGGTACCTGCGAGGGTACTACCTTCGCTCATGACAATACCTATTATTATCATCGGGGAAAGAGTATCTATGCCACCCATGGCTATGGGCCGGTGCTTTATGCCGGTGCAGAAATGATCCGGCTGCTGCAGAACGACAAGATTGAGGTACAGAAAGCCAGGATCAATGCGCGTAACAGTTCATATCATTTTCGACTGAAAAGTGAATGGCCTGACGAATAGGACTCCCTTGGTTATGAGCTGAGCATATTTCAAAATACAATTCGAAAAAGCCAAATATTGATCTACTGGCTTGGCCTCGAAAGGACCAGCCAGAATCGATGCAATGTGCACGCAGGCTGTAAAGGAAGGTTGTGTTACGGGAATGCTCGAATGGTATTCTACGCCGATAAGGGCACTGAAAACAGGACTGAACATAAAAAATCCGGCCGGTAAAACTGTTAACCGGCCGGATTCTCTGAGAAATTGTCCGTTCTCCGATGGTGCTGCCTATTCAAATGCAATTTTGGTGGACCATCTGTTCATATGTCCCGCATCTATTTGAAGAATATACATTCCGGAACTTAGATTACCTTTTTCAAGTGTTACATTGTGTTTGCCTTGCATTCTGTTGCCCAAATCCCGGGACATCACTTTTTCACCCATTAGATTATAGACATTCAGTCCAATATTTGTCCCGTTAGTGAGCTCAAATAGAACATTCACGCTATTCTTGGCCGGATTTGGATATACTGTTAATTGGTTGTCATGATATTCAACTTTACTTATCCCCGTTGGTGCTTCACCCGCTTTTAAGGCTGCCCAAAGGCTCATTGCTTCATTGGCATTTGACCATGATGCCTTTTTCGAGGGGTACCAGTTCAGGTCACCCAGGGGATAACCCTTTAAGCCTCCTGACATTAATTCAGCATTGGTATAGGTGAGATCAGCCAACATGGGCCAATCCGGCTGCCAAAGATTCGTTGTGGTGTTGGTTCTCCACGTCGGCATCAGGTCTCCACCGTTCGGGCTCCCTGGTGTCGAATTTGATATCACATAACTGATCCATTCAGGGACAAGATCCTTGTTATTCGCAAAATCAGGTTCCACATTGATGTTCTCCCCTTCGTTCAGATAGGGATAGGATTCATTGTCATCGAACATGGCCTGGGTGCGATCGTTCATGAGAATCAGCTGGCTGGCCCATTCATAATCACCTATTTCGGGCGGGATGGGCTTCTGCGCGGGCAATTGGTTTTCCACCATATCTATCATGCGCGGATCCCACCATACGGAATTCTGATGAAATAACACCTTACGCTGCGATTCATCTACAATAAAGGTGGTATCGCCGCCTTCAGTTGATACTGATGAAAAAGGATAGAATGGTTCCAGATCTTCATCCAGGTACCATTGACTCAGCCATGAGGATTCCATGGTATCCATATCAATGATACCCTGCTCTATCTTATCATCATCTTCCCCGAATGTCTGGTAAAAATCAGGGTAATCCGCCACCATCCCTGCATTCACAAACAGGTTATTGGTTACAATCATCTCCGCTGCGGTGTGGAAAGACATGGGTGGTTGCGAAACGTTTACAATGGTGTTGTGATTTATATAAACGTGCATCGGGCCTGTGTTCCATAATGCCATGAACAAGATCCCACCGTTCAGAAATGTGCAATTCTCCATCCAGATCGTATCTGGAGGCAGGTCCCGTGTTTCCAGCACCGCACCTTTTTCAATGGTCGCCTCATGCCCCACATTGATAAACTTACAGTCGATAAACTTATAAGTCTGGCGATTCACCTGGGGTATTTGCTGTGACCATGCTGTTAATTCGAAAATGCAACCCCGGTACTCATGATGTGTACCAATGGCATGAGTGCGTATAAATTCACGTTCCTCATAGGTATCGTTGATGGTCACATGGAGGAAATACTGGTTTTCCATATAGGTATTTCCATATACCAGGAAAAAGGTTTTATCAAACGTCTGGTCCAGTGCCTGGGCCCTGACGTGAACGGGAGGCATCACTCCCGGAGGAGGTTCAGGTGCAGTGATGCGTAGATTCGGCACCCTGGTATCCAGTTCAAGTGTAGCATCTGAAATATAATACTCTCCCGGAACCGTTTCGTAAACGCGGTTTTGGTTTGTACGTTCACCGTTTGGCAATGTATCTGCTTTTACTGCCCATAACAGCGTGTTGAACCAACCCGTTTCGTAGTAGCCTTTCACTACAATTGTGTCGCCCTTATCTTCTTTAACCACAGACTGCCAGTCAGGTGGGTATAGCCCCTGACCGAAGGTGTTGATACTTATAAAAGTACCCAAACACAGAGTTAAAACCGAAGTAAATCTTTTTTTCATAGTGCTTCTATTTTAGTTAATTATCCTTCTTATGCATTGTGACTGTTTAATACTTAAACCGAACTCCCAGTTGAAACTGAAGGCCCGAATACCTCTGATAGGTGATCGCATCCCTGTCGTTTCCCTCAGGGGTTTTAAAGGTTCTGTAACGTTCCTGTGGGACATTGGTAAAATTGATTGCATTAAGGAAAACTTCAAGCTGACCGTATTTGAGTGGTATATTCTGTTTTACTACAAAATCATACGCATAGATATTCGCCGTATACTGATTTTCTTCGGGACGTCTGCCAACACTCCTGATCACATTGCCCTGGAAACGGAAGGAAACACGTGCCGAAAACCCTTTCAGGTCATACCCAAGGGAAACATTCGCGATATCATTGGCCTGGTGAAGTAAGCGGTTTACGTAAAAGGTATCCACCTCTACAGGTACAGGTACAAAGGCGCCTGGAGGTCGTTCATACCTGATTCGGTGCTGCATGTATTTAGTTTCCGACCAGACATGCGTATAGTTTGTATTTAGCACTAGGCCGCTAAATGGGGCTGGCAACCAGGTGAAATTTGACTGCCATTCCAGCTCCAGTCCCTTCACATAGGCAGTATACGGGCTATTGATGTAAAAATTAGTGGGACTGTTTAAAAGGGCTGAATATGTTTCAATCGGGAACTCATAGAGAATACTTGAATCCGGTAAGAAATCAACGATATTCTTTAAAAGGGTAGGCTGGCTGTAGAAGAAACCGTCTATTCTTTTGTAGTATCCACCGATCGTAAAGAGGCCCATCTTCCTGGAATAGAAAGTGAAATTGGCATCAAAATTCTCGGATACAGCCGGTTCAATATACGGATTGCCTGCGCTGGTAGCAAAACTTATTTCATGATAATAGATGCTTGGGACCGCATATTGGTAATCGGGCCGGCTCAGGGTCTGGTTGTAGGAAAACCGCACATCCCACCAGTCTGTTGCTTTTACACGTAAATGCAGGTGGGGCAGTATGTTGCTATGATCGGCCGGTCGAGTCAATGTGTCCTGGCTCTCCCAGGTCCATTGCGTTCCCTGCTTGATTTTCGGGGCTGTGTATTCATTGTGCATTCTTTCATAGCGTACACCGGGGATAATGGTTATGCGCTTACCAAGATTTATCTCGGCCATCGCATAGGCCGCTATCTTGCTTTCCCATCCCCAGTAATCATATCGGCCGTCTCGCGCATCTGTCAGAAAGTTGGTGGTTTCCCGGTCAAGGTTCACCTGGTGGAGAAGCATTTCGTCCATAAACTCCTTATCTACAACCCAACCCAGAGAATAGTCCTGGCCATTCATGAATCCCTTATTGGGCTTGTAATCATAATTGCGGATATCGGAGAAGAAAAAGGTTGACCCGTCTGTATTTATGCCCTGGGTTGCCAGCCAATCGCTTATTTCCATATTGATGTTAAAGACAGCACCTGGATAATAGTCTAACAGTAGCTGCTCGTTATAGTTTCGGTCCTTTCTCAGGTACTTCCCACCTGCTTTGAAATTCACATTGATATTATCAGTTAGGCGAAGAGGAGCTTCCAGGTCCAGGTCAGCCATCCACTGTGTTTCATCATAATTATTCGGAATGATCGTTGATTCGTAATAACGCGCTGTTTGATCTGCGGCAGGATCAAGGGCATCGTATACATCGATGGGCTCCATTCTCAGTTTGGCCGCTTCTGTAATTAATGAATCCACAAAAGGCCTTACTGTGGCGTCCTTGACCCTCATCCGGTACCGAAAATCAGTTTCTCTTTTTACAAAGGCATGTGAAACATTTGCATCCAGTTTTAGAAGACCCAGTTGCTGTTCCAGGCGCAGTGAGTTATTTGTTAGGAGGGCCACATACTTTCCACGGTCCAAAAAGCCGTAACGGTAATTCCTCCCGGGTTCCATGGCATCACGATACAGTGTTTCTTCAGGTGTGGAGTGGCTTAGCAAACTCGTAAACAGCAGCTGCCCGTTTGGCAGATTATAATCTATAACCATGGATCCGCCGAGGGTTTGATTGGTTTTCAACTGATCGTTTACGTTAAGTGCATTCATCATGTATTTGCCCTGTCCGGGCTCTGCCTGGTCCTGGAGATTATAACTCGCCGTGATCCAGTCATCGCCTCCGCTCCTTGTTTCGTAATTCAGATTTAGAATTACCCCTAGGCGATCGTCCAGGAAACGGTTGCTTACATCCCCCCAGAGTTTCATTCCGCCAAATACCTTCTCCTGATGGTTATAGGCACCCTGTGCGGTGATACTGTATTGAAGTCCCGGATATGCTTCCCTAAACCGGAGGTTCACCACACCCCCGATGGCATCTGCATCCATATCGGGTGTCAGGGTTTTATAAACCTCGATGCCGGAGAGCATATTGGCTGAAATGATACTTAAGTCAGAGGATCGTGAACTACCCGCACCTGATGTGGCTGAAGACGTACTGATAGAGGGTAAATTCATCCCGTTGATCACAATCTGGTTATGCTTCGGTTCCAGTCCGCGGATAACCACCCTTGATCCATCAAGGTGAATACCCGGAAGGCGGCTGATGGCCTGTGCCGCATTCTCATCAGGCAACTCACGGATGCGCTCCTCCGAGACCACATTGATGATCTGGTTCGAACGCAATTGCTGGTTTACGGCTGAAAGCTGGCCCCTGGCCTGCATGGTCACGACGGCCTCTTCCCCCATAATTGCCGCGGTTGCCAGCTCTTTGTTGACTACAACAACCTGGTTATCCTCCACTGAAACGGGCTCCTCAACGGTTTCATATCCCAGATAGAGAAACTGAAGGGTGTAATCGCCTGCTTTTAACGGGAGTGTGTATTCTCCATTATAATTGGATATGGTCCCAATCGTTGTACCTTTTACAACAACGGTGGCCGACACCAGTGGAGTCTGGTCCGATATATCTGTAATTACCCCTTTTACAGTTCCCTGACCAAGAACGGATGTTGACAGCACAATCAGGAAAAACAGTAAGTAGTATCTATTTAGGCAATGAAGCAGTTTAATGGTATAATTTCTTTTCATAGAGATACAATTAAATCTTTTGCATTCCGGTTCGGGTGGCAAACCCTTTCTTTGAGCTAATAAAGGAAGAGATGGCTGTTGCAGTACAACAGCCATCTCTAATGTGTTATTAATCATTCGTTTTCACGAATTTGAGGATGCTTAGTTCATCCCCGGCATAGATCCGTGCAATGTATATGGCATTGCTCTCAAGATTAGCTGAACCCAGGTTCATCCTTCCGGAAGAAATATTCTCCTGCACATAGCGTTTGCTGCCGGTGATATCAAAGATCTCCACTCTTGTGATATCATCCCGGTTGAGGAAGATAAGGCTGTTTTCAATGGAGTTGTAAACAACCACCAGATCAGCAAATCTTGCATCATCTATTCCCGTGACAACTGTGAAATTCACGGTATAGGTTTTGACGGTGCCATCCTCTGCAGTAACCACTACCTCAGCGGTTGCTGAACCCGAGGAGACATCCACCTCACCAGTACCTGAAACGTTTGAAAGGAAATCATCCGGCAGAGCCGTTACCCTTACGGATGTGGTGCCCGATGGCAATTCAACATTGTACTCCACCACATTCTTGTCAAAAGCAGGGTTCAAAGTCGCTGCAGGAATGACAGTGAGCGACCTTAAGTCTGCATTCGACGATGGAATGTACTTGGGATCAATCCCGTATTGTCTTGTCAGGGTCTGCAGATCAATCAGGCTTATCGGTTCATCATATAAGCGTATCTCATCAAGCTGACCGTCGAACTTGACATCCTTATTCTCTCCTGCTCCTATGATCAGCGGAACGGTTGAGCCAAGGTCTTCAGAATTGTGCTTCACTGCACCGACCATCCTCTGGTTGATATAGAGGTAGATAGAGTCCTGGACACGGTCACGGATGGCAGCAATGTGGTTCCAGCCATCTGTGTAAAGGTGTTTGCCTGCCTCATTTAGGACAACACTGGTCTCATTGGTTCCATCATCAATGGTGAAGCTCAATGCAGTGCCGTTCAGCGCAAGCGCATACGATGCACCGTTAGCCGAACCTTTATAAAGCATCTCTCTGTTGCTTTCCGTATCGGTTACATTGAGAAGCAGTGAATAAGTAAACTCTCCAGCTCCGATATTCACAACTTCATTGTCAGCCACCTCAACATAGGTCGGATCTGTACCCGGACTGAGATCCAGCGCCTGTCCGTCCAGCCCTTCCACATAATTGGCAGCATCACCGCCCATCAGTGTACCATCGGATGTTTCGAAAAGATCCGTGGCATCTCCGTCCAGTTTCCAGTATGCTTTCAGGTTATCCGGAAGCTGCGGGAACAGAGATGCATACAGATTGTAAACCTGTTCAGCAGACAGCGCCTTATTGAAAATCATGACCTCATCAATCAGTCTTGCCTCAGAAGGATCTGAATTACGGTTAGTTCCGATTCTTAATGAAAGGCCAGGTGATGAGATGCTTGTCTCGGTTGCATCGGCTATTGAACCAGCCTCCTGTCCGTTTACAAAGACAATCAGCTTATCCTTATCACGGTCGCGCATAGCTACGATGTGGTTCCATTGACCAGGAGCCATCAACTGGTCCACATTCGGGACACTCAGTTGCGTCTTGTCTATTACATTATCATCAATGTAGAAATTTATGACATTATCATGTAATGAAACGGCCCACCAATTTGCAGCATTATCACCCTTATAAATCAGCTCATGCGTGCCCGCAAAATCAGGGATATATGCAAGCATGGCGATGGTGAAGCTGGCCGTATCGAAATCAACGATCTCATTATCCGGCACTTCCACATACCTGGGAGGAGCTCCGCTTCCCAGATCAAGGGCCATTCCCTGTCCTTCCAGACTTTCAACATACGCGGTGGTATCAGCATTCACAAGGGTACCGTCCGAAGTTTCATATTCATCGTCGGCATTCCCTTCGAATTTCCAGTAGGCATCCGGTATGGCCGGTGCCGGGAGCAAGCCAGGCGCAAAATCAAAAGCTTTGATATCCATTGCACCGCTCATCAGGGTATTGCCCAATCCCAGCCTGAGAACAGACATTCCGCCATAGTTTGAATGACTGGTTGCTGTCACGATGAATGTCTGGAATTCACCACCGTCAACCGATACGGACACTTCGTGTGTTCCGACTCCGGATGGATCTTTCCGGATGTTCACGAAGTAATCGTGCCATACGGTAGGATCAAGAGCAATTGTATTCACTGTATCGGCAGCTGAAATGTCCGTTCCGGTGATGATGGCATTGCCCTTTGCCGGCGGTAATTGTAAACCGCTGAATTCACCTATGGGTACATTATCATTCCCCAGGATGTCATGAACACTTCTTAAGGTAAATCCAATATAACCGCCATTCCCCTGTTTCACACCGATCATTCCTATGGAACCATCATTGTGATGAGAATAACCATCACCTGCTTCCGGATATGGACTTCTGGATCCGTCGGCATTCACCAGACTATCCAGCGGACCATCGGTCGGAATCCTGGCTACGAAGTGAATGGTGGCACCATCGTCAAGCATGCTCGCAGAACCACCGAACGGGGTGAGGTCGCAATACCCTTGAAGTTTACGGTTACCGGGATCACTGAAACCTATATTTGTCGGATCTCCGGTATCCTGGAAGCGATAGTAACTATTATCTATAACGCTAATTCCGCCGGGGGCTCCTTTACCTATGCCGGAACCGTCCCATTCGTCATTCCCGTTCTCATGGGCCCAGTAACCGTCATAATTGTCAAACTGTGCACCAGCATTGGCATAAAGAACCTTCGTATTCATAGAATATGCCCATGATCCGCCTCCGCCGCCACCAGGCTGAGCAGCTTCATTTTGGAATATTTCCTTCACATCATCCGCATTGATTGCATTCTTGTAAATCTTAAAGTCGTCAATCAACGTACTGTCGAGGACATTCTGATTGAATGCATCCATTCCGATGGCCACCATGGCTGCCCCCAGGTCACTGGGTGACACACTGAAATCATTTTCGCCGGTCAGTGCTGTGGTTGTTGCCACCTTACCATTGATATATACAACGGCTCCTTCATCTTTCGTAAAGGCAAGCACAATATGCGTCCATGCACTGCCGTCGTTGGTGAAGTCATCCACTACCTGGTTACAACCGTCCGGATCTGTGCTGTTGGCCAGCGAAGAGGCAAAGCTCATCGTTCCGTCGCCATTCAGCTGAATATCCCAGTATGGTACTGATTGGGCAGTGGCAGACCCCATACCCAGCAGGGCTGAGGTTTCTGCGGATCCTACACCTTTCACCCATGCAGAGATTGAAAAATCATCCAGGACCTCTGTTACTTCTGGCGGGAGGCTCACATAACCATCCGTGGTCAGCGACAGAACGGTTCCACGCTCCTCATCCCTGACCATTTTGGCATCACCCTCGAGCGCACCATCATAGTTTCCGGTGGCATCCTTTGCATTGAAATCCAATGGATACTCAGCCACCAGTTTCGGTGCAGGTATATGCATTTCCGCGTCGTAGATGGCTTGTACCACTGCATCACTGATCGCGATGTTGTACACCGTGAAATTATCGATCAGCGTATTGGTCAGGGTTGACTGGGTGTAGGCGTCTTTTCCGATAGCAACCATCTGTGCGGCAACATCCATGGGAGAAACATCGAAGTCGTTGTCTCCCATCCAATCCGATGTTGTCTTGGCTTCACCATTAACATATACCATCGCCCCTGTACCTTTCTTAAAGGTTACAGCGATGTGGTACCAGTCATCACCCGGATTTACAAAATCATCCACTGTCTGGGCGATCCCGTCCGGAGGTGTCTCCACATCTTTTGTTGCATAGAACGACAAGGTGCCGTCACTTTGCAAATGGATGTCCCAGTAGGGGAATGAATTGGCCTCACTCTGACCAACGCCGAACAGGCCTCCGTATTGCGCGGTTCCCAGGCCTTTAACCCAGGTAACTATAGAGAAGTCCTTGAGTTCTTCGGCCAGTTCTGCCGGCAGACTGACATATCCGTCTTCGGTAAGTTCAAGAACTTTACCTCTTTCCGAATCCTCAACAATAGCCGCATCGCCTGTCATGGAACCATTGAAATTTCCTTGCTTGTCATCTGCTCCATTTTCAAATTCATACTTGGATACGATTCCCGGTTCAATCTCACCGGTCGAAGGTGGCGGAGTCAACCAGAAGACGGCAGCATCGAAGAAAGCCCAGCCTTCATTGGTCAGGACGGAAGCATCATAATTAC
>CAZCQL010000048.1:29459-39376 GCA_964500835.1 uncultured Bacteroides sp.
GTGACAGAAGCCTATTGAAGATGGCACCGTCAAATCCGGCGGTGAGACCGGCGTCAGAAACAATAAGAGCCGCTTTCTCGTTTTTAGCGGTCGGTTGTGCATGTAAATTACCTGTATAATTCCCGAGCATCGCACACAGGAAAAATACTAGAAGCATGTAAAATCTTTTCATGGTAGTATTAGTATTGAGTTATCAATTAATTTAATCTTGGATATATCACACCAATATCAATATTCAAAATTAGGTGTTGACGCGATTGGGAAGGGTATTCAAATGTTCCAGATAACGTATGCAATTTTCCCAAATGCAAATAAAACGAGCAATTTCACATGCATTCAACGAAATTTCCATGCAAAACGAAAATAAAAGCTAAATAAATGAAAGGTAAAGAGGGCCTGCGCATATTTCAGATATCCTTTGACTTTCCCGGGGAGCACAATAACAATGATCCTCCTGCCATGTTTCTTCTTGAATCTTTACCACAGGTTATGACATTCCCCACAACTACAATAATGCCGGCTACCGGGTCCTTTCCGCTCCACTCCTTTTTCATCATCATTTAAGCCATTCCCACCTTTTCGCCCAGTCTGAAAGGAAGGCCTCGCGGTATTTTGAAACGGTCCTTGCACCCTGTTGTATGCCAAAGAAAAGCTCCGGTTCGGGCCGGTCGGTATACCAGTTGCTCCCGAGGATGAAATCATCCGGACCGGAAGCACCGGGCCAGGGGTCAACGCTGACAAACTGTCCCGTCTGTCCGTCCAGTTCTGGAATGTCACTGGCGGTGATATAGGTGCATATTTCAGGTGTCTTAGAGGAGTAGCGGACCCCATATATGCCTTTGCCAAGGTAATATCCCGGCCAGACCTGATTCGAAATTTCCATGGTAAAACAGGCTGAATCAGGTGGGATTCCAAGATCCGGGCCGCTGAATCTCCACTCTATAACCCCGTAGGCAACCACCGTATCCGACGTGGAGGTATTCCTGTCAAACAGATATCTGGAACTGTGATCGATCCGGGTGAACGAACCGCCCCAGCTTTCGCCCGGGGGATCGTCCGGATTGCCGTTCATCAGATAGGCCAGGGAGGGCGAATCCCCCATTTTGATGTGTCCGTTATAATAATTCTTAAAAGCATTGCCCAGGGCCCCGGCTCCCCTGATATAGTTCTCATAGAATGCTTCATTAGTGATCTCCTCGGGGGATTCATCATCCAGGAACCACCCCCGGTAGGTAGCATTGGCTTCTATCATCCAGAGATCCGGGTGATGTTCGGCGATATAGGCGTATGCATTGACGCTCCATTTTTTGTTGGGCCCTCCGATCCAGTACACCCTGATATTTTCTTTGATGTCCGGGGCATCGTGCAACGCCTGAGCCAAATCCTCGATGCCACCCCAGACCAGCACGTACAGCGGTTGATCACTATCCTCCTTCGCGCATTTGATAATCCATTCCGAGCCTTCGGTAGGCATGTCATACCCCTTACACGGTGCTGCCGGAATTGCCCCCTGTTTGCAGATGCTCCTGAGGTATTCAGGCTCGGGGAGTTCCGGGGCATGTGCTTTCAACGCTCCAAGGTCTTTATCAAACAGTCCGATCATATCCAGCAGGGCCTGTTTTCTTCCATCACCAAAGGGAGATGAGATGAGGCCCTCGATCTGGAAGAGGTCTGCATACATCAGCAAGTGGATCATAGATTGGAAATCATCGGGATCGGTTCCCCCGATATCGGTAGAAACCAGGATACGGGGTCCGGGTGTTTCATCTCCGGCATTGCCGCATTGTGTCATGGTGAGCAAGGAACAGATTCCAACCAGAAGGAATACCTTCATGTTTTGAAAGAGTCTCATATGTGATTTCATTCTAAAATTGTCACTATTGCAGATTTCCTGACAGTTTACCGAAAAATGAAAATATTCGAATACAAAGGCAAATAAACGAAAATATCTTTATATTTGGCAGTACGGCAGTAAAATATAACTACTTGTCAGTAAATTACAGAAGTACCATGAAAATCACAAATTATCCGAAGCTCTTTTTTATAGTGTTCCTGTTCATTGCTTCTGACGCCCTTTTTGCCCAGAGAAGCCATCCAAAGCCCAGAATCATAGTACTCACCGATATCGAAAATGAGCCGGATGATGCCATGTCGCTGGTCCGTTTTCTGACCTATTCCAACCAGTGGGATGTGGAAGGTATAATAGCCACCACCTCTGTACATCAGCAACATGAGATTGCCACCTGGAGAATTCGTGAGATATTGAAAGCATACGGAGAGGTAAGAGAGAATTTGTTGAAGCATGAAGCAGGTTACCCTGAAGTTGATGCGCTGTACTCGGTTGTGAAGGGGGGCAGACCCGATTACGGCATGAATGCGGTAGGTGAAGGAATGGATTCGAACGGATCTGATCATATTATCTATGTTGTCGACCGCGATGACCCCCGCCCGGTTTGGGTACTGGTCTGGGGAGGCCCCAATTGCCTTGCTCAGGCGCTTTGGAAAGTGCGAGATACGCGCTCTGCCGACGACTTGGCGAAGTTTGTGTCTAGACTGAGGGTGTACACCATTTCTGACCAGGATGACACAGGTCCCTGGATCAGGAAATCATTTCCTGACCTTTTCTATATCGCCAGTCCCGGGTTTCATCGCTACGGAGGCTACCATTATGCCACTTGGAGCGGAATCAGCGGGGATTATTTCCACGCCCGTTGTCCCGGGGGTGACTACAGCCTTGTGGAGAATGCCTGGCTGGACAAACACATCCGCAGCAAAGGTCCGCTGGGAGCACAGTATCCGTATATGGAATACCTGATGGAGGGAGATTCCCCGAGCTTCATGTTCCTTATCGATAACGGGCTTGGTGATCCGGAACATCCGGACTGGGGGAGCTGGGGAGGCCGCTATGAATTCTATCAGCCAAAATTCGAGAAATGGTTCCTGGAACCTGAAACACGCCCTTTGTGGACCAATGCAATGGATGAAGTGCTGGGGAACGACGGAAGGTGGCATACGAGCAATCATGCTACTATCTGGCGCTGGAGGGAACATTATCAAAATGATTTTTCCGCACGGATGGATTGGACCATAAAAGAATACGATGAGGCCAACCATCCGCCTGTGCCTGTTCTAAACCATGACCAGTACCTGAGTGTAAAGGCTGGTGACCGTTTAGATTTAAGCGCGGAAGGTTCCAAAGATCCGGATGGGGATAACCTTTCTTATCACTGGTTCCTTTATGGCGAACCCGGCACGTTTGCCATGTCCACCGCTAGGACAGGCAATCCACTGCATATTCAGGATTCCAATATGGCAAATGCCTGGTTCATTGCACCGGTAAGGGCTAAGATGGGCACCATGCACATCATTCTTGCAGTGACTGATCATGGTTCTCCAGCCTTAACGCGTTACAAACGCATCATTGTTAATATACAGAAATAGAATCGAGAAATGGCCTGGCTAATGTGGAGAGTAATGACATGTAATTCCACCCTAACCCAGGCAGCCTGAAAAAGAATCCTTCTCGCAGGAAAATTTCAAATAAGCAACAACACAATAGAGATGAAAACAATTTGGATATCCTTGCTGGCAGGAATGATCCTTCTTCCGTCGTGTCTTAATCAGGTCGACCGATCAGAACAGAATAACAAACCCAGGGTGATAGTGACCTCTGATGGGGAAATTGATGATGAATGCTCCATGGTAAGGTTCCTGCTGTATACCAACGAATGGGATGTGGAGGGGATCGTCACCTCCAGTTCCCAGTATCACTGGAAGAGCCATCGATGGGCAGGGGATGACTGGCTGGATCCCTACCTTGAAGCATATGCGGAGGTATATCCCAAACTGGTCTTGCATGACAGCGAGTATCCGACACCGGATTATCTGAAATCAAGGTCCTTCCTTGGCAATGTGGCTGCGAAAGGCGAAATGGATTCCATTACTCCCGGGTCGCAACACATCGCCAATGTGCTTCTCGACACCACGGACGACCGGCCCGTCTGGTTGCAGGCATGGGGAGGGCCCAACACCATCGCACGTGCACTGAAGACCATCGAGGAAGAGCATCCCGGGCAGATGGAATACGTGGCAGGAAAGATCAGGTTCTTTTTCATCTGGGAGCAGGATTCTACCTATCAGGCTTACATCCGTCCGCATTGGGGCAAATACAATATCCCGACCATCATTTGCGACCAGTTCTGGGCCATCGCCTACCAGTGGAACAAAGTCCTGCCCGAGAACAAACGGAGTTATTTCGAGGGGGATTGGATGAAGGAGCACATCCTGGAAGGACATGGTGCCCTGTGCTCACTGTACAAGGCTCACGAATCCGGAAGCCATGGGTTGTCTGGTGATACGGATTTCAACGACGGGGATTTCAGGTCGGAGGGCGATTCGCCTGCCTTCCTGCACACCATCCCCACCGGTTTGCGCAACATGGAATATCCAGGCTACGGCGGCTGGGGAGGCCGGTATGTAAATGTACGAGGCAATACCTGGCTCGACCCGGTACCCTTCTCTGGCTACACGTATCCGGAAGGAAGGTGGTATACACATACTGCCTGGGGGCGAAAGTACATGCGTGAGGAATACCCTGAGAACCAAGACAGGATGCAGGAATATTTCGAGCCCCTTTCACGGTGGACCGATGCCATTCAGAATGATTTTGCAGCCAGAGCGGACTGGTGTGTCAGTTCCTATGAGGAAGCCAACCACCCTCCGGTAGTAAAACTGGACCATCCCTCAGACATGGATGCCGCTCCCGGTTCGACTATAGAATTGAGTGCTCAGGGGACTTCTGATCCGGACGGAGACTCATTATCCTATCACTGGTGGTATTATAGAGAAGCAAGTGATTATGAAGGAAAAGTTGCTATTACCAATCCGGGTGAGCACAATGTTTCAATTAAAATACCAGATTCCATTACTCAGGAGAAAAGTCTGCATATTATCTGTGAAGTAAAGGACAACAGCATGCCTCCACTGACCCGGTACAACCGGGTGATCATAAAAGTAAAACCTCAAACTATTTAATATGAAGAAATTATCGTTTGCAATCGGGTGTTCCTTTATTCTGCTTATGAATTGTTTCACCCAACAATTAGCCTTTCCAAGCGCCGAAGGTTACGGTAAATATTCAAAAGGTGGACGTGGAGGGGCAGTGTACGAAGTAACAAACCTGAATGCTACAGGTGCAGGCAGCCTGGGGACAGCCATTGCTGCCTCGGGGCCCAGAACTGTGGTATTCAGGGTTTCGGGCACGATCGAAGGAAATTTCAGGATCAATAACGACTTTATCACCATTGCCGGACAGACGGCACCGGGTGATGGTATTTGCATCAAGGGAAGTCTTACCAACAGTGCCAGCGATGTGATCATCCGGTATATCCGCGTGAGAGCCGATCCGGTTGTAGAAACAGATGCAATTGGGGGCAGGTATGAAGAGAACATTATCGTGGACCATGTTTCGGCGAGCTGGAGTAGCGATGAGGTCATGTCCTTCTACCACAATGAAAACGTTACGATCCAGTGGTGCATGATTACCGAAGCCTGCGAAAAAGCAGGTCAAGGGCACAGATTCGGCGGCATCTGGGGGAATCCGTATGGTACGTACCATCATAACCTGCTTGCGCATAACGACAGCAGGAATCCCCGATGGGCCTCGGGTTGCGGATACAATGATTACAGGAACAACGTATTGTATAACTGGGGATACAACAGTTGTTACGGAGCCGAGAAGGTACAATCGGGAAGCGATGTGTTCATATTCTCCACAGTTAACATGATCGCCAATTATTACAAGCCCGGACCCGCAACTGCTACAAGCGTAAGAGGCCGTATTGCCGAACCTTCGACCCGGAGCGGGGAAGATGATGCCGGAAAATGGTGGGTTTCCGGAAATGTAATTGAGGGTGTTCCCTCGGTGACGGAAGATAACTGGACGGGCCTTGCAAGGCAGGAAGCGTATTTCAGGCTCAGCGAGCCCTGGGATGCCATGCCCATCAACGAGCAATCCGCTGAAGATGCCTATATCATGGTCCTGGCCCATGCCGGCTGTTCCAGGCCAAACCGGGATACGATAGACAAACGTATTATCTATGAGGTTCGTAACGCAACATATAGCTATGGAAACAAGGGCATCATCACGGTTCCCGATGATGTGGGAGGATGGCCGGCACTCGCAAACGGAACGCCCCCGGCAGACTCCGACCATGACGGTATGCCCGATGAATGGGAAACTGAGAAAGGGCTGGATCCGAACAATCCCGATGACAGGAATACCACGGGTACCGATGGGTTCACCATGCTGGAAAACTACCTCAACAGCATCACCGGGTTCACCCCTGTTTCAGCCACCGGTGTCGACATCGATTCAACGGAGATCACACTTGAAAAGGGAGATTCCCGGTTGCTTAAAGCCACTGTAGAACCTTCGGATGCTACCGATAAGCGCATTACCTGGGAATCGAGCAACACAGAAGTGGCCACCGTATCACTGAATGGCTCCGTTAAGGCCGTCGGTCCCGGATCAGCCACCATATCGGTAACCACCAATGACGGAATGTTCAGCGACAGCTGCACGGTCGATGTCATCCAGGCCATCGGCATAAGCAGCATCACTTCGGAACAGGGAATCCGTGTTTACCCGAATCCGTTCACCGACAGAATTTCTATCCACTTCGAAGAAATCGGACACATACACTCGCTTGAAATATTGAGTGTTACGGGACAGGTAGTGAAACAACTGGAAAAACATGAACTTCAGGCCGGATTTATTGAACTGAACCTTGAGGTGCCCGGAAACATTTTTCTTCTCAGGATGAACACCGATAAAATGGTATATACCGGTAAAATCATACGAAAATAGATCTTCAATGCCGGTGACCGGGAAACTCAGGCAGGTGGAGAAACAGATGATAAATCCACCATGTACAAGTTTTCACCGGGAAATAAACTTTACACTGAAAATATTATGAAGAAATTATTATTTGTGATCGGTTCTTCCATCATGCTGGCTTTAAATGGTTATGCTCAGCAATTGGCATTCCCTACAGCCGAAGGCTACGGAAAATACGCCAAAGGTGGAAGAGGCGGTGTGGTATATGAGGTTATAAACCTGAATGACAGTGGGGCAGGGAGCCTTCGTGCAGCAGTAGAAACTGAAGGACCACGTACGGTGGTATTCCGGGTATCGGGGAATATCGAACTTGAAAGCCCCATAAGGATCAGGAATCCCTATATCACCATTGCAGGCCAGACTGCGCCCGGGGATGGGATCTGCCTGAAAACCCACATGTTAAGCATAGATGCTGATCATGTGATTATCAGGCATATCAGGGTTAGACTCGGGGATCAATCCGGTAAAGATTACGATGCCATCGGCAGCAGATATGCCAGACATGTTATACTTGATCATGTATCGGCAAGCTGGAGTGTTGATGAATGCGTGTCCATTTATCATTGTGACAGCATCACGGTTCAATGGTGTATTATTTCTGAAAGTATGAGTAAATCCAATCACATAAAGGGTTCACATGGTTTTGGTGGCATATGGGGGAGCAATTATGGAAGCTACCACCACAACCTGCTGGCCCACCACAGCAGCCGGAATCCACGGATGGCTTCAGGTTCCGGTTATACGGATTACAGGAACAATGTCATCTATAACTGGGGGTATCAAAACCTTTATGGCGGAGAGAAGTACCAGCAGGGAAATGATAAATTCAATTTTTCGATTTTCAATATTGTCGCAAATTATTACAAACCCGGACCTGCCACTCAACCGGGAGAGGTATCATACCGAATCGCAAATCCCTCCTTTCGGGATGAAAAAGATGTTGGACAGTGGTACATAGCAGATAATGCAATGGAGGGGAATACCGAAGTATCGGATGACAATTGGAACGGAGGGGTGCAAACAGAAATATCCATGGAAACGATCAGGCTTGAAAAACCGTGGCCATCCATGCCCATTGATCAACAAACCGCACGTGAAGCCTATGAGCTGGTTCTTGCAAGGGCAGGAGGAACATTGCCGAAAAGAGATGAAATCGATGAACGCATCATTAAGGAAGCCCGTGGCGGTTACGCTACCTTTGAAGGGATAAGTTACAAGAAAGAGCATCAGGTAGCCGATCCGGAGAAAATCAGCGGCATCATTGATACACAGGAAGATGTGGGCGGATGGCCGGAACTGAAAAGTGCTCCGGCCCAGGTGGACACGGACCATGACGGCATGCCCGATGAGTGGGAAATTAAAAATGGGCTGTATCCAAAGAATGCAGACGACAGAAACAACATTGGAGAAGATGGTTACACCATGTTGGAAAAGTATATGAACAGCATAAAATAATAAGATAATAAAAATAACTAATCAATTACAAGTATATGATTACCAGGAAACTAAGCAAACACACCATAGGAATGCTTGCAGCGCTGTGGATGGTATCATTAGTTCCATATACTACGGCGGCGCAACCCAAGCGAGAGGATGCTCTCGATGCCATGCACCGAGCAGCTAAATTCATGGTCGAGGAGGTTTCGTGTAAGGGCGGATACGTCTGGACCTACGCGGCCGACCTGTCTCGCCAGTGGGGTGAGGCTCCGGCACGCAAAAGCCAAATCTGGGTGCAGAATGGAACATTGGACATGGGGCACGCCTTTCTCGACTGCTGGGAAGCCACCGGCGATCCTTACTTCCTCGAGTGCGCTAAGAAGGCCGCCAATGCCTTGATCTATGGCCAGCATCCACTGGGTGGCTGGCACTACTTTATCGATTTCGACATGTCCGGACTCGATCAGTGGTACCGAGACGTCTTCACTAACTTCAAGTGGGGCATGGAGGAATACCGGCATTACTACGGTAATTGCACCTTCGACGACAATGTCACAACCGGAGCAACACGTTTTCTGATGCAGATGTATCTGGCGACGCTCGATCCCGTATACAAAGAACCTCTCGATCGCGCCCTGGCCTTCATGCGCCTGTCGCAATACCCGAGTGGTGGCTGGCCGCAACGATATCCTCTCCGGAGCGAATTCGTTCATGACGGCCTCGCTGATTACACCTCATATTACACGCTCAATGACGGCGTGATGTTTAATATCATAGAACTACTTGTTGAGGCTTATGATCGCCTTGGCGATGAGCGAAATATGGAGGCAGCACGTCGCGGGATGGATTTTCTCACAGTCCTCCAAGGGCCAGCGCAACAAGCGGCTTGGGCCGACCAGTATGGGATGGACCTGAAGCCTGCCTGGGGACGAACACACGAACATGCGGGCTACATGCCCCGTTATACGGTTCAGGCGATTCACGCACTCCATGATGCCTGGATGATCACCGGGGATCCTCGCTACCTCAAACCCATCCCGGCAGCGCTCACATGGTTGGAAAGTTCGGCTGTTGATACCTTAGAGGATGGCAGGATCGTGCTGGCCGACCGTTACGAATATGGAACCAATCGGCCGCTTATGAAGACGCACAGTGAACGTGTGAACGAGGAAGGGTATGGTATTTGGGAGTGGACATATGGGTACGAGGACAGAGTCTCACGTATCGATCTCACTTCCCTGAGAAAGGAACATGAGCAAATCGCAGCACTTTCTCCCGAAGAGGCCCGGAAGCGCTATTATCAGAAGCGTGAGCCCTTGCGCTACTCCCCAGGCAAAGCCGATCCGAAAAAAGTGGAAACATTGATAATGTCTCTCGATGAGCGCGGGGCCTGGGTCGAGGAGCTGAACATTTTCGAGATGGACCTCACAAAGCCCTCTCCTCCAGGTGTAAAATGGGACAATTATCGTCCTGCGGAAAATGAAGATCATGCACGCGACCGCATCAAAGGTATCTCAACTTCGCTATTCCGTGACCACATGCGAGCACTCGCTGACTTCGTTGCACAATCTGAAATAAATTT
>CAZCQL010000049.1:0-38809 GCA_964500835.1 uncultured Bacteroides sp.
TGTAATTGGCAACACATCTGATTTTGGTTCAGAAGAGTCCAGGTTCGAGCCCTGGCGGGTCAACAAAGAAAAAAACGCTCTTACTCATTGCGAGTTGGGGCGTTTTTCGTTCAGGTTAGGCACTAAAGAATTTCCTCCCTTCTTCGTTTGATTATATTCTCAAATTCTATGGATCCTCAGATGCAAGATCGACACGTTTCTCTGTGCTGCGGATCGCGTACGGCCCTGGCAGTCTGTAATCCAGTTAAGGTGTAAAGGTATTCTGCAAATATTGAAGAGAAAAGTTCTCCCTCCTGAATAATTTGTCATCAGATCATTAAACTGGAGAAGAAGGATTCGAAGATCAGCTTACCGGCCGGGATCATCCAATAGTTGAGTTCGCTTTTTCAAAATTTTGATGACCACGTAACTGATTGCGCTGAAGGTAAAGCCTATGGTAAAAAAGTAACTGAAGTTGCGCTCATTTACAATTAATTGTCCAGCCACATCGAATACTAAAAAAACCAGAAAAACTGCTGAAATCACATTCTTCTCTTTTTTCAACACTTTTTTCCAGCTGAAGGGAAGATCCGGTTTTATAAAATTTCTGAATTTTGGTAGAAATGCAGGAACCTTTTCTGCCCATTCCAGGTAGGGTGCGCCAAATTTATTTCTTAGAAATTGTTCCTCGGCGAACATGATTCTTTCGTAGTAGAGCCAGTAGGAGAGGCAAAAAAGCAGAATAAACCAACCATGTGCTGTCAGCAAGGTGGGGCCAAGCCACATAAAAAAATTGCCCACATAAAGGGGATGCCTTACCAGGGAGTAACTCCCAGTGGTATTTAACCTGCTCGCAACTTGCTTTATAACATTTCCTCCAGAAGTGTTTTTGGGTGTCCTGCCCATGGTATAAATACGTATCGCGAGCCCAAACAGGCTGACAGCAAAACAGGCGTATGCATAATAATTTCCAATAGAAGAGCCTTCCAGAAAAAAAGTTTCAGGATGAATCTTTGTCCTCAGGTACAGGATCATGCCTGCCAGCAAAATACCTATGGGAAGAACACCTCTGTAACGGAAAAGCCAATTCCCTCTTTTTTCAAATTCCTCTTGCAGGGCCATAATGGATTATTTCAATCGATCGCAACTGATCAGAATTACATTCCATAAAACTATTAAATATCGGCATTGCCACCACAGATTCGGCTTATAAATGCAAAAAATAATCCGAAGTATAAACAGATCAGCGAGGGGCCATTTGAAAAGTTACTGTTTGACTGCTTGATTATTATATTAGTTTTGTTGGAAAGAGATTTGTTATCATGTTAAAAAGGACGTTTTACCTGCTTACATTCTTTTTTTTATCATTCAATGCAGGAGCACAGATTAATATCTACATGGGAGGCAACCTGCAGGGAAACTACTCTTGGATCCGGGGGGACGGACACTCCCTGGAACCTGGATTTGGCGGTGGCTTCAGTTTTGTTTATTGGGAATACGAGTATTGGTTTTTAAAGGCTGGAATCGATTATATCTATAAGTCATCATCTTGTATGCATTATGCAGAAGATTATGGGATACCTATAAACGATCCCAATGATAAGGTCAATATTACATTCTCCGAGCAAAACATTGGAATCCCGCTTACCATCTATTTTCGTCCATACGAGTCCGGGGCCAATACCTTATTGATCACGGGATCGCTTTCTATGATGTTGGCAACTCATTTAAAGGAGAATACAGAGGAGTATGGAGAGTTGATCTTGACAGGCACCGACGTAAAAACCAGGACTAAAACAAATCTGGGTATTGGAGTGGGTTACCAGCGTCAACTTGATGAACATATGTTTCTGAACATTGTGCCGTCGTATAACGTGGATATACGCGCAGCCAGGGCATTCAATTCGATTTCACTTACAGCTGAATTAATTTTTGGTGTTTATTAACATAATCCGCTGACCTCTAATCTCTTTACGAAGTTGCCTCGATGACGCACCTGTAATCTCGTCGAGAGCTTTCCAGAATTTAGTGCTGTGATCGCGATGTGTGGTATGAACCAATTCATGAAGGATGACGTAATCAATAAGGTGATCGGGCAACATCATTAACCAGCTGTTCAGGTTAATGCTGTTCTTGGCGGTGCAACTCCCCCACCTTGATCTCATCTTACGGACCTTCACGCCCGATATTTCGAACCCGTGCATTGCTGCCAATTCTTTGGTTCTATCAGGCAAATAGACCTTTCCCTCGTTCTTCAAGATCCGCCAGATGGCATCTTCAATACTCATTTCATTTTGCTGCAATTCTATGGGGATAAGCTTATTACGTACCGGCAACATATCCCCAATCTGCAGAAGTGGTCCGGATTCCTCCCATTGGTTGATCTCGGCAAGCTTTCCGGTGATCCACCTTTTTTTTGATATCAGGAAAGATTCTGCTTTTCTTTGGCTCACATACCTGGGGATTGTCACTCTGACTTCTCCCTGCTGATTGATGCGTATGGACAGGTTCTTTGCTCTCCTGTTAGATACATACAGCACTTTCCCTAACTCTTGATAATAAACAATATTTTCGGATTTATTCATTCAGAATTAAACGGTTATCTATACCTTTAGCGTTCATTTTAAAAACCATATGATGTTCCGAAAAGTAATTACTTTCTCCCTCATGCTGTTTGGTGCACTTATTACCTCCACAGCCCAACAAGCCTGGTCGCTGGAAAGCTGTATCCAGTATGCCATGGAGAACAATATTCAGATCAAGCAATCGGTTCTGAACACCGAATATAATGAAAACCTGGTGAAGCAATCAAAACTTGGCCAGATCCCAAACCTAAATGCCAACTCAAACTATACATATTCCTGGGGACGTGCCCTGGACCAAACTACCTATCAATTTACAGATGACCAAAAGATCAATTCTTTAAGTTTGGGAATAAGCTCATCGGTAAACCTGTTTCAAGGATTGCGGGTAAGAAATACCATACTTCAGAACGAACTGAACCTGTTGGCTTCCTATGAAGATGTGGATAAGATTAAGAACGACATCTCTCTGAATATCGCGGCAGCTTATCTTTCCATCCTGTTTAACAGAGAGTTGCTCGCTGTCACGAAGAGCCAGCTGGAGATAACAGGTCAGCAGGTGGAGAGAACCCAAAAAATGGTGGATGCAGGGAAACTGGCCAAAGGCAATTTTCTGGAGCTTGAGTCACAATATGCATCAGAAGAGTTAAACCTGGTGAATGCGGAGAACCAGCTGAATATATCATTGCTTAATCTGCAACAGATACTTGACCTTCCCATCGATACAGCCTTCGATATTGCGATTCCGGAGTTAGCAGACCCTGATGCGGATCCATTGGTCATTGATGCACTGGAGGTATACCGTTTGGCGGAACAGGAAATGCCGGAAATCAAGAGCGCTGAACTTGCCAGGGAGAGTTCCGCGAAAGGGCTGGAAATCGCAAAGGGAGGTCGTTATCCTCAGCTATACCTTTCAGCAAACTATAATACCGGTTATTCCGACATTCGTCAGCAAGTGGTAGAACTGGGAGACGCTCAGCAGGTCCCAATTGGAGTCACAGCGGGTGGCGAGCAGGTTTTGTCCTACCCGCAGGAATTTCCCGTCTATGGTTCCTACGCTCTATTCGAACAGATCAGGGATAATACCTCCGCAGGTGTGGGTCTGGGACTTTCTATCCCGATATTTAACGGATGGCAGGTAAATACCAGCATTGCAAATGCACGGATTGCCCTCCAGAATGCTAACCTTGAACTTCAAAGTAAAAAGCTTACACTTTATTCTACCATCCAGCAGGCTTATGCGGATGCACTGGCAGCACTTAAGAAATTTACTGCCACAGAGCATGCACTGGTCTCCATGGAGGAATCTTTTAAATACACCGAAAAAAAATTTGAAGTGGGGCTTGTGAATACGGTGGATTATAACTTGTCCAAAAATCAGCTTACAGCCACACAGTCAGATTTACTTCAGGCCAAGTACGATTTTATTTTCAGAATAAAGATTCTCAATTTTTATAATGGCGAACCTATCCTATTATAAATACCCATAAATAATAAACACCCCATATAAATACTTCAGAACTAATGAAATCAAAGAAATTATTACTCATCATAGGAGTCATTGCAGTCGTGCTTATTGTGGTACTGGGAATTGGCAAAAAGCAGGGATGGTTTGGTAAAGAGGGCTACCTCAAAGTTGTGGTTGAAAAAGGAATTAAAAGAGAGATCGTAGAGATCATTACTGCTAATGGAAAGATCCAGCCAGAAACCGAAGTTGCCATTTCACCAGATGTATCTGGTGAAATTGTCGATCTTGTTGTAAAAGAAGGAGACGAAGTGATAAAAGGTCAATTCCTGCTCAAGATCAAACCAGAAGCTTATCAGATGGCCAGGAACAGGGCTGAGGCAGCCCTGAACAATTCCAAGGCCAGACTGAAGCAGGCCGAATCGCAACTTGAGCTTGCAAGTCTGGATTACAAAAGAAACAGCAGCCTGTTTGAGGAGAAGGCTATTTCTGAAGCAGAATTTGAGCAATCACTAACTACTTATAATACAAGCCTTGCTGAAAAGGAAGCATCAGAATTTTCAGTGCAAAGTGCTAAAGCCAGCTTGGATGAAGCCAATGAAAGTTTACTGAAAACCTCCATCCATGCTCCCATGTCGGGAACCATCTCCAGGCTCACCATTGAGCTTGGTGAAAGGGTTGTCGGAACTTCAATGATGGCAGGGACTGAATTACTCCGGATCGCTGACCTGAACCGAATGGAAGTAGAAGTGGAAGTAAATGAAAATGATATTGTTCGCGTATCCGATCGGGATACAGCATTGATTGAAGTCGATGCGTATCCGGATACACGGTTTAAAGGGGTTGTCTCCGAAATACCAGTCTCTGCAAACACTACCGGTGTGACTACCGATCAGGTAACAAATTTCAATGTAAAAATCCTCTTGCTAGCTGAATCCTATTCGGATAAAATCTCTGATAACAATCCTTATCCCCTTCGACCCGGGATGTCGGCTACTGCTGATATTCAGACTGACCGCAGGACGGGCATTTACTCCATTCCAATCCAGGCAGTAACCACCCGGATGGATACAACCGGTGCTGAGCTACAGCCAAAATCAGAGCAACAACGTACAGACCAGGTGAACTCAGATGGAACTGTATCTTCCTCCACAGAAACCATCGATGTGGAGAGCACTGGTGATGATCCCATCGTAGTGGTATTCACCATTTCTGAAGGGAAGGCCATAATGAAAAAGGTGAAAACGGGTATCCAGGATAACAACTATATCGAAATCACTGAAGGACTCGATCCCGAGGATGAAGTAGTCACTGCTCCCTATTCAGCCATTTCCAGGCAGTTGAAAAATGACCTGAGCGTGGAAGTAGTAACGGAAGATGTGCTGTTCAAAGGAGACAAAAAGAATAAGGATTAGCCTCCTATGGCCGAACCGCTGATCCTACATATTGAAACCGCCACTGACATATGTTCAGTTGCACTTTCAGAAGGGGATCATCAACTTTCCCTGGTGGAAAGTGGAATGGAGCGATCCCATGCCACCCTGCTAAATCCATATATCCGGCAGGTATTGGCGGAAAGTGGCAGGGAACTGAACAAATTAAATGCCGTCGCTATCAGTAAAGGACCGGGTTCTTATACGGGACTCCGAATAGGTGTATCGACAGCCAAAGGACTCGCCTATGGTCTGGAAATACCCCTCCTCTCCTCAGGCACTCTGGATAACATGGCTTATGGCGGGAGAGACCATCCGTTCATTCAAAAAATTTTAAGGGATGTTGGAAAGGAGCTCTTGCTCTGTCCAATGATAGATGCCCGGAGGATGGAGGTTTATGCATGTTTTTTTACAATGGGAATGACAATTATCAGGAAGGTAACTGCAGATGTAATCTCCAGTGATACCTACAGGGAAATCCTCGATAAACATCCGGTCTGTTTTTTCGGGAATGGTTCGCTTAAATGCGAAAAGGTGCTATCTCATCCCAATGCATATTTTATAAATGAAATACACCCCTCTGCCAGTCAGATGATTAAGCCTGCTCTTCATCGATTTCACCAGCAACAATTTGAAGATGTAGCTTATTTCGAACCTTTCTACCTGAAAGACTTCATTGCAACCATCCCAAGAAAAAAGCTGATCTGACCTCAATCTCATGGAAATAATATATTGATATATTTACATAATAAACATCACAAATGGCCACTACATCAGATTTCAGAAATGGGTTATGCCTTGAGTTCAACAATGATCTATATACAATTGTCCAATTCCAACATGTGAAACCCGGAAAAGGTCCGGCGTTTGTAAGGACCAAAATGAAAAGCCTCACCACCGGTAAGGTGATTGACAATACGTTTTCGGCAGGCGTAAAGGTAAACACTGCAAGGGTTGAGCGCAGGCCCTACCAATATCTCTATACAGATGATATGGGCTTGAATTTTATGCACCTGGAGACATTTGAACAAATCACGCTTCAACCCGATATGATTGAGAATTCAGATTTGATGAAGGAAGGACAATCTGTTGAGATTGTGGTACATGCCGACACCGAGACACCTCTTACAGTGGACCTTCCCCCCTTTGTGGAACTGGCCATCACCTACACCGAACCGGGTGAAAAAGGAAACACAGCATCCACCTCGGCGCAAAAACCTGCCGAGCTGGAAACCGGAGCCAAGATTATGGTCCCCTTGTTTATCGATACCGGGGAAATGATAAAAGTTGACACCCGGGACCGATCCTATTCGGAAAGGGTAAAAAAATAGTAATAAGTAGCAAGCATATATCATGGGCAAATTTTCTGAAAATCGATTAAAGCTCTCCACATTCAAACTGAATGCACTGCTGGATATTACACTGGCTATTAATGACAATGTTTCTACCAGCGAGCTGATCCGGCGGTATGAAAAGTTGCTAACCGATGACCTGGATATCGGAAAAGTCATTGTATTGAAGTTTTCCGATAAGTGGGAATGCCTTCTTAATTCGGGATTTGGTAATAAATTCTTTAGTAAGGTGGATATGGAAAGGGATGTATTGCCTTATGATGAAATCTCCTTTATCACCTCAGAGCCCCAACAATTTCCCGAACTGGTCGATATCGTCATACCTGTTTCCCACAAGGACGAAGCCATCGCATTCGTATTAATCGGGGATATTGAAGAAGAGGGTGAAGGTGTAAGCCCGATTATAAAACATCTGCGGTTTATTCAAACCCTTTCTAATATTATTGTTGTTGCCATCGAGAATAAAAGGCTTTTCCAGGAGTCTTTAAGACAGGAGGCATTAAAACGGGAAATGGAGTTGGCCAGCAGGATGCAGACCATGCTTATCCCTACCAAAGAGAGATTACCTTCCCATGAATATATTCGCATGAGGGCCTTCTACCATCCCCATTTTGAGGTGGGAGGCGACTACTATGACGTCATCCAATTAAGCAAAGATGAAGTGGGTTTCTGTATAGCTGATGTATCTGGAAAGGGGATCTCTGCAGCTATACTTATGTCAAATTTCCAGGCCAACCTGAGGGCACTCTTTACCGCCGGCCAGGGCCTGACTGCTACCCTTAAGCGACTTAATGAACGGGTAATGAACAGTGCAAAAGGAGAAAAATTCATAACGCTGTTTATTGCTCGTTATCACTTCAAAACCAGGGAATTAAAATATATCAATGCAGGTCATAATCCACCATTCCTTTATGATCTTGGCTCAAAAAGCCTTACCCAGCTTTCCAGTGGTTGTGTGGGAATGGGAATGCTTGATGATCTTCCTTTTATAAATGAAGCAGCACTTAAACTTGATAATCCGGCTAAACTTTTCTGCTACACCGACGGGCTGGTAGAGGTAATTCAGGATTCGGGAGTAGAATTCGGGACCGAAGGTCTGGAGAAAGAAATCTCAAATCCCAAATCGCTGGAAGAGAATATCAAGTCAATTATCGATAATCAGAAGATCCTTGAGGGTTCAGCTGCCATTTTTGATGATATCTCCATTATTGGAGCTGAATTTCCCGGGACTAACGGTTTTAATTAGGACGAACCGGTTTCCTGCTCAGGGAAGTCTTTCCCAATCTTCTCCACCGGGTTTTCACTATGGTCCACCGGGTTGTCCCTGTGGTCCACCGGGTTGTCCCTGTGGTAAATATCCATGGCTACCAGCATAGCTGTATAGCCCCAGAACAGGACCGATATCTTATCCGTATCAAGGAAATTGTTTAGTAATCCATGGAAATAATAAGAGAATAAGCCGATGAGGACAGCCAGGGAAAAGATCCGGATGGTTCGCCGCTTTGCAGTGAAATATACCCTTATTCCCGTATAGATAGTCGCACCTATCACAAGAAGGATACTTAGCAGTCCAAAGATCCCGGACTCGGCAAGAGGGCCCAGGTACTCGCTATGGGCATTTCCCCTCGTCCCAAAATCAGTGCTTATTCGGGTCTTTTCATAAGAACGCTGATACCGTCCATACTCGAACTGATACGTTCCCGGACCGAATCCAAACACAGGCTTATCCTTCCACATGCGTATGGCACAACTCCACCTGTTGATACGTTCCAGGTTGGATTGGTCGGTTGAAATGTTGGAGATCGATTGAACGTGCTCGGAAATCTCTCCCGACGACTCAACCCTGTTTTTTCCAAGCTCCACCATCAATTGTGTCCGAATGGAAAGAAAGAATCCAACCAGGATGATCGCTCCCACAAGGACTATTTCAAGACGGATTTTCAGTTTGATAATTGCCCATACACCCAATGATGCCAGAATACTAATCCATGTAGCGCGCGTGTAAGACACAACGGTCGCAAAAATTACCAATAATACAAGCAACAGCATAAGAAAACGGGTATTTATATCCTCCCGTTTAATAAAAAGGAAAAGCGCTACCAACACAGGCAAAACGAATCCCAGCGTTGCACCGTAGGACGTGTGGTCCTTGTAAAAAGGTTTTGCAACACTGTGTGCCATCACCTGGTTATTCAGGCCATACTGTGAATGATTTATCAAAGTATAGAGTATCACCCCGCTAAATGCAATAATAAAAAACCACACGTAGGTGTGCATGTTCTTTTCCTTTTTGAATAGTTGTGCGCCTATCAGGTAAAATCCAACAATAAACCAGAGGCGGGCTACCAGTAGTTTGAAGGAAACAAGCATATCAGAACTGGTTAGACTCGCAACGAACATCCAGGCAAGATGGAAATAGATGGCCAGGGTTACAGGATGCCGCAATATTCTTATATCAATTCGATCGCCCATGAGGAATTTTAGCATGTACAACAGTAATAATCCGGCCAGCAAAGGTTCCGTAGGCAGGTACATATCGATCGAGAGCCCCTCTATTAGTGTACTCAGCGGAATGGAGACAGGTACAAATAAAACGATGGCAAACAGGTAGTTATCCACCGATACAATGGCAAGAGCCACAAAAAGGAGAACTGCAGGCACCAGGGGTACATAGAATATCTCCAATGCAAGCATGATCGTGTTCAATGCGATGAACGAAATAAGGATCCCCCACAGGAGAATCTTTGGGTATTTTTCCTGGGCTCCGGCGATCATTTCTCCTCCTGAATGGCCACCCTGGCCTTCACATTGTCAATAATAATTAGCACAATCAGTGAAAACAGCAGGGTTGCAAATGTAGAGACAATAACAATAAGGGATTTATTCGGATAGGCCTTCTTCTCCGGAGGGAATGCACTTTCAACCACAAATTTGTATGGCAAGTCCTGTTCAAATTCCAACCTGGCTTCCTTATACCTGAGGCTAAGTCCGGCTACGATCTGTGCCTCATTTCGAACCATGTTCATCATGGTAATATAAAGTGCACCGTGCTCTGAAAGGGCCTTTATCAGGTTATTGGTGGGATCCCCGGTGGTTGAGATGGTTTTTGATAGATTACCGTTTACAAGTTCAAGGGAATCCTGAAGAACCACCAGGTTCTCTTCTGCCTCTTTGAATTCCCTTTCAACCAGTCTCAGGGCTTCAGCGGCTCGTTCCTTCTTCATGCTATTGTACACAGTATCCACCAAATCTGATATGTCATTCGCAATGCTGGCCGAGAGATCCGGATCTCTATCCATGACAGAGATCTCCACAGACATGTACTCGGTAAGTCTGAAATTGATATTGGAAGAATATTGCTCATACAGCTCAGTCATAGGATATTTACCTTCCGGATCTATCTCATAATGTTCCATGAGGTCGTATTTCTCCACGATACGGGTCCGGATAGGTTCCGAATTAAGCACCTGCAGAAGTTGCTCAGCCTGCTCCTCCTCTCCAAAACCATGGACATTCTGACGCCCCGAGTAGTTCTGTACCAGAAGTTCTTTGGAAATGGAGGCGCTGGAGGCCGGAAACATAATCACCGACGATCTGAATAAGGGGGTGATCGTAATAGAGATGACGATGGCAGCCACAGCGGCCAATAGTCCAACAGTCATTAAAATCCAGCGTTTCCTCCAGATATAAATCAAGAGATCTACCGAATTAAAATTGTACCCTGCTTTTTGTTTAGTATCCATGCTAATCTATGTTAGATTTTTTTTGCGCTGATCAGGTAATAGTTCTTTTTTCCTTTTTGAACGAGCAAATATTTACTTTTAATAAAATCCTGTTTTGTTATTCGCTGAGAAGGGCCGGCAACCTTTTGTTTATTGATGCTCACTCCGCCGCCAGAAACCATTCTTCTTGCTTCTCCTTTAGAAGAAAATACTTCAGTGTCAACTGCTAATAATTCCAACACATCTTTGTCAATCTCAGAGGAAGGAATTTCAAATTGCGGAACCCCTTCAAAAACTGCCAGGAAAACATCTTCACGGATTGAATTCAATAATTCGGTGGTGCCCCGGCCAAAGAGAATCCCCGAGGCTTCCACTGCCAACTCGTACTCTTCCTTTGAATGAACACGTGTGGTAACCTCTTCAGCCAATTTTTTTTGCATCGCCCGAAGATGAGGTGTCTCATGATGCTTCTTGACCAGCTCTTCCAATTTTTTCTGTCCAAGCAGGGTAAAAATCTTAAGGTACTTCTCAGCATCTTCGTCCGATACGTTAAGCCAGAACTGAAAAAACTTATAGGGAGATGTCCTGTCGGGATCCAACCAAACATTCCCCTCCTCAGTTTTACCGAATTTTCCACCGTCCGATTTAGTAATTAATGGCCAGGTCAATGCGAAAGCTTCCCCTCTTTCAGTACGACGGATCAGCTCGGTCCCTGTCACTATATTGCCCCATTGATCGGAGCCACCCATCTGCAACTTACAATGATGATCCCTGTAGAGTACCTGGAAATCGTATCCTTGCACCAACTGGTAAGTGAATTCAGTAAATGACATGCCGGATTTGCTATCTTCTCCAAGCCTTTTTTTCACAGAATCCTTGGCCATCATATAATTAACAGAAATATGCTTTCCAATATCACGAATGAACCCCAGGAAAGAATATTCCTTCATCCAATCATAGTTATTCACCATCAAAGCCCTGTTAGGAGCATCTGTATCAAAGTCCAGGAACTTGGCGATTTGTTTCTTCAGGGCTTCCTGATTCCTCCTCAGCGTCGTCTCATTTAGAAGGTTTCGTTCCTGTGATTTACCACTGGGATCACCAATCATCCCCGTGGCACCCCCCACCAATGCTATAGGTCGATGACCTGCTAATTGCAAACGCTTCAGCATCATCACTCCCACAAGGTGGCCAATGTGCAGCGAATCGGCAGTTGGATCAATTCCAACATAAGCGGTTACCTGCTCTTTTTCAAGCAGCTCTTCCGTCCCGGGCATGATATCGTGAATCATCCCTCTCCACCTAAGTTCTTCTACGAAATTCATATGTTTTGTTTCTCCTTCTTCTTTGGGACGTATTGCTTCCAGTCCTGCTTTTTGAGATAAGGAAAAACAGCCGGAGCAAACGCTGAAAGCGGTTTATATAACATGGAACCTTCAATGTGATCCGGCTTGATAATTTGTCTCTGGTCGTTCACCTGATTGATGGGCCAAAGGATCATGCTGACTATAAAAGCTGTCACTCCGAATCCAAAAGCCATTCCAAGCAGCCGGTTCACCAGATTGAGTGCCACAGCCTTGATTAATTTGTCCACAAGGAACGCCACCAGGTGAACCACCAGCACAATGGTAACAAATGCCACTGCAAATGCAATTGCATTGACATGTTCGGGGGCTATGGTAAAAACAGAATCCAACAGAGCGGCAAATACTGATCGTAACTTGATAGCACCAAAGATACCCAGAAGAAGAGCTGCCAATGATGCGATCATATGGATCAGTCCTTTCTTAAATCCCCTGTACAGGGCAAACAATAGTGGAACAAGGAATATGATATCAAGGACATTCATTCTTCTAAGCTAAAACGCCACAAATTAACGGTTTTCTTTGGAATTTCGAACATGTTTTCGCTTGCGTTGGACCAAAAAAAACCTGATCTTTAGTTATTCACGTCTCGTTTCAATTGCTATTGCAAAAAGAAAGACATGGAGATAAGAAAATTCAGATCAGTATATAATCTTGAACTCATTCCTGCCTCGCATGAGGGCATAAGCCTGGGAGACCTTGTATGGGATCCCCTGTTTGGTGCACCCGAGTTCTCCAGGAAAGGAATGCCTAACACCATCTTTACTGCCTTCCTGGATGCAGGCCTGTTGAATCAGGACGGATGGAACAATTTAAGCAAGGCTAACCACAATTCACCACTCATGAGGGCGCAATTAGCCTCTCAAACAGTGAATGTTAACGTGGAGTTTATCCATGAGCTGCACTATCCGAAAATTGGCAAGATCACCGGTGAATTCAGATCAGAAAAGCTTAGCAAATTCACCTTTGGGGATATTCATGTCCGGGAAATGGGTGATCTGACCCGAATTGAGATAGACAGGGTCCTGGAGCTGATGAAAGCTACTCGCTGGAAAGAGTACGATGGCAGCATCAGGAGGGTATATATGATCACCGAGCTTTATTACGGGACCATCAGAATGGTGATTGAAAAACAATACAGTGCCGAACTGGAGGCCGTCCTGGAGAGATCGGAACTGCAGACCATGAACAAATCAGAGGGAAATCATTCTGTGCAATACGAATTTTCGCACGATAATGTGCCTTTTGCCATGCGACTTGAGCGCGTGCGTACATTCAACGGATAGGGCCGGGTACACCTTCCTTGTGCATAGGGTATGACGTATGTGTACCCGAAGCAGAATTCGGGGAACCGGGTTTACGAGCTCAGCGAAGCTAATGCACTCGCGTAATTCAAATTAAGAGGTCTAGAATTTCTCTTAAATGATTGATCCGGAAAAACTGATTAGAAATAGGATCTTTTTTGACTTCCTCATGTGCCCATGTGGTATGATATGGCACGTGAATGGTCCATGCTCCCAGCTTCAAGGTTGGTAAAATGTCGGATTTCATAGAATTTCCAACCATGAGAAATTCACAAGGCTGGATGTCCAGGTGATGAAGTAATTGTATGTACTGCTGTTCTTTCTTTTCACTCATTACCTCAATGTGGTGGAAAAAAGAGGAGATGCCGGATCGCTTCATCTTTCGCTCCTGGTCCAGCAAATCGCCTTTTGTTGCTACGATCAGCCTGTAACGGAGTGCTAATTTTTCAAGAACGAAGGTTACATCATCCAGAAGTTCGATGGGGCGTTGCAGCATCTCCTTCCCAATGCCAATAATCTCTTCAATGCTCCTTGAAGTGATCGTACCTTCCGTTAATTTAATTGCGCTTTCCAGAAGCGAGAGCATAAAAGCTTTGATCCCGTATCCATAAAGTTCAAGATTCGCCATTTCGGTTCTAAAGAGGATCCCGTATATATCATCTTCAACTCCATAAGCCGTCATCAATCTGATAAACTTCTCTTCTGCTATGCGGAAATAAGGCTCATTAACCCATAATGTATCATCGGCATCGAATCCGATTACTTTGATTTCGTCAGGTAACACTTTCAAATTATTAGTGCCTAAATGTACTCATTTCGAATGATTACCCCGGGATGCTTAAAGCAATGCTCTGATGGTACCAAAGTCACGCGGGAAGATGTCTCCAGCCGTCACGGTAATGCTTCGCATCCTGACTTTCCTCCTGCTGGTCCCTTCATTCTCCAGGAAAAAACCTAATCCGGTTAACCTGCCACTGAGAACCGATCCTGAATCAATATCTATCGACAATAATTTCCCCGACTTACCATCTTTTCTGATACACAAATCATTCCCAACATACTGAAAATTACTGAGGCCTCTGGAAGAGGTAAAACGCTTCATTTTTAAGATGGGAGTATGCCCATGGATCACCAAATATCCTTCGTTAAGACTTGGTGGACCGTTAAAATAGGCCTCCCTGATCCATAGAAATGAATTATTGGGTTCGATATGATTTTCCAGCATGTACTGGTTTAGATCGTTATAATTCTTCATTGCCACGTGGTCCTTCAGAGGAATAGCTGGTGAGATACCTGCATGGGTACCGAGTACCTTACACTTCAGATCTACATTTATAATGTGACTCATTTTCAGGTTTCGAAAAAATGCGACGTATACCGGGTCCAATTCTGATTGGAAGCTGAAAAAACTAGTAGAGCCGAAAGACCGGAGTGTAGCTTCTCCACCGTTGTAGTACCACAACTCAATAGGGCTGTGACCAAATCCAAGGTCGTCCATTGCATTCAACATCATCATTTCATGGTTTCCCATCAGGCAGGCCACCGGAATCTTGAGTCCCATCAGGCGATCAACCACCTCCTTCGAATGAAGGCCGCGATCAATATAATCACCCACGAAAACCAATTGTTCGGGACCAAACTTTAACACACTGGTAAGAAGTTGATCCAGCAAACGGATCTCCCCGTGTATGTCACCGATGAACCAATAATTCTTCATGAGAAATTCCAGGTGCAGAGATATAAAAATACGTATTTTTAACACATGTCTCTCTCGAAAAATCACAGGTTCGGTCTCATTGTCTTCGTTATACTAAGCATTGCAACTTACCTGGTGACTGTGGAGCCCTGGAAGATTACTACCGGGAATCTTCGGTCTTCCATGGTGCCGGAAAGCCCTCCCGCCAACCTGATGATAGCCTGGAATTCCCTTGAAACCGGGTACCCGAAAACCAATACGACCGATACCATCCTCTCCTATGAAGGCTTTGACATTGGGTACAGTGAACAATTTGAACAAGCATCCTGGGTCGCCTACGTACTCACACGAGCAGAAGTCGATTCAGGATCCGTGGAACGTACTGACAATTTCCAGCCAGATTTATCAATTGCTTCCGGTTCGGCATCATTGAAAGATTACCGGGGTTCAGGATTTGACCGGGGGCATCTGGCCCCTGCAGCGGATATGAAGTGGAACCGGCAAGCCATGAATGAGTCCTTCCTTATGTCAAACATGAGTCCACAAGTACCTTCTTTTAACCGGGGAGTATGGAATCGGCTTGAAAGACAGGTTCGTCGGTGGGCATTACAGAAAGACAGTCTTTATGTGATTTCGGGACCGGTACTGCAATCCATCACTTCATTCATCGGAGATAACCAGGTGGGAGTGCCCGGATCCTATTTCAAGGTAGTGGTGGACCTTTCTCCCCCTGATCATGATTTCATAGCATTTTTACTGCCGAATACTCGTTCATCTGCTAATCTTCATGATTATGCGATCACTGTGGATTCTCTTGAGAAAGTAACCGGATATGATTTTTTTGCCGCAGCCCCTGACCAGGCAGTAGTCGATTGGCTGGAAAAACAGCTGAATCTGGATACCTGGAATTAATCACTGAAAAAAAGGTATCTTTCCACGTGGATAGGATACTCATTATTGATTCAATACGGGCTGCTGTATGCAACTGAAGAGGTCGTTTAAATACATAGCGTTCTATGACCTGGATCACACAATCCTCCATGGCAATAGTGCCACCTACCTGGTAGAAGAAGCCAGGAAAAGGGGTATCATGAGTACAAGGCAGTTCAGGCACGCTGTGTATCTTTCCATTATATACAAGCTCAATATTGGAGATCCAACAAAGATGATCAACCGAATGCTCTCATGGCTAAAAGGCCTTAAGGAAGAATCCATTAAGCAGTTATGCCGGGAGGTCTTTAAGGATTCTCTGGTTTCACTCATCCGGACCGAAATCCTGGCGAGTTTAAAGGAGCATAGAGAGAAAAACGGTGCCGTGGTCTTACTCTCTTCGGCCACCTCACCCATCTGTGATCCAGTATCAAAGCATCTTGAATTGGATGATGTAATCTGTACTAGATTAGCCACAGTGAATGGGACCCTTACTGGTGCCACCGAAGGGAAATTGATTTATGCGATGGAGAAAAAGCACTGTTTGCTTTCGTATTGCCAGGAGCACGGATATGATCCCATTGATTCATACTATTACGGCGATTCTGGTACCGACCGCCACGTCATGGAGGCTGTTGGATATCCTGTGGCGGTTTCTCCCGACAGAAGGCTTTTAAAAATTGCAACCGGCAGAAACTGGCCCATTATGGCCCACAAACAAGGATAATTTGTAATTCAACTTTTAAGATGCTATTTTCACTTGACTTAAATTATTTCCAATGAGCAACGAATCAAAATCTAATGGCTCATTATTTCATCCGGATCCATCGGTGGTGAAACGAGCCCGAATCAAGGAATACGATAATATTTATGCAACATCCATTGCCGACAGAGAAGGCTTTTGGGCGAAAGAAGCTTCCAGCCTTTTCTGGTACAAAAAGTGGGACAAAGTACTGGACGATTCCAAGAAACCTTTCTACAAATGGTTCACGCAGGGTAAAACCAATATCGTTGCCAGTGCAATCGACCGGCACATGAATTCAGAAACAAAAAACAAACTGGCTCTGATATGGGAAGGTGAACCTGGTGATCACAAAGTCTTTTCATATTTTGCCTTGAATAGAGAAGTTTCCAAATTTGCCAATGTCCTGAAAGCTATGGGGGCTCAGAAGGGAGACATTATCACCATATACATGCCCCAGATACCGGAGATTATTATTGCCATGCTTGCCTGTGCCAAAATTGGAGCAGTCCATAGCGTTGTTTATGGGGGATTCAGTGTGGAGGCACTTGCAGAACGAATTGCAGACGCTCACAGTCGAATCCTGATTACAGCTGATGGAGGATATCGAAGAGGCAAGCCAACCCAGTTGAAGAACATTGCAGATGAAGCCATGAAACGTTCTCCGACCATTGAAGTATGCATCACTGTGAAAAGAACAGGGGAAGAATGCTACATGGAAAATGACAGGGATTTCTGGTGGCAGGACCTGATGGGAATGCCCATTGCCTCTCCCACATGTGAAACCGAAGAAACCGACGCGGAGGATTCCCTGTTTATTCTCTACACAAGCGGCACCACAGGTAAACCTAAAGGGCTCATTCATACCCACGGAGGATATGCAGTTTATGCTTCAAGTACCTTTAAGTATGTGTTTGATATCCAGCCTGATGACCGATGGTGGTGCGCCGCTGATCCCGGTTGGATAACCGGTCATTCCTACATCGTTTACGCGCCTCTGATCAATGGTGCTACGACCCTTCTGTATGAAGGAGCCCCAAACCACCCATATCCGAACCGATGGTGGCAAATGATTGAAAAATACGGGGTGAATATTTTTTACACTTCCCCAACGGCGATCAGGGGATTGATGCGCTACGGTGCCTCCTGGGCCGATAAACATGACCTCAGTTCATTAAGACTTCTTGGGTCTGTCGGGGAACCTATTAATCCGGAGGCCTGGAAATGGTATTATGAGGTAATTGGAAAAAATAACTGCCCCATCATGGATACCTGGTGGCAGACAGAGACAGGGGGATTTATGATCACTCCTCTTCCTATCACACCATTGAAACCGGGTTCGGCAACGGTCCCGTTTTTCGGAAATGAAATCGATGTGGTAGACGAAAAAGGAAAGTCTGTGGGTCAAGACACCGAAGGGAACCTGGTTATCAAAAATCCCTGGCCTGGCATGGCCCGGAACATCCTTGGAGATCCAGACCGGTTCATTGAAAAATACTGGAAACTGTATGAGAAACAGGGGTGGTACCTCACAGGCGACTCAGCCAAAATTGACCAGGATGGGTATGTCTGGATTATAGGAAGAAATGATGATGTGCTCAAGGTTAGCGGATACAGGCTTGGGTCTGCCGAAATTGAAAGTGCACTGGTGAGTCACCCTGCAGTTACCGAAGCTGCTGCGATTGGCTTACCCGATGAATTAAAGGGCAACATTATTCATTCGACAGTGATTTTGAGGGAAGGATATACCCCATCTGATACCCTTGCAGAAGAGCTAAAAAAACATGTAGCTACTGAAATCGGACCCATCGCAAAGCCTGCTCACATTATATTCACCGACATACTTCCCAAGACGCGAAGCGGAAAGATAATGCGTCGGGTACTGAAAGCCAGAGCGCTTGGACAGGAGGAAGGAGACCTGACTACCCTTGAGGAATAACCATATTATTTACTGTTTTCAAATACGTACTATCCGATATGAATATCATTGAACTATCCGGAGTTACCAAAACATTCGGTCAGGTGGCAGCCGTAGATAATCTCTCTCTTGAAGTCCCCAGAGGGAGTATTTATGGTTTCATCGGGCCCAACGGTTCTGGAAAAACCACTACTATCCGTATGATCATGAAGATCATGTACCCTGACGGGGGCTCCCTCAAGATCAACGGTCGTGAGCACGATTCACAGCGGCTTAAGAATGTAGGCTATTTGCCGGAGGAAAGGGGTTTGTATAAAAAAATGAAACTGGGCGACCTGCTCCAATTTCACGGTGAGCTTAACAACGGCAAAGACCTCAAAAGCAGGATAGATTCCTGGCTAGAGCGGCTGGACCTGAAAGAATACAAGGATAAAAAGGTGGAAACACTCAGTAAAGGAATGAAACAGAAACTGCAGTTCATTGCCACCATCCTTCATCAGCCAGAACTTATCATTCTGGATGAACCATTCAGTGGTTTGGATCCGGTCAACGCCGAAATTATGAAAGATGTGATTCTGGACCTGCAAAAAAAAGGTGCCACCATTATATTCAGTACGCACGACATGGCCATGGCGGAAAAAATGTGTGATTATATTTTTATGATCTACCAGGGAAAAAAGGTGCTTGACGGGACTCTGTCTCATATTCAGGATCAGTATGGAAACGATACCTTGCGAATCCAGACCGATAAAGGAGCAAGTGCCCTGGAAGGTATGCCGGGGATCGAAAAGGTGAATGATTTTGGTAAACTTCAGGAAGTTCGCGTGTCTTCAGGTACCGATCCTCAGAAAATCCTTGCAGAACTGCTTAAAAAAACCCGGATCAAACGGTTCGAATTGACCAAACCCTCGTTAAACGATATATTTATCAGGATTGCATCTCCTGAAAGAAAGGAGGAAAATCATGGATAAGATACTCACCCTTTTTAAGCGGGAATATCGTGCTGCCGTACGGACCAAAAGCTTTATTATTAGTCTGTTATTAGTCCCGCTGATGGTGGGTGGTGGCTTCCTGGCTGTGCTTATCATGGAGAACAAACAGGATACGGAAGACAAAAATTTCGTTGTTGTCGATTATTCGGGGCTCATGAAAGCCCCTTTAACGGAAGCATTAGAAAAGAGAAACCAGAACGAAGTATTTGATCCCGAAACAGGAGAAAAAGTTTCCTCTTCTTACCATCTGGAGTTTATGGATCCCATGAATGACAGGGGTGAACAAGAACACCTGTTGTCAGAGAAGGTAAAAAAAGCTGAATTGTATGCTTTCATTGAAATCGGACCAGGTATCCTGCATCCGACAGAAGAGTCTGAATCTTACCTGAGGTACTACTCCGAGCATTCGTTTGGGGATGACATCAGGTACTGGTTCAGAACCATCATCAATGATCAACTCCGCGTATTGCGGGCAGCAGAACTTGAGCTGGAAGCGCAGGAGACTGCTGATCTTTTCAAATGGCTGGAGGTGGAAGGGATGGGACTTGCAACGGTAGACAAAAAAACCGGAGAACAGCAACAGGCGGAAAAGTCCAACGAGTTGCAATCGTTCCTGGTGCCATACATCATGACCCTCCTGATGTTCATGTTAACCATGATGAGCGCCACCCCTCTTTTAAGCGCTGTGATGGAGGAAAAGAATGAGAAGATTGCCGAGGTTCTGCTAGGAACGATAACACCATTCCAGTTTATGATGGGAAAAGTGATGGGCGGGATTGGTGTTTCGCTTACCACCGCTGCCATCTATGTGGGAGCGGGGATTTTTACATTGAATTATTTAGGTTACGAATCTCTTATTCCTTATAATGTACTTCCCTGGTTTTTTATATTTATTGTATTTTTTATCATCATGGTTGGTTCAGGTATGTCCGCCCTGGGTGCCACAGCCAATGACAACAAGGATGCGCAATCACTTACCTTCCCGGGTATTATCCCACTCATCCTGCCATTGTTTCTTATAGCTCCAATTATTCAGGATCCTTCAGGTACCTTTGCCACAACCATGTCGCTGATCCCTCCATTCACACCTACCATTATGATGATGAGGATAGCCTCAGAAGTAACCGTACCGCTTTGGCAACCCTTCGCAGGATTGGCTGGGGTGATCCTGTTCACCATTTTTTCGGTCTGGATTGGAGCCCGGGTATTCAGAACAGCCATCTTACTCCAGGGGCAGAAACCGAGTTTAGCTAATCTTTTTAAATATGCCTTTAAAAGCTGAAATCGAATTGGCTATCCAAAAGCATGGATAAGCACCACCAGAATTACTTCAAGGGGAGATTCCTGACCCTTTTTCTTATATGATTCGGGGATTGGTCTAAATTTAAATGATGATGAAACTAAAAATCAGTGCCTACCCGGTTTTTTTTCTGCTTATCGCGACACTTGCTGCTGCCGGTTATTCCCAGCAAAATGACAAAGCATCCATTGACAAAAAAGTGAAAGCTTTTCTGGAAACACATTCAGGACAGTGGTACGATATGAATGTACCTGCAAGTGACGGGAAATTATTGTACGATCTGATCCTTGAAAACAACTATACAAAAGCGCTTGAAATTGGGACCTCTACCGGGCACTCAGGAATATGGATCGCATGGGCGCTGAGTAAAACGGGAGGGAAGCTCATTACTATTGATATCGATAAAACCAGGCATGAGGAGGCCCTTCGAAACTTTCGGGAAGCCGGTGTCGATCATCTGATTGATGCACGTTTAGCCGATGCCCACAAGTTGGTTCCGGAACTTACCGGCCCCTTTGATTTTGTTTTCAGCGATGCCGATAAGTCATGGTATAAAAGATATTTCCAGGAGGTTGATCCCAAGCTTACCATAGACGGATGCTATACCACCCACAATGTTTCTGACCGGCCGGGAGTCCGCTGGAACAAGGCGTATCTACAGTTTTTGCTTGATTTGGATCATTACAAAACAAGGGTAGACAACAGCGGAGGAGGATTAGCTATAAGCTATAAGATATCAGAAAAGGAGTAGGTTGGTTCTCGCTCTCCGTTATCCGTATCATGCCGCAATACTTCTTGTGGCCAGGCCCCATGTGAATTAAAAATCTAACGTACCTGTTTGTGGTTGATTTTCTTGACTTTAGATTGCTAAATTCCTAACTTATATAGTTTATAAAAATTCGCCTGCTCCTAATTAACCAAAATTTGATTATCATGATGAAATCCGGCACCAGATTTGCAATTTTCACCATTTTGGTGATGTTTGTTTTCTATCTCACCTCCTTTGCTCAGGACGATCCTGAAAGATACCAAGGGTATATTGTTTGGGAAGATGCTGTTTTCCCTTCTGAGGTTGGCAACTACGAAAAGGCCACCAAACTTCAGATGGAACTCTTTGCTGAACAACATTTTCCAAAACCGGTATGGTTGTTCACTACCTCTGATTTTACATGTTACTGGGTATTTGCCATCGATAAATACGCTGATGTAGATACGCTGTATGACGAATTTGGGAAGATTTTTAAAGATGTTCCTGAAAAATCTAAGGCCATTGAAGAAGCATTCGCAGGGACCCACCAATCCACAAAAGCATGGACTTTTGTTTGGGACAGAGACCTCTCTTTTAATCCCGAAGCGGCTGATTCCACAGACGAAGAGAATAATTTCCGATTCTGGGGATTTTGTTATGTGAAAAAAGGGGAAATGGATGAAATGAAAGAAGTTTTCAAAGAATGGGTAGAGATTTCATCTGCGCATAATCTGAAACAACCCTTCAATACGTTTAGCGCTGATATTGGCATCGAGGCACCCTTTTTATTCTGGGTTTCGGAGGGAAAAAATGCGGCTGATTTTTTCACCACCAACGCAAAAGAGATGAACATGTTGGGTGAAGAGGGCATAAAACAATACATGAAGCAAAGGAAACTCATGCGCAAGTATGAAGAAAAACTAGGCTACTTTCGACCCGACCTGTCCTATATTCCAAAGGAGTAAGCATCTGTTTTCACCTTTTTCCAATTTTCAGGTAATCTTTGAGATGCTTGAAGCCTTCAGCGTAGCTAATACGTGGAGTGTAGCCTAATATCTCCCTGGCACTTGTGATGTCAAACCAGTGGTTGGTGCAGAGCTCCCTGATGGCAAATCTGGTCATAAAAGGCTCCTTGTTGGCATTAAATAGTTTATTAAACCTCTCTGCAAAACCCGCAGCAAATATGGCTGCCTTTTCTGGTATTTTCTTCTGTACAGGTTCATGCCCTGCGATCTGAATGATGGAATTTACAAAATCCCAAACTCTTGCAGGTTCCCCATTGGTAATGAAGAAATTCCTGCCAGCCGCCTCCGGTTTCGAATCGAGGGCATCCACTGCTAATAGTAGAGCATCAACCATATTATCGATATAGGTTGTATCAATGAAATGCTCCTGGTCGCCTATCCGCCTGAGCCTGCCAGAGGAGGCCCTCTTCAGAATCCCGGGGATAATGTGAGCATCATAAGGCCCCCAAACCAGGTGGGGTCTGAGAGAGATGGTCTTGAGTGTTTCAGAATTAGCTTCTATAATTAAACGTTCTGCCATGGCTTTTGTGGCAGCATAACTGGACCCATGGTTCTCAGGATATGGGTAGGATTCGTCAATCCCGTCGAGATCCAACCCATCAAAAACAACACTGGAAGAACTGGTGAAGATAATTCGTTTAACCCCCTGCTTACGACAGGCTTTGATGACATTGAGGGTGCCGGTTACATTGGTCGAATAATAATCATCATATGTACCCCAGATCCCTACCTTCGCTGCCAAATGAAAGACCGCATCGCGCCCCTTACATGCTTTTTCAATGGCTTCCTGGTTCAGAATATCGGCCTGAATGCTGCTAATTCCAAGAGCCCAGTGCAGGGGATATTCCCTTCGCGAAAAGCTAGTAATCTTATGACCCTCTTTGATCAATCGCTTGATCAGCGCCATTCCCATAAAACCACCACCACCGGTGACTAGTACATTCATATCAAAAGCTTGTTATTAGCAATAACAATGTACTGATTTCCTTAGAAAAAATGCCTATTGTCTTTTAAAAGGTGCGTTCATCATCGATCAGATTACAAATGTCACCGGTATATTCCTGTCTGATACTAGTATCCTGACGCCTCTTCAGAGCACTCTTTTGGTTTATATCAGACGAAGCACCTCCTTTGTCCATAAAAAAAGGGTGGCCCATGCCATAAAAATACAAAACATTCTGTATGGCCAGAATATTTATAAATTGCACTTCCTGTGAGCGCATTGATTTTCCTTGCCTGCTTTGAGGGAAGACACATGATTCGACCCATACTGATACTGATAATTTTCTCCGGGGCAATCCTGCACCCATTGGTCGGACAGGAGCATCTCAAAAGGAATAAATCCATTGATGTGCTGTCCTATCGATTTGAGATTGATCTGAATGATACCACAGATATAATTCGTGGAAATGCCGTCGTTGAAGTTCTTTTTAAATCTGAAGTGGATCAGTTTACACTCGAGCTGAAAAATATGAGCGGTGATGGGAAGGGAATGCTTGTGAGGGAGTTATTGGAAGAGAACCACGGAGCAGATTATACACATGCGGATGATAAAATTGAAATCACTTCCACCGGATCCAAAGCAGGAATGATCAGGAGGTACCATATCAAATACGAGGGCATACCCGGGGACGGACTTATCATCTCGACAAATAAGTATGGTGATCGTACATTTTTCGGGGATAATTGGCCAAACCGAGCGCATCACTGGCTGCCTGTTGTTGATCATCCATCGGACAAGGCTCTTGTTGAATTCCAGATCCATGCACCTGCAGCATACAGGGTTGTCTCCAACGGGGAAAATGTTCGGGAATCGATCATTGGCAATCGCATTGTATCGGATTGGATAACCAAGGTTCCCATACCAACGAAATTAATGGTCATTGGAGTAAGTCCCTTTTCGGTACAATACAGAGAGAGCGCTTCGGGGGTTCCTGTATCCACATGGGTCTATCCACAAAACAAGGAGGAAGGATTTCGAGACTTCAGCAACGCCATTCTGCCTCTTGATTATTTCGAATGGTATATAGCACCCTACCCATATTCAAAGTTAGCCAACGTGCAATCAAAAACCGTTTTTGGAGGCATGGAAAACGCCAGTTGTATATTCTATGGCGAAAACAAGGTTACCGGTAAACAAGACCTTGAGACTCTTATCGCACATGAAATTGCGCATCAATGGTTTGGAGATGCGGTTTCAGAACAGAATTGGTACCATGTTTGGATAAGTGAAGGATTTGCAACCTACCTGGCTGACCTGTACCTGGAGCATGTCCACGGCAGGGATGCGTTTGTTGCCTCCCTGCTGGATGAAAAGGATCAGGTATTAAAATTTTCAAGGAGGAGATACGCTCCGATTATTGATACCACCCTCGGGGTATCCATCCGACTGCTCAACAATAACAGCTATGAAAAGGCCGGATGGGTGCTTCATATGTTACGGCGGGAACTGGGAGATGATCTTTTCCGGCAAAGTGTTCGTTCGTTCTATGAAGAATATAAATTCGGGAATGCACTTACCAAAGATTTCCGGCAGGTGGTACAGGCTGTATCTGGAAAAGATTTTACATCATTTTTTTTTCAATGGTTCCATCAGCCAGGTCATCCTGTTTTGTCGGCTGACTGGCAATATGCGGATGGCGAAATTAAACTAACCATTACACAGCATCAGTTGCAGCATATTTTTGAATTTCCCCTTGATATCGAAATGAAATACGATTTCGGAGGTTCACGAACAGAAACATTTATGGTGGATGCACCGGAACACACATTCCGTATCCGGTCGGTTGACAAACCAACAGAAATTATACTGGATCCTGAAACCTGGTTGCTGTTTGAATATTATTGATGTTCATAGATGGCGACTTCAGGATAGAACGCAGCAAAAGAGAACCAGTAACCCATAAAGGAACGGGCAGGGGTTAACCTTGTCCCAACGAGCGGTCCTGAGAGAGCGTTTCCAAAAACATCCCACATGTTGCCTTCAGAATCGGTCATCACAACAGGGTATTTATCCTGGAGCGGCGAAAATACCAGAGAGGAAACTTCAGGAGCATCCAGCTTAAATGAGACAGCAAAATTGTCCGCTTCGTTCCCAACAACAACGTAGTCCTCTTCTTCAAATCTATCCCTGATGACAGTTACTTCTGATCCAAATAATGTCAGCGGGTATACCTTACTGTTGCCGGCCTCAACGATTCCATGAACCCGATCCTTATTTGGAAGCCGTGAATCCCTGTTAGCAACCGGAAAGATCAGGTAAAGATCATCTGTCCTGTAGCTCCCATAGGGGTACCGGCCATAACTCCTGTCATACCCCGTATTAGTAGAGACAACCGTTGTTGCGGGATACATTTCTTTCCAGGTCTTCCAGGTGGTTTCCACCAGGGTGAATGTCTCTATTTCTGTTCCGATCTTTTTGCCAAAAACGCAATCAAGCCTCATCTGGGACCAGTTGCTGTTGGATCCACGGTCATAAGGTATCAGGTTTGAATTGTAAAGCAATCCTGACACACCAAATGTGGTGACCTGACCGTCAAGTTCCCGGTTCCATCCGATGCCTGTTCCGGTTAAAGGACAATAGGTAACCGAAATATTCAGATCCCCTAATTGATCATTTATTATTTCATGCCAATCCAGGATGTCATGGGGATAGGCCCTTATATGAGGCCCGTTTATAAATCCAAGAACTAAATCATTTTCACTCAGGTAGTCGGCGGATGCAGCGGTAATAAATTCGGGTTCCGTTAATGCAGGAATTCCATCTTTCCCCGGCCCTCCATCGAACACCTCTGAAGTCGGGATCAACCAATCCGGATTGTTATTGTTGTTATTATTGTTATTGTTACCGGGCGGAGATCCTGTACCACTTTTTCCAGTTCCTTCATCACAAGCCCACAGTGCCAAACTTAGGAATGCAATTCCTATAAATATTTTCTGATTCATAATTGATACGTTTTTGATTTAATTGCTTTTTTTCTGCTAAAAGAATGGTAAATACCCACCTGTAGTCTAAAAGTCGGCGTTAGTTGTATCCCTTCTACCTTGCTAAATAACGGGAGCTCCGGGATAAGCTGGATCTGGCTATTTGAGCCGATCCCCCATCCAATGGATGGGATTATATTGATCCACTGACCGCCGGTATTATCAAGATTTATTCCATTAATCCTGTCGGCCCGGGCCTGTCTGTATCTCAAAGAAATGGAGGCTGAGATGATTCTGTTTCCTACCATAAACTGATCTCCTCCACCCAGATAAATTTGAAATGAATTCCCAAAACGGTATGTTTCACTACCCAGATATTCCATGTTTGAACCATTAAATCTGTTTACTATCCGGGCGGAAATGGATGCAGTTGGCCTTCTTTTTAGCTGCCTTACAAAATAACCCCAGGTGATAAGGTCCCAGGAGCCACTTCCGGGTTGAAGATCTGCATTCAGCGTAATTCCACGGTCATCCTGCATATTCGATTTACCAAATGGGATTTTTGGTCCAGCTCCAAACTGCAGTTCAGTTCCAGATTCGTTGAGTCTCGACAAAATAAATTTTGTAATAATCACGGCATCTCCAATGCCATTTGTGCTCACCTGATTTGTGGTTCCCTGGTAAGAGATGGATCTGCCCTGCCCTACATATGAAAACAATGCATCAACTGCCAGCCAGCGGTTGAGACTGTAACCCGACTTAATAAGGATGGATTGAGTTATTCTTCTGCGGGTCTCATCGTTGTATACATCAGATCCATTCTTAAGAGTGGCCAGGTAATTGAGATCGTAGCTTGCCTCCAATTGAAACACTCCTTTGTCTGTTCCCTCAAATCCAATATTTCCTGATAAAGGTACTCCACCCGAACAACAGGTTTGCGACTGAATGGGGAAAGTGGAAAAACATATGATTCCCAGAGTTAGAAAAAGAACCTTCAACATATATTTCAAATAAACCCGCATACATCATTAAATGTCAGGAGTATAGAATAAATCAATATCCGATGAAGGCAATTAATGTGGCAATCCCTTACAAAACCTGAAAGATTTGTCGGAAGAAAAGATAAATACTTACACTCTTTGCCTAAGCAGGTGGCAGTTCCTCTTTTCCATTGGAATGAACCGCAAACCTTCCTTTCGACGGATCGTGTACCTGGTCATGCCGCGACCATGGCCATCCCCCGAAACGGGTTTCCTGGAAGTCCTGATAGGTCTGCTGAATTTCTTCCTGTGTGTTCATAACAAAGGGACCATAGTTCACCACAGGTTCGTTGATAGGTTTGCCCTGTAGCAATAAAAACCGGCCTGTTGTCCGGCCGTTCAATATATTGAGATTCTGATTCGCAGCTACGATGACCAGGTTCCCCGACTCAATAGTTTTTTTATCGATCTCTATTTCGTCGCCTTCAAAGAAATACAATGTGCGGTTAATGCCTTCCGAAGCCGGGGGGATAGACCACTGAGCACCAGCATCCATCTTGAAATACCAGATGGCTACTTCGTTCCCCGGATCTGCTGCCCAGGAATCCGGGGCCGGGGCCGGCGCTTTCAAGCCCCCCACAGAACCAGCGTGGATTTCAACCCTGATTTCATGACCATTCTCATCCCTTTCAATATATTCCGGGATCATTTCCTTCCACAACATGGCATAGTGGGGTTCTACAAATTTATTGGATCGTGGCAGATTAAGCCAGATCTGAAATAATTCCAGCGGATTTGGTTTATCCCGATTGAATAATGGAAACATTTCGGCATGTTGAATTCCTTTCCCTGCTGTCATCCATTGGACATCTCCATGCCCGTAACGACCTGCCCCACCAAACGAATCGGAATGATCCACAATTCCTTTGCGAACCACGGTGACTGTTTCAAACCCGCGGTGCGGGTGCACAGGAAATCCAGGAATATCCCTGCCATGGTACATTCTCCATCCATCCTTAAGCACAAAATCATTCCCTATACTCCTGCCAGCGAGTGAAGTGTCGGGACCGAATTTCTCGTTACCTTTCGGATATGCATCTGCATGATACACACAGAATAAAAAAGGATCCTGGGTTTGCCAGGGAAATCCCAATGATTCTACTTTTAATACAGAACCACTTCCATCAATTATCTCCATCGAATTAATTTAATAGAAATAACAATGAAAAAGCAAATTTGTTATTCGTAATTAACTCTGCAGGTATTGGATGAATTCATCCGACATTTTAAATTGGGTATACCGGTAGGAATGCTCTCCTGTCTCTGTCACATTCCCCTCAGAAACCTTGTAGGTGCTCTGCTCGCCGGCAATACGAGAAAAATAGATTTCATGCTCGGTATGCTGAGAATCGATCATAAGTACATGAACCAGGTTCTCATCAATGGCTGCATCCAACGTCTGCAAACAGATCGGACAAAAAAAATCTATCCGTTCTCCTTCCTGAAAATGAAGCTGCGGATGCTTTATGCTGGAATACTCTCCAACATCGGGATGTAACAGAAGCAATCCTTTCTCTCTTCTTGTATTCCGAATTTTGAAAATTATATGGTCCCCAACCTTCAAATGTCCCCTACAGTGCGGGCATAAATAGTGATTATCCATGACACAATAGATTAAGGAAATTTGTTGCATACAAGTTACTAATTCGAATGAATTAAGTCAATTAATATCTTATATTTATATACCCAAACTCACAATCGACATGAAAAATATAACCTTCACATCCAATCTGGGATATTGCTACTGAACGATTAAATAACCTCTATTTCAGGTAAGAATGCGTTGCTAATGACCAGTGCTAACTCAAATGAATAATATCTATCACAACGTCCTTGAGCAATTGAGATCGGGATCAAGAATTGTTCTTGCCACCGTAGTCCGAACCTCGGGATCTACCCCACAGAAACCAGGCAGTTCAGCCTTATTTAGTGAGGAAGGCCTCATTGCCGGAACGGTTGGTGGCGGAAGCCTGGAAGGTGAGGTACACCACATTGCCAGGAGCGTTTTAATCAGCGGAGTATCCGATCACTATTATTTTAATCTGAATACCGATCAAAGTGACGAAGGATCCATCTGCGGTGGTGAAGAAGTGGTGCTTATCGATGCCAATCCCGGTGCAAATCTGAAAGCGCTGGAGGAGATGGAGCAATCGCATTCCCTCCGTCGGGGAGGCTACCTGATGACCACCGTAAGTGCGGAATATCAAAATGGAAGGAATATAAATCGTTATTGGGTTATAGAAGAGAATCAGGATACCCTTCCTTCGGGATTTGATCCAATAATAAAGGATGCCATATCCGTCCATTTGAGAGGTCCTGCTGTTGGAGGCTTCTCTGAACTGGAACTTCCTAAAACGATTCAGGTACCTTTTGATATGATTTTTTTTGAACCACTTGGATCATTACCACACCTTGTAATTGTAGGTGCTGGTCATATTGGGAAAGCCCTTGCTCATATAGGACGGTTGTTGGATTTCGAAATAACAGTTATTGATGACCGGCCAGAATTTGCTAACCAGGAAAACATTCCTGATGCAGATCATCTTGTCAATCAGGATATTGGAATGGCTATGAGCGAACAGGTCATCGGACCCGACACCTACATTGTACTGGTTTCCCGCGGGCACAACCATGATGCCGAAGCTTTGAAACCCTGCATAGGCTCAACATCCGCTTATTTGGGAATGATTGGAAGCTACCGCAAGGTCGGGCTTATGAAAAAACGTTTTGTGAGTGAAGGATGGGCTACAAAAGAAGAATGGTCACGCGTCCACGCACCCATTGGATTGCCCATCGGATCTGTAACTGTTCAGGAAATTGCCATAAGTATAGCTGCGCAGCTGGTAAGTGTTCGCCATCAGAATAACAAGAATAATGCAGGATAACTGGGCGATCATACTCGCAGCAGGATTTTCCACTCGCATGGGGACACAGAAATTATTGCTGCCATACAGCCACGGTACCATGATCGAAACAGTGATTGACAACATTTTGGGTTCAAAAATAGATCATGTCATGGTAGTGCTTGGGGCCGATGGGGAGGAGATTAAAAAAGCCATCGGCAAAAAACCGGTAAAATTTTGTCAGAATGAACACCCGGAAGAGGGAATGCTCTCTTCGGTGATGCGCGGTTTCGAAGCCCTCCCCGAAGATGCCAACGCTGCCCTTATTTATCTGGGCGACCAGCCCAATATCCCGCCCTCCATCTCAAATACCATAATTGATGCGTATAATGGCGATCTCATGGGAATTGTAATCCCCGTTCACGACCATCGGCGTGGTCATCCTCTGCTTATCGATTTGAAGTACAGAAGAGATATATTTAAGCTGGATCTTGAAAAGGGTTTGAGATCACTCATGCACCTGTTTCCGGAAGATGTCCTTGAAGTGGATGTCGATGAACCTGGAATATTGGTGGATATTGATACCCGGGAAGATTACTCCAACGCTACCAAATAAAATAACTGAAAATAAAATCTAAGCAATAAATACACCGGTGAAGGGTGGTATCCTCTTTAAAGCTTAGTTGTAGCTGTAGTGATTCCCACGACCTTTGTAGCAGGAAGGATAATATTCCATCCGTACCTTCGGGAAGAATAGCCACAATTTGGATAACGTATTTTATTTCAGAGCAGCAATTAATTCATCTATATCTTCAACCGTATTGAAAACATTGATGGATATTCGGATGTTTGTTCCTCGCAGTGAAACGAATACATTCCGGCGCTGAAGCTCATCGACAAGGACCCTTCCATCCATTCCTTCAGGCAAAGCGAGCCCCATCAGGTGGTTGGCTCTGTAGACCTCATCGTCCACCTGAACATTCCTTTCCAGAAAGTAATTGATCAGGGGTTTGGCAAGCGAGCCACAATACTCCTGAATCTCCCTGACTCCCCAGTTTAGTAGTTGCTCCAGGGCCTCATTCAGCATGGGGACTGATATGAAGTTGCTGCTCTGACCCACGTCAAACCTGGTTGCTCCGGGCTTATAGCCTTCTTCATAATTGGTAAGCGCGTCAAAACGTTCGGCATTAGTCCGCGTCATCCAGGATTCCTCCAGGGGAATCCCCTCATTAAAATCTTCATGGATATAAGCCAGTGCCGTGGAATAAGGACCCATCAGCCATTTATATGCGGCACAGATGAGTGCGTCGATCTTGTATTTCTGAACATCTATTGGCAGGGCCCCAACGGACTGCGATCCGTCAATCATAAACTTTGCTCCCACCTCCCTGCAGCGGGAACCAATCTTCTCCAGGTCAAACTTTGTCCCATTCATCCAATGCACCGAAGACATCACAAGGAGGGCTGTGTCTTTAGTAATGGCTTTAAGAATCCTCTCATTCCAGTCCTTCCCTTTCCGGGGAATATCATCCCTTCTTGCAACAACCCTGAGTTCCGCCTCATTCTGTTTGCACCACCTCTGTGCAGTATAATAGCAGCTCGGGAATTCTTCCGAAATAGTTAAGGCATGCTTCCCCTTGGAAAAAGGAATATTTCTTATGACGCTGTTCATGCCATACGAAACAGAAGGCATAACGGCTACCTGAGAAGCCGGACAATTAATCATCCTTCCAAATTTTGGACGTAAGTCGCTCACCTCAGTAAAAAAGTCAGCCGGTTTTATTGAAATGGGATTTCTTTTTTTTCGCATACCCTCTATCCCCTTTTCCTCTACAGATTTTAATAGGGGGGACATGTATGCACAATTCAGGTAATGAATATCACCCGGTAACTGGAAAAGGTGCTTCTGGCATTCCATAGCAGCTGTTAAAAGTTTTTAATAAGCAGTTCCTTAAACCTGATCAAGGTTTCATCATTCCGGTGGAGCTGCAGAGCGATGATACCTCGTGTTCCCACATTCCTGTCCCGATGCAGTGTGTCATTCAGAATGCCATCCGCATCAAAATCAACTATCCTCAATCCATTCACAAACGTTTTTACCTTCATCCCTTCACAGATGATTTCCATGGTATTCCAGGCATCCGGATCCGAGTCCGCATAAATTAATTGAGTCTGTTGTGCGGATTTTGGAACCTGATCGGCCTCAATGTTCCAATCCGGGAGTGAAGGAAAAATCCAGCGTCTCACATGATCGGTTTCGTCATAAATCAATCCGGCCCTCATTGGATTGGGTCCATGGATATCAGCCTGGGGTCCATTCAGCCATCCTCCATTACTGGCAGTATCTGAGTCATCGTAACGGCTTCGAAACTGAACACCGCTATTTCCCGGCGATGATTTAAATACCTGGAATTTCAATCTCAGGTGGAAATCGGAAAACTCCTCATCCGTTGCCAGCCACACGTAATTATGGTTTTTATCTCCAAGGGAATTGCATTCAATGTATCCCTTTTCAGCCCGCCAGTAGTTCTTCCCCGTATCTTCCTCCAAACAATTCACTTTCCAACCTTCCAGCGATGTTCCATTGAATAAAGGGTTCCACCCCTGTGCAGGTTTAAGTACTAAATCTATCGGCCTGAGAACAAAATGATCTTTCGAAGGAAAATTATCAGGTACCTGATGTCTCACTTCCCTGTGTGCCAACCACTGAAGTGCCCGAATGAATGTGGTCTGGAATCCTACGCATTGAACACTTTTAGGCATTCGTACATCATGCCAAATATGCCCAAAGGTCGAGTTATAAATTCTACCATCTCCATACGTAATAACCCATTCGACGGGCCAGTTGATACCCGTAGTAGCATCTCTGGAAAATGATAATACCTGCATATTCTCCGCCGGACCCCTGGCGTAGGTGTACAATTTGGTATCGGGCGAAAGCCATTTATCCGGGTAACCTGCATTGATTGGATTTTCCGTAAATTTTTCAACCACTATGTCCAATCTAGGACCATGGCTTGTCCCCTTTCCTTCTCCACTGGGTATTCTTTTTATTACCCCATCGATGATCTCTATGGCTACACCCTGATCTGCCCTTCTCCATCCCAATCCTATCATCCTGTTGTATTCTTCCCAATCTGGAAAAGCATTGTTTGCTGAGTGATACACGTACATTCCCCCGCCTTCTTTCATATACTTTTCAAAATTCCGTTGCGCTGTAAAAGGCCAGTAGTTTTCATTGCCAATGCTGTTGGTATTCTGAATGACCACATCGTAGTTTTTAAAGGGAGGATTCCATTCGTCAAATCCCGGTTCATCCCGCTCAGGAGCTGTAGCAATATCTATGTCGAACAGATCCGTGGAGGATAGAATGGAGTAAATCACCTCGGTTGTGTACCGCCAGTCATGGTTGCTGTACCCATCAATAATCAATACCCTTATTTTAGCCTGATCGCCTCCATGCACTCCAGTTGAAAAGAGCAGAGCAATACATATAAACAGATTTCTGAATCTCATTGCTGTAAATGCTTACTTAATAAAAACAGAAATTTAACAATTCCTGGACAGGAATCCATCTTTAATGTACCTCCCGGGAACATAAGATCCCCAGGGGAACAAAATATCGTGTCCAGGAATAGTATTTTTTCATCCTGGAACATTAGGTTCACTCTCAGGTTATATAATAAACCTGGTACCTATGAAAACATTCCCCACCGAAGACATGCAAATGACAAACATCCTTGTGGTCAAGGACCTTAAAAACTCAGTTGAGTTTTACCGGGATGTTCTGGGAGCAACTCTATTCCGGGAATACGGGGGAACATCGGCCGTATTTGACTTTCTTGGAAACTGGTTGCTCCTGGTCACCTCTGGAGGACCAACCAACGATAAGCCCTATGTAAATTTTGAACCACTTGCAGATGAAAATCGAATCAGCCAGGCTTTCACCATTCGCGTTAAAGATTGTCAGGGATCCTATGAAACCTTAAAATCCCGGGGTGCGAAATTTTTAACTCCACCTTATCAATGGGATTATGAAACCAGATGCTTTTTTCGCGATCCCGATAGCTACCTGTGGGAAATTAGTGAGGTGCTTTAAAAAAGGCTGGCTGTCCGGTAAATTTTGTAAATAAATCCTCTGATTGCACGCATTAATTCTATTGTGGTTTCTATTTTAGATCCGTACAAAAAAACTGCAGATGAAATGCCAACATTCCTAAAGGTCCTTAGAAAAATAGGGTAGTCACTTTTGCGATTTCATAAAGTCCGCATATATCTGGCAGCATTTGGCGGTAAATCAGAATTAACCTAAATTTGTCCCCGCAAATTCCGGCTCCATAGTTCAAGGGATAGAATAGCGGTTTCCTAAACCGTAGATACAGGTTCGAGTCCTGTTGGAGCTACAACAGATAGGCGCATTTCCCTGTAATCGTAAGGGTTTGCGCTTATTTTATATACGCTCTACTGAAACACTACTGAAACACAATTCCGTAATTAGGGATATTGGGATTAGTATTGCACAAATAGGATAAGTGTTCATGCACGAATCACGCTGGAAGTGTATGTGCACCAGAACTAAAAGATATAAGAGAAATAAGAACACTGGTGCATATATTTGGGTGTTGTAGGCAAGCCTGAGAAACCAACTGCAAATTATGAATAGATATGAAAAATAAAAAAGTGTTATTATTTCTTGCTCAAGGATTTGAAGAATATGAAGCTGGTGTATTTACGGATGTAATTGGCTGGAGCAGAGTTTTAGGAGCAGAACCAGTGGATATGATAACGACTGGCCTTAGACCGGAGATTAAATGCAAATGGAATTTTAATGTTCGGCCTGAGATTGAATTTGATAAAATCAGTATTCAAGATTTTGATGCATTAGCTATACCCGGCGGATTTGAAGATGCAGGATTTTATGAAGATGTATTTGATGAGCGGTTTCTTAAATTGATTCAAGAGTTTGATAGTAATGGAAAGATAATTGCGGCTGTATGTGCTGCTGCAATACCCGTTGGAAAATCAGGAGTTTTAAAAGGTAGAAATGCAACTACATACGATTTATCTGATGGGTTTAGAAGGAAACAGCTTGCAGATTATGGCGCAAATGTCCAGGATAAGCATATTGTGATTGATAAGAATATTATTACATCAACAGGGCCAGCAACAGGATTAGATGTTTCATTTAAACTGCTAGAGATGTTGACTTCGATAGAAAATGTTAAGGAAGTTAAAAAACATATGAGATTTACCGATTAAGAACAAATAAGCTTCAAATGGATAGACAGTTAATACCATCAAATTCACCTTTAGAGCCTCAGATTGGGTTTTCAAGAGCGGTTAAGATTGGTAATAAAGTTGCAGTATCTGGAACAGCACCTATAATGAAAGATGGCTCTACAGCTTCTATAGGCGATTTATTTAATCAAACTAAATACTGCATCGAGATTATAAAGGAAGCAATAGAACAAGCTGGTGGTAGATTAGAAAATATAATTAGAACAATTAGGCGGGAATAATGCGGATATGGTATAAATCCCCATTCTGGGTCAAGGTTTTATTGTCCGTATTGTTCTTGCTGGGTGTTGGACTTTAGCCCTTTTCAGGACATATGGATTTTCATATTTTCAACTCATCGTTCACAAGGTTTTTCAATTCTTCGTTTTTGAGTTATACAGTTCTTTGAAAGGTAGATTCTTGATTTTTATGCTATTGAGGTACTGGTTTTATGAAAATCAGGCTTGTTGTTGCTTATTTTTACTGAATAAGGGCAATAAGATCCTACACCGCAGGATATGCAGTGAGCAGAGAAAATGCAAGCCTTAAGCTACACGATAAAAACCGGTATTGAGTGTGAAGCTCTCATCCGGCCCTGCCCGTTTTGGAGGCAATTGAGCTATCATGCTGAGCCTGGCCTTTTTGCATTTTGGACATAACAAAGGATCTTTTCCACAGAACATTTCAATGAGTTCGAACCATGGTATAGCCGGAAGTTTCTCCGGTCTTTGTTGATCTTGATTGCGATACGCTGCGTCAAGAGCCTGGCTCTTCAGCCTGTTGGAAAGAATACCGTAATGTCTGATTTTCACAAATCCTTGAGGCATTATGTGCTCAACAAATCGTCTGAGGAACTCCACCCCGTCGAGTTGCATATCGCTGGTCTTAGAATGGCGGTAATCGACCCATGAAAAAGTAACTTTTTCATCTGTTACCTCCCTGATCCTGCTGTTTGCAATGGCAATGCGATGGGCATACCTTCCGATATATTCAATGGCCTTTTCGTTCCCAGCAACGGGTCTTTTGGCAAATACCACCCATTTACGGCGGTAGAGCGGATGCAGATGTTTTTGCTCCGGATCAATTGGTTGGGCGAGCATGATATCACCCTTTTGATCTAGACGGTATAAACCATCGGTAAATTTACCACGAAAGATTTTACTCATTGCTTTCACCGGGAAAAGAAACTTTCCTTTGCTCCGGGCTTGTTTCCATTTTCCCTGCCGGGATAGTCCACCCATGGGTACAAGGCAATGAACATGTGGATGCAGCATTAGGTTTTGTCCCCAGGTGTGCAACACAGCAACCATACCAGTACGAGCTCCCAGGTGTTTTCTGTCGGCAGCAAAAGTCTCCATCGTCTCCCATGCGGCCATGAACAGTAAGGTATACATCTGATGAGGATATTCCCGGCATAAATCGTTTAGATCGTGTGGTAAGGTGAATACAATATGAGCATATCCTCCAGGCATCGCTTCGGCTTTACGTGCCTGGACCCATTGTATTCTTCTAAGTCCGTTGCATTTTGGACAGTGCCTGTTACGGCATGCGTTGTAGCTGATGTGTTCATGGCCACACTCGTGGCAATGCCACAGATGTCCTCCCATGCTCAACAGGTGAGAAGCAAATGAGTGCCTGAGGCTGTGCAAAGACAGATCCTTTTTGATCCCTGTCCGTTTAATGGCATGACGAAAAGTCCAGTTTACCGCTCCCTCACTGATTGGCTCCGACTTTTTTCTTCCGTTGAAAAGGTAGACTTCGGGATGGTAGGACTGGTAGTATTGCTCCAGTACTCCCAATAAGTACCTTGATAAAATGGCTTTGCGATCTTTATTGCCCTTGCCTTTACGAATGTTCAACTGCATGTTCTTGCGGTCAATATCAACAAGACGTAGTCCGATAATCTCACCGCGACGCAGACCCGCTGAATATGCCAGCATCAACAGTGCTCTGTGCTTGATGTTTTCGGTCAGTACGAACAAGCGTTTGACTTCCTTGCCTGACAGGATCTCAGGCAGGTATTTTTCCTTCTTAGGATAAGGTACATCATCGATAATGGATGAGCGTTTTAATATGTGCTGAAAGAAATATCTGATACCACTTACCGCGATACGCATGGTACTGCGACTCAATCCCCTGTCCTCTTTCAGATAGACAAGAAAAGCATAAATCTCATCGGTGGTAAGATCTTGTGGAACAGCATTGAAATACTCTGCCAGTTTCAGAGGATAGTGCATGTAACTACGGATGGTTCTTGGAGAGAGGTTCTCGATCACCATCCGGTGACGCATCTTCTCAAAATCGTGAGCTAATGTTTGCTCCCAGGACGATTGTTTTTTTTAATTTTAGCCATATTGTACAATTTTAAGTTAGCACTATAAAATTGCACAAAATTCTACCCCGGGAGAGATCCCGGGGTTTAGTTCAACAAGACGTTAAACGCAATTTGGTCCCGTCCTTGCGGGCTCCTCCTGGTCAGGGAAACAGGCTTTCCCCTGCCCCGCCCTCAGAACGGAACTTCGTTTAGCGCTGCATTAGGAATCATGCTAGAATCTCTATAATATTGGATATTTCGTAACTTTGAGAAAAGCCTTTGCTATGGGACATGAAGCATTAAAACTAGAATTGATCGAGTGGCTTACCCATCTGGATGATGATGATACGATTTCTTATCTGAAGATTGTCAAGGACTCCAGCGAAACAGGTAGCGACTGGTGGCAAGAGCTTTCTAGTGAGCAGAAGCGAGGAATAGAAAGAGGTCTTCGTGATATCGATGCAGGGAAAGTTACACCACACGATCAAGTCAGGAAGAAATATGGATTATAAACTATTCTGGTCAGATGAATCCCTAGATAATCTGAAGGGGATCATTTCTTACCTAGAATCAGAATGGTCTGAAAAGGAAGAAGTTGCATTTAAGAATAAGTTATCTCGTCAACTTGATTTAATTGTAATGAATCCTAAGTTGTTCCCAGTTTCAGATTTCCAACCCAGGCTAAGGAAAGCTGTACTTAGCAAGCAAACCACAATTTTCTATGAAATAAAGGAATTCGAGATTCATATTGCATATCTATTCAATAGTAGAATGGATATCAAAAAGATAAAATGAAGCACGATTCCTAATCGAGTAGCTCGCCCCGTCAGCAAACACTGACAGGGAGAAGCTCTCACAC